>NZ_JACVTM010000016.1:0-128069 GCF_016624415.1 Paenibacillus sp. S28 | reverse complement strand
GTACGACCGTCCGTGCCGGCTTCAGTGAAGGAACCCGCTCAGGACGCGCGTCAACATCTACCTCTGCGGTGGGCCGAAGGTCCGCTTTTAAATTTGAGATGCCCTCAGGGGCTGTTATGCACGTTTACAAGGTACCTCTCTGAGGTTTTACCTGATTGCCTCTATAACCGCCTTATTTGCTCCTCTAGCCCTTTTAAGTGGAGGGTTAATAACCACATGATTGCATTCTTAAAAATCTTTATTATGCCTAGCTAAAAACAATCTAATATTGGGTATGCCCATGATTCCTTTATATGTGTTCTATGTTGATCAATGAACTAACATCTATATGAACAAGAGAGTACAGTTAAATCATCTGCTGTTAATGATAAGGTCCAAAGACATTTTTCGTTAAACTAACCTCATGTTAAATATTAACGAGATGATTTGTTTAAAGAGTTAACTAACGTGGTAAATAGTGGATGAAGCATCTGGGCTATGCATAAATAAACTCAATGCGGTATTTTTTATTTAGAATGAAAACTACCGTATTATCCATAACATCTGGTAAACCATATGTCAGGAATTAGGCATGACTGAATGAAAATACATATTTTACATCGTGTTTTTACGCGAAAATCTGCGCTTTATTTAATAAAAGTGCAGATTTTCGATGTGATTTATTGTATGATGTTAAGAAAGTATGAACAAAGAGAAAGCAATACAGACGGGATAGAGACGGGAGGAGTAGCATGACTGAACTTACGGTAACCGCGAACAAAAGCAATTCAAACAACTTGCTGCGGCGTGACGTGCGATTCTTGGGGAACATACTCGGGGAAGTGCTTGTCCATCAAGGGGGCAATGAACTCTTAGATATCGTTGAGAAGATCCGTGAAACAAGCAAATCTTTACGTTCTGTTTTTTTGCCTGAATTGTATGAAGAATTCAAAAAGATGGTTGAAACCCTTGAGCCGGATATTCGCCATCAGGTGATTCGTGCTTTTGCGATTTACTTCCAGCTTGTGAATATAGCCGAGCAAAATCATCGGATCCGCAGAAAACGGGACTATGAGCGCTCAGCTGGAGAAAGTGCTCAGCCCGATTCGATCGAGATGGCCATCAAGGAACTAAAAGAGCGGGACTTTACGGTTGAAGAAGTTCAGGACATTATTGAGAGCCTGTCCTTGGAACTGGTAATGACCGCCCATCCGACGGAAGCCATGCGCAGAGCGATTCTGGATATTCATAAACGGATTTCCGAAGATGTCATGCTGCTGGACAATCCGACTCTTACGTTCCGCGAGCGCGAACAGCTTCGGGAGAAGCTGCTGAACGAAGTCATTACGCTGTGGCAGACGGATGAGCTTAGAGCCCGTAAGCCTACGGTACTGGATGAGGTCCGGAACGGAATGTATTACTTCCATGAGACGCTGTTCCACGTTCTGCCTGACGTCTATCAGGAATTGGAACGCTGCTTGACCAAGTATTATCCGGGACACCTCTGGCACGCGCCTACGTACCTGAAATTCGGCTCATGGATCGGCGGCGACCGTGACGGTAACCCATCTGTGACGGCCGAAATCACTTCGCAGACGCTTCGTATGCAGCGCAAGCTGGCTATTCGGGAATATCAGCGCATTTTAGTTGAATATATGCAGTATTTGAGCTTCAGCACTTCCATAGTAGAAGTTTCCAAGGAACTTCAGGATTCCATTGAACGGGACCGTGCAAATGTAACCGTTACAAAAAGGGATATTTGGAACAATGCGAAGGAACCATACCGTATCAAACTGGTTTACATGATGGAGAAAATCGCGAACGTTCTGGACGACAGTAAAAAAGGAACAGCCGAGTCCTATGCTTCGCCAGCGGAGTTTATTGAAGACCTGAGCATTATTGACCGCAGTCTTCGCTTCCATTTTGCAGACTATGTAGCAGATACTTATATCAAGAAGCTAATTCGCCAGGTTGAGCTGTTCGGGTTCCATACGGCGGCGCTGGATATCCGTCAGCACAGCCAGGAACATGAGAATGCGATGAAAGAGGTCCTGGAGAAGAGCAACATTACGCCGGACTATGCAGCGCTTTCCGAAGAGGAGAAGATTGAGCTGCTCACGAAGCTGCTGAGCGAACCGAGACCGATCTCGTCGGTATATCAGGACTACAGCCCAAGCACCAAAGAGTGTCTGGATGTATTCCGGGTAGTCAAGGAAGCACAGCAGGATTACGGTAAAGATTGCATTACCAGCTACCTGATCAGTATGGCTGAAGGAGCCAGTGACATTATGGAAGTCATGGTCTTCGCCAAAGAAGTCGGGCTGTTCCGGCAAGTTCCAGACGGTACCGTAGAATGTACATTGCAGGCGGTTCCGCTGTTCGAGACCATAGAGGACCTGCACGCCGCTCCGGAAATTATGAGACGGCTTTTCAAACTGCCGATTTATCGTCAGAGCATTACGGCCCGGAACGACCTTCAGGAAATTATGCTGGGTTATTCCGACAGCAACAAGGACGGCGGCGCGGTTACAGCCAACTGGGAACTGCGGGTTGCTCTGAAAGAGCTGACGGCTGTCGCCAGCGAGTTCGGCATTAAGCTGAAATTTTTCCACGGACGCGGCGGATCGTTGGGTCGCGGCGGCATGCCGCTGAACCGGAGCATTCTGGCTCAGCCGGCTTCTACCATCGGCGGAGGCATCAAGATCACCGAGCAGGGTGAGGTCATTTCCTCGCGCTATTCGCTGAAGGGCATTGCTTACCGCAGTTTGGAACAGGCAACATCGGCGCTGGTGACGGCAGCAATCAACGCGCGTTCGCCGGAAGAGGATGACGCAAACGAAGCCCATTGGGATGAGATCGTGCGCGAGATGTCCGAGGTTTCCCGGAATAAGTACCAGGATCTGATCTTCCGTGATCCGGATTTCCTGGCATTCTTCAAGGAATCCACGCCGCTTCCTGAAGTCGGAGAGCTGAACATCGGTTCGCGTCCTTCCAAGCGGAAGAATACCGACCGTTTTGAAGATCTGCGCGCCATTCCGTGGGTGTTCTCGTGGACCCAAAGCCGCTACCTGCTTCCTGCATGGTACGCCGCGGGTACAGGCCTTCAGAGCTTTTATCAGAACAAGGAAGAGAATCTGAAGGTGATGCAGGAGATGTACGAGAAGTTCTCCTTCTTCACTTCATTGATCGATTCCCTTCAAATGGCGATCGCCAAGGCGGATATGGTCATTGCCAAGGAATACGCCGGCATGGCCCGCAACGATGAGGCACGCCGCCGTATCTTCGGACTGATTGAGGAAGAGTTCAAGCTGACATCAGAGCTGATTTTGAAAATTACAGGACAAAAAGAAATTCTGGATAATGTGCCTGTCATTCAGGAATCGATCCGTCTCCGCAATCCTTATGTGGATCCGCTCAGCTATTTGCAGGTACAGCTGCTCAGCGAGCTCCGCGGACTGCGCGAACAGGATGAGGATAATGCAGAATTGCTGCGTGAGGTTCTGCTCACGATCAACGGCATTGCCTCGGGACTCCGGAACACAGGCTGATGATACGATTATTCAATAAGCATCCCTGAAGCCAGAATAGGAAAGCTCAGTGCCTGAACCCCAGGTGCTGCGGCTTTCCTATTGTTCTGTTATACGGCTTGTCTTGCTTTTTAGAGAGACTTCATTTACGATTTGAATGGAAAAATAAATTGTTGTCGTACCCATCAGCAAGTCTGGGGGAATCTTGATGGAAAATATAGAAAACCGGCTGACAAAACTGGCTCTGAAAGGAGACCAGCGGGCGTTTGCCGAAATTGTGGAACTGTACAAGGACAAAATTTATCATCTGGCTTACAGGATGCTGAACAACCGCCACGAAGCGGAGGACGTCGTTCAGGAGACTTTTTTACGCGTATATAAAAATTTGGACAGGTATGACCAGAATCAGAAATTCTCCACATGGATTTACCGCATCGGAACCAATTTATGCATCGACCGGCTGAGGAAAAGGAAACCGACCTATTCCCTCGATGCTGAGATGAACGACCAGGAAGGTATGGACGGGTATTCGATGATTCCAAGCGATAACCGGACGCCTGAGAGCGAGACGCTGATCTCGGAGACGCAGCAGATCATTTACGAAGCGATCGAGAGCCTTCCGGCGAAGTATAAGTCGGTCATGGTCCTTCGGTATTTGCAGGATTTGTCCTTGCAGGAAATCAGCGATGTGCTGGGAATGCCCGTAACAACGATTAAAACGAGGGTGCACCGGGGTCGCGAATTTTTGCGCAAAAAATTAGAGCCCAAATTATAGAAAATGAGCTTCGGTTTTGAAACTTCTTCAGAACCTGTACGTATTACAAATGAAACTGACCTGTGCCCCTGAACCGGGGAGATTGAATACATTCATATTAATGAAAGGATTGGCTCAGAATGGATTGCAAATTAGCCGTCTCTTTAATGCATGATTATTTAGATGACGACTTGTCCAAGGAGCAGCAGTTGGAGCTTAAGACCCATATGCTGTCCTGCCCTGACTGTCGGATGCAGTTTAAAGAGCTGGAACAGACGGATATGCTGATGTACTCACTGACGCACCATACGCCGTCTGCATCTCTTGAGCTGACTGAGCGGATCATGAATTCTCTCCCGAAGCAGAAGAAGCAGCAGCTATGGCTTACATGGGTCAAGAGACATCCGGCCATTACAGCCGCGGCTATATTTGTCTTAGTGATGCTGTTTAGTACCGTGAGCTTCTGGGATCAGGATACCCAACTGGTGGTTAAAGGCAGTGATCTGGATCAAGTTGTCATTGAAGGGAACACGGTCATCGTGCCTGAAGGCAAGAGTATTGCGGGCAATTTGACGGTAGAAAATGGAAAGACTCAGATCTATGGTGACGTCCAAGGTAATTTGACGGTCATCGATGGATCGCTGTACCAAGCCTCAACCGCCCATATTTCGGGTCAGGTGAAGAGCATTGATCAGGCGATGGACTGGATATGGTATAAAATCACAAACATGTTCTCTGATGTCGCCTATCGTTAGTAAATCTTGATATTTGTGGATATTGGCGCCTCTTTGGGACAAAGCGGGCGTCTTTTTTGTTGGCAAAATTTATAAATGGTTCCAATTTAAAACCGCGGCCGCTTGCAACCTGAAGGTGTACGTTATAACCTAGGTAATATAGGGGAAATTAAATGACATAGAGACCCATCATCATGAAGGGGAGTATGGGGGCCTAAGTATGAGTTATTTTGCGGACTTAACGTGGAAAGAGTCTATTAAAGATATCATTGACATCGCCATCGTTACATATATCATTTATCAGGTCATTTTGCTTGTCAGGGGGACCCGGGCGGTTCAGCTGTTGAAAGGGATTCTGTTCCTAGTCATCATCTGGGCGCTCAGTACATGGTTTGATCTGTACACCCTTAAATGGCTTATGAATCAGATATTTAACTTTGGCATTTTGGCGATCTTTATCATCTTTCAGCCGGAGCTCCGGCGGGCGCTGGAGCAGTTGGGGCGGGGTAAGCTGTTTGGCCGCTCATCGGCGGAAGATGAACAGCTCAATAAGCTGATCGGCGAAGTCATTAAGGCCGTGAACTATTTGGCTCGCAGAAAGATCGGAGCGTTAATCGTATTTGAACGGGAGACAGGTCTCAATGAATATACGGAGTCCGGGATTCCTATGCAGTCAATGGTGAGCTCCCAGCTGCTCATTAACATTTTTATACCGAATACACCTCTCCATGACGGTGCCGTGATCATTCAGAACCAACAGATCGCCGCTGCCGCCTGCTATTTGCCGCTGTCCGAGAATCCTTTTATCAGCAAGGAGCTGGGCACCCGGCACCGGGCGGCCATCGGGATCAGTGAAGTAGGGGATGCGGTGTCCATCGTCGTATCGGAGGAAACCGGACAAATATCGTTGGCCATTAACGGTCAGGTCGTTCGTGATATTAAAGAAGAATCCTTAATATCGAAACTGTATGAAGAGCTCCGTCCAAATTCCTCTGCGAAAGAAAAACGTCCTGTTTTCTGGAAGCGGAAGGGGAATGATAATCATGAATAAGTGGATCAATAACAACAATATTTCGAAAGTGCTGGCGCTTGCCGTAAGTATTTTGCTCTGGAGCATGGTTCATTTGAACGATGTGACGCCTACGCCTACCGCTAAAATTGATTCACGGATCATTGATAATGTGAAGGTACAGGCTTTTGGACTGGATGAGAAGAAGTATATCCTGAGCGCCATGGACACGGATCAGGTTCAGCTTGAGGTCAAAGGAAAAAAGTCGGACCTGCTCTCGATGTACTCGGAAGATTATAAAGTAAGGCTGGACCTGAGCAAAGCCAAAGTAGGCACCAGCACACTGCCGCTTACCGTAGACGTTCCTTCGGGCATTGAGGTGGTCAACGTTCAGCCGTCAACCGTGACTGTCAATATTGAAAAGAGGGATACATCGTCTTTCCCGGTATCGATCGTGACGAGCGGGGAGCCGGCAGCCGGTTATCAGATGGGCAGCATTACGATGGAACCGGCTACGGTGTCTGTTACGCTGCCTGAAAGCGACCTGAAAAGGGTCGATAAGATTCAAGGATCGGTATCCATTGATGGCGAAGACGCGACGATTAAGGAAAAGCGGGTGAAGCTGACCGCGTTGGACAAGCAGGGGAAGGAAATTGAGGGGGCGATAATTGAGCCGTCAACCATCTCCGTGGTCGTACCGATTACGCCGCCATACAAAGAGGTGCCAATCGAACTGCACTATTCCGGCCAACTGCCTGACGGCCTCGTGATTTCCAAGGCTCAGCCAAGCGTGACTACCGTGAAGCTGTACGGTTCTCAAGATGCGCTTGCGGGAATAAAGTCCTATAATGACGTCGATGTGGATTTGGGGCAGATCAAGGAAGCGGGAACAATGGTACTTCCTGTGGACTTGACGCCGCCGCAGGGTTTTGAGAAAATCGAGCCGAGCTCTATGGAGGTTGAAATCACCACGGTGTCCAACTCCCAGCGGGTGATTGACGACATTCCGATTAAGATCAGCGGGGCCGGCTCTGACGTGCAGGCCGCGATCAAGAGCCCGGCAAGCGGCACCATGTCGCTTAAGCTGAGCGGCGCCCCTGGACTGCTGAACAGCCTGACAAAGGATGACATTCAGCTCATCGCCAGCGTTGGTAACCTGAAGCCCGGTACGCATCAGGTGAACCTGCAGGTGGTCCTCCCGCGCTATGTTTCGCGGGTGGATCAGGGAAATGCGCTAACGGCGACCATAGAGATCAAGGATAATGCTGCGGCAACGTCGACCCAGCCGGACTCGAAGCCTGAAGATAACAGCAAGGGAACGACCGACAACAGCAGTAAAGGAACAGGCGGCAATTCAGGGTCCGAGACGGATTCGACGAACGTGGATGAGACAGACAACAATGGAACGGCGGGTGACACCACGCCGCCGGAAGGGCAGGAGCCACAGACAGATACCGGCTCACCCTGATCTGAACGAACACATATAGTAACTAGAGATGCACTCAAAAAGGAGATCAATTATGGGGAAATATTTTGGGACTGATGGAGTACGCGGTGTTGCCAATAAAGAACTGACGGCCGAAATGGCTTACAGCATTGGACGCTGCGGCGGTTATGTGTTGACCGGGGACGTGGAGAAACCTACGGTTGTCATTGGAATGGATACTCGGATTTCGGGAGTTATGCTGGAATCGGCACTGGTCGCGGGTCTGCTGTCCATCGGGGCGCATGTTATCCGTGTAGGGGTTGTATCTACACCAGCGGTGGCGTATATTACACGGTTATTAAAGGCGGACGCCGGCGTTATGATTTCGGCTTCCCACAATCCGGTCGAAGATAACGGCATTAAGTTCTTCGGCGGGGACGGCTTCAAGCTGTCCGACGAGACCGAACTGAAAATCGAAGAGCTGATGGACGCAGCCGAAGATACGCTTCCGCGTCCGATTGGCAAAGATCTGGGCAATGTTATTGTCGATAATGAATCGAAATATAAATATTTGGAGTATTTGAAAACGACGATTTCCCACAGCTTTGACGGGCTGAAGATCGTACTCGACTGTGCCAACGGCGCCGCTTACGAGCTGGCTCCTAAGCTGTTTGAGGAGCTCGGCGCAGAGGTGGTTACGATCGGCACCGAGCCAAATGGGTTGAACATCAATGACCACTGCGGATCCACCCACCCGGAAAAGCTGAGAGAAGAAGTGCTGAAGGCTAAGGCAGACCTGGGTCTTGCCTTCGATGGCGATGCGGACCGTCTGATCGCGATTGACGATCAGGGCGAGGAAGTTGACGGCGATTTCATCCTCTGTATTTGCGGCGACGCTATGAACAAGCAGGGTAAGCTGAACAACGGCACCATCGTATCGACCGTCATGAGCAACATCGGTTTTTATAAAGCGACCGAGAAGCTGGCGCTGAAAACGGCCAAGACGGCTGTCGGCGACCGTTATGTGATGGAGGAAATGCGTAAAGGCGGCTATAACTTGGGCGGAGAGCAGTCCGGGCATGTTATTTTCCTGGACTACAATACGACCGGTGACGGCATTCTGACCGCGATCCAGCTGGTGGATACGATCCAGGCTTCGGGCAAGAAGCTGAGCGAACTGAGAACGATGATGCGCAAGTACCCTCAGGTGTTGGTAAACGTACGGGTAGAGGACAAGAGCAAGTATGAAGGCAATGCGGCCATTAAGGATGCTATTCAAGCCGTTGAGGGGATCCTTGGGGATAACGGCCGGGTACTGGTTCGTCCTTCCGGCACGGAATCGCTGATCCGCGTCATGGCTGAAGGTCCTAATAAGGAGGACCTGGATCAGTATGTCTCCCAAATCGTCGATGTGGTGAAACGGGAACTAGTATAGCAGGTAAATGTTGGTTTTTTCTATAAAATAAAGCATAAATGCCATAGGCCGGTGAGACTAGAATTGCGGTTTCATCGGCTTTTTTACAGGGTATATAACGGGGACTCCGATTTGGGGCTATCAGCCCGATTGCAAAACGGAGATGACATGAATATAATTAGTAAATGTCATTACGAAACAGAAAGCGAGGGTCGTGAGGTTAGCAACAATAGCGCCAGAACTTGAGCTTGCGCGGGGAAGAATCTGAAGGAGCACGACGCTTCGGATTCACGGCAGCCTCAAGTTGACGAGGTGGAGGTGTTCGAAATGTTCGGCGGGGACCTCCCGGTGATACACCACAGCCGTAAACTCGAAACGGAAAATGAACGGGCGACCGTTCACACAACGTTTCCAGTGGGTGTTAGAAAATAGTGATCATTTTTCATGAGTGTGCGGGCAAGCGCATAAGAGATGCGGCGATGCTAGGATGTACATTCGTGAATGCACCTTGTATAACTGAATACAATGTTCGTTTTCCTGTACATTCCTGAGCTATGCCGCACCTTTATGCTCCCGTACTCTTCTAAAACCCAATTCGAAGAAGTGAACGGAGGATATTAACTATGTGTGGTATTGTCGGATATATTGGTAATAAGGATACGCAAGCGGTATTGATCGAGGGTCTGAAGAAGCTGGAGTACCGCGGGTACGATTCTGCGGGTATTGCCGTGTTCACCAACCAGGGATTGCAAATTGCCAAGGCGCAAGGCCGTTTGGCCAATCTGGAGTCCAAGCTGGAAGGGACACCGCTGGTAGGAAGTGCCGGCATCGGGCATACGCGCTGGGCTACTCATGGCAAGCCATCGGACGTGAACTCTCATCCGCATACGGACAACAGTCATAAATTTTCGGTCGTGCATAACGGCATTGTCGAAAATTATCTGGAGCTGAAGGATGAGCTGATCAGCCAGGGACATCATTTCGTGTCGGAGACCGATACGGAGGTGATTTCCCACCTGATTGCCCGCGAATACGACGGCGATATCGTCAAAGCGGTTCAGAAGGCCATCGGTTATATGCGCGGCGCCTTTGCCCTCGGTGTATTGACCGAGTACGAACCGGATAAACTCGTGGCTGTGCGTCAAGCAAGCCCGCTGATTATCGGGATTGGCGAAGGAGAGAACTTCATCGGATCGGATATTCCGGCAATTCTTCAATATACGCGTAAAGTATATATTTTGAATGACGGTGAGATGGCCGTATTGACGCAGGATTCTGTCGAATTGATGACCATTGAGGGGAATTTTATTTCTCGGGAAATGATTCATGTCGACTGGGATGCAGTGACTGCGGAAAAAGGCGGCTTTGAGCATTTCATGCTGAAAGAGATCCACGAGCAGCCGAAAGCTTATCGCGACACGATGCGCGGACGGATCGACGAGTCGGGTAAAAAGGTAGTTCTGCCGGAGCTGAAGCTGACGGCCGATCAGATCAAAAATATCCGCAACATTCAAATCATTGCCTGCGGTACAGCATACCATGCAGGTCTCGTGGGACGCAGCGCGATTGAATCGCTGGTACGCATTCCGGTAGAGACGGACGTAGCGTCGGAATACCGTTACCGCTCTCCAATCGTAACGCCGGAAACGCTGGTCATCGTCGTCAGCCAATCCGGTGAAACGGCGGATACGCTCGCGGCGATGCGTGAAGCCAAAGCAAACGGCGCACACGTACTGGCCATCACCAACGTGGTGGGCAGCTCGATCGCCCGTGACGCCGACGACGTCATCGTGACGCTGGCCGGCCCGGAAATTGCCGTAGCATCCACTAAGGCGTATACGTCGCAGCTGATCGCGTTCTATCTGCTGGCGCTGTACCTCGCCGAGGTTCGCGGCACGCAGACGCCGGAAGCGGTGGCTCAGATCGTAGCTGCTATGCAGGCTCTGCCGGAGCAGGTGGAAAGCATGCTGGCCAAGCCGGATGCCATTAAAGCATACGCAGAGCATATTTCCAAGCATGAGCACTTATTCTTTATCGGTCGCGGACTGGACTACGCGGTTGCGCAGGAAGGTTCGCTGAAATTGAAAGAAATCTCTTATATTCACTCCGAAGCGTACGCTGCGGGTGAACTGAAGCACGGTACGCTGGCGCTGATCGAGGAAGGCATTCCGGTCATTGCCCTGGCAACCCAGGAAGCCGTTCTGGAGAAAACGGTCAGCAACATCAAGGAAGTGAACGCACGCGGCGCGGACATCATGGCGATTACCCATGAAGAAAATGTCGCAGGTCTGCTGAAGTCAGTAGACCAGGCGTTTGCGATTCCGAAGACGCTGCCGCTGCTGACGCCTGCCCTGTCGGTTGTGCCGCTGCAGCTGCTGTCCTACTACGCATCGCTTGCCAGAGGTAACGACGTCGACAAGCCGCGGAATTTGGCGAAAAGCGTAACGGTGGAATAAGGGGAATAAAGGAATTGTCGACGACGACGACAACACGACGACCGACAACTTCTATCTGGTGACATTAAAGTTAGTGCTAGACATTATTGTTGGAGCCTTTACACCAGTGTTTTGGCAATAGAGTTGGTGTCTCGACATTTTAAGAATATAGCTGAACAAAGCAAAGTTAATGGCTTCGTCCCTGGTTGGGGGCGAAGCCATTAGTTGTTTTTGAGGAGCGGGACAGCTCGCTATATAAGATTTTGCTGATTTAAGTTCAAGGTCCAAGAGCGGCCGATTCGGGCGTAGCTTTTGTGCTATGGTCAACAAAGGTACTAAAAGTAACGGGATGATATTGGTTGTAACTTCTTAACAAAGGAGCCCAGATTAGTAAACTGGGCTCCTTTGTTGTTTCAAGGAAATCAAGGATATAAAAGTTAAAAACACTGTGTTTCGGAGGCTATCTCAGGGCTTAAGTTACCTCTCAGGGGGCTTTTATCGCTTTCGAATGAAATTGTATGCCATTGACACAAATGATCCTCTTAAGAGCCCTAAACTGGGCTTACGCCCAACCTTAGATCTTATTATACCTCCCTGTGTTCCCCCGACGGACCAACCCTAAAATCTAGTAACCTTCACCTGAAATGTAGCGGATATATTACATGATAGTTTCCTTCATATAATGTTTATTACAGAGAAGTTCAGCAATTACCACGATCACTCTCATTACCACCAGCGGATGAGCACTTCATATGGTAAGCAATAAGTAATAGTACTGATCAGCAAGGATGGTGTCTGGAAAATCGCCAGGTTAAGAAACTGAAGAACAAATTAACAAAAGGGGGGATGCATTGTGGAATTGCGTCAGCTAGAATATTTTATTCAAGTTTGCAAATCTGGAAGTTTAACCAAAGCTAAAGAAGAATTAGGTGTGACTCAGCCTACACTAAGTCAGCAAATTCGGGTTTTGGAAGATGAGTATAATATTCAATTGTTCGATCGGGTAAGTAGAGGAGTTGAGGTAACGGAAGCGGGAAAAATTCTCTTGAATAAGGGCAATGCGATTATGAATCTTCTTGAAGAAGCGCGAAATGAAATTGTTGGCCGAATCAACAAATCTAGAGAAACCATTTCTATTGGATGTTGTCCTGCTGAACTTGAATATCTTGCTCCTTACTTCATGAAATTTCATCAAAAGTACCCGAATATTTTATTGAAAATTATCGATGCAGAGGATGTCGAAAATAAGGTTTTGGAGCAAAGGGTGGACATTGGGATCACTGCATATCCAGTTTTGGATACTTCGCTCATTTCGACTCATTTGTATAGACAAGAAATGGCACTATTGATTCACTCAGAACATCCTTTGGCTATTAAATCTTCGATTCCTTTTCGATCTTTGAAGCAAATGAACTCGATCATGTTCCGAGAACAAAACAAATCATTACTTGATATGTATTGTTTCTCTTGTGGGTTTGCCTTGAAGTCGAGCATAGAAACGTCCTCCACTTCAGTATTGATTCACTGGGTTCGTCATGGACTTGGAGCAGCTATTATACCTATATCTTTGCTTGAGAGCCTCAGGGACGATTCTTTGCGTATTGTCAAATTAGAAGGCCATATACCTCGTTGGGATATATCTCTTGTATATCTTAATTCCGTTACGATGAGGCCCATGGCACGTCTATTCATTCAAGAGATGGATTCATATGTAAGAGAGGTTGAGGTGAGTCTTCCATGTTCAGGCAATTAGAATGTTTCATTCAAATCTGCAAAGAAGGAAGCTTTACTAAGGCTGCAGAAGTGTTAATGATTTCTCAACCTACTTTAAGTCAACAGATCCGCTTTCTAGAGGTAGAAGTTGGAACCCCTTTGTTTCAGAGGGTTGGCAGAGGGGTAAAGATCACAGCTGACGGAGAAATACTTTACAAAAAAGCTCTTTCCGTAATGAGGCTTATTGAAGAATCGAAGAAAGAAACTTACGAGTTACGCTATGCTCTGGCAAAAAAAATTTCGATAGGCATTTCGTCCGTTGACTTTTATTATTTAATGCCCCGTTTTTTGAAATTCCATGAACAGTATCCTGACATTACAATAAAATTTGCCAGTACAGAAAATACATCACGGCAATTATTGAATCGTAGTATCGATATTGGCATTGCCGACAAATATGATCCAAACAAAGAAATTCATGCGATGCACCTTTATAAAGAAGAACAAGCATTAGTCGTTTATGCGGATCATCCATGGGCAGATCGAACCTTTATATCTTTTCAAGAGCTAGAAAGTTTAGAATCTTCCTTATTTGTTGGGGATAAAAGTTTAATCGAGCAACTTCATACATTCAGCGAGAAAATCACCAAATCTTTACAATCGAATTTTGAGTCCACTTCGACGGCTATTCTTCTTTCTATGGTACTGCAAAAGTTGGGGGTAGCTATTTTGCCTGCTTCATCAATTGAAACATTTTCTGGCCAGCATCTGAAAATGATTCGTTTCGTAGATCCAACGCCTGTACGTGAGATTAAGCTTATTTTTAAAAAGTATCATCACCATAATCCTTCTGTTCAGAAATGTATCGATTTTTTTCTGGAATCGTAGATAGGGGAACTAAAACATCATAACTAACGAATGCGAGCCTAGACGAAGGAATATTTCCTGTCTTGCTCGCTTATTCGCGTTAGTCGGCATTAGGAAATATCCCAAATATAGTAACCCTGCGTATCATGTTAGACTCTTTCCTTTGCCTGCTATAACCTTTATACTAGCAATAAATTAAGGATTCTGAACGGCAATTGTCTGTTTTTGTGGAAATATATTAAATAATGGGATATTAACGGCCGAAGGGGAATTTTGAATGGACAAAATGCGTAAATCAGCAATGCTGTTACTGGCTCTGATGATGTGTTGGACTTTGGCGTCTTGTTCTGGGAACACTGACACATCGAGCAATGGTACTGCTGATGATACGATTTTCAACGCCAATCTTAAAAAGGCAGATGCTTCTCAAACGAAGCTATCTCCAAATGAGCCCGCCTGGAAGCTGGACACGACACCAATAACGTTTGACTGGTATATCAATTTCGATTGGTTCACCGGTAAGTGGGGGGGCAACGTAGTTTCCGATTATATAACGAAGAAGACGGGTGTCAGTTTGAACTTTATCGTGCCTGCTGGAGACGCCGGGGAGAAGCTCAACACGATGATGTCAGCAAGGTCGCTCCCTGACTTTATCACGCTAGGCTCGTACGAGGATTCCGTGCAGAAGATGATAAATGGAGATATGGTGCTTCCATTAAATGAGCTGGCGGAACAATACGATCCTTATTTTTTAAAAGTCGCTGACCCAGAGAAGCTTAACTGGTACACACAGGCTGACGGGAATGTGTACAGCTACCCGAATGCATCTTCATCCCCTGCGGATTATCAAAAATACGGGAAGCTTTTTACGTCTAATCAGACCTTTGTTGTTCGGAAAGACATGTATGAAGCCCTCGGGGAGCCGGATATGAGCACGCCGGAAGGGTTTCTCGGCGCACTGAAGGCTGCGAAGGAAAAGTTTCCGGAAGTAGACGGCAAGCCGCTCATTCCGATTGGCCTTCATGAATTTACGGAAACCGGCAACTATTCGCTGGAAGACTATCTTCAGAACTTTCTAGCCATTCCGAAGCAGAAAAACGGCAAATTGTACGACCGTCGAAGCGACCCGACCTATTTGAAATGGCTGAAGATGTTTCGCCAAGCGAATGAGGACGGACTGATGCCGACAGATGTCTTTCTTGATGAGAAACGAGTGGAAAAGGACGAAAAAATATCGCAAGGGCGTTATTTTGCCATGCTGTATCAGTGGTCCGATTTTTCAGAGATTAACCAGGCGCTGTATCAAAAGGACCCGAATAAGGTCTATATCGCGATTGACGGTCCGGCGAACGATGCGCATGATGCGCCAACCCTTGCAGGAAACGGCATCTCCGGTTGGACCGTGACGCTCATCTCGAAGAATGTCAAAGATAAGAAGAGGGCCATTGCCTTCCTCAGCTATTTGCTCAGCGAAGAGGGAAACAAGGACCTGTTCTTAGGAGAGAAGGGCGTCACCTACGATACGATTGACGGCAAAGATCAGTTCCTGCCGGAGGTCATGCAGCTGCTTAATACCGACCGCCAAGCGTTCGATAGCAAATATGGCGGTTCTTATATGTACTGGATGCTAATGGATACGAACATGAATCTAGCATGGATGACGGGGATGGATGCCGAGCCTTCCAAACAAATTGCCGATTGGACGAGGGGCAAGACGGTTAGCACAAGCGAGTTCGAAAACCTGGACCCGGACCCGACAACGAAGGAAGGTATTGCGGTAGGCAAAAATACGCGGCTCTGGGCGGAGACGCTGCCGAAGCTGCTGATGTCGAAGTCGGATGCCGAATTCGACCGACTGTTCGCCGAATTCATGAAAGTCACTACCGAGGATCCCGAGTATGAAGCCATCGCAGCAAGCCGCCAGGCGGCCTATGAACGAAATGTACAGAAGCTGAAGTCGTCACTCAATCCGTAGTTCAATAGAGGAAGCAGCAGGATGTGAAAATAGGGGATGGGATTTGCGGCAATTCGTTGGTTATTGGGGATACGTACATTTACGTTTAACCTTTCGCTTCAAGTCAAACTGATTCTGTCATTTGTGTTCGTTATCTTTATACCGGTTGTTTTATTCTCTTGGTATACGCTTAATGAAGAGTCCGCCAAGGCAATGAAGGAATTGTTGGAGAACAATAAGAATGTGCTGGAAGTAGAGAAGATCAACATTGAGAATAACGTAGAGCTGATGGGATGGACCGGTCAGCTTGCGTTATCCAATCGGGAAATGAATAATTATCTGCAAATCGAACAATTTCAGGATACGGCGCAAGTTCTTCATATAAAGAAGGACGTGGTCAACAGCTTTCAATATTTTCTGTTTAACAATCCGCGGATCGCGAATGTCCGTCTATTCACGGATAACCGATATGTGAATGAGATTTGGCCGGTTATCCTGCAGGAGTCGCGTATTCAGAGCAAGCCTTGGCATGATGACGTGATGAAGCAAGGCGGCTTACCCTGGTGGGAGATACAGGAGAACGTCGGCCTCACCGGTATGCCCTCCGAACAAATGCCGAACGAGCCCTTCATGACGTACTTACAGGAATTCAAGTATCCGGACAACGCTACCCATAACGGGATTCTAGAGATATCGATGCAGTTATCCGATTTCTTCTCCCAAACGTTCAGCAGCGTACAGGATAAAAACTCCCAGCTGATCGTAGTCGCAAGGAATGGACAAGTTTTCAGCTTAAAGGATTCGTCCGTGTTCAAGCAGCACGGCGCGGAGGAATTGATAAGCAGCATAAAGCTGACGAGCAATACGGATTACGAGACGGTGCGGTTCAAGGTTAATGGACATTCCTACTTGGCTTTACAGAGCTACATCCCATCGATTGACGTACATCTGGTCAATATGGCTAGCCTTGAGGAAACCATGGAAGGCATTAACCACTCGAAGGTTCGTTATATCGTGCTCGTTTCATTACTGGCGGCATTTCTCGTGCTGCTGTCTTACTCGATGCAAGCGATCATTTTGCGCAGGCTTAAGGCGCTAAGAGAATCGATGCAGCAGGTTAGAAATGGCAACTTCAACGTCAAGCTGCCGCCGATTACCGGTACCGATGAGGTAGGAGAGCTGGGCTTTCATTACCGCAAGCTCATTCTGAAAATTAACGAGCTCATTCAAGACCAGGCAGCTCGGCAGGCGGCAGGCAAAGAAGCTGAGCTTCGGGCGCTGAAGAACCAGATCGATTCCCATTTCCTCTACAATACGCTGGAGAACGTCAAGATGCTGGCGGAGATTGAAGGGCAGTATCTTATATCGGACATCATGACCTCGTTAGGCGGTATGATGCGGTATTCGATGGAATGGAGGCAGGATCACGTGATGCTCAGCGATGAGATCCAGCAGGTCCAGCATTATGTATCCGTCATGAACATCCGTTATGATGGTAGACTCGATCTCCAATTGTCTATTGAACCGGAATGCCTCAAGCAGGAATCGCTTAAAATGTCGCTGCAGCCCGTAGTCGAGAATGCAATCAAGCATGGGATGAGCCGCATGCATTCCAAGGACGGAAATCTTCTCATTACGATCTCTGCCGTCCGACGTGATCAAGCTTGTGTCATAGAGATTACGGATAGCGGCCGCGGTATACCGTATGAAACGCTGGGCTTGTTGAATCAAATGTTGCGAATGGAAGAGCATGCTTATCAGGAGGTCCGGCAATTATTCGTTCGTAAGGAGAACGAGGACGGTAATGGAATCGGTCTGCGTAATGTGGACCAACGTTTAGTGATGAGCTATGGGGTGGAATATGGGATTCGGATCGAAAGTCAGGAAGGAAGCTATACACGCATAATCATGACTTTGCCGTACCGGGTCATGGGAGGGGGATAGGACATCTATGATTAGCTTGCTGATCGTCGACGACGAGAAGATCATTCGGAGGGGCTTGCAATCAGTCATTGAGAGGCAGTTCCCTGATCTGTTTAATTATCGATTTGCCGAGAATGGAGAAGAGGCGCTGGAGCTGCTGCGCCAGGAGCCTGCGGATATTATGTTTACAGATATCCGAATGCCCATTATGGATGGGATCGAACTGCTTGACCAACTGCAAGACCATCCGGTTAAACCCGAGGTTGTATTGCTGTCTGGCTATAATGACTTCGTATACGCGCAGAAAGGGATCCGCTTTGCCGTAAAGGATTATCTCGTAAAGCCTGTGATTCGGGAGGAGCTGTTCGCCGTCCTGGAACGATTAATGCTGGATATAAAGAAAAGAGAAGAGCGAGCAGACAAGGCGGGCGAAGATGCCAGCCTTTTTGCTGCCGAGCTGGTTACCCTGCATTTAACCCAGAAGGATGTGGATGATGCGATCACACCGAACAAGCTGAATCAGGCCGGCTTAAGCTGGTTGGATGCAGGATATACACTGGGCTTGGTTACGCAACGTGGTGGAAGATCACAGGCAAGCAGTACGGATGCAGCTTCTTTCAGGAATCAAATCGCTGAGCTGTTACAAGGGCATATGAATTGGATGCTGACGCGTGATGGAAAAGGCGGAACGATTATGATAGCAAGCGATCCTGGTATGTTCTACCGGTTGGCGGAACAGTGGGGGTTAAGTGAGTATGAGACACAGCTGCGAATTGCGATTAGTGATTCCGTTCAAGGGATTGAGCAGATAAGGTGGGCATACAGTCAGGCGAAGCAAACTATGAAATACGGGATTCTGCTTCCAGATCTCGATGTGCTGGATTACACCGGCATAAGTGATCGCAATGAGCGGTATGTCGTCCCTATGGAGTTGATTCAACGAATATTGAATCTCCTTGGAATGGGACGCGGGGATGAAATCAAACAACTTCTGGATCAAATCCTCGATGTTCGTATCATTAGCAGCAGTGAAATCGGATATCTGGAACGTATTAGTCAGCTGCTGAACGAGGAGCTGTTCGATAAGTTGTTCCGCATCTACGGGCTTAAGGTATTCGGTCTATTAATGAAGTACGCTCCTGTTGGTCACATCGGAAATTTCGACCGATTTGAAGATTATTACAAATCTGTCGAACAGCTTCTTGATCGTCTGGATCGGTTCATCCAAGATCGGAAAGAGCAGGTGCCAACGGAACAAAATACGATACAAAAAGTACTCACCTACTTGCAGACGCATTATGCAGACAATTTAAACATGGCGGTGGTGTCCAACCATTTCTCACTCAATTACTCGTATTTCAGCCAAGCCTTCCAAGAATTTACCGGTGAGAGCTTCTCGAACTATGTTCGCCGGTTAAGGCTGGATAAGGCGAAGGAACTTCTGGTGCACTCCGATTTGAAGGTGTACGAAATCAGCGATCAGGTTGGATTCGAAAATGTGAAGCATTTTACGAGAATATTCAAGGATACCGAAGGCATCACAGCGCTGGAATTTCGAAGCCAGAGGAGACGGTTTGAAACCGAGTGATGAGAAAAGACTAAAACACAAATGACCCATAAGAGGGTCATTTTTTTTGTGAAAAAGCATCCTCTCATGGGTCACAGTTCACACCTTTCAATCATTTAGCATTCAGAAAGTTAATTAAAGCTGTATTGAATTCTTCAGGGTGAGTCGCGTTTAGACCATGAGGTCCACCTTCGATGACGACGAGTTGACTACCTGGAACCGCTTCGTGGGAAAGTTGACCGCTGACTTCAAGCGACACAATTGCATCGGAATCCCCATGGATGACAAGCAATGGGATATTAAATTTTGCCAAATCGCCCCGGAAATCCGTCCGACCGAAAGCCTCAACACAATCCAGCGTCCCCTTTGGCGAAGCAGAAGAAGCAATTTCAAGGTTGTAATGGCGGAAAGACTCGCTAACCAGATCGGTTCGATCCCCTGCTTTAAAGAAATTGTGAGTGAAGTCGTCAAGGAAGGCGACACGGTCTTTTTTCAAACCGTCTAGGAAGCCTTGAATCGTGGCTTCATCCAGACCACCTTCCGGATGCTCGGCAGATTTGTAAAAGAACGGTGGAACCGCAGCGGCCAGCACGGCTTTTTTGACACGGCTTGTTCCGTATGTACCGATGTAACGGGCTACCTCTCCGCCACCCATCGAGAATCCGACCAGCGTTACATCCTTAAGGTCCAGCTGTTCGATTAGCTTATGAAGATCCGCTGCAAACGTATCATAGTCATATCCGTTCCACGGTTGGGAGGATTGCCCGAATCCACGGCGGTCATAGGTAATCACGCGGTAACCTGCATTGATGAGCGCTGGAACTTGATTCTCCCAAGAGCGTCCGCTCAGTGGCCAACCATGAATCAAAATGACAGGTTTGCCTGTGCCAACATCCTCAAAATTCAACTGAATGGGGTGCCCATTTTCTTCTCCGACTAATAATTTTGGCATGTTTCATTCTCCTCTGATTTTTATTGATAGTTATTAATTTTGGCTTCCGCCCTCGTGGCCGCCAAACATCGTTTGGGCATAAACAATACCCGCGCCATAAGCACCGGTGTGCTCCTTAGCAATCGACATCACGGCGTCATAGGTTTCCTGGCGAGCCCAATCGCGTTGGTACTCAAGCATAACAGAAACCCAGGTAACCGGGATGGCTCCTGCTTGGATCATGCGTTGAACGGCCATGTTATGCGCTTCCGTAGTCGTCCCGCCTGAAGCATCCGTTACGATGTATACTTCGTATCCGTCTTTAATAGCTCCAATAACAGGAAAGGCAAGGCAAACCTCCGTCCAGAGCGCTGCCATCACCAGCTTTTTGCGGCCTGTTTTCTTCACGGCTTGTACCAGGTTTTCATCTTCCCAAGAGTTCATTGTTGTACGGTCGATCGGTACCTGATCTGGAAATACCTCTTGAATTTGCGGATGAATCGGGCCTGAGAATGATTCTGCAGCCACCGTTGTAAGAATGGTGGGCACATTAAAGACTTTCCCGGTTTTGGCCAATCCAACCGTGTTGTTAATGATGGTTTGACGATCCGCGCTTTGAACTCCAAAGATCATTTGAGGCTGATGATCAATAAGAATAATTGCAGAGTTTTCAGCCGTAAGTAAATCAGTCTTGTCATTAAACATACGAGGATCCTACCTCCTAGATATTGGTTGCAGCAGGGCCCGAGACATTGGAATGCTGCATGTATTCAGTCTATGGAAATACCAATGTGCAAACAATCTACAGTTTTCTATATTTTTCATAGGAAAATCCTATATACTTCGAAAGTTCTATAAAGAATATACATAAGCAATTCCTATGGCTGTTATAGAAAAAGCCATATTGTTAGTGAAAATGTCGACTTTTAGACTTATGAATAAAGGCAGTCTAGCAAGAACATCACAATTCGTATTAAAGGAGGTATTGACTATGAGCACAGGTTCTATAGGTTCTATGGCCTTAGCCCTTGCCGCAGGTATTGTCATTGGCGTTGTTTTTCAATCGCTTAAGATCCCGTCGCCAGCACCGCCTTTTTTGGGACTGCTCGGTCTCGCAGGTATGTTTGTAGGCCAGCGGCTGATCCCCTGGATCCAGCAATGGCTAAACCACAAATAATGCAATCTAAAAGGAGAGCGGAATCATGTCTAGAAAAACGATAGATGTTGAGGCCAGTCTAGTCATTCACAATGCCAGCATCGTAACGATGGACGATGTAAATCCTACCGCATCGGCAGTTGCCGTTAAGGACGGCCAGTTCCTGGCTGTGGGTGATGATGCCGAAATCATGAAATATGTCGGATCCTCCACGCAGGTTGTCAACGCCAACAAACGAATGTTGATACCGGGCTTGAACGATTCGCATATTCATCTCATTCGAGGCGGTCTCAACTATAACCTCGAACTTCGCTGGGATGGGGTGCCATCGGTAGCGGATGCATTGCGGATGCTGAAAAAGCAGGTTGATCGTACGCCAGCACCTCATTGGGTCCGTGTTGTAGGCGGATGGACGGAGTTCCAATTCATCGAACGCCGGATGCCAACTCTGGATGAAATCAATCGAATTGCTCCGGAAACCCCCGTTTTTATCCTTAATCTTTATCGTCAAGCTTTTTTGAACAAAGCTGCCTTACGAGTAATAGGGTATACGAAGGATACGCCTAATCCGCCAGGCGGAGAAATCCAAAGGGACAGCCGGGGTAATCCAACAGGAATGCTCATCGCCAGGCCTAATGCAACGATTTTGTACGCTACCTTAGCTAAAGGGCCAAAGCTTTCATATGAGGACCAAATGAATTCAACCCGACTCTTTATGAGGGAATTGAATCGATTTGGAGTGACAAGCGTTATCGACGCTGGAGGGGGCTTTCAGAACTATCCCGATGACTATCAGGTGTTTGAGGAACTGGATAGACGTGGAGAAATTACGGTTCGCACGGCGTATAATTTATTCACTCAGCATCCCAAGAATGAATTAAACGATTTTAAAGCATGGACCGCTTCATCGCAGCCGTACACGGGCAGTTCTTATTATCGTCATAACGGTGCAGGTGAAATGCTTGTTTACAGCGCAGCAGACTTTGAGGATTTTGTTGAGCCTCGTCCGGAGCTTCCTGCTGTACTGGTAGATGAGCTCTTCGAAGTTACCCAACATCTCGTTCAACAACGTTGGCCGTTTCGTCTTCATGCCACTTATGGAGAATCCATAACACGTTTTCTTGATGTGTTTGAAAGAGTAAACAAAGAGGTGCCGTTCAAGGACTTACGCTGGATTCTAGATCATGCCGAAACGATTCATGAGAAGGATTTGGAGCGGGTCGTCGAATTAGGAGGTTCGATCGCGGTTCAAAGCCGAATGGCTTTCCAGGGGGAATATTTTGTCGAAAGATATGGGGCAAAAGCAGCGGAGAATGCTCCTCCGATAACCAAGATGATGAAGTCCGGATTGCGCGTTGGTGTGGGAACGGATGCCACCAGAGTAGCAAGCTATAATCCTTGGGTGGCCTTATATTGGCTAGTGACGGGCAAAACACTGGGAGGATTAAGCCTGTATCCTGCTTCTAATCGTGTAGAGAGACACCAAGCGCTTCGGATGTATACGACGGGTAATGCATGGTTTTCAAAGGAAGAAGATGTGAAAGGGCAGATCAAACCGGGTCAATATGCTGATTTTACGATCCTTTCCGATAATTTCTTTCATGTCTCGGAAGAAGCAATTAAAAAAATTGAATCTGTCTTTACAGTCGTAGGTGGTAAGATTGTCTACGGTACCAGCGAATTTCAGTCTTTGTCGCCTCCAGCTCCCAAAGCCAGCCCAGACTGGTCTCCGCATAATTTCTTTGGCGGCTATTACAAGGGTCCGGAATATGGAGGTGGTGGATCAGGTGCCCATACGCCTAAACAGGTCCATCTTCATCATAAGTGTAACCATCATCACGGCAGCGGTTTCTGCGACTTGGATTGCTTTGTCTTCTAAAAGTGAATAAATCTAAGGCGATCCTAGGTCAGACAAAAGGTACAGTCCCCTCATTGAAAATGGGGGACTGTACCTTTTTATTTAGAAGATTTTATCAGCGGCCCCAATCAAAACAGGAGTCATCTTCCTAATGATAATGCTCAACGTTAGTTTGATTGGGCGGATTGATTGGGGTGGTGGTGGTTTCCTTTTTCTCTAAGCGAATGAAGAATGGGACAATCGTGCTTAGCAGCAGTAATCCGGCCAACACCTCGAAAGTGAACACATGACCTTTGATGCCGGTCAGATAAACCGAGACGATGGGGCCAAGTGAGGCTCCGATAAATAGCATAAACATGTGGAAGGAAAGAGCGCTAGCTCTTAACTCTCCAGCTAAAGTGCCTATTAGAGACAACAAGGCGGGAAGAGCCATAGCTATGCCAGCTGCAAAAACAATACTCGCCAAGATTAAAAACGCAAGGTTCTCCCAGACGCCTACAAGACCTAGGCCAATACCGGCCAAGATCAGACCGCAACATAGTACATTTTTTACGCCAAACCTAGCAACGAGCCTTCCATCAAACGGGGAAACGAGCATGCCGATGATACCGGCTGCGCGAACCCATAAGATTTCCTGGTGGCTCAGACTGAAGGGAGCGCTGCTTAGATAACTTCCAAGCGTAGAGAAAAAACCGACAAGTGCAATAAAGAGAGTTGAGGAAATGATGTAACAGAAGGGCAGGCTTTTTTTCTTGAAAATACCGCCAATGCGCTTTAACGGAGAAAAGAAATTGCCCTCCGGCTTCTGGATGATATCTTTGGGTATGCATAAGGTAATCAGAAAAAACGAAATAAAATACACGATGCCAAGGATGTAAAATACATATCTCCAGCTTAGTTCCAATACGACGGTGCTGCTATAGATCTGTCCAACGATACTGGCCATCAAAAAGGCGGTGCTTATAAATCCGAGGATCGTTACCCTTTTTTTCGTTGGGAACATCTCTATTGCGTAGGCTAACACAGAAGGAGGAAACATGGATGCTGCCAATCCTTGGATAACCCTTAGCACAATAAGCCACTGAAACTCATGGACCGTTCCAATAAAAGGGGTTGATACCGCGAGCAAGCATAATCCGGATATCATCATTCTTTTCCGTCCGTAGCGGTCGGAAAGCCCCCCGAACAGGAGTCCTCCGCCGGCAAAAGCAAATGAAAAGGCGCTTCCTGCCCAAGCTGCTTTGGAAGATGAAATCTGGAATACGTCCTCAAATAAGGGAAACAAGGGGATCGTTAAATATAGGGATGAGACGACAATTAATGAGCACCAGAATAGAATCAGGGTCGTAAGGTTATAACGTGGTGCCGCTTGCTTTGCTGGATTAATCAATCGTGATTCCCCTTTCTTCTGCAGGCGTCCCTTTTGTTACAGCTACATTGGTTTCCTTCACATTTAAAAACACGTTGACAGCAAAAACAAGAATGCCGCTTCCGGCAACGGATTCACCTATACGTTTAATCGTTGATAACCATTCTTGATCATAGCCGTTTGCAATAAAGCACAGCGAGATCAGCATGATTGGCAAACCTGTGCCCTGCAACCAGAAGTGCCAATGAGCCAGACGGGACGCTGCGGCTTTGGGAAAACGCAGATAAGTAAATCCGCAAAGGGCTAAAGTTGCCCATCCGAAAAGGTTGGTGTGGGCATGAACGCTAGTCAGTGCAAAATTCAATGTTGCACCCATGTAGATTCCAATGCCAATACCGAGAACAATATAAATAACAGCCATTTTTAAAAAACGTACTCCCATCCAAACTCTCCTTTGTATTTTACGAGATTCATTCTCCAGTCAAGGAGTTCTATAGATATTGAATTCCAAGAACCAGATATGTAACACAATCGTATAAACGGATGTTCGCACGATCAATATCGATATTTCTATGTCTCATATAGCTTTTTCTTATAATTATCGTAACAGCCTGGGAAAATCCTCGCCTTTTGCAATATAGGTTTTTCGTACAAAAGATATAGTGAATTCGCTATGCAAGTATAGAAATAATGGAATGGTTCGCTGCTGCTCTTTTCTCTATGATTTGAATCAGGAGTACTTTTCAATTATTAGCAGGATCGAAAAAAACTAACAGAAGGAGTCTGGGAAGGATGGGGAATATCATAAAGAAAACGGCAGGCATCCATCATATTACTTGTTTGGTGAAGGACGCGCAGAGAAATGTAGATTTTTATGCTGGAGTTCTAGGTCTTCGTCTTGTGAAAAAAACAATTAACTTTGACGCACCCGAGGTATACCATTTGTACTTCGGCAATGAAAAAGGCAGCCCCGGAACGATAATGACGTTCTTCCCGCACGAACTTTCCCGCAAGGGTCGCATAGGAGGAGGACAAGTAGGTACAACAACGTACGTAGTACCCATAGGCGCAATTGATTTTTGGAAAGCACGCCTCACGGCGTTCGAAATTTCCTTCACGGAAAGCACCCGTTTTTCTGAAAACTATATCAAATTTTTAGATCTTGACGGTCTGCAGTTAGAAATTGTTGAACGGGAAGACGGAGCGCTCAATACATGGTCATTCGGAGGTATCCCGGCGGATAAGGCGATCAAAGGATTTGGGGGCGCCGTGCTATACAGCGTAGCATCCACCAAGACCATGCAGGTACTTGAGGACGTTTTAGGTCTTGAAAGGGTAGGGCAGGATGGCGACTTTATTCGCTATAAGGCTGAAGGGGACATCGGCAACCTCATTGATGTGAATGCGGAGCCCATGGAATGGGGGATCCCAGGTAGCGGCACCGTTCACCATATCGCGTGGCGAGCCAAGGATTTTGAAGACCATGATGCCTGGAGAAGCCATGTGGAAAGCAGCGGTTTACAGCCTACACCGATTATTGACCGACAGTATTTTCATGCGATCTATTTTCGTGAACAAGGCGGCATTTTGTTTGAAATTGCGACAGATCCGCCAGGTTTCGCAAATGATGAGCCTGAGGATCATCTGGGCGAGGTATTAATGTTGCCGTCATGGTTTGAAGACAGCCGTGCTGAAATTGAAAAGAACCTGCCCCCTATTCAAGTGCGCGAATTGGAGTCAATCAAGCAATGAAACACTTATATCGGAAAGGTTCAAAATCAAGTTCGGTGACATTTCTCTTATTGCACGGTACGGGTGGAACGGAATACGATTTATTGCCGGTTGCTCGTCGAATCTCTTCGGTCTCGAATGTCCTTAGTGTTCGGGGAGAGGTGCAGGAGAATGGAAAGCCCAGATTTTTCAGGAGGTTGGCTGAGGGCGTCTTTGATGAGGAGGACCTTTTATTTCGAACTGAAGAACTGAACGGATTTATCGATCAAGCAGCGAACCGATATGAGTTCGACCGCCAGAATGTAGTGGCGATCGGTTATTCTAATGGAGCAAATATTGCAGGAAGCCTAATGTTCCATTGCAAGAACTCATTAAAAGGCGCGATATTATTCCATCCCATGGTTCCTCGTCGCGGTGTATTACTCCCTGATTTATCGCAAACACCCATATTTATTGGTGCTGGAACGAATGATTTTATCTCCCCTGCGTCTGAGACCGAAGAATTGCTAGCACGATTGGAAGGCGCAGGTGCTTCCGTCGAAGTCCACTGGGAACATGCAGGTCATCAGTTAACTTTCACCGAAATCGACGAAGCAGCCAATTGGTACAAAGAGCATTTCCCTTCGCATAACATTTGATAACGTAAAAAGAGCAGTTACACAGGCTATGATTAGCTGTGATAACTGCTTTTTGTTTAATAGGATAAAGTCTCCATATCTCTTAAACCAAGCCCCGTAGCAACCGCGTTTCCCCATTCAGGATCGGCTTTATAAAAATGGGCGATTTGACGAAGTTTTATTTCATCCTTTTCAACCGGTTTCATGGCATTCACAATATTATTTACCAAGCGCCCGCGTTCTTCTGCACTAAGTAACCGATACAAGTCACCAGGTTGAGTGTAATGGTCATGATGGTCATAAGGGACACTGTCGGCTGAACTGGATACCTCAAACGTAGCTGTCTTGTATGCTGCAGATTCAGTCACCCCGTTGTAACTATTCGGTTCATAATACATTGAACTTCCTCCGTTGCGATCATAACGCATTTGACCGTCACGCTGGTTATTATTCACTTCGATAACGGGTTTATTAATAGGAAGCGTGTTATGATTTGTTCCAACCCGATAGCGGTGTGCATCGGCATAGGCGAATAAACGGCCTTGAAGCATCTTATCCGGAGAAGCTTCAATACCGGGTACTAAGGCTCCAGGAGAGAAAGTTGCTTGTTCGACTTCAGCGAAATAATTCTGCGGATTACGATCGAGGACCATACGTCCAACCTCGATAAGAGGGTAGTCTTTTTGCGACCACACTTTTGTGACATCGAATGGATCGAATCGATAAGTATTTGCATCTTCAAGCGGCATGATTTGAACATACAACTTCCACGCGGGGAAGTCTCCCTTTTCTATAGCATGAAACAAATCCTCAATGTGATAATCCGGATTTTCGCCGGCCAGTTTAGCAGCTAGTTCGACATCCAGATTTTTAACACCCTGTTCTGTTTTGAAATGATATTTTACCCAAACTCCTTGTCCATCTGCATTGACCCACTTAAACGTATGGCTTCCATAACCATGCATATGACGTAAAGTAGCAGGGATACCGCGATCAGACATCAAGATGGATACTTGATGTAAGGACTCGGGAGACAATGACCAGAAATCCCATACTGCGTTTGGATTTTTAAGGTGGGTTTGAGGATGCCGTTTCTGAGTATGGATGAAATCCGGGAATTTAATGGCATCTCTTATGAAGAAGACAGGCGTGTTATTTCCTACTAAGTCATAGTTCCCTTCTGCGGTGTAAAACTTGACGGCAAATCCACGAGGGTCACGCACGGTATCTGCAGAGCCAAGTTCGCCTGCAACCGTCGAGAAGCGGATGAACAAGGGCGTGCGTTTACCAACCTCGGATAAAAAGTCGGCTTTGGTATATGAGGACACATCGTGGGTTACTTCAAAATATCCGTGCGCACCGGCACCTTTGGCATGAACAACTCGCTCAGGGACACGTTCACGATTGAAATGGGCCAGCTTTTCAAGAAGATGGACATCTTGAATGAGCGTTGGACCTCGAGAGCCGGCAGTCATAGAATTCTGGTTATCTCCAACCGGGGCTCCCCAACTTGTCGTTAATTGGCCATGCTTGATTTCCAATTTAAATACCCCCAATATGTAAAATTAGTACATTAGAAACATCTTATTATCCATTTTGTATTTTGATCAATATCGGTCTATCTATATTTGACATAGTTATCGTTTATATCTTTTTAGAAGTCAGTGTAAGAAGAGGTGAAGAAGCTGAATTCCCCGCAGATATAAGAAATCCCCATGACAGATATTGACAAAGGCTTATTGATAGATACGAGTGGGAGGATTTAAGCTGTTACTATCACAAGGAGGGGGTAGCATGTTTCGTATAACCTGGGTTTCCGTTATTATTGTTGCGTATGTCATATTGCTTACCGCATGTGGAGCTAGTAAAAATGAAATGGTTCAATCAGCGCCTAGTGAAGAGTCAAAAACAGTAGCGAATGAAGTCGTAATCAAGGCAACGAACTGGAAGTTTGATAAGGCGGAGTATCGAATTAAAAAAGGAGAAGCCGTTAAGTTAACCTTAGATCCGGAATCCGGCGTCCATAGTGTTGCATTTAAAGGCCTTGGAATTAAAGAACTGCGCTCCGGTGATTCCGAGGTTGTGGCAATAAATGAGGCTGGGACGTATGAACTCTTCTGTAACACAATGTGCGGCTCAGGCCACGCCAATATGAAAGCTAAACTTATAGTTGAATAAAAGCTTTGAACGATCGATAAATGAGAGGTCCGTCCTGCGATGCAGGGCGGACCTTTATTTTAGCTGTTTACATACTTTTCTGCTGAGCGTTTACGAAGGCCGAGGGCGGTGATGCCAATCCCGAGAAGGGAAGCGGCAATCGGAACCATCATCGCTGTGCGGTAGCCATCGAGCATCGCTTGGGGGGATTTGTCGAGACCTGTAGTGCTGATCTGTACAGCGGTCACGACCGCCAAACCAAGTGCGGCGCCAAACTGGAAGGAGGTATTCAATAGCCCGCTGGCGAGCCCCTGCTCTTCTTCCGCTATTCCGTCCGTGGCGGCGATGGTTAAAGGTCCGTAAGTCAGCGAAAAGGCGAGGCCCGTCAGGATCATCGTCGGGAACATCGTTGCATAGGTCCAGTCCAAACCGATGGGAAGAAAAAGGGCGTAGGCTAATGCAGCGAGGCAGAACCCGCCGAAAATCACCGGAATATTGCCGAAACGGTTTACCAGCTTGGGGGTCAGCGTAGGTGCGAGTATGGAATCGACACCGACGGCGAGCAAGGCAAGACCCGTTTCAAGAGATGACCAGCCGCGCAGTTCTTGGAGGTAGAGCACCGTCACGAACTGGAACCCGAAAAAAGAGCCGGCAAACAACATGGCACCCAGGTTTGCCCGTACGAGTGAGCTGGCAGAAAATATGCCAAGGCGTACCAAGGGGGAAGCCGAGCGTCGTTCAATCGTTGCGAAGAGACCGAAAAGCAGGGCACTGCAGGCCAGGATTCCGGCGGTCCAGCTCCAGCCCAGGTTGGAGGATTCCACGACACCGTAAACCAGAAGCAGCATGGCCGCCGTGACGCTGACTGCTCCGGCCAGATCGAAGCCTCTGGAGGAGGCCTCCGGCCGACCAGAGGCCGGTATGAGGCGAATCGCGGCTAGAAGAATCACAAACGCCAATAGAACCGGACCAAAGAAAACCCACCGCCAGCTGATCTCACTTAAGATGCCGCCGACCACAAGACCAAGAGAAAACCCGGCGGCCGCTGTCCCGGCATAAACGAGCAATGCCTTGTTACGTGCAGTCCCCTCCGCAAAGCTTGTCGTGATGATGGATAAGCCGGCCGGAGTCATGAATGCTGCGCTAATGCCTGTAACAAACCGGGCGGTGATCAGCATCCAGCCTTCGGTCGATAATCCGCCTAGCCCGGAGAAAGCAAAGAAAACGGTGAGCCATAGCAGAAACATTTTTCTGCGCCCGAACAGGTCGGCTGCCCGGCCTCCCAGCAGCATGAAGCCGCCATACCCCAGTACATAGGCGCTGACTACCCATTGCAGCGAACCGGTGGACATGCCCAGTTCAGCACGGATCGAGGGCAGAGCCACGCCCATCATCGACACGTCGATCCCTTCCAGAAAAATTGCGCCGCACAAAACGAACAATAAGCCCCAGGAAAGCTTGCCGGAACTTTGAGACGTTTGACCATTTGCCTTCATTCGATAAGTCCTCCTCATTATGAATAATCATCCATTCCGGAACCGGCTCGATCGGGTCTGCCGATTTCCTTATTGGCACAAGGAGATTATGTATCATATAATCGAGGAACAGAAGTACGCACTTTTTTGTGTCATTTTCACCAAAAGGTAATATAGGAACCAAAAAGTACCTATTTTGATCGGGGGAAAAAGTGCCATGAAAACAAGTATGCCACAAGCTTTTAATATACCTATAGAAGCGACCCTGGAAGTCATCGGGGGAAAATGGAAAACGCTCATTTTATGCCATTTAACCTATGGAGCGAAACGAACGAGCGAGCTGAAAAAGTTGACCCCGGGCATCACGCAAAAAATGCTGACTCAGCAGCTTAGAGAGTTGGAGGAGGATGGGGTTATCATCCGGACGGTATACAACCAGGTCCCGCCGAAAGTCGTTTACGAATTGAGCGAGCTGGGCCAATCACTCCGGCCGGTCATCGATGTGATGTGCGAGTGGGGAGAGCGGTACATCCAGGGATCAACCGAGAACCAGGCAAGCTCGAACATGTGACGTAAGCCGCGGAGAAACTAAAAAAAGAGCTCAGCAACCAGGCTGAACTCTTTTTTTATTCTATTTTATGATTTGCGAGTGTTATGAATCCGACCAACAGGCACATTTAGGATTGATAAAAATACAAAATAGTGGCGGCGACCACAAGCACGCAGAAAAGGGTGAAGAACGTAATTTTCCATCCGCTGCGCGGGACCTTGCCGCTGATGCTGCCCGTCTCCCCGTTGACCATATACCGATAAGTTTTCTCTTTATACGTGTAAGAGGCATTCCAAAGCGGCAGCAGAATATGCTTGTAGGTCCGCTCGGAGTATTGGGTATCGATGCTGAGGTTGCGCAGTTCGTCCCCGCCGATTTGCCGGCGTATCGAATCTTCCAGGCTGTCGTCCATCCGGGATACCGCGTCGCTCCAACCCTCACGCAGGGGCACGGTATACCTTTCCGCCACAAAACCGCTTAAATATTCAGGCTTGTATGGTCGAAGGTCCTCCAGGCTGAAATCGTCAAACTGCTCCATCAGGCGGGTGTTGTGTTGTTTGGAAGCAGGAACAAGCACATCGTTGAAAAATCGCTCGTAAGAGCCGGAAGTCCAGTGCCACACGGTGTACCGAACCTGCTCCTCGTACGTCTCTGTTTTCCCGTCAACAGTCCGGGTACGCGTCTCAGTTCGGTAATGATAGGTACCTACCTCTGCCGAATAATCGGAATCGGTCTGGGCATCAAAGGTCCAGAAGGGGACATAAATGCCGGAAACCGTCGAGCGGGTTTGCTGCTTTTTGAAGGCGCCCGGCACGAACCATTTTTTCTTCTTCCACTTCAGGAACAGGGCGTTCGCCTCATCCATCGAGATGTGAAAAGGGATGATGGATTCGGGCCGTATGCTGTCCGGATCCCCTTGGGGCAGGACCTTGGGGGAGCCGCAAAATGCGCATAGAGCCGCCGTCTGCGCGGCAGGCAGGAGCATCTGGGCCCCGCAGTTCTCGCATTGGACCGCCTGCTGCTCGGTCCCCCAGTCTTTCAAGGCCTGATCTTGTTCATCCGCAAAATCCAGCTCATATTCGGTGGGCTCGGACGGATAACGGGGCTGTTCAATGGGAGCCAGGCTTCCGCAATACGTGCATTTCATCTGCTGGGTTTCGGTATCAAAAATCATTTGCGCCCCGCAGCCCGAGCAGGGGAAGCGGATCGGTGCTTCGACGGACATAAGCGCTCTCCTCTACACTTTATTGCCGCAGCTCGGACAGAACTTCATCGTGCTGCTCAAGCTGCCCCCACACTCTGTGCAAAATTTTTTCTCCGGCCGCGGCGTACCGCATTCCGGGCAAAATTTCTCGGAGGCTTTGAGCTCGTGTCCGCATTGGGCGCAGGGCTCGGTATCAACGGGGGACGCCGGATGGGCAGGTGCGGCAGGCTGGGGCTCCACCGCATCCGCTGAGGGCTTCATCGCTTGATTGAACATCTGCCCCATGGCCATGCCCGCCCCGAGGCTTGCCCCGGCGCCTGCAAGCCCGCTGTCGGGATTGTTGGCTGCATCGCGAAGCGATTCGGCGGCCTGAAACTTCATGTACTGATCGAGATTGCCGGCAATGTTCATGGATGATTTCCGGTCGATCATTTTTTCGACTTCTTCCGGTAAGGAGATGTTTTCGATAAAAAATCCCGACAGGGACAGACCCATAGCGTTGAAAATCGGCTCCAGCTTGGTCCGGAGGGCGGAGCTCAGCTCGTCGTACTGCACCGCAATATCCATGATCGGAATTTTGGCCTCGCCAATCAGGTCGCTCACACCGGACACGATCACCGACTTGAGATAACCGCCGATTTGATCCGAACCGAACGAGGACTGGGTCCCGAAGATTTCCTTAAGAAACAATGCCGGGTCTTGCACGCGGAACGCGTAGCTGCCGAATCCCCGCATCCGGATGGCTCCGAAATTCAGGATCCCGCATCATGATGGGGTTGGTCGTTCCCCATTTTTGGTCCGTGAAGTTACGCGTGTTTACAAAATACACATCCGCCTTAAACGGCGAATTGAATGCATATTTCCATGACTTTAACGCCGTCAGAACCGGCATGTTCTGCGTGCTTAAGGTATAAGTGCCTGGGCCGAATACATCGGCGATCTGGCCCTCGTTCAGAAAAATCGCGGCCTGCGATTCCCGCACCGTCAGCCTCGCACCCATTTTGATCGCTTTGTCGTAGACCGGAAACTGGTGCACGATTTCATTGGTGTTGTCCGTCCATTCAATAACCTCGATAAATTGGCCTTTAATAAAAGAAAACAAACCCATCGTTCAACCTCCATCTTTATTCCAGTTATCTCCATTATACGTGATTCCGGTTTGTCCGTCTCAACGAATCGACGAAGGTTCAGCACCATACGCCACCATTGGACAAAATATGTCGGGGATGATAGGGGAAGCTTATACATTCTTATCTCTATAAAAAGAACGACCTGTATGGCTTCATCCATACAGGTCGTCTTTATGTTCGTATCCGGAGAACCGGGATAGGCGACTATTCGAGATACATCCGCTTCAGCTTCGCCTGCTCGTCTTTGCTTAGCCCCAAGCCTTTTTCCAGGAAGCCCTGGATCGAGCCGTATTTCTTGGCCATTTCGTCGATAGCAGCGTTGATATATTCCGGGCGGACGTCCATTAACGCTGTGATGACTTCGATCGCATTCTCGTCCGTCAGATTAAACTGCTTCACCATGGCGTCCACAGCCGCCTTGTTGTACGCTTCGCGGTACTTGTTGCTGAGCAGGAAATCCTGCACTACGGTTTCCTTCGGAACGCCGAGCGCAAGCAGCATCAAGGCCGATCCGAGGCCGGTGCGGTCTTTGCCCGCGGTGCAGTGCTGTACGAGCGCTGCGGATGCCGGATCCAGCATCATATCGAACAATTTCACGTAAGCCGAAGGGGAGTCGACCATGTCGCGGTTGGCGGCGGTCAGCACGTCGCCGGGCTTGCCCATTTTGTCGAATTCGCCGCTCGCCATGAAGCTCATGATGTCGGTGCCGCTGCCGGATTGGCCGAAGACCGGGTTGCGGACATAGGCAGCGCCGGGAACCACCGGATCGGGCTTGGATTTCACTTCATCGTCCGCGCGATAGTCCACGATCGTCTTCAGGCCGCTCTTCTGCAAATAGGCGATGTCGCTTGCCGTCAGGCCGGCGAGTTCATCCGAGCGGAACAGCTTGCCCCATTTGACCGTTTTGCCGTCCGCCGTTTTGTAGCCGCCGAGATCGCGGAAGTTGGTGGCGCCTTGGAGCGGCAGCAGGCGCTCGGCGGTTGTGATGACGGCGCCGCTCGCCGCCCTCACTTTAAAGTAAACGCGGCTGCCCGGATTCGGGTCCTTCGTTCGCAGTCCACCAAACGAGGCGTAGGTGCGGGCGAGCTCCTTCCAGCCGCTGTCCGGACTCTGGCTCCAGTAAACTTTAACCGGTCCCAGATTGGCGGTGGTCTGCCAGTGCAGCGTCAGCGTACCGTCTTTGGCCCGATCCACGGCAGCCCCGGTAAAGCTGCCCTGCTTGGCGTTGGCTTGAATGCCGGAGGCGGGCGCTTTGCCCGCAGGTGCAGCTGCGCTGGCCATGACTGCCGACAGCGGCGCAGCTGAAAGCAGCAGGGCCGTGCCCAGCAGAATCGTTTTTTTCATCATTGTCGTTGTTCTCCCCCTCTGGTCTTGGAAAAATGCATGTTGTCCTCTTTATGATGGGGGAGAAGTGTTGGCATCATGTTATCCGAGCATCAGCGGAAGGTAAAATTGTGTCAGTATTTACATAAATCTCGATAAAGGTGTCAGATTTAAACGAAGCATGAGACAGAATGCTGACGGATGTGGGTCAGAACAGAAGAAATTCGGCATACAGGGAGGGGGTCCCCGACCAGTGTCGAATAGTTACTTGGAAGTAAAAGGAACAAGGAGGATGGAGATGAAAGTAAAACGGATTGTCACGAACATTCATACGGAGGATCTGGCGGCCGCCCGTACTTTTTATGAGGACGTGCTCGGTTTGGAGAAGTGGATGGACCACGGATGGATCGCTACCTATGGGACCGATGCCCGTATGGATGTTCAGGTCAGCGTCGCATCGGAAGGGGGCTCGGGTACCTCGGTGCCGGACCTGTCCATTGAAGTGGATGACGTCGACGAAGCTCTGAACCGCATGAAGCAGGCGGGCTTTCAGATCGAATACGGTCCGGCGGATGAGCCGTGGGGCGTGCGCCGTTTCTATGTACGGGATCCTTTTGGGAAACTGATCAATATCCTGGCCCACAAGCCGTAAAATTACAACAAGGAAGTGTGATACATCCATGATTCGAAGGTTTTTCGCGTACTACAAGCCGTACAAGGGGCTGTTTATCCTTGATTTCGTGTGCGCGGTGTTCGCCGGGCTGCTGGAGCTGGCCTTTCCGCTGGCCGTCAGCCATTTTATCGATAACCTGCTGCCCAGCAAGGACTGGGCGATCATCGTCTTCGCCTGTCTGGCGCTGCTGGCCATTTACGGGCTCAATATGGTGCTGCAGTATATCGTAACTTATTGGGGTCATATGCTGGGCATCAACATTGAAACGGATATGCGTAAAAAGCTGTTCGATCACATCCAAAAGCTCTCCTTCCGTTTCTTCGACAATCATAAAACCGGGCATTTGGTCGGGCGGATCACCAATGATCTGAACGACGTCGGCGAGGTGGCCCACCATGGGCCGGAGGATGTCTTTATTGCAATTATGACGCTGATCGGCTCCTTTGCGCTGATGGCTTCCATTAACATGGAGCTGGCACTGCTGACCTTCATCATTATTCCGGTCATGGCCTGGGTGATCATCTTCTTCGGCGGCCGAATGACGACCACGTACCGGCGGCTGTTCGGGAACGTGGGGAATTTCAACGCCCGGATCGAGGACAATGTCGGCGGAATCCGCGTCGTGCAGTCCTTTGCCAATGAGGAGCATGAGAAGAAGCTGTTTGACGTCGACAACCAGAACTTCCGCCAGACCAAGCTGATGGCTTATAAGACGATGGCGAAAAGCATGTCGGTCACCTACATGATGATGCGGCTCGTCACCGTGTTCGTAATGCTGTGCGGCGCCTGGTTTTTCCTCAGCGGACGGATCGAGCTGGGCGAGTTCATGGCGTTCCTGCTGCTGTCCAACGTCTTTTTCCGCCCGATCGAAAAGATCAATGCTGTCATCGAAAGCTACCCTAAAGGCATCGCGGGCTTTCGGCGGTATTTGGAAATTATGGATACCGAGCCAGATATTGCGGACGCTCCGGATGCAGTGGAACTGGATCGGGTTGTAGGCAATATCCGTTACGAAGGCGTCACCTTCGGTTATGATCCGGCCAAACCGATCCTGAACAACATCGATCTGTCGATCCGGGCGGGGGAGACCGTCGCGTTCGTCGGTCCTTCCGGAGCGGGGAAAACGACGATCTGCAGCCTGCTGCCGCGATTCTACGAGCTGGATGGGGGACGGATTACGATCGACGGCATCGATATCCGGGACATCAAGCTGGATTCGCTGCGGCGGCATATCGGCATCGTGCAGCAGGACGTGTTCCTGTTCTCCGGCACAGTGAAGGAAAATATCGCATACGGCAATTTGAATGCCACCGATGAGGAAATTTGGAAGGCGGCGGAGCGCGCATCGCTGGCCGCAGTGATCCGCTCCATGCCTGAGGGCATGGATACGGTGATCGGCGAGCGGGGTGTGAAGCTGTCGGGCGGACAAAAGCAGCGCTTATCGATCGCCCGGATGTTCCTGAAGAACCCGCCGATCCTTATCCTGGACGAGGCAACGTCGGCGCTCGACACCGAGACGGAAGCCGCCATTCAGCAGGCGCTGACCGAGCTGTCGCAGGGGCGCACGACGCTTGTCATCGCTCACCGGCTGACGACGATCCGCAACGCGGACCGCATTATGGTCGTGAATGAACAGGGTATTGCCGAGGAAGGCATACACCAGGAGCTGATTGCCGCCGGCGGCATATACAGCCGGCTGCACCTGGTCCAGTCGCAGCATTCGTAATACCGGAATTAGCCGAGGCATTGCTTGCGATATAAGGAAGCAAGTTCTCGAAGCTGATTCCTTCTCTTATCATCAAAAAGGAGCTCCACGATACCCGTGGGGCTCCTTTACTTTATTCATCTTTTTGGGCCAAGCTGACTTTGTGCAGCAGCGAGATCAGCTGATTATGCTCTTCCGGGGTCAGATACCGGGCTAGAGTCCGGCTGGATTCATCCAGGATCGCATGCAGCTGAGGCTGTACTTCCTTGGCTTTGGAGGTGGGATACAGCAGCTGGGAACGCCGGTCATCCGGGTCCGGCTTGCGCTCGATATAACCAGACGCCTCCAGCTGTTTAATGGAACGGGCCGTGGTGGCCTTGTCGAATTTCAACTGCTGGGTCAGCTGTTCCTGCGTAATTCCCGGTTGATGCAGGATGGCCTTCAGGAAGCTGTGCTGTCCGCCGCCGCCGATGCCGTAAGGAGCCAGTTCCTTGGCGAGCCTTTTCTGGTTCTGGCGATGGATGTACGAAATCAGCTTGCCAATCGGTTCTTTGTTCGGCATTACATCGGCACCTTCTTTCATCATGAAGTGGAGGGACAACGGTAACGATAAACTCAAGTTCAGCAAATATTTTATCTCAAAATGGTTGCAAGCGCAACTAATATAAGGTACACTGTTACTGCCAATTAGTTGCGCGCGCAACTAATGATGATGAACAGGAGCAGGAGGTACCACATGAGTTCAATACAGCGGACGTACCAAGAGGATGCGAATATCCAGAAGAAGCGCTGGATCATCCTCATTGTTCTGAATTTATTTACATTTATGTCCACACTGGACGGAAGCATCGTCAACATCGCCCTACCGGTGCTGTCCAAACAGATGGGACTGCCGATCGCCCAGATCGAATGGGTGACGACGGGGTACCTGATGGCGATCTGCGCAGTCATTCTTTTCTTTGGAAAACTGGGGGATATCGCAGGCAAGATCCGTATTTTTAAAATCGGCACGATCATCTTCATTATCGGATCACTGCTGTGCGGGTTCAGCACAACGCTGCCGTTCCTGATCGTCTCCCGGGTCATTCAGGCGCTGGGAGCCTCGATGACCATGGCGAATAGCCAGGGGATTCTGACCGATATTTTTCCGGCGAAAGAGCGGGGGAGAGCGCTGGGGCTGATCGGCACGTTCGTTTCTCTCGGGAGCATTGCCGGGCCATCATTAGGCGGCATCATCATTTCATCGCTTGGATGGGAGTACATTTTCTGGGTTAACGTACCGATCGGTTTGATCGCGATCATCATGGGATGGAAGGTGCTGCCGGCGGATTTGATCCGGGTCAAGGCCAAGATCGACGTGCCGGGAAGCTCGCTGTTCGCGGTATTTATCATCACCTTGTTCGCAGGACTGCTGCTTGGCCAGCAGGCCGGATACGGCAACGTCTGGATTCTGCTCGCTCTTGCCGTCGCGCTGGTGGCGTTGGTCATCTTCCTTCGCACCGAAGCGGTTCGCAAGGACGCGCTGCTGGATCTGTCATTGTTTAAAAATCCGCTCTTCTCCATCAGCATTCTGTGCGGCTTTCTCGTCTTTACGGCCAATTTCTGCTTCAACATCATCGCGCCGTTTTATGCCCAGAACATGCTGAATCTGTCGCCGTTTGCCGCGGGATTTCTGCTCATGCTCTTCCCGATCTGCATGGTCATCGTGGCGCCAGTGAGCGGCGCTTTGTCGGACAAAATCGGCTCGGAGCTTCTCACCTTTGCCGGCCTGGTCGTGATGGTGATCGCCCAATTCGGCTTGGCCTGGCTGCATGAAGGAAGCAGCCTCGTGCTCGTCGGGCTGTGGATTGCCATGCTCGGCATCGGCAGCGGCCTGTTCCAGTCGCCGAACAACTCGCTCGTCATGTCCCAAGTGCCGCGCACGCAGCTCGGCTCAGCCGGGAGCGTCAACTCCTTGGTGCGGAACGTGGGCATGGTCGTCGGCATCACTGTCGCAACGACCATTTTGTTCCATGTCATGAGCCTCCGCGCCGGCCGGCGGGTGACCGGGCTGGTGCCGGGTCATCCCGACATTTTCTTAAGCGGCATGCACGCGGTGTTCAGCACGTCAGCCTGCATCTGCCTGGTGGCCGCCGCCCTGACGGGCTGGCGCATGTACCGGGCAAAGGCGGGGAAGCGCCGGGAGGTAAAGGCTTGATTTTTAAGATGAAAAAGCCAGTTTAATACTGAAAACAACCGTCCGAAAAAGGACGGTTGTTTTTTTAAAGGTATAAGAAAGTATTGGCTTCGGAGACTCAAGTTCCTTATAGCGCAACAAAAATTTCAGCAAAAAGGGTCCCGCTTTGCTCCGCGTTAACCTCCGCATGACCCCGCGTTAACCTCGGACAGCTCACCGGATGCTTTTTTAGCTCGGGTGCTTTTTCCAAGCTTGATCCAGATTACAGCCGCGCAGGCCGCCCATACCGCAATGGTGATGACCCCGCTCTCCCCGGCCACGTAAGACCAGCCCGAAGCTTTATCGAAGAACAGCTGCTCCAGCCAGCTCCGCGACAAATTGATGACCATATGAATGAGAACGACCGGCCAGATACTGCGGCTGCGCCAGCGGACCCAGCCCATAAACACGGATAACGGAAAGATCATGACAGTAAACAGCACCAGGTTGATCCACACATTCCCGTCCGTATTGTATTGGTTTAAATAAAAAGGATAGTGGAAGCAGGCCCACACGGCGGCGGTGATCAGAATGGACTTTCGAATGCTGTAAGCCTCCGTCAGCTTGGGCTGCAGGTAGCCGCGCCAGCCGATTTCCTCTCCGAAGGAAAAGATCAGCATGCTGATCAGCATCTGAGGAGCCCAGGAGCTTTTGGTGATATACCAGGCATATTCGGAAACGGTGAAGCGAGCGGTGCCTTGGCTCAGGAATTCGGCCGACGGCAGTTGGACGATCCCGAAAGCCCACGCGGCAAGAAACCCGATTCCAATCGGGACGATGGACAAGATAGCGGCAAAATACCAGCGGAGACCGCCAAACGTGCCGAGCCCCGACGAACGTAGAGAATCTTTCCTTCCGGATACAAAGATCAGCATCAGCAGCACGGTGATCATTGGAGCAAGCTGGCTGATGGCGACGAGATTCATGCCTCCGGACAGATTGGCCAGCAGGGTAAGCAGCAGCACGGTTATGCTGAATGCCGCCGCGGAGCGAATAGATGTTATTTTCATGAATAACTTCCTCTCTTGTTGGTTGTTAATGTTATGGTAAGGGGCAATTATCAAGAATTTATAAAGCTCTGATGATCATTTGCGGCCTTTTCGAAATACGACATGCAGAGGGAAGACCGGGGTATGCTACAATGGGGTTATACGAAATGCGATAGGCTCCAAATAACGGATCGGCGATCCTGGCATAAGGAGAGGTGACTGGGGTGGAACGGGAAGATCAGAACAAAGAAGCCAAAGATCAAGACGAAAAGGCCGAAGCGGAAGACCGTTACCAGAACATGTCCACGCGGTACGGGCTGGTGGAATCGGCTATTGACGATTTTGCGAAGCGGGGCGGGTTTGACGATTTGCCAGGCAAAGGCAAGCCGCATAAGATCGACGACGAAGATGTGTTCAGCAGCATTTTGAAGAAAAACAATTATCAGCCTCCTTGGGCCGAGCTGCGGAAGGAAATCGCCGCGGATTTGAAGCGTCTGGCTGACAATCCCGGCTCGGATCACGAGCTTCGGGCCGAACTCGAAGCGGTTAACGACAAAATCAGAACGTATAACCGGATCGTGCCGCACCCGATGCTGCAGAAGGGGCTGGTGTCCAGAGCGAATTTGGAGAATGCCTACCCCAAATGGGTTTAATGCTATAAAACGTTCATTCACTTTATGATTAAGGAGATTTATCATTGCAGACACAGGCGGAATTGAACGACGTGAAAACGGCCAAGCCGGCCGGCCGCAACTATATGCTGCAGCTGGCGACCGTTTTTATCGGGTTCATCATTTTTGGGTTTTCGGAAAATATCAAGGGTCCGGCGATTCCCCGCATCCAGGCGGATTTCGGACTCGACGAGCAGCAGCTTGGAACCCTGCTCTCGCTCAATTCGCTCGGGTATCTGCTGGCCTGTTCCTTCACAGGGTATATTACCCGCAAGATCGGGATCAAATGGGTCAGCATGATCTCGTTCGGATCGATGGTTCTCTCGGGCGTCTTCATCTTATTGTCGCGAACATACCCTCTATTTTCGGCGTCCTATTTTTTCATGTACATCGGCAACGGCATGCTGGAAATCGGCCTGGCGATTCTGGGAGCGCGGATTTTCGTGCGCAATACCGGGACGATGATGAACTTGTCGCACTTTTTCTACGGGCTCAGTTCGATCGTGGCGCCGATGATCGCCTCAGGTTTAATGTCCGTTTCGATCATGGGCTTAACGCTCGGCTGGCGTGAGATGTATATGGTGATGCTCGCGCTGGCAGTGATTCCGATGATCCCGGCGCTGCTCGGCCGGTTTCCGGGCGACGATACCGTCCAGGAGGACCGGATCTCGCTGTGGATGCTGACCAAGGACCGGGCCTTGTGGATGATTGTGCTGCTGCTGACCTTCGGAGTCATTTCGGAAATGGCCGTGGGCAGCTGGCTGGTGAATTTTCTGGAGAAAAGCTATCACTGGGACCAGACGGCAGCTTCGGGCATGCTCTCGATCTTTTTCCTTTGTTTCTCACTGGCACGCCTTTTCCTAGGCCCGGTAACGGACCGGATCGGCTTTATTCTGTCGCTGATGATCCTCTCCGGCTTCTCGGGGCTGTGCACGTTCGCCGCCATTGTCAGCGGGGAAGGGGGCGCGTTCCTGTTTGCGGCCGCAGGCATCGGCATTGCTCCGATTTATCCGACCGTCATGGCGGTCATCGCCAAGCGTTACGTGAAAGGAAGCGATACGGCCATCACCTTCACCGTCACCCTGATGGGGGTCGGCAGCGTGATCGGCAATTATCTGATCGGCGCCATCACGAGCGGGGTAAAGCATATCTTTGGTGCCGGCACCCCTGAAGGCCTGGTCCGGGGACTGCAGGCCGGATATTCGTTTATCGGCTTATGCGCCCTGATCTGCTCGGCGGTCAGCTTCGTGCTGTACCGGTATTTGAAAAAAAGAAACGAACTGCTGTAGGGAAAGCGTGGGGGTTCCTCACGCTTTTTCCTAACGCTCTCTCAGGAGACGATGAACAATCATGAGTGTGAACCAAACTTTAAACGATATACAGTGGCAAGAGTTGATCCGCAGCGTTGCGGAGTATTATAACGACCTGACGATCAAACGCGGATTTCAATATTATAAGCAGGGCCGGGTGGCGGAACTGTCGATCGGCGGGGATGGCGAAATTGAGGCCGTGGTGAAGGGCGGGGAGGCTTACCGTGTCCACCTGAATCCCGAGTCGGTTCAGGACAGCCGCTGCAGCTGCCCGGTCGGGGAACGATGCAAGCATTCCATCGCCGCCCTCCTGGAGTATGTCAGCCGGCAGGGCCGGTCCGTGCATGCGATTGTCAATGCGCACACGACCGTCAGGTTGCAGCACTATCTGCCGGAGACGGAAGCTGAAGAAGACCTCGAGCCTGTGCAGCGGGGAAGTGCGGCGGATGCTTTAAGGGAGAAAGCGGCCCATTTGGTGGAAATGAGCCTCTCCGAATGGCACGCCTTCTTCAAGCTGTGCATCACTCCGCTGGAATTTACGAGCCAGAACTCGCACTATGCCCGGAACGCCATTCATGCGATCAACGCCGTCAAGCCGGACCTGACTCCAGCCTTAGAGCAGCTATATCGGCTCCATGCCAGGCTGTATATGCTGATCAAGCTGATCAAGCCCATTGTGCCGGGCGGACGGTCTCCGGCATTTTTGGGGTACCACGTGCAGGTGGCCGCGGATGAACTGCGGGGAGGCATGCTGCAGCTGCTGGGCGAGGGGATCGATCTGGCCGCCGAGCCGGATCAGTGGCCGCGCGTGACCAAGACGCTGAACTACCTGCGCCGGCAGATGCTGACGGAAACGGGGCAGCAAGGTTATCTGTTCGATGTTTATGACCGGTTCTGGCTGAAATGGATCCATCCGAACGTCACAGACACCCGGATGCATGAGGAAGAGATGCGGAAACTGCAAAGCGTCGAAGAGGAGCTGGGCGATACGCTCTCCCGGCTGCCGTGGATGCTCGCCCAGGCCCGTATTGCGTTCCTGATGGGGGAAGACCGGCAGGCCTGGTCCTGGCTGCAGGCAGCGGACAAGGCTTCCATCATCCCGAACGGATTCCTGACCTCCTTTCTGGACGAGCTGTCCGCTTCGGAGGATTGGGCCCGCCTGCAGGAATGGCTGGTGCGGCTGGCTCCTCTGTTCAGCAATCACCGGAAGGAGCCTCTGCACGAATATGCCGCATATTGGAATACTTTTGTCCAGCATGTGCCCGAGGCGGAGGAGACGATGTGGCATACCCTCGCCGGGATGCTGCCGTATTCCAAGGAAGTTTATGAAGAAAACCTGCTGGCTCACGAAAAATGGCGCTTGTGGATGGACGTGCAGCTCAGCTCCGGCAAGGACCCGCTGGAGTTCCGGGTCAGCGTGCTTGCGCCGATCGAGAAGCAAGCGCCTGAGCTGCTGCTGCCCTTCTACCATCAAGGCGTGGAGCGGCATGTTCTCCTGAAGAACCGCTCCGGCTACAAAGCCGCGGTCAAGCTGCTCAAGCGTCTGGCCAAGCTGTACAAAAAATTGAAGCGGGAGGAGCGCTGGGAAGAATTCATCATCGTGTTTTCCAGCCGCCACAGCCGGCTGCGCGCGCTTCAGGAAGAGCTTCGGAAAGGAAAGTTGATCCCATGATTCCATACACCGACACCATCACGATCCATACCCGGCTCAGCGGGTACGGCGACGCGCTCATCTACGGCTCGACGCCAACGCGCCGGACCGTGCCCGGCATCGACCTGAAGCACAGGCTGTTCGCCTGGCATGAAGAAACTTTGTACGGTACGCAGCTGGACGTTCAGCAGGTGCAGGACATCGAGCTAGTCATCCTGCCGGCGGAGTACGTCATTGCGTTCTTCGCCCAGCTGGACCTGCTTGCCCACATCCAGTGGGCGGGAGACGAAGGGACGGAGACGTTGATCCGGCTCGCTCCTACGCTGATGTCCTGCGTTCGTGAGAAGCGGTACAACCCGAGCCTGCCCGCGTTTCAGTCCGGCAAGCTTCAGTGGAACTGGGATGAATCCCGGCTGGATGCCGAAGCGCGGGAAGAGATCAGGGACCTGGGACCGGAGTTCGCCGAGGGGCTGCGCGCCGCGTTCTCTTCGCTGGTATTCAGCGAATGCTATGGAACGGAAGCGACGGCTTCAGACCTGCGCCGCGAGTACCCGATGCTCTTCGCGAGAGAGGGGGCCGTCGCCGGCTTGACCGAGCAGGCGTGGCTCATCTCGATCGGCTGGAAAGCGGACGCGGCGCCGTTTCGGCCCGTGCTGCAGCTGCTGGAGCCGGACGAAGCCGAGCCCGTCTGGCGCCTCCAGCTTGTGCTGCAAGACAAGCTGGACCCGTCGGTGCTGATGCCTGTCCGTCTGGATGCGGACGGACAGGCATCCGGCGTGTGGCCGGACGTCTGGACGGCCCACATCCGCGAGCGCTCCGCCGGGTGGGCGGAGCATCTGCGCGCCAGCCTGCCGGCGAGCGTGCGGGCTGCGGAGCGCAGCGACGTGCTGGGCCAGCCGCTGTCCGACGCGGCGGCGTGGCAGTTTTTGACGGCGGACAGCCGCCGTCTGCTGGATGCGGGCTGGCAGGTGCTGCTGCCCGCGTGGTGGGAGGCCGCCAGCCGGCGGAAGCCGAAGCTGCGGGCCAAGGTCAAGGCCGGCGAGGGCGAGGAGGTCGCCGCCAAAGGGCAGGGCAGCTCACTGTTCGGCCTGGACTCGATCATTCAGTTCGACTGGCGGGTGTCGATCGGCGACCTTCAGATTACGGAAGACGAATTCAAGGAGCTGGTCGCCCGCAACGAGCGGCTGGTTCGCTTCCGCGGCGAATGGATTACGCTCGACCCCAGCCTGATCAAGCAGATCGGCCAGATGATGGAAGGAGTCGACAGCTCGCAGGGCTTGTCCCTTCAGGACGTTCTGCATCTGCATCTCCAGCGGAAGGACGAGGATGCCGGCTCCCGGAAGCGGGAGGACGGCGAGGAAGAAGAGGCGGACGAAGATCCGGATGAAGCGGCTCGGATCGAGCTTGAGGTGGAGCTGAACGAGCATCTTCTGACGCTGATGAATCAGCTCAGCCAGAAGTCGGCCTGGCCGAAGCTGGACGTTCCATCCGGGCTGCAGGCCGAGCTGCGTTCTTACCAGTACGACGGGTTCTCCTGGCTGGCGTTTCTGCGCCGGTTTGGCCTGGGCGCCTGCCTTGCCGACGATATGGGCCTGGGGAAAACCATCCAGTTTATCACGTATTTGCTGCACCTGAAGGAGACGGCGGACGCCTCTGGGGAACGGTGCCTGCCTTCGCTGCTGATCTGCCCGACCTCGGTGCTGGGCAACTGGCAGAAGGAGATCAGCCGCTTTGCGCCTTCGCTGAAGGTGCTGCTGCATTACGGCAGCCGCCGGTCAGGAGAGGCGACGCTCCGTGAAGAACTACGCGAGGCCGATGTAGTCCTGACCTCGTACGCGACCGCGACACTGGACCAGGACCTGCTGAAGGAGTTCGCCTGGGAATCGCTGTGTCTGGACGAGGCACAGAACATCAAGAACGCCCAGACGAAGCAGTCGGCCGCCGTGCGCAGCTTTCCGGCCCGGCACCGGATCGCGCTGACCGGAACGCCGATCGAAAACCGGCTTTCCGAGCTGTGGTCGCTGTACGATTTTATGAATCCGGGATTTTTGGGCAGTCTCCGCAGCTTCCAGGTCCGCTTTATTCAGCCGATCGAGCGGGATCAGGACGAGCAGCGGACGGCGCAGCTGCAGAAGCTGGTGAAGCCGTTTATGCTGCGGCGGAAGAAGAAGGATCCGCACATCCAGCTGGAGCTGCCGGAAAAGAACGAGATGAAAACCTATATCCACCTGACCGCCGAGCAGAGCGCCCTCTACGATCAGACGGTCAACGACCTGATGAACCGGGTGCAGAAGCTGGAGGGCATTCAGCGGAAGGGGGCCATTCTGTCGGCCCTGACGCAGCTCAAGCAGGTCTGCGACCATCCGGTGCTCCTGACCGGGGAATCGGTCGACAACTTTGTGGATCCCGCGGATATGGCCGCGGTTTCTGGTACGGAGGGCGCAGCGGCAGGCACGGACGGTGCGGCTGACTCAAGTGTCCTGCTGAGTGATTCAAACGCTCCAGGAGTTTCGGGTGATCTGGAGACTGCCGGAAAGCATGAGGCTGAGGGCAGCGAAGCGGTTATAGTTGATCGGCGGGCTTCGGCTGGCACAGTTGATGCAGTGGACTTGGCTGCGGAAACTTCAGCCGAAGCAAAGGAGCCAGACCATGAGGCTGCTGCATGGACTGCGGCTGAATCCTCAGGAGGCCAGCTCGACACGGAACGGCTTGTCAGCCGCTCGGCCAAGCTGGAACGGCTGCTGGCCATGGTCAAGGAGCTGCGGGAAGAGGGCGATCGCTGCCTGATTTTTACGCAGTATATCGGCATGGGCGAGATGCTTCAGCGGGTGCTGGGGCAGGAGCTGCAGGAGCCGGTGCTGTATCTGAACGGCAGCACTTCCAAAACCGCGCGGGACCGGATGATCGAACAGTTCCAGTCCCAGTCGCTGCCGGCTGCCGAGCAGCCCGGTGTGTTCATCCTGTCGATCAAGGCGGGGGGCGTCGGTCTGAACCTGACTGCGGCCAACCACGTCTTCCACTTCGACCGCTGGTGGAACCCGGCCGTGGAGAACCAGGCGACGGACCGGGCCTACCGGATGGGCCAGACCAAGGACGTGCAGGTGCACAAGTTCATCTCACTCGGCACGCTTGAGGAGCGGATCGACGAGATGCTGGAGAGCAAGCAGCAGCTCAGCGATAATGTCATTTCCAGTACGGAAAGCTGGATTACCGAGCTGTCGACCGATGCGCTGAAGGACCTGTTTACGCTGCGGCGCGACTGGTAGGCACAGCTGAGGGAGAAGCTGGGAAAGAAGCTGGAGGCATGTATCATTGTTGGGGTGCGAGAACAGCGCAATTATCGTTCAGAAAAATGAAATCATCAGCGATGAAATAATCCATATTGAAAAACAGCTGCAGGAAATTGCAGCTGTTTTTTTGCTGTTAAAGTGCCTGACATGCATGATCCTTAATTCCTGTGCTGCCTGTTTTGTTTTGGTCTGCCTTCATGCCCAAGTGGCCGACTAAGGTTAAAGCCCAACACGCGTCATCCTTTGGAGCTCCCGAGCTGTTTGCTCTGGTCCGCTTGTAGGCCCTGGCGCCGCTTCAGGTTCACACCCATTACGCCGCCGATAATCAGGACAGCTCCCACCCAGTGGTACCAGTCGAGACGCTCGTTCAGCAGCAGTACGCCGCCGGCGATCGTCACGACGGTGGAGAGGCTGCCGAAGACGCTGACGCGGGAAGCCTCCATGCGGGACAGGGCATAGTTGGTCAGAAACGAAGTCACCAGGGAGGACAACACACCAAGGTACAGCACGGCCAGAAAAAATTTAGGCTCCAGGAACGGCGTGAAATACTGGCTGAGCGTCCCTTGAGATACATGCTTAATCACCGATATGGCATTGAAAAACACAAAGCCGAAGAAGGTGATGATGTAGGTCATATCCTTTGGACGCCAGGTTTTGGTCATCCTCCGGGCGCCTGTATTATATCCCGCCATGGACAGGGCAGACAGAAGGATCAGCAGGATACCGCCAAGGCTGGCGGAGGAGATGCTGATCCCGGGCACGGCGAAGATCAGAATGACGCCGGCCACCGAAACCAGGGTGAACATTTTTTGGGCAAACGTCGTGTGCTCTTTAAGGAAGATCGCAGCCAGTATCATCGTAAATACCGGCACGACCGCCTGGACGATCCCGGCTACCGATGACGAGGCGTAGAGCAGCCCAAATGCCTGCAAGGCAAAAAACAGCGAAGGGTAAAGAAGGGCCAGCGGAAGCAGCGCAGCTGTCCGGGGCATGACTTCCTTCATTCGGGCCCGCCCGGGAAAAGCGAACAGCGTTGCCGCCAGAAAGGACAGCGTGAAGCGATGGGCAAGCGTGTCGAGCGGATCCGATACGCTTAGCGCGATTTTGACGAAAATAAAAGACAATCCGATGATCAAAGCGTTGATGAGCGCGGCCGCGACCGCTTTTTTATTCGAAGAAGCATTCATAAAGTCAGACCTCCCTAATCACTGCGCGCGCTTTATGGACCGGTCCTGTTGATGGTTTCATTTTACGGGGGACGCGGCTGTGCTACAATATCAATAATCATCATCTGTACCGGTACAAAAGAGCGGGGGAGGAGGCGTTACGATGTATAAATACGCCGAGCTGATCAACGATTTGGAACTGCAAATCTCGGGTGACGCCTATAAGGAGGGGGACAGGCTGCCGTCCATCCGGGAACTGTCAAAGCGCTACGATTGCAGCAAAAGCACGGTGATCCGCGCGCTGGAGGAGCTGCAGGACAAGCATTTGATTTATGCCGCCCCCAAGAGCGGTTATTACGTGATGAAGCGGTCCGGAAAAAAGCAAAATACGGGAAACCGGTGGATCGATTTTACGGCTGCCGCGCCGGATCCGGATATTTTTCCGTATCTGGATTTTCAGCATTGTATCAATAAAGCGATCGATATGTACCGCAACGACTTGTTCATTTACGGAACCCCCCAGGGACTGCCGTCCTTGATCCGCGAGATGCAGCGCCAATTGGCCTCTTACCAGGTGTTCACCGATCAGCGCGGTATCTTCATTACGTCTGGGGTACAGCAGTCGCTGGGGCTGCTGGCGCGTATTCCGTTTCCGAACGGCAGGCACCGGGTTTTGGTGGAACAGCCGTGTTATCCGCTGCTGATGGAGTACCTGAGGACGTACGGCATGGAAGCAGAAGGGATCCGGCGGTCGGGCGACGGCATCGATCTGGATGAGCTGGAACGGATGTTTAAGACTAGGGAGATCAAGTGGTTCTATACGGTGCCACGCTTCCATAATCCACTGGGAGGATCCTACAACCGATCGCAGAAGAAGGCTATCGCCCGTCTGGCGGCCCAGTACGACGTCTACATTATCGAGGACGATTACATGGCCGATCTGGAGCAGGACGCCAAAGAGGACCCGATCTATGCGTACGACAACTCCGCGCATGTCGTCTATTTAAAGAGTTATTCCAAGATCATATTTCCGGGTCTGCGGATCGGTGTGGCCGTGCTCCCTGAGGCACTGTGGAACGATTTCAACCAATTCAAAAAACTGGCGGATATCGACAGCTCGATGCTCTCCCAGGCGGCCCTGGAGCTGTACCTCAAGAGCGGCATGTTCGAGCGCCACCGCAAAAAAATGCGCAGCTGCTATGGGCGAAGATCCGCCCTGCTGCATGAAACGATCATGATGCATGCAGGGGGTATGCAATCGTCTCGGTTTACTTACCAGCCGGCCCGGCAGCTGGGTGTCCATACGTATCTGAAGCTGGAGGATGCTGCCCGTGCCCGTCAGGTGATCCAGCGGCTGCACAAAAAGTTCATTCGGGTCGAAACGGCAGACGCGGGTTACCTTGATTCGTTTGTGAAAGAGCCGCTTCTCAAGCTGAATGTGTCCAGCGTCAAGGAGCCGGATATAAGGTCCGGCATTGAGCAGGTGATTCGGGAGATCGGGTAGGACGATCGATGTGAAGGGAGGAGACCGATGTTTTTACGAAGCTTGACCATTCTGCGCAATGAACATACCAAGGGGAACGAGTACCCCTTTTCCATTCCGGCGCTGCGGAATTTGGAGTCCCTGTCGTTTCGGGGAAACGTCACCTTTTTTGTCGGGGAAAACGGGTCGGGCAAATCCACGCTGATGGAAGGAATCGCCGACCGGTGCGGATTCAACACGGCAGGCGGGAGCAGAAACAACGCGTATGAGGTGGATGCTTCCCAATCAGCGCTTGGCGACCATATCCGATTGTCCTGGATGCCCAAAGTGACGAACGGGTTTTTCCTGCGCGCGGAGACGTTTTACCATTTTGCCAGCCATCTGGACACTATGCCTGCCAGCTTACGCTATTACGGAGGGCGATCTCTGCATGAGCAGTCGCATGGGGAGGCCTTTCTGTCGCTGTTCAAGCACCGGTTCGGTAAAAAGGCTATCTACCTGCTGGACGAGCCCGAAGCGGCTTTATCCCCGGCGCGGCAGCTGGCGCTGCTGAAGGTGATCAAGGATTTGGAGAAAGAGGCCCAGTTTATCATCGCGACCCATTCGCCGATCCTGCTGGGCTATCCCGATGCGGATATCATCAATTTTGACGTTCATCCTCCCCAAGAGGTTCAATATGAAGATACGATGCACTATATTATCACCCGCCGCTTTCTTGAAAACCGGAAGCGTGTGCTGAGCGAGCTGTTTGAGGAGGAGGACGGGGACTGAAGCGGATGATTCCATGTTAAAAGCCCATTTCGAGGAAATGGGCTTTTTTGCGTGGGCTCGATTGTGCCATGGATCAAACTTACGCATTCAGCCTGATTGCCTCGGAGGGTTCCTCCGCCGCTGCCTGCGGCAGCCCCCGCTGCAGAGCCTCATATAGCCTGGAGGCGGCCAGGCGCGGCGGGTATTCAGCCGACCGGCACACATAACCGCAGGTGATGTTGACGGCATTGCCTTTAAAAGGACGGATTACTGTTCCGGCAGGTGCAGGCTGCAGGACGGTCAGCGGCACGAGGGCAGCGCCCAATCCGCTCTGCACGTAAAATTTCAGCGCAGCCATGCTGCCGATTTCCATCGCATCCATAGGCGGGCCTCCGGGCTCCTGCATGATCATTTCAAGCTTCCGGCGGTAAGGGCAGTCGGCTTGCGTAATTAGCAGGCGATGCCCTCTAAGATCGGCGGGCGTGACGAGCTCCCTGGAAGCCAGCGGATGATCCTCCGGCATGAGGACGACAAAATGTTCGGTCAGCAGCGGTTCATAATAAAGCCCGGCACCAAGCTGGGGAGGAGAACAAATCGCCATGTCCAGATCTCCCCGCAGCACCTGTTCGTTCAGCTGGGGCGAGCTGGCAATCGTCACGGATACCCGTATATTGGGGTAATCGCGCAGAAAAGAAGCGAGGATCTCCGGCAGCCGGTAGCTGGCAATGGGCTCTACGACGCCAAGACGGAGATGGCCAGCTTCCCCCGACAGCAGCTCCTTCATGGTGCCTTGAAGCTGCTCCACATCCTTGACGATATGTGCGCTTTGCTCGTGAAAAAGGCGGCCTGCTTCGGTGAGCTGAAAGGTTTTGCCCCGTTCGATCAACCGGACGCCGAGCTCTGACTCGAGCTTCTGAATTTGCATCGTGACGGTGGACTGGGCGTAATTCAGTTCTTCGGCCGCCCGGTTAAAGCCGCCAAGGGCGACGATCCGGTGAAAGGTTTTGACAGCTTTCAGGTCCATGATATTTTTGCCTCCTGCTGTATGGTTCAATATTTTTGAATTGGTCGTTTATTTAATTCAATTATACAAATATGAGCCCCGGGATTACAATATGATTGCCGGCAGAAAGAAAACGGAAGCTACAGGAGGTTATGGAACATGCCATTTGTGCGGATAGATGTGGGGCAGGGGCCCTCGGAAGAAGAACTGGCTGTTATCAGCCGCTCCATTCATCAGGCGATGGTGGACACGATCGACGTCCCGGAAGACGACTATTTTCAGGTGATTACCCGGCATGGGGCAGGGGAACTGCTGTACGACCGAAGTTACTTAAACGTAGAACGGTCCAACGGACAGATATTTATACAGATTACGCTGAAGCAGGGGCGGACGCTTGCGAAGAAAAAGGCGCTGTATGCCGCCATCGCAGAAAGGCTGCAGCAGTCGGCGGGCATCCGGCCGCAGGACGTCATGATCATTTTAACGGAAAATACGGCGGAAAACTGGTCGTTTGGCAACGGCATCGCACAGATGGTCCCGTGATTGGATTTCGGAAAGACAACAATGAATTTCTGACCCAATTAAGGAATTTGAAAGGAGAGCTGATCACATGAACATTCAGCATAAAACAGCGATTGTCACAGGCGGGGGAACAGGGATTGGAAAAGCGGTGTCAATCGAGCTGGCGAAGCGGGGAGCCCGCGTGGTCGTCAATTACTCCCGGTCGCGGGAAGACGCGGAGGAAACGGTGCGGACCATTCAAGAGGGCGGCGGCACAGCCGTTGCGGTCCAAGCAAATGTAGCTAAAGAGGCAGAGGTTCAGGCGATGGTAGGCAGAGCCGCCAGGGAGTTCGGTTCGGTCGATATTTTGATTAATAACGCCAGCATTACCCGGTATATTGCCATGAATGACCTGGAATCCGTGAACGACGAGGCGTGGGATGAGCTCTACCAGGTCAACGTGAAAGGGATGTTCTACTGCGCCAGGGCGGCAGCTGCCGAGATGAAAAAGCAAAAACAAGGCGTTATCGTCAACCTGGGGAGTATCGCCGGCATTACGGGCAGCGGCTCTTCGCTGCCGTATGCCGTGTCTAAGGCCGCAGTGCATGGGCTGACCCGCTCGCTCGCCCGGGCGCTTGCCCCGGAGATTCGCGTGAGCAGTGTCGCGCCGGGGGCAGTGGCCACCCGATGGTGGGCCGGGCGCGAGCAGCAGATGGAGCAGCTGGCAGGCTCCTTGCTGCTGAACCGGATTTCTTCGCCCGAAGATATCGCCCATATGATCTGTGCCGTGGTCGAACAGGATTCGCTGACCGGGCAGGTCATTACGGTGGATGCAGGGCAGACGATGTAATTAGGACATTGGGCAGAAGGGGCGCATATGTTGTAATACAGGCGGGCGGCCGGCCGTACGTCGCGAAAACAAGGGGATTTCGGAGTCGTTGATGCAAAATCTTCCGCACCTCTGAAGCGTTTCACAACATATCCACATCATATCCACAGCAAATCAAAGGCATATCCACAGCATACCCACAGCATATCCGTTGCGTGAAAGACTTCAAACGAGTAACCTGATCTTAGCTCCATTTGGAAAAGACGGATTACACCAGCCGCGGTTAGAATCCGCGGGGTCAGGAGGGATTGCCCGATGCGCGAATGGATCGGCAAATGCCGCGATTGCGGCAGGGACATTTATTGCGAGAACGGTTTTTTGAATGGCGTGGTGCTGGAGGGCCAGTCATTGAAATGCTTCCCGTGTGCGGAGCAGGAGGATGCGGGAACCGGTGACTCGGAGCGGAAAAGTGCAGAAACCGGTGATTCGGTACAGCTTTCGGAGAGAGAACCGGATTAGCACAGGATATACTTGCAGACCAGGAGTAACTTCCAAGTGGCAGCCTGAACAGGCTGCCTTTTTGCTTTGCATCCCCTGCATCCTTTGCATCGTCAAAAATTATGCATCGTTAGAAATACCCGCCCGATCCGAAGTTTTTCAGCCGTTCTCAGTCGATCTCATTTCCCCGGCCTGAGCATCCATACCTGGGTCGGTACCTATCCCTTGGACGCCTAACTTGAGTCCTACAGGAGGAAGGCTTGGGATCCGGAGTTTTCTCCGGGGCATGCACCGTTAGGCGATTGTGTCTCTATGGTTGATAATGGTAGGATGAAGAAAATAAGGGTGATACCTCATATGGGGATATCCGACAAGGAGGATGAGCAAGTGGCTGCAGAAGAGTACGACCCGACGCTGATCGCGCGGCTGGAGAGCCCGGAACGCCTGGAGAAGCTTCCCCCGGAGAAGCTGCTGGACCTGCTGGAGTTGTCCGGGCACGAGGACCTGCTGGATGTGGGGGCAGGCAGCGGTTACTTCACGTTTCCGGCGGCGGCACGAACTTCCGGAACGGTCTATGCGCTGGACACCCATCCGCAGATGCTGGACATGCTGAAGACCCGTTCGGAAGAGCGGGGCGTTACGAATATTCGGCTGATTCAGGGAACGGCAGAACAGATTCCGCTAGGGGATGAAGGCGTGGACGTGATGATCCTGTCCCTCATCCTGCATATTGCCGAGCCGCATGAGCAGGGATTGAAGGAAGTGCAGCGCGTTCTCAAAAAAGGAGGCAAGGCGCTCTGCGTGGAATGGGCTTACCCGGACAGCGAACAGCCGTCGGATCACCGAATCTCCTCATCGGACATGGCCCGCATGGGAGAGGAGCTTGGCCTCAAGGTGCTCAGCAGGCAGCCGTGGTCGGACAAGTATTACAGCATCGTTTTTCAAAAATAACATGTGTATCGCCCGGCGGAAGCTGTGCAGCGCCAAAAATGCAAACCTATTCACAGGAGAGGTGGCTTGAGAATGAAATACAGACGGCTTGGAAAAACGGAATTGAAGGTATCGGTGGTCGGTGTAGGAACATGGCAGTTCGGAGGAGACTGGGGGAAGGACTTTAACCAGCAGGAGGTGGACGCCATTCTGCACAAGGCGAAGGATCTGGGCATCAACCTGATCGACACGGCGGAATGCTATGGTCCGCATCATCTGTCCGAGAGCTTCATCGGAAACTTTCTGAAGCGGGACCGCCGTGAGGACTGGGTCGTGGCTTCAAAATTCGGCCACCGCTGGCATGACCACTGGGAAAACGCCTGGTCCGCAGATGAGGTTCTCGTCCAGCTGGACGAGTCCTTGAAAGCGCTGCAAACGGACTATATCGACCTGTACCAGTTCCACTCGGGCTCGGATGAAGTATTTCACAATGACGATCTGTGGACACTGCTGGACAAGCAGGTGCAGGCCGGGAAAATCCGCAACCTCGGCATTTCCATCGGCAGCAACGATAACCTGGAGCAGACTTCACGGGCGACCGAACTCAACGCCAAAGCGATTCAGGTCGTGTACAACCGGCTCGACCGGAAACCGGAAGAGCGAGTCTTTCCGTCCTGCACCGAGCAGGATCTGGGCGTGCTTGCGAGAGTGCCGCTGGCCAGCGGTTATCTAAGCGGCAAGTACAAGCCCGGCGCCGTGTTCCAGGATAACGTGCGCAAACGGCATGAGCGCGACAACATCGATGCCCGCCTCCGCGAGGTGGAGGAAATCCAGCGGACTGAGGTGCCCGAAGGCGTGGGCATGGCCCAGTGGGCCTTGGCCTGGTGCCTGCAGAACCCCGCCGTGGACTGCGTGATCCCGGGCTGCAAGAGCCCGGAGCAGGTCGAAGCCAATGCGGCCGCTGCGGACCTCGATATGGTCCAGGATACGCATCCGCGGGCGTGGAAATAAGCAGGGAAGCAGGCGTTCGGCACATTCCTGATTAAAGGAGGAGCAGACCGACTTATGTCCAGTAAAACAGGAGATGGGCGGGAAGAACTGCCCGTGATCTTTTTTGAGAGTCAGCAGGCATGGGAGGAGTGGCTCAAAGCGCATCATGCCGAGTCACGCGGCATTCGGCTGCAGATGGCCAAGAAGGGATCCGGCATCCCATCCATCACGTATGACGAAGCATTAGAGATTGCACTCTGCTACGGCTGGATCGACAGCCGCAAGGAGGCCTGGGACGATACGTATTGGATCCAGCGGTTTGGCCCGCGCGGGCCGAGAAGCATCTGGTCCAAGATCAACAAGGAGAAGGCTGAGCGCCTTGTCACAGAAGGACGCATGAAGCCGGCCGGTCTTGCGGCGATCGAGGAAGCCAAACAAAAAGGCCAATGGGAGCAGGCTTATGCATCCCAGAGCCGGTCGCAAATTCCCGAGGATCTGGAGCGGAAGTTCGAGGAGCATCCGGATGCGGCAGCCTTTTTTGCGACGCTGGACAGCCGCAACAAATACGCCGTCTTATTCCGGGTCCAAAGCGCCAAGAAGCCCGAAACGAGGGCTAAACGAATCGACCAGTTTATCGACATGCTGGAAAAAGGCGAAAAAATATATCCTTAGATTGTGCATCAGTCCTCAGTCACCATGATCAGCCGAAGCCTCCGTCAACGACGGGGGCTTCGCCCTTTCTTGACCTGCTGCAGCACTTTCCTTCCTGAATATTACGGTGCTCTTCCGAATAGGCTGTTTATAGCTGAATCATCGGAAAAAGGCGGAAGGGGCGGGGCGGCCAAACCTGAAAAGCCGCATCCAGAAAGGCGGGTTTTGCTTCATGCTGTTAAATATTAGCGTGGTGATGGTCTTGGTGTATACGGCGGTATGTATCGGGTATGTCCAAATTCACCGGAAGCATCTTTTGAACATGACCGGCAACATGGTGGCGATGACGACAGGGCTGATCTCCAACTTGACGATCGGGGTCATCCTGGGCATGATGTTTGCAGGCGATCTCGTACTGTCTACCGGCCTGTCGGTGCTGTTTTGCTTTGCGATTGGCTACCTGGTCGGCAAACCGCTCCATCTGCTGGCTGTCATTGAGGGCATCGGCGGGGGGATCATGGGCGGACTGCACGGCGCTATGCTCGGCGAGATGATTCCCCGGGCCCGATGGGACGTCATGCTGTTTATTATGGATGCGCTGTTTATTGCGATGACCGCCATGGTCATGTATTTGATTCATAACCAGAAATACAAGGCCCGGGAGGCTGCGGACGAAGAAGAGCGGGCGGAAGGATCTGGACAGATGCCCGGGCTGATGCCGATCCGGCTGTCCTTTTGGATGCTGTATATTATCCTGCCGGTCGTGACCCTCTGCGCTGCAGCTATATTCAGCCATTCGGTCCCTGCCGGAGAAGTTCCGGTAACGGGACATGAGATGCATTCCATGTAAGTCCTTTGCAAAATCGTTCATAAACGGATACAATACAGGTAACGGCTAAATTGTAACGATTTTGGTTACACTTACATCGCCGGGTGTCCGGCAGCCTGCCGGACCGCTGTATACCGACTAATGGACAAAGGGGATAGGATAATGGAACGCATTCAAACGGAAGCCCAATATAACGAACTGATTCAAGGGGACGGCATCACGGTCATCAAGTACGATGCAACCTGGTGCCCGGACTGCAAAACGCTCGATAAATTTATGCCGGACATTATGGCCAAACATCCGGATAAGAAATTTTATGCACTGGATGTAGAGCAGTTGGAAGAAGTATCTTCCCAGAACGATGTGCGCGGCATCCCAAGTTTGCTCGTGTACAAGGACGGGAAGAAAATCGCCCATCTGCACAGCAAATTCGCCAAAACGCCTGCTGAAGTATCGGAATACCTTCAAACGCTGGAGTCCAAGCAATAATTTGCAATGAACCGAAGCCATCGGCCAAGCACCCCCGACTCACGTTAGAACGTGAAGACGGAGGGTGCTTTTTCTTTTGGAAAAGCCCGCCCCATCGGGTTATTTGGCATGCGCCCGTTACGGGATTTTTTACAAACATGAAATGAAATGGAAAGCAATACACATAGGGTGAGAAGATGATGCCAAGAGAAGGATGTGCAGCCATGGCAACGACAGACGAGATTCTGCAAATGATGGATGAGCACAGCGCCAACAATTACTATCCGCTGCCGATCGTCATTCATAAGGCAGAGGGCGTATGGGTTGAGGATTTGAACGGACATCGGTATATGGATATGCTCAGCGCATATTCCGCCCTCAATCACGGTCACAGGCACCCCAAAATCATGCAGGCGCTGCAGGAACAGGCCGGCAAGGTGACCCTTACATCGCGGGCGTTTCAGAGCGAGGCGTTCGGCATCTTTGTGAGCAAGCTGGCAGCATATACCGGCAAGGACAAGATTCTGGCGATGAATACGGGCGCCGAAGCGGTGGAAACCGCGCTGAAAATGGCAAGGCGGTGGGGCTACCGGATCAAGGGCATTTCGGAGAATCAAGCCGAGATCATTGTCTGTACCGGAAACTTTCACGGCCGTACGCTGAGCGTCACCTCGTTCTCCTCCGAAGAGGCGTATAAACGGGATTTCGGGCCGTTCACACCCGGCTTCCGGATCATCCCATACGGCGATGCTTCCGCGCTGGAGCAGGCCATTACGCCGAACACGGCGGCCTTTCTTGTGGAGCCGATTCAGGGTGAAGCCGGGATCGTGATGCCGCCTGAAGGCTATTTAACCCAGGTGCGGGAGCTGTGCCGCCGTCATCAGGTGCTGCTGATGGCCGACGAAATTCAGACGGGGCTCGGCAGGACGGGACGCCGCTTTGCCTGCGATTGGGAGGGCGTCGTTCCGGACGTGTACATCCTGGGCAAAGCCCTCGGCGGGGGCGTGCTGCCCGTTTCGGCCATCGCGGCAGACCGGGTGATCATGGACGTGTTTGAACCGGGTTCGCACGGCTCGACCTTTGGCGGCAATCCGCTGGCTTCGACGGTGGCAGCCGCTGCGCTGGATGTGCTGGAGGAGGAGAAGCTGGCGGAACGTGCCGAAACGCTTGGGCGCCTGTTTATGAAAAAGCTTACATCGATCTCCCATCCCGATATCGTCTCGGTCCGCGGGCGCGGCCTGCTGATCGGGCTGCAGCTGTCAGTGCCGGCCCGACCTTACTGCGAGGCGCTGGCCCGCATCGGCCTGTTATGCAAGGAAACCCATGATACCACGATCCGGTTTGCGCCGCCGCTCATCCTGTCCGAAGAAGAACTAGAATTTGCGCTCAGCCGAATTGGGGAGGTATTCACCGGTCAAGGGAGGGCGTGAAAACGTATGGGGCAACCAACTATTTCGATTATCAGCGTACCGTTCGGTTACGGGGCGGGACGGCCGGGAAGCGAGCAAGGGCCGGACAGCATCCTGAAGTTCGGTCTGGTCAAAAAGCTGGAGCAGCTCGGCTACGATATGGACGCCGGGCGGAGGATCCAGCTGCCCTCCAGACTGACGCCCTATCCCACCACGCGTATGAAGCATGTGGACCAGGTCATGGCAGTCTGCTCACAACTGGCGCGAGAGGCGGCGTCGGCGGCGTCAGCCGGCAGCATTCCCCTCATGCTTGGGGGGGACCACAGCATCGCCATGGGCTCGCTGGCCGGGCTCAGCCGGCATTACCCGAACATGGGCGTCATCTGGGTGGATGCCCATTCGGACCTGAACACCGAGATCACCAGCCCATCCGGGAACATGCACGGCATTCCCCTGGCAGCCGCCCTCGGCTTGACGCAGCTGAAGCTGACGCAGGTCCTGCCCGGCGCCGTTCAACTGAAGCCGGAGAACTGCGTCATCATCGGCGCCCGTGATCTGGACCGGGATGAGAAGACGCTCATTCGCTCGCGGGGCATCACCTGCTTCACGATGTACGAGATCGACCGGCTGGGCATCGAGCATGTCGTGCAGGAGGCGCTGCGGATCGCCGGGACCGGCACGGACGGCCTGCACGTCAGCTTCGACATCGACAGCGTCGATCCGTTTGAGGCGCCCGGGACGGGTACGCCGGTCCGCGGAGGGCTCAGCTACCGCGAAGCCCACTTGGCCATGGAGCTGATGAGCGAATCCGGCCTCATCACGTCCGCGGATATGGTGGAGGTCAATCCCAGCCTTGACCGGAACAACCAGACCTCGAAGCTGGCGGTGGAGCTGCTCAGCTCCTTGTTCGGCAGCCGGATTTTGTAGGCGAAAGGAGGCGTCTCCTTGGAGAAAGCCATGAAGTCTTTGTTTTTGACGCTGGCCAAAAACCGGGCGGCGAACCGCTGGGCCAAACGGTACGGACTCCGGCTCGGGGCCAGGCGCTTCGTTGCGGGCGAGTCAATCGAGCATGCGATTGACGCCGTCCGCAAGCTGAACGCCAGCGGGCGGATGGCCACCCTCGATTACCTGGGGGAGTTCACGAGCAGCGAGGAGGAAGTGCGCGAGACGGCCGACATGTGCCTCAAAACGCTGGATGCGATCCACCGGTCCAAGGTGCAGGCCAACCTGTCGCTCAAGCTGACGTCGCTCGGTCTGGATCTGAGCCCGGACTTGTGCTTTGAGCTGATGCGGAGAATTTTGGCCAGGGCGCAGAGCTACCGACTGTTCGTGCGGATCGACATGGAGGACCACGCCCACTGCCAGCCGGCGATCGACATGCTGAGGAAGCTGCGGGGCGGGTATGACAATGTGGGTATCGTCATCCAGTCGTATTTGTACCGGTCGGAGGAGGATGTGAAGGAACTGGGCGCCCAAGGGGTCAATCTACGCCTGGTGAAAGGGGCGTACAAGGAGCCCGCAAGCGTCGCGTATCCCCGGAAGGAAGATGTGGACGACAATTTGATTCGTCTGATCAAGATGCACCTGCAGTCCGGCAGCTACACGGCGATCGCCAGCCATGACGAGCGGATCCTCAGCGAGGCTAAACGATTCATCGAGGAGGAGGGGATTCCGCGCTCCCGCTTCGAGTTTCAGATGCTGTACGGCATCTGCGAGGAACTGCAGCTGAAGCTTGTCGAGGAGGGCTACCGGTTCCGGGTATACGTCCCGTTCGGCGTGGACTGGTTCGGATATTTCATGCGCAGGCTGGCGGAACGGCCGGCCAATGTCTGGTTTGTGCTCAAAAATACTTTTAAGTAAAAAGGGAGTGAGGTAGCCATGAACTCGTTTGCCTGGAGCGCCGCATTTCAAAATGAGCCCTTCACCGATTTTAACCAGCCGGAGCACCGCGAAGTATTTCTGAAAGCTTTGGCCGCCGTGAAAGGGCAGCTGGGACATCGTTATCCTGTCGTGATCGGCGGAAAAGAGGTATACACGGAGGAGGAGCTGGTCTCGCGGAATCCCGGCCATGTGCGGGAGGTAGTCGGCCGGATGAGCCAGGCCGGTACCGACCTTGCGGAGCAGGCGATGCAGCAGGCGCAAAAGTCCTTTGCCACCTGGAAAAGAACGACGGCCACCGAGCGGGCGGCGCTGTTGCTCAAGGCGGCTTCCCTGCTGCGCCAGCGCAAGCACGAGTTTTCCGCCTGGATGGTCGTCGAAGCCGGTAAAAACTGGGCTGAGGCCGACGCGGATACGGCGGAAGCGATCGATTTTATGGAGTATTACGCCAGGGAAGCCGTCCGGCTCAGCGAGACGTCGCTGCACCAGCCGCTGCCGCGGGTACCGGGAGAAGAGAACAGGCTGCAGTACATCCCGCTGGGCGTCGGCATTATTATCCCGCCGTGGAATTTCCCGCTGGCCATATGCGCCGGCATGACGACGGCCGCGGTGGTGACCGGCAACACCGTCCTGCTCAAGCCCGCATCGAACACGTCCGTTATCGCCTACCAGTTCTTCAAGCTGATGAAGGAAGCCGGATTCCCGGACGGGGTCATCAACTTTGTGCCGGGAAGCGGGGCCGTCATCGGCGATTACCTGACGGCGCATCCGCAGACCCGGTTCATCAGCTTCACGGGCTCAAAGGAGGTCGGCCTCCGGATCAACAAGCTGGCCGCGGAGCAGGCTGAGGGGCAGATCTGGATCAAGCGGGTCGTCGCCGAGATGGGCGGCAAAGACGGCATCGTGGTGGACGAGACGGCGGACCTGGAAGCAGCGGCAAAGGCCATCGTGGTCTCGGCCTTTGGCTACCAGGGGCAGAAATGCTCCGCCGGGTCGAGGGCGATCATCGTCGAGTCGGTCTACGATCAGGTGCTTGCCCGCGTGACGGAGCTGACCAACCTGCTGGAGGTGGGATCTCCAGAGGATAACGCGCCGGTCGGACCGGTCATTGATGAGAAGTCGCGGGACAAAATTTTGGAGTACATTGGGATCGGCAGGGAAGAAGGGCGTCTCGTGACCGGCGGGGAACAGGTCGGGGAAGCCGGGTATTATATCCGGCCGGCCATCTTTACCGATGTCCCGGTCAAGGGACGGATCATGCAGGAGGAGATTTTCGGACCGGTGCTGGCGGTCGTATCTGCACGGGATTGGGAGGAAGCGATCGAGATTTATAACGATACGGAGTTCGGATTGACCGGATCGTTCTTTTCGACGGACGAGAACCGGATCTCGGCTGCGCTGGAACGCATGCACTGCGGCAACTTGTATGTCAACCGCAAGTGTACCGGTGCGCTCGTGGGCGGCCAGCCCTTCGGCGGCTTCAACATGTCCGGGACCGACTCGAAAGCCGGCGGGCATGATTACCTGCTGCTGTTCACCCAGGCGAAGGTGACCTCCCGCAAGCTTCCTTGAGCTTGCACTTCCGTGGCGGGTCATGCCTGGATAAATGACAAAGCACCTTGACTTGCCGGCGTTTCGCCGCAATTCAGGGTGCTTTTATTGGGTTTGTTCTCGAAAGTACAACGCTTCTAGAGCCCTTTTTCTTCGGATTCGAACTTGTTGCTTCAGATCCACATGTTGAGGGGGATCACTGTGCCTGCCGCTCATTCCGCTGCAGCTGAATGAGCTCGCCAAGCTGACGGATGGTGTCCAGCAGATGCTCGGTTTCATCGTCCGTCAAATTTCCCAGTGTCTCGACGATGCGGACGGCGCTCATTTCCGCCAGCTTTTTCAGCAGCGCAGAGCCTTTGTCCGTAATCGAGATGTTAACGAACCGGCGGTCCTGCTCACTGCGGCTGCGCACGATGAGCTCTTCCTGCTCCAGCTTGTCGCAGATTTGCGTAATGGCGCTGGTGGTCAGGCCGGTGACCTTGACGATGTCCGTTCCGCGCTGGCTGCCGCTATTTTGCAAATATTGAAGTATAAACGATTCTGTTGTGCTTAGCTTCACCTGGCGAACCAGACCGGCATAATCTATAATTCTTGGAAGTCTGTCCATCAATTCAAAATATCGGGTCGCGAGTTCTGTAGATGTAGAATGCAAATTAATCTCCCTCCTGGAGGCAACGGACGAGCCGGCTCGGCTCGAAACGTCCGTTCATGCATTTAATTGGTCCTAATGACATGTTAGTTTGATTTTAAGATACCGTCAACTTTCACCGGATGGGTTCCATGGGGACGGTATGTGCTTGACAAACCGCTTGTGGAAGATATATACTTTTCCATGCACTTATTAAAAGTAAGCTTATATCCAATAAGCTCTTACTTATCAATCGATAGGATTATGTGATCCGAATGTGCAACCATTCATTCGCTTAATTCGACATCGATTACTCTCTTTATAACTCTCAGGATTCCTTTTTTATGGCAGCCGCGACGCGGCTGCTCTTTTTTTTTGCCTGCAAGTTCAATAAGGCGCCCGGGGCAGGCGCAAAAGGACAACGAAAAAAGGTAAGAAAAACGTCTATCGACGTACCTTCACAGAAGACAGACCGCGTCTAGAGGAAGTTTTTCTTGCGAGATCAGGAAGCAGAAGCTCTGAAACTTATACTTTCTGATCTCTTAAGAAAAACGTCTATCGCCGTACCTTCAAAGAAGACAGACCGCGTCTAGAGGAAGTTTTTCTTGCGGGATCAGGAAGCAGAAGCTCCGAAACTTATCCTTTCTGATCTCCTAAAAAAAGGATTGACTATAAAGTAACCATTGGTTATATTTATGACATACAGATTAAGTAACCGTTGGTTAGTTAAAAAAGACTGAAAGGAACAAACACCCAGATGCCCAGAAAAAAGCAAGTTCGATCCGAACAAACCAAGCAGGACATTTTGAATGCGGCCGGCCGGCTTTTTGCGGCCAAAGGGTACGATGCCGTCACTATGAGGGAAGTGGCCAAGGAAGCTGGCTGCTCCCATACAGCGATCTACATTTATTTTGAAGATAAGGAGGCGCTGCTCCACGAACTGTCCATCCCGGCGCTAACGGAACTGCAGCTTCAGATTGAGGAAAAGGTGTCCGGAAAGCTGGAGCCGGAAGAAGCATTAAGGCAAATCAGCCTGGATTTTATCCGCTTTTGCCTGATTCATCGCAATATGCATCGCATCTTTTTTGAGGCACGCTCCGTAAGGGTGGACGAAGCGGAGCCCGAACTTGAGATTAACCGCGTCCGTAATGGGATGTTCCGTCTGCTGATGCAGGCTGTCCGGCAGTGTCTGGATTTACCGGAGGGAAGCGAGCGGCTGCTGTCGGCCACCCGGATATATTTTTACCTGCTTCATGGCATTGTGGGCACCTATCAACTGTCCGAAGAATCGGACGAGGCATTGATGGAGCGTCTGCTTCCCACGTTTCGTGAAGCGATCGAGGTTTTGCTGCTGGGCTTCCGCGCACAACATGCGCCGGATAAATAACGATCCGCAAAGGAGAGGTTGATGGATGAGCTTTATCGTTCTGATGCTTTTGTTTACGGTGGTTTGCGGTTGGCTTGATTTCCGAATCGGCCGGACGACGAAAAAGGAGGGGAAGTAAGATGTTCGCAGGCCATTTTGGACTCGCCGCAGCGGCCAAAGCCGCAAGTCCCAAAACTCCGCTGTGGGCGATCATGCTGGGCACGCAATTGCTCGACGTTATTTTTGTGCCGCTGCTGCTTACCGGAATTGAGACAACCGTGGAAACGGATGGTGGAGGATACGGTGGAGCCGTTATCCATGCAGACTATACGCATTCGCTGGTCAGTGCGCTGATCATCGCCCTGCTTGCCGGGCTCGGAGCCTGGAAGCTGTGGGGAAAGCGAAGTGCAGGGGTTATCGGCGGCGTGGTCTTCAGCCACTGGCTGCTCGATCTGCTGGTGCACCGGAGTGACATGCCGATTCTGCCGGGAAATCTGGGCTCATTGCCTTTGATGGGGTTCGGCTTATGGAAATGGCCTTTCATCAGCGGAGCTTTGGAGGTTCTTCTTATTGCCGTGGGTGCCGTCATGTATTATCGGTCAGTTCGATTAAGGGCAGGTAACGCGCCGGAAATCGCCGGCAGCGCCTTTCCTGCCAAAGCGGTATGGGCTGCTGCGGTAATGGCCGTCCTGCTGATGGGCTCGTTTATATCCGATCTGATCGGGATTTGATCTTCCGGACTTTTGCTGAAATTTGGATTTTCTTGATCGGCCCGTCCATGCGCTGCGTTTAGGTCTCACGTTCTCGGACATATAATTCCAATAAATTTTATCGGATTTATAATAATTTCCTTCTTTTCAAACCTCACAAAGTATGAGAAAATATGAAAAAATTCGCGTGTGGAATCATTTTCCACAGTCACATGAAGGAGGATCCACCTATGTCCGAGAAACGCCCATTATCCATTGAAACGCTCGCCGTCCATGCAGGCCAGGAAATCGATCCTGCGACTTTTTCGCGTGCCGTGCCGCTCTATCAAACGACGTCTTACGGATTCAAGGACAGCGATCATGCCGCCAACCTGTTTGCTCTGAAGGAGTTCGGCAACATTTATACCCGCATTATGAACCCGACCACCGACGTATTTGAGCAGCGCGTTGCAGCCCTGGAAGGCGGTGCCGGAGCGTTGGCGGTTTCCTCCGGGCAGGCGGCGATCACCTTCTCCATCCTGAATATTGCCGGTGCCGGGGATGAGATCGTCTCGTCCTCTACACTGTACGGCGGAACCTATAATTTATTTGCCAATACGCTAGCGAAGCTTGGCATTAAAGTGCACTTTGTCGATGCCAGCAACCCGGAAAATTTCCGCGCAGCCATTACGGATAAGACGAAAGCGCTGTACGCCGAAACGATTGGCAACCCGAAAGGGGACGTGCTTGATGTGGAAGCCGTTGCCGCCATCGCCCATGAGAACGGCATTCCGCTGATCGTGGACAATACATTCCCGAGCCCTTATCTGCTGCGTCCGATCGAGCACGGTGCCGACGTCGTCGTTCACTCGGCAACGAAGTTCATCGGCGGCCACGGCACGTCCATCGGCGGCGTAATCGTCGACAGCGGCAAGTTTGACTGGGCGGCCAGCGGCAAGTTCCCGGGGCTGACCGAGCCGGATCCAAGCTACCACGGCGTCGTGTATACGGAAGCCGTCGGCCCGATTGCCTACATTATCAAGGCGCGCGTACAGCTGCTCCGGGATTTGGGATCGGCAATCTCCCCGTTCAACTCGTGGCTGCTGCTTCAAGGTCTGGAAACGCTGCACCTGCGGATGGAGCGGCACAGCGAAAATGCGCTGAAAGTCGCGCAGTTCCTGGAAAGCCACGATGCGGTAGAGTGGGTCAGTTACCCCGGGCTCGCAAGCCATCCTTCGCATGAGCTGGCGAAGAAGTACCTGCCGAAGGGACAGGGAGCGATTCTGACGTTCGGTATCAAGGGCGGCACGGAAGCAGGCCGCAAGGTGATCGAGAACGTGAAGCTGTTCTCCCACTTGGCCAATGTCGGCGATTCGAAGTCGCTGATCATCCACCCGGCCAGCACCACGCACCAGCAGCTGTCGGAAGAGGAGCAGGTGGCCGCCGGGGTGAACCCGGAAATGCTGCGGCTGTCGATCGGTACGGAAGCGATTGACGATATTTTGCACGATCTGGAGCAGGCCATTGAGGCCAGCCAGCAAGCTTAAGCCATCCAAAGCTATACAATGCTATAGAAGTTAAATCCCGTCCTTATCCTGATCAGCCGCCTCGTTTGAGGCGGCTTTTTGTGTTGTGAATCGTAAGCTTGCCCAATGGGGGCTCTCCGCCCGCAGGCTTTCCTTGGGAAACCGCGCAAATTCCGTATATTTCGCCCTTTCGGCTAATATTCTGTAGGGTATATAGATTGAACTCAAGTTTCGAATGAAAACCCTCATTGTAACGGCTTATCCAAGTCTTTCAACATGAATTTCTTGAGTTCATTCTGTATAGCAATTTACGCAAGTGGAAGCTCATTTATCTCTGAAGAGAGGGTGGACAGCCAAAAATGAAGGGTGAACGGTGTCAGAACAGCTTCTGCCAATTCGGCTCCTGCCCCGCACCTTGCGGTGTGGAAGCGGTTCACCAGCCGGCATGCGGACAAATGGGCGGGAGCGCTCGTGACCGGCGTTCCGGCAGGGAAGAGGAGAACGGCCGCCAGGAATCAGATGCCCCCCACTTGGAAGATGCCGGAGACTACGCAAGGGCAGGCTCCCTTCCCGAGATCGCATCCCTGGTAGAGCTTGCATCCATCGGCTCGATTACAAGGGAGAAGGCGCTTCTGTCCGCGGATTCCGAGCGGATTGGGGAAATCCTTCAGGAAGCGGAGGAATACCGGTCCAAGCCAGAGGAGGGCACGACCCCGGAAATGCTGTTGGATTGGAGTGATTCCATGCGCAGTTTGCGGGTATATACGGAGGAAGCTCCTTACCTGTACCGGCAAAACGAACGCCTGGACGGAGCAGCCGGTCTTGTGCTGCTTCGGGAAGAAGAGTGGCTGAGAACCGGCCATCTGAAGGAAATTTATGCGGAGTGGCTCAATCGGGATCCGGGAGATGACGGCCGCGAACGGGAAATTCAGGAGCGGCTGATGAACCGGTGGAAGGGGCATCTGGTGAATCTCTTGCACAGCCTGCAGGGAGCACCGCTGACGGTGGCTCTCGTGTCCGGACGCCTGAAAGACTACCGTAAGCTGAAAGGCGACGCGGCGCTGGACATTGATATGCTCCGGGATATTCAGCTGGAAGCCCTGTTTCGGGCCGCCCAGTCCTGCCAAATGCAAAGGATCGACTGCAGTCTGAAACTGCTGGTTCCTTATCCGGAGGACGGGGAGGCTTTTCATAGGATTCATGATTTTATCGATCGGGTCGGCGAGGAAACCCTTTGTCACCAGCGCAGATCCTTAGTATACCGGGTCGGAGCGATGCTGGATTGGGATGTTCGCGAAACGGCGGCTGCAGAAATCGCCAGGTTCGCGGATTTCATCGTAATCAACGGGAAGCATGAAGGGGCTTGGCTGATGGAATACCTGGTCAGCGAAGAGGAGAGGGGAAAAGTGCTCAGTGCGGGCATTCCGTACAGCGTGCTGGAGGAGCTGGTGTACAGCATCCGCCGGACGAAGCCGGCTATTCGGATCTGCCTCTCCGGGGCGGTAAAACCGTCGGATCTCGCTTATGTTTATCGTTTGGGGCTGAACGCGGTCAGCACGGTTCCCTCCGAGCTGCCGGGCGTGCGGCTCGCCGCAGCGCAGTGGGAGCTCCTGGAAAGGCAGCACGAACAAAGGCGCAGATCTGCGCAGGGAAGAACGTAGGACGGCACTTTATAGGATAAATAATCAATAGGCTTAATGATTGCTGGGGCAGGAAGGTCTGCTTCGGATTCATTAAAGCCTATTTTTTTTCGTAAAAAATAGCATACCCGTTTACTTTTTATGGGAGGACGCGTATACTGTAATTAACAAAAAGTTTCCTTAACACAAAATTATTGTATTGACGCAAAAATGATTATCATTCTCATTTAAAAACAACAATCGCGAAGGAAGAAAGGTTCGTCAGAGGCGTTCCGTTTCCATCCGCATACCATGCTGCTCCGGCTAGTCCGGAGCAGCATGTGCCATTTTAAGGGGACTAATAATGCTATTCATTCTCATTAGGAAGGTGATCACTCATGGAAAACATACGAAATGCTCCTGCTCAATCGATCCAGCGACAGGCCAATCTGAACCGCCCAGGTCCCGGAAAGAAAGGGCGTTTTGATCTACGCTCGCTGATCCGCAATTCGGAAATGCAGGCGGCGCTGGCGAGCGGACTGCTTATGCTGGGCGGCTGGGCGGCCAGCTGGCTGTCCGCTCCGGCCTTCGTATCGATCGTGCTGTATAATCTGTCCTATGCAGCAGGCGGCTGGCTGAAAGCGAAGGAAGGGGTCGAAACGCTGATCCACGAGCGCGATCTGGACGTCAACCTGCTGATGGTGGCTGCCGCGCTGGGTGCCGCAAGCATCGGCTACTGGAACGAAGGCGCCATGCTTATCTTTATTTTCGCCCTGAGCGGAGCATTGGAAAGCTATACTACCGAACGAAGCAAAAAGGATATTTCGTCGCTGATGGCGCTGAAGCCGGAAACCGCGCTGCGGATTCAGGACGGGCAGATGAAGCTCGTTCCGATCGGGGAGCTGGCCATCGGCGACCTGGTCCTGGTCAAACCGGGAGAATTGATCCCGGCGGATGGAATCATCCAGAAGGGGAGCTCCTCGGTGAACCAATCGTCCATCACCGGCGAATCGGTCCCGGCCGACAAAGCCGCGGGCGACGAAGTGTTTGCCGGAACGTTGAACGGGGAAGGCGTGCTTTACGTGGAGGTGTCGCGCTCGGCGGAGTCCACCGTCTTTGCCAAAATTGTAAAGCTTGTTGAGGAAGCCGAGACCGAGGTTCCGGATTCGCAGCGTTTCATGAAGCGGTTTGAAGCCATTTATGCGCGCATCGTGGTGGCGGCGACGCTGGTCCTCATTTTTGTGACTCCGTTTGTGCTGGGCTGGAGCTTTGGAACTTCCTTTTATAAAGCGATGGTGTTTTTGGTGGTAGCTTCGCCGTGCGCACTGGTGTCTTCCATTATGCCGGCGATGCTGTCCGTTATCTCCAACCGGGCACGCCGGGGCATTCTGTTCAAGGGCGGTGCGCATGTAGAGAACATGGCGCTGACGTCTGTGGTCGCTTTTGACAAAACAGGAACGCTGACGCTCGGAACGCCGCAGGTAACGGATTTCATTCCGGCGGACGGATACGATCGCCTGGAACTTCTGGGCATTTGTGCATCCGTGGAACAGCTGTCTGAACATCCGCTGGCTAAAGCCATCGTGGTGAAAGCCGAGGAGGAGGGAGCGATGCTGCCTTCAGCGGAATCGGTCACCTCGCTGACCGGCTGGGGCATGGAAGGCTGGGTTCAGGGCAGACGCTGGCGCATCGGGAAGGCGGATATGCTGGATCAGGCCGACCCGTCCGGCGAACATGCCGCATGGCTCCGGCAGCGTCAGGAGCTGAATGAGGTTGGCAAAACCGTGTCCGTGATCCTGGACGGAGAGCGGATTGCCGGGCTGGTCGCACTCGCCGATGTGATCCGCCCACAGGCGGCCGCGGCCGTGAAGCAGCTGCAGTCGATCGGCGTCAAGGTCGCGATGCTGACAGGCGATCACAGCCTGACGGCGAACGCCATCGGCAGCAGCATCGGGGTTGATTACGTCTTTGCCGATTTGCTGCCAGAAGAGAAGGTAGACCATGTGAAGCGGCTGCGCGAGCAGTATGGCCACGTGGTGATGGTCGGGGACGGCGTGAATGACGCGCCAGCACTGGCTACGGCCACCGTAGGCATGGGTATGGGGATGAACGGCAGCGGCACTGCACTCGAGGTGGCGGATGTCGTTCTGATGAACGACAACATTGAGGAGATTGCCTCAACGATTACCCTCGCCCGCCGCGCCCGGCGCATCGTCAAGCAGAACATGGTGTTCGCCGTGTCGGTGATTTTGCTGCTGATGGTCAGCAACTTTGCCGCCGGCATCGCCCTTCCGTTCGGCGTGGTTGGCCACGAGGGGAGCACGATTCTTGTCATTTTGAACGGACTCCGTCTGCTGCGGTAAGCACGGATTGAGACTGAAACGGCTCAGATATGAAGGAACCTCCGAAGGAGAATCGGAGGTTCCTTTTTCGCGCGGAAGGAAATTGTTAAACGATTTGTAAAAATTAAATTGTTCACAATTCAGGTGAAAGGCATGTATACTTAATCTATTGACATCTTATGAAAAATATATGATAATGATTATCAGATAATAATTATTTTAAATTAAATGATAAATAGATCCCGGACGAACCCGCTAAGGGACGATGCCCGGGAACAGGAAGCTTGGAGGGAGATCCTATGTATAAATCCGTAATTATCGGGACAGGACCTGCCGGATTGACGGCAGCGATTTATTTGGCACGGGCCAATATGAGTCCGCTGATTATTGAAGGGCCGCAGCCTGGGGGTCAGCTTACAACGACAACGGAAGTTGAGAACTTTCCGGGATTCCCTGAAGGCGTGATGGGACCGGAACTGATGGATAATATGCGCAAGCAGGCGGAGCGTTTCGGCGCTGAATTCCGCACGGGTTGGGTGAACAACGTAGAACTGGGTGCACGTCCGTTCAAGCTTGACGTGGAAGGCATCGGCCAGATCGAAACCGAGACGCTGATCCTGTCCACTGGTGCTACCGCCAAATACCTGGGCATTCCCGGGGAGCAGGAGAATGTCGGACGCGGCGTAAGTACCTGCGCGACCTGCGACGGATTTTTCTTCCGCGGTAAAGAAATTATCGTGGTCGGCGGCGGCGACTCCGCGCTCGAAGAAGCCGGCTTCCTGACACGCTTTGCGTCCAAAGTGACGCTGGTACACCGCCGTACTGAGCTGCGCGGCTCCAAGATCATGCAGGACCGCGTGCGTGCCAACGAGAAGGTAGAATGGGCACTTAACCGTACTCCGCTCGAGGTTGTGGCTGACGAGCGCGGTGTGAAAGGCCTCAAAGTGCTGAACAACGAGACAGGTGAAGAGGAACTGCTCGAAGCAAGCGGCGTGTTCGTTGCCATCGGTCATCACCCGAATACCGGATTTTTGGGCGGCCAAATTACGCTCGACGAGAACGGCTACATCGTTGTGCAGCCGGGAACGACCGAAACGAACATCCCTGGCGTCTTCGCCTGCGGCGACGTTCAGGACACCCGCTACAGACAGGCCATTACGGCAGCGGGCAGCGGATGTATGGCAGCAATCGATTGCGAGAAGTATATTGAAAGTCTGGAGCACAGCGCAGTCGCTCTGTAATCGATGCATGATTTGGACCGATCAGGCCGGCGCAAGAGCCTGTTGACATACACGACATTTTCACAATATGAGGTGACCTAAAGCGATGGATAAAGTGATTGTATATACCAGCACCAACTGCCCGCACTGCCGTCAGGTGAAAGGATACCTGGCCGACAAGGGCATCGAGTTCGAAGAACGCAACATCGAGCAAAACGATGAGTATGCACAGCAGGTCTGGGACATGGGCGTTCGCGCCGTTCCTTTGACTGTCATTGGTGAGAACCGCGTGCTGGGTATGAACACAACCCAGTTTGAGAAGTTTTTGAATCAACAATAATCTGTCCGTACTATATAGAATGAACTAAAGAAATCAAAGTTATATGCCATATTGGACCGTTATAACAGGGAGTTTAATGCAATACTTTAGTTCAATCTATCTATAACCGCTGAAATAGAGGTCGTCCCCTGGAGCAGAGATGCTGCCTTCGGGGCGGCCTTTTTTTCGTAGGCGCAAAAAATAAGGGATGACCGCCAATGGCCGCGATCCGGGCCGCACTGGGGTATCCCTAGGCTTGTTTACATTTAAAAACGCTGTCAAAAGAACAGCTTCCCGACCAGCTGCAGCACGAAGTAGATGATAATGCCCGTAGCGATGAGCGTGAATCCAGCCTTGGGACGGCCCTGAAAAAAACGCAGAATGGCCAGGCTGAACAGCGGGGCGATAATCAGCAGAAACAGCAGCACGGTCACGAATACCTCGACCGATATATTGGAAATATCCACGTAAGTCACGGACAATCTCTCCATTCCTAAGGTAAAATCATCGGGATTACCAACGTCCACAAACAATCATTTCTATACAACATTCCTATTATATACGAAACCCGCCCTGCATTTCCGTAGATTCGGTGGAAAAATACGTCGATTTTTCGTCAAATCCTGTGCTAAGGACGAAAAAAACGGAAGCATGAGAGATCCTGCCGAATTGACATGTCCAGGAAGGAAAACGCCTGTAAAGTCCGAATATACTTAGAAAAATAGATTCGGAAGGAATGAAACGCATGCATACATCACAGGTACTGCAAGAACTGCTGTCCGCCAGAATGGTTGCGATCGTCCGGGGGATCACCCGGGATCAGGCCAGGACGGCAGGTGAGGGACTGATTGCCGGAGGCGTCCGGCTCATGGAAGTTACGCTGAATACCGATGGGGCCCTGCACATGATCGAAGGCTGGCGCTCGGCATACGACGGACGAGCCTATGTAGGCGCCGGAACTGTATTGAACCTGGCCATGGCCAAGGAGGCGGTTCAGGCTGGAGCGCAGTTTCTGATCTCGCCCAATATCGATCAAGCCGTCATTTCCTTTGCTTTGGAGCAGGGCATCGACGTATGGCCTGGCGCCATGACGCCGACAGAGATTGTGGCCGCTTATGAGGCCGGTGCCAGCGCAGTGAAGCTGTTCCCGATGGGCAGCCTCGGAATCGGCTATTTGAAAGAGATCCGTGCGCCGCTGAATCATATACCCCTGATGGCTACAGGCGGGGTGACGATCGGCAATATTGCCGATTATTTCGAAGCAGGGGCGTGCGCGGTCGGGATCGGCAGCTCGCTGCTGCCGAAGGCGGAGCTGGAGTCGGGAAATGTCGAGGCCGTCCGGGAACGGGCTACGGCATTTGTGCAGGCGGCTGCCCGAACAGAAACGGACAAGTAATGGAGCGGCAAGAGGTGCTTTAAGCCAGCAGGAGGCAGCAGGTGTGCTGCATGGAATCGTTCGTTAGCCGGTCACAAGCCGCCGCAGATGGCCGTTCACAAAGCAGCATACAAGCGGTTGTGTCATAACTTGCCCATAGCTGGAATAGAGTCATTTGGAAGGGCCATTTTCATGTACGGGTGGGCTCGTTCGGCCATGGGATGACAAAAGCAAAGCGGTAAAGGTGTGGACCGGCATGATGGTCAGGAAGGGAGGGGGCCATATGATTGTAAAGCGCTTCTCGCTCGTCTCGGTGCTGCTCTTTGGAACGGTGGTTGCCGCCGCCGTTTCCCCGAGCATTGATTGGCAAAGGGTATATGCGGCCGCAACCTCTCCGGCGAATGTGGTCACGACCGTGGACGGGATTCAGGCGAAGCTGCTGGCCGCCATGAATCAGCGCCTGGAGAAGATTCAGTTTGTGTACCAGGGCAAGACGTCAGCCCTCAAGAGCCAGCTGAAGAGCGCCCTCGAACAGGCGCTGGAGAGCGATCCCTACATCAATTACACGATCGAAAGCTATGGCTACTCCTACAGCGGCAGCTCGAAATCGGCCACGGTGAGTGTGCAGCTCCGCTACCGGGAAACGGCCGCGCAGACGGCTTACGTCGACCAGCGGGTGAAGGCGGTACTCGGCAGCCTGATCCGGCCCGGCATGAACGATCATGAGAAGATCAAGGCGATCCATGACTGGGTGATACTCCATTTGAAATACGATATGACCCTTCAGAAATACACCGCTTATGATGGACTCAGCTCGGGCAGCACGGTCTGCCAGGGGTATTCGCTGCTGACGTACAAGATGCTGAAGGAAGCCGGAATTCCGAATAAAATTGTGGAAGGCACCGCCGCTCCGAGGGATACGGGCGTGAGTCAGCTGCATGCCTGGAATCTGGTGCTTCTTGACGGCAAATGGTACCACTTGGACACGACCTGGGATGATCCCGCTCCGGACAAGGCCGGCGAGGTCGGTACGGGCTATTACCTGCGCACGGACGCGCAGATGAGGATGGACCATGCATGGACCAAAACCTATCCTGCTGCCGTGACCTTGTATCGCGACACGCTGTCCGGCCTGATCCGGCAGAGGGGAAGCCATCTGGCGTTTTACAAGAAGCTGCAGGAACAGCTCGAATACCAGCTGTATGATCCGGCGGAGATCGTATCGACATCCGCCCAGCTCAGCGCCAAGGCCAAACCGGTGGTCGCCGCGGGAGGGCACTCGCTGCTCTTCCGGTTCCACGGGAACAAGGAGCAGCTGCTCGGCGCCCTGCAGGATTTGTACCGGCTTGGGGTGAGCTCGATCTCATACACGCAAAGCCCGCTGGATGAGACGGAGGATTTGAGAATTTACGTCACTTGGAAATAGGCAAAGCGTGTATTGGCGGGCAAAAGGCCGTCGGAGCAGCAGAAATCCCCCTCACTGCTAAGCCCAGAAGCTTGGCAGGAGGGTTTTTTTTGGCCATCTGGTATTTGGAATACAATCATGAATGATCCAAAATGGTTTGCACTTTGACTTTTAAAGGATTTGGTGAATTATGACTAGGCAGAGAATAAAATTCACCATAATAACAGGTATTGTTATCATGGGAATCGTGTTTTTACTTGGAATCTTTTACTCGGAAAATATTCCCTCCGGGATTCTTTTGCGTGCTGGAATCACAAAAAACAATGTGGCCATATCTGCGGATAGTTTTAGTTTTCGTCATTATTTTATAACGGATAAAGGGGAACCTGCTGGAATAATGACCTTGCAAAGGAACGGGAAACTGTGGTCGAAGTATTATTATTCGAAAGATGTTTCGATTTCTAAGAGCTCGCCTAATATTTCTTTATTAAAAAGTTTCCAACCTATATATAAAGATTACACCGGTAAAGTAATACCCGTATGGGGCGGATCCGTAAGTGATTACAAAGATGAATACCAATCTGTGAAGTTCAGTATTGACGGAAACATTAAAGAACCCACCTCTTCGATTAGGAAGGGCGGCAAGATCTACTTTTTTTACATAGATCCTGATCTGTCGATGGATGAGAGTATTGAAGTTTTACCCCAGTAATGGTCCCCAAAATAGCCTGATTCTTACTTAGCGCTTCTGCCGACCTCCACTAAGGTCATTGCCTCGAAAGCCATCAGCACATAAAAAAGGAGACTCACATGTTCATCTGTGAGTCTCCTTTTTATATCACCGCGGGTCGTGGGTGGTCAGGTCGCATTGCTCCAGCGGGGTCAGCTTGGTCTTCTTTTTCCACTTGTAGCCGAACCATACGGCCAGGAACAGCGGAATGCTGACGTACGTCACGAGAATGCCGTACCAGTCGATTTTGCTGCCGGTAAACGCTCCGGTATTTTGCCCCAGGATCGCGATGATGCACAAGATAAAGGCAAAGATCGGTCCGAACGGGAACCAGCGCGCCCGGTAGGGCAGCTCGTCCAGGGAATGTCCCTGGGCGAGGAAAGCCCGCCGGAAACGGTAGTGGCAGACAGCGATGCCGAGCCAGTTAATAAAGCCGCACATGCCGGAGGCGTTCAGCAGCCAGTTGTACACGACTCCGTCGCCGAACAGGGAGGCCAGAAACGCCAGCATACCGATCGCCGTGGTGATCAGGAGCGCGTATACGGGAACGCCGCGGCTGTTCAGCCGGCTCAGAAATTTAGGTGCCAGGCCGTCCTTGGCCATGGCGTACAGCACACGGGTGGAGGCGTACATGCCGGAGTTGCCCGCCGACAGCACGGAGCTCAGAATGACCGCGTTCATGACGGACGCTGCGAAAGCCAGACCCGCCTTTTGGAATACGAGGGTGAACGGACTGACGCCGATATTGTTCAGATCGGTCTTCAGCAGGTTCGGATTCGTATAAGGAATCAGGAAGCCGATGACGATGATCGCCAAAATGTAGAAGATCAGGATCCGCCAAAATACCTGCTTGATAGCGCGCGGCACGTTCTGGCGAGGATTTTCGCTCTCCCCTGCGGCCACCCCGATCAGCTCGGTCCCTTGGAAGGAGAAGCCCGCCGCCATAAAGACGCCGACGAAAGCAAAGAATCCGCCATGGAAGGAGCTGCCGCCCAGGTTGAAGTTCTCGAAGCCGACCGGCTTGCCCCCCATGATCCCGAAGATCATCAGAATGCCGACAATCAGGAAAATAATGACGACCGCGATTTTAATAATGGCAAACCAGTATTCGGATTCGCCGTAGCCCTTAGCTGATAGAATATTGAGGGCAAACATGATAGCGAGAAACAGCAGACTCCACAAAAAGGAGGGAGAGTCCGGAAACCAATATTTGATAATGACCGTCGCCGCGGACAGCTCGGCTGCGATTGTGATCGCCCAGTTGTACCAGAAGTTCCAGCCGACGGCAAATCCGAAGGCCGGGCTGACGAAGCGGGTGCCGTAGGTGCTGAACGAGCCGGAATCCGGCATGTAGGTAGCCATTTCCCCCAGGCTCGTCATCAGAAAATATACCATCAGGCCGACGGCGGCATAGGCCAGAATCGCTCCGCCCGGTCCGGAAGAGGAGATGGCGCTGCCGCTGGCCAGAAAGAGCCCGGTGCCGATAGAGCCGCCGAGGGCGATCATCGTCATGTGCCGGGATTTCAGGCTCTGTTTGAGTGCCGTTGCCGGTGTTTTTAAACGCATAAAAAGAAATCATCCCTTCAAATATGAATATGACTTCATGGAGTGGAAGGGGAACAACCAAAAGGGACCCCAGGTATGAAGTACCCGCGGTCCCGATAAATGACGCTATGGCTTCCGCACCCGTGCTTCCATGAAAGATAGCTCATCACGGCGTCTTCATCTTCCTGCAGGAGGAAGGAACACCGCGACAGTTCTGTCCCTTTCGGAGAACAGACCCAGCATGCCAACCATAGAGCGGGTTCGCACACTTCGGCGGAAGGCGCCCTTCACTGTCCGTCACCGGCGGCTCTTACGCCTCGGAACAGCTACTCATCGCTTCCGCAACCTCTACCTCACCTTGGACGGATGAGGTTATCTTTTACATATTTCCTTGTATTGATGTATTGAACACGTAACATAGTAACGTATTACGCCGGGAAAAGGCAATGGTTAAAGCTGGAACTCCGGAATAGCCGTTCCCTGCAGCCTTCAGGAGCGGCTCCGCTTGGCCATTTGCTGCCATACGGTGCCTGCGGCCTGCTCGCCGGATTCGATGCGTTCCAAGGCCATCCGCGCCTGCAGGCTCACTTCGAACTCGGGATCGTTCACCGCCTCTTCCAGGGCATCGCGCGCTTCTTCCGTCCCCACTTCGTACAGGAAGCGGGCGGCGCGCCAGCGGACGATCTTGCTGCTGTCCTTCAGCGTCGCCTGCATCGCCGGCGTGGCCGCCGGGTCGCCGATGTCGGACAGCGTGTCGCCCGCCGTCCGGCGAACGGTCGGCGAGCTGTCCTTCAGCGCCTCGTACAGCAGCTCCATCGCTTCCGGCGTGCGCAGATCGCCGAGGTAGACGACCGCCAGGCGGCGGGTCTGCATCTTCTCGTCATGCAGCGCCTGACGGATGATCGGCAGCCGCTCCTCGGTCGGCTGCATGCCGTCCAGGGCGGCATAGCGAACCTTCCAGTCGGCGCTCTGCATCGCCTCGGCGAGCTCGGCGTCGCTCAGCTCGCGCCGCTCCTCTTCAAACTCGCTCTCGCTGGCGCCATGGGCGATCGCCTGCTCGATGACCTGCTTCAGCCGATCCTCGGGAAACGCCGCTTCAAGCTCCTGCTCGACCTCACCGGCGATATCCTCCAGCTCCCCGTAGCGGACGCCGTAATCCTTCAGCTTGCGCTCCTTGATCATCGTCGCCGCGGTGACTTCCATTACGGCTTTCGTGAAGCGGTCGGACAGCGCCCGGCGAACCTCCTGAGTGCCCGATTTCACGCGGATCTGCATCGGGATGCCCCGGAAAAACTGCACGAACACTTCTGCCTCGCCGTAGTGGCTGCCGGCTTCCGCGTCTTCTTCCGTGAACTGGCTTGTCAGGCCCTCCTGGCCGAACCGCTCCTGCACTTCGCCGAGGATGGCGGACCAGTCCGCGCTGCCCTGGCGTTCCAAGGCGACAAAGTCAAGGGTATGGAACACGCTCTTGACCCCTTGGATATGCAGCATCTCCCGGATCCATGCCGGGGCGGAGCGTTCATTGTCAAGCGTATATGTTTTGCGGATACCGGGCTCCAAACTCTCATCCAGGTGCAGCTTCATAGAGTTCGGACTCGGCGTTGGCTCGATAAATTTGATCTTCACAGATAAAGACCTCCTTCTTCTTCAATAACTTTTACTATTGAAAAAAATGATACAACTCATTCCTATATAGATGAATCCATCTATCTAAACTACAGTTTACCTCACTTTGCCCCCAAACATAAACCTTTTGCCGCGGATAGAAAACGGATGGAAGGACGACAATGACTAAGAGGTTACCAAGCTGCATAGAAGGAGCTGTACTGCCGCGTGATATTCACCATTTATTTCGCGCCGATGCTGATTGTCGTCGTGACTATGATGCTTTTGGCGCTGTACGTTATTCATTACTCCGACCTGCATGACGAATAATTCATAGACTTAGCGGCAAGCGATCTTGCGAAAGAGCGATGCATTCGAGCGTCAGCTCTTGTGGTACACAGGGTTTCGGATCGGGTAAAATGGAATAAACAGCGATTACACCCGGGAAGGAGGGGGACTCTTGCCGAAGATCCGTTACAATAACATGGATAATGTCAGTACGGATAAAACGTTGAAGCAGTTCAGGCAGTGGCGCCAGGAGCGGCGGCAGAAGAAAAAGGACTACAGCTTCCAAATTCCGAATATGCCGCCGGATCTGGAGTATTTGCACGGCAACCGGCAGGATACGTCGATTACCTGGATCGGTCACTCCACTTTTTTCATCCAGTATGAGGGCCTCAACATTTTGACGGACCCGGTCTGGGCCAAAAGAATGGGCTTTGAGCGGCGCCTCGGTGCGCCCGGCCTCCTGATCGAAGATGTGCCGCCGGTGGACATCATTCTCATATCGCACTCCCACTATGACCATATGCACATGGCTTCCATCCGGAAGCTGTACCGGGCGGGCACGACGCTGATCGTTCCGGTCGGTCTCCGCGCGAAGATGGTCCGCAAAGGGTTCCACAATTGCCGGGAGCTGAAGTGGTGGGAGCATGTAGTCATCGGCCAGGTGAAGATCAGCTTCGTCCCGACGCAGCACTGGACGCGCCGCACGCCGTTTGACACCAACACCTCGCACTGGGGCGGCTTTGTGCTGGAGCCGCATGAGACAGGGGAAGCCGGTAACGCCGGAGCGGAAGACGGTACCAGGATGCTGCCGCCCAACGTCTATTTCGCGGGGGACAGCGGGTATTTTGCCGGCTTCAAAGAGATTGGCAGGCGCTTCAACCTGCACGTGGCGCTGATGCCGATCGGGGCCTATGAGCCTGAGTGGTTTATGACGTCGCAGCACGTCAATCCTGAAGAGGCACTGCAGGCTTTTCTGGATGTTGGGGCCGATATGATGATTCCGATGCATTACGGCACGTTCCGTCTGGCCGACGATACGGCCCGGGAGGCACTGGACCGGATGGAGGCGGAGCGGGTCCGGCTCGGTCTGAGTGAGGAGCGGATTAAAGTGATGCATTACGGGGAGACGCTGACGATCCACCCGGAGCGGAGGTAGTTCCGGATGCCGCACCAGAATTGGATACATCAATGAATCCAATCCATACGAAACACCGGAAAGGCCGCCGGGCGGCTTCTTTCCGGTGTTTTTGCATAGACCCTTACACCATGGTGAATTCGAGCGGTTTGGACAACGCCCTCCATCCTTCCATTTTGGGATCCCTTCGATTATCTCTTAGCGCGAGCGGGAATAGAAATAGATAAAAACGTTTATATTGATAGAGATAGGCAATGATAGGACAAACGTCCGGGTAAGGGAAGGAATACCCGGGCTCGGCCGAATCCGTGGGCTATACTTTGTTCCTTCTATTATGAAATGGGCTTCGAACGCACGTTGATTTATGCTATAATGTGCTGAAGCCTACTAGCGAAAGGAATGGTAATACTTCATGATCAGTACAAGCGGCGTGACACTCCGTTACGGAAAACGCGCACTTTTTGAAGATGTAAATATAAAATTTACGCCAGGCAACTGCTACGGTTTGATCGGCGCCAACGGAGCCGGCAAATCGACGTTCCTCAAGATCCTCTCCGGCGAAATCGAGCCGAACCAGGGCGAGGTTCACATGACACCGGGCGAACGCCTTGCGGTGCTGAAGCAGAACCATTTTGAATACGACGAGTATCCGGTTTTGGAAACCGTCATCATGGGTCACAGCCGTCTGTATACCATTATGAAGGAAAAGGATGCGCTGTATGCGAAAGCGGACTTTTCCGAGGAAGACGGACTTCGTGCGGGTGAACTTGAAGGCGAATTCGCCGAACTGAACGGATGGGACGCCGAGCCTGACGCGGCCGCGCTCCTGATCGGCCTTGGCATTCCGCGCGAGCTGCATGACAAGAAGATGGTGGAGCTCTCCGGCAACGAGAAGGTCCGCGTCCTGCTGGCACAGGCCCTGTTCGGCCGTCCGAACAATCTGCTGCTCGACGAGCCTACCAACCACTTGGACCTCGAATCGATTCAGTGGCTCGAAAACTTCCTGATGGACTACGAAGGCACTGTCATCGTCGTATCCCATGACCGTCACTTCCTGAACAAGGTATGTACGCATATCGCGGATATCGACTTCGGCAAAATCCAGCTGTACGTGGGTAACTATGACTTCTGGTACGAATCCAGTAAATTGGCGCTGGAGCTCCAGCGCGAGTCCAACAAGAAGAAGGAAGAGAAGATCAAGGAGCTGCAGGCATTTATTCAGCGGTTCTCCGCGAATGCTTCCAAATCCAAGCAGGCGACTTCCCGGAAGAAGCAGCTGGATAAAATTACGCTGGACGATATCCGGCCTTCCAACCGGAAATATCCGTTCCTTCATTTCAAGCCGGAGCGTGAAGCAGGCAAGCAATTGCTGACGGTAGACCGCCTCACGAAGACGGTTGAAGGCGAGAAGGTACTGGATGAGCTGAGCTTCGTCGTAAACAAAGGCGACAAGATCGCTTTTGTCGGCCCGAACGGACTGCCGAAGTCGATGCTGTTCGAAGTGCTGATGGGCAAGGCGGAGCCGGACGCGGGCGAGTTCTCCTGGGGCGTTACGACGACACAGGCGTACTTCCCAAAAGACAACTCCGAATATTTTGACGGGGTGGACCTGAACCTGGTGGAATGGCTTCGCCAATTCTCCAAGGATCAGGACGAGACGTTCCTGCGCGGCTTCCTGGGCCGGATGCTGTTCTCCGGCGAAGAAGCGCTGAAGAAGGCGAGCGTTCTCTCCGGGGGAGAGAAGGTGCGCTGTATGCTGGCCAAGATGATGCTGAACGGCGCGAACGTGCTGCTCCTCGACGAGCCGACGAACCACTTGGACCTCGAGTCCATCACCGCGCTGAACAACGGGCTGATCGACTTCGACGGAACGATCCTGTTCACGTCGCATGACCATCAGTTCATTCAGACGATCGCCAACCGGATCATCGAAATTACGCCAAACGGCATCATTGACAAAGTCATGACGTACGACGAGTATCTGGAAAACGATGAAATCAAGGCGCTGCGCGAGCAGATGTATCCGCAGGAAGTTTAACACTTCAAGCCATGAAAAAAAAGCTGCCATTCCCTTAAGCGGGGGTGGCAGCTTTTCTGTGTTGTCCGTAAAGCCCGTGGCTTGTTTAGGACCCGCCGGTGCGGCGGCGCTGATTGTTGGGCTTTTTCGTGTTTTGGCTCTTCATCGTGTGCGGGGCATTGCTTTGGAAGCCGCCGGGCTTGCCGCCCTTGTTCTGCTGCTTCTTCTGCTCTAGCTTCGCGCGGATGGCGTCGGCCAAATTGACCTTTTTGGCGTCCTGATTATCCGTCATGGGTAGGGTTCCTCCCTTTGGGGTTGTGTCCTTATTCTAGCTGTTTTTGCGGCTCCCCACAAGAGATGGGAGAGACAAAACCTCTTGAACATAAGCAACTATGTTTCTCTAGACCCACACGACTTTCGTTTGCTAGGATAAAAAAGTGCCTTTGGGCATGAAACGGTGAAAAGGGGCCAACGAACTTGGATCATATCTATGAAGATATCCGAAAAGGGGAACGCGGCGCCTGGATCAGCATCGCGGCGTATTTGATCCTCTCCGCGGGCAAGCTGGTCGGCGGTTACTTCTTTGCGTCCAGCGCCCTGCTTGCAGACGGGTTTAACAATCTGACCGATATCGTGGCATCGGCCGCCGTGCTGATCGGCCTGCGGATATCGCAGAAACCGCCGGACTCAGACCATCCGTACGGTCATTTCCGGGCGGAGACGGTAGCATCGCTGATCGCTTCGTTTATTATGGGCATGGTCGGTATTCAGGTGCTGGTGGAGGCGGTCAAATCCCTGTTTATGGGCAAAGAAGCTTCGCCGGATTTATGGTCGGCCGGCGTGGCGGCTGTCTGCGCTGTATGTATGATGTTCGTCTATCTATATAATAGAAAGCTGGCCAAGGAGATTAAGAGCCAGGCCTTGATGGCGGCCGCCAAAGACAATCTGTCCGACGCGCTGGTCAGTATCGGGGCGGCGGTCGGGATTGTCGGAGCACAGTTCGGCCTTCCATGGCTGGATGTGGTGGCGGCATTTGCCGTGGGTTTGCTGATCTGCAAGACGGCCTGGGATATTTTCCGCGATTCCACCTACCGGTTGACTGACGGGTTCGATCAGGAGGAACTCCGCGATCTGCGGGGCACCATTGCCAAAACCCCCGGCGTTGAAGGCATCAACGATGTGAAGGCCAGGGTTCACGGCAATCATGTCCTGGTCGATGTCGTCATCGTGGTTGACCCCACCCTCAGCCTGATCGAAGGGCATGCCATCAGCGACAAGATCGAAGAGCGGATGAAGAGAATTCATAATATTATGAACGTCCACGTCCATGTGGAGCCTCGGGAGAAAAGCTTGTGAAGGCCGGTTCCTTTGAAAAGCTCCCGTGTACTTGATAAGCTTCAGCTAACAGCCACAATGCATAAGCATTGTGGCTGTTTTTGCGTCCGCCCGCTGCCTTTCGGAGAAATGGTCACAGCTATGGGTCTGACGAAGCGTGAAAACAAAAACTGGAAAACGGTTCCAACGTAGCAGGTAATTATGAGGTTTGTGGGATATCCAGTTGGAGAAATTCAGTGAATAATGACATAGATGGAGGGATTTTACAAATTCCTGCGTCAAATCATGCTTACGATGGGAAGGAGTGAGGCTGTGAACAGAACGTTGTGGCGATTATGGACTGCTTGCACTGCCGGATTGCTGGTGATGGTTGGGCTGTGGCCCGGATTCAGCCATGCGGCTGCCGAATCGACGCGGTCGACGATTGAATGGTCCAGGGATTACGGAAGCCGATCCAGCGGGGAGGGGGTCATCCCTACGTCGGACGGCGGCTATTTAGCCTTGGGCGGTATCTATGATCAGTATCAAAAGGCCTATGTCGTAAAGCTAGATGGAGAAGGGCAGGTGGAATGGGAGCAGAAGCTGGCTTATTATGACTGGGGGTCCAGTACGGCATACCGGGCCATTGAGACAAAGGACGGGGGTTACCTGATCGCGGGGAACACAGCTGAAGAGTTCGAGCCGATTCGGCAGCTGTTCCTGATCAGGCTGGATGCATCGGGGAATGTGGTGTGGCAGAAGGTCCAGGATGTACAGGGGTATGATCAAAACCCGAAAGCCATCGTCGAGACGGAGGACGGCAACTTTTTGATCGCCGGAAGCGGGATCGTCCACTGGGTTGCTTATGACAGAGCTTATATCACAAAGATCGATCGAAGCGGGAATACGCTGTGGTACAAGCAATACAGTTTTTCGGGCAGCGACTATTTAACCGATCTGATTCCCGCGAGCGACGGGGGTTACATCGCTGTCGGCCACGCAGGTATGGTGGAATATGAATCGAGAGAACATGATGCGATGCTGGTGATGAAGATCGATGATCAAGGCAAAGAGGTGTGGTCGAAGCAAACGGTCGAGCCGCGCAGCGGCTGGACAGCCTACTCGGTCATTCCGGCCGAGGACGGGGGCTATATGATCTTGAGCCGTAAATCCGTTAACGGCAACGGCGTGCCGGTACTTACCAAGACGGATCTGACCGGACAGGTGCAATGGGAGAAGACATATCCGGATGGTGCCAATTCCCAGAATTTCAATCGTCTGATCCGGACGGAAGAGGGCTATGCGATGCTGGGAGAACATGTTACATACTTGGACTGGAGCTCAGAGTGGAAGCATCAATACGGCGTCTTAAGCGTTGATCGGAACGGAGAGTTTGTCAGCAGGGAATTGTTCAAGGGACCTCCGATCTACTGGGTCGGTACCGCATCGGGAACTCCGGACGGAGGTTATATATTCCCGGGAACCGTGCAGCGGGGAGACAGCGCGAAATTTCAGCTGATGAAGCTCACGCCGCCGGCGGACCAGCCGCCTGTTGAGCGAACGATGACAGGCATCGCATTTTTGGAAAAGGAAAAGAAACTGAAAACAGGTTCAAGCGTCTCCACTGTGCTGCAAGCGGTTTATGACGACGGAACCAGAAGCGATTTGTCCAACGCCGCAGTCTACGTTTCGGGGGACGCTGCGATTGCCGAGGTCGACGCATTAGGCCGAATCACGGGAAGGGAGCCGGGGGACACCTATATGGAAGCATCTTACGAGGGCTACACAGCAAGATTGAACGTAACTGTACTGCCGGAAGATACGGGCGAGTATGATCCCCTGAACGGCTATCTCGAGCTGGATTCGTCCCAATACTCGCTTTCGGAAGGTTCGACGCTGGATATCAAGGTTTTTTTGTATGACTATTCGACACAGACGAGATCGGATATTACCAAGAAGGTTCAATTCAGCAGCAGTCATCCGGACGTCGCCGAAGTGGACGGGGAAGGAAATCTGATCGGTCATAAGCCGGGCTTGACCCAGATCACTGCCCAATATAAGGGAGGCAGAACGATGGCCACGGTCCAGGTCGTCCGCGCTGCTGCTCCAATCGGAAATGACCTTCCGGATCAAGGCGGGACGGATAGCGGGAAGGATCTGAAGGATTCTGCAGAGGAATGATCGTGTAAAGTTCCGTCTGGTGGAAACATGGATGAACAAGGCTGGCTCTGAACAGGGCCGGCCTTGTTCTACTTTTTGGGCGCTGCAGGTATTTCCTTAATGTTCAGCAATTTCCAGGGACCAGGCGTATTTAAGACCATAGACCTGTTTTATACCAACATTTGGAGTGTTTATTTGTGTAAAAAGGGCCATGCGGTTTCTCGATCCTCCTGCCTATAATGAGAGCAAGCGCTAAGCGGGCCGGTGTTCCCCGGTTTCTACAAGCGACTCAGACATCTCAAGGAGGAATGAAATGATTAACATCAAGAAAAGCTTACTCGGATGCCTGCTATTATCCGCTGCCATTTCTGCAGCCGTCATCATCCCGACCGGACATGAGGCTCAAGCGGCGTCGGCATCCAGCCAGGTTCAGGCACAGGGCCAGGTCGGCGTTATCCAGACTTCGGTGAATCTTCGGGACAAGCCTTCCCTGTCCAGCAACGTGCTCGGTTATGTAAAAAAAGGAGAGACCGTGCAGATTTTGGAGAAAAGCTCGGCTTATTATTATAAAGTGAAAACTTCGTCGGGCAAAATTGGCTACGTCAGCACCCGCGAAAAATACATAGCCGTTAAGGGCACCGGTTCGGCATCCCAGCCGAGTACCGGATCCTCTGAAGCGGCACCACCTGTCTCCGCGGAAAATGCGAATGCCATGATCGAAAAGGTGATCCAGACCGGCATGAAGTATCTGGGAACCCCTTACGAGTTTGGTTCCAACCGGAATACGACGACTACGTTCGACTGTTCGGATTTTACCCGCCAAATCTTCAAAGAGGCTGCAGGCGTTGTGCTTCCGGCAGATTCCAGACAGCAGGGCTCCTGGGTGAAGGAAAACAGCGGAGCCGTATACAGCACGGACCAGCTGAAGCGGGGAGATCTCGTGTTCTTTATGAGTTACCGCGGATCCAGCGCTTCCGCCTATCAAGGCGTTGATAAGTCCAGCCAGCGGATTACCCATGTGGCGGTGTATCTGGGTGACGGCAAGCTGCTGCATACCTACTCCAATCAGGCCGGCGGCGTTACGGTATCGGATTTCAGCAACTCTTGGAAGCTGAGATTTCTGTATGGAGGCAGCGTACTGAAATAAAGGCCGCGTAAATGCAAAGGACCGGAGAATTCTCCGGTCCTTTGTTGTCCCCCGCAAAGGCTTCGCTGAACGGAAGGTTTGATGATATTCTATGTAGAAGGAACTAAATGACGCCGACACCCGTTAGTAAAACCCTTAGTTCTTTCTAGTACTGGCATGTTGCTTTTAGGATGTCTTATTTTACGAGAATCCAAGCCGTTCCGAGCCACGTGTAAACTTCCACCCACTCGCCGAGAAGCGATCCAACGCGGTTGCCCGTGGTGTTCACGACTTGCGGAGCAAGGACGCTTGCGACTTTACCGCCGGGCTCAAAGTAAAACGGTGTATTTACCGTCAGGATGAGAGGCACCGTAGGCGTTGTTACTTCTTCTCCTGCCGAAATGATCGGCTCAGGTACCAGCTTGGTAGGTTCGGCAACGGTCTCTGACGAGCCTGTGACCGAAGTCGTGGTGGACGGAGTACTGTTCGTTGTGGACGTTGTGGATGCGCTGTCCGCGAACGCTGCGGTTCCCATGGAAGCCATTAATCCGAGTGCTGCTGCAATAGTGATGATTTTTTTCATAGACTTTGTTCCTCCTTGGAATAGTATGCTTCTACACTATCCAAATAACCCTCTGACAGACAATTGAACCAAGTTATCTAGTAGATCGTAGAAAAAAAGATTGTTTTAGTTTACCATAAATATGGTAGAAGCGTCAGGGAGGATGGTACCAAAAATCCCGGCTGCCTGCTTTTGAAGTAGGCCAAAAATAAAACTTTAGAAATGCGCCGAATGGTGGAGTATATTTGCCTTTTCGGCAGAAAGGGGGCGGACATGCGCCTAGGGAAGTTTTTGTTTCGGTTCATGATAACGATCATCGTCGTGGTCATTATCGCCGCCGGCGTGCTGATCTGGTACATCGCTCCGGACCGCAAGCTGAATTTGAACTATACGGATCTGAATATCCAGGATAAAGCGATGCAGATGCTGAAGACGAAGAAACCGGAAATTACGCTGAACAACGAGGAATTGAATGAGCTGGCCAAGAAAGAGCTCATCAAGCACATGGGTGATATGCCCCCGCAGGTGACCGTTACCGGAGCCGAGTTCCAGTTCCATGGGCAGGAGGTTACGGCGGATATTAACGGCAAGTGGGAGTTTATACCTTTTGGTGCTGAGCTGACCTTCACGATGGATGCCGACGGCAGCGTCATTGTGCTGAAGCATGAATCCACGAGGATCAAGTCGATCCGCGTCCCGGCGGAGACCTGGGGGCTAGGCACCCTTTCCGTGCCGCTCAAGGAGCACTTGCCGGACATCCTTAGAGTGGACGATGTTCAGTTCTTGGATAACGGTGTCAAGCTGACGTTCAAGCTGAACTGGCTGGATCTGCCGTCGCTCTTTTAATGAAACAAAAGATTGCGGGCATTAAAAAAACCAAGCGCCTTCTATCCGAAGGACCGCTTGGTTTTTTCGCTCATTCTAACCTTTTTCTTATCTCTTTGGGCTTGTTCGTCTTCTCGTACCAGCTGCCCTTATACCGTTAAGGCGTTCGGCTGCGGCCGGTAAACAGGGAGATGATAAAGAGAACCAGGAAAATGAAGAACAGCACCTTGGCAATCGTAGCCGCCGCAGATACGATTCCGAAGAATCCGAAGATTCCGGCGACGATCGCAATAATTAAGAAGATAATCGACCATTTCAACATCTTGCTCACCTTTCTTTCTTGTAGAGTTTGGGCGATAAATGACCGGACATACGCCGGATAAACCAGCGGGTCCCGTTCACCCTCGTAGTCATACTTAACCGGGCCCAAGGGGAATGAAACAAGCCCTGCCTTTGGTAAAAAACGGCGCTGTTTCGTCATTTGGGCGATAGGGTAACTAACGCTTAAGCGAGCCTTATAGGAAGCATGTAAGGCGTCTTGAAGAGACAAGAAAGAGAGGTTATGCACATGATTATGTCGCTTAGTGTCGCGTTAATCGCGGTCGCTTTTGCGGTCCTGGTCGTTTATCTCATTAAAACGCTGCTGGCCGCGAAAAGTTCGCTCGAGAAGACGACGCAAACCCTGCAGGAGGTTCAGCAGACGATCGACGAACTCAGCTATGAGATCAAGCAAATCGTCCGGCACGCCAACGATATTACGGCGGATGTCGAGCATAAGATGAAACAGATTGATCCGGTCATGAATTCGGTGAAAAACTTGGGTGAAGTGCTCAGCGAGTTAACCCTGGCTGCGAAACAGGCTTCCACAACCTTGATTCACAAGTTCAAGCAGCCTAAGCACCAGGTAGAGTCCCGTCCGCGGCACATGCTTGCCTCCGCGTCGACGCCGGAAGAGCGCACGATTGAGTCCTATTCGGCTGTATATGAAACGGGAGCAAAGGCCAAGCCTGCGGCTAACGTGGTGAAATGGATCGACACCGCCGCGACGGTCTGGCAGAGGCTGCGCCGGTAGGACCTATGGCTCAGGCTGGATCCATTGACAACAGAAAGGATGAGAATCATGTTGAAAATGATTACGCTGCTGCTTGGAATGCTGTCACCCTTGTCCTTCGTGTCCGCTGCCCAGCCTGACCCGGGCCATACGGCGAATGTCCAGACTGTCCAGCAGGCCGTCCAGCAAACCCCTGATCGCTTTAGCGCGTTTGATACGATGAACGGGGTTTCCCTGAACGATACCAAGCAGGAGGTCCTCGCCCACAAGGGCAAGCCGCTGAAAGTGACGCCCGATCCGTTCACCGGCTGCTCGGCTTACGTCTACCAGGATGCGGCGGTCGTGCTCTGCGACGGCATCGTGGACTACGTTCATGTGGGAGCGGCTGCAGGGAAGATGCAAATCAACGGTTCCTGGATCCCTTTAAGCAAATACCGGGTTGCCGATGCTTTAGGGCAGCCGCAGTTCCGTGCGGAGGATGGTGACGTCTACCTTCGCGGACACCATGCCGTCAAGGTTTACACGGATCCGGAAACGGGAAGGCTCGCGGGAGTCGACTTTTTTGACCAAGCGAGTGAATAGCCCGCCTTTTCCTGGAATCGGCGTTTCAACTATACCCGCAGAGGTTAATTAGAACATGTACGGGATCAACAAAGAATAGGAGAGTGAGAACGATGAATTCATCAACCAATACCAAATCATTTGCGAAAGTTGTGGAAAACGGCGTCCAAGCGGTGGAAGAAGTCAATCAGCTGCGCAGCGCAGGTTATGTGTACGATGATATTTTCGTACTGGCCCATGACGGCGACCGGACCGACCGGATTGCGGACACGGCAGGGGCAAGTGAGGTTGGCATTAAAGAAGAAGGCATGTTTGATGCTCTTGCTAATCTGTTCCGTTCACGCGGAGACGAGCTCCGGGCCAAAATCACTTCGCTGGGCTTCACGGAGGCTGAGGCTCAATTTTATGAAAAAGAACTGGATCTGGGCAAGGTGCTGGTGGTTGCCAAAAAGGCATGAGACCGGTATTTCCCGCATACAGATGCATGTCAAAAACATAGATAAGGAATGGGATAACGCTTCCCATTCCTTATCTATGTTTTTGGAACAAGTGGGATATCATGCCCCGAGTTCCAACGACTGATAGACCTTAGATGCTGAAATATTCACACGGTATGGTATATAGTATATAAATAGAGATTTCAACAATTTCATAGGATCGTAAGGAGAGGGTTATGAGAATATTAATTGTTGATGACAATCCGACTAACGTCATAATCATCCGGGAGATTTTAAAGAAAGAAAATTACCGGGATATCGATAAAGCCTCATCGGCAAGAGAAATGTTTGAAATCTTGGGAGCGGAAGGCTATGCCAAAGAGGGTCAGCCGAAGGCGGCCGATTTTGACTTGATTTTGCTCGATATGATGATGCCTGAAATGGATGGGATCGAGGCGTGTCAGGTGATCCAGAAAAACGAGCATCTCAAGGATATACCGATCATCATGGTCACGGCAGTGGGAGATTCCAAAAAGTTAGCCGAGGCGCTGGATGCCGGAGCGGTCGACTATGTGACCAAACCGATCAACAAAGTGGAGCTGATGGCCCGGATCCGCCTGGCACTCCGTCTCAAACATGAGAAGGACTGGCATAAGGAGCGCGATCAGCGGATTCAGGAGGAGCTGAGATTGGCTGCGCTTGTTCAGAATGCGGTGCTGAGTCCCGCTATTGAGGACGAGTTGTTTGAGGTCCACGCCATTTATCAGCCTTCCGCCGAGCTTGCCGGTGATCTATATGCCTGGTATTCCCTCGGCAACGGCCGTTACGGTGTCCTTCTTTTGGATATGATGGGCCATGGCATCTCGTCGTCCCTGTTTACGATGTTCATCGCGTCGGTCCTGAAGGATACGGTAACGACCTATGTGGAGCCGGAGAAAGTGATCCAGGAGCTGAACCGCCGGTTTAACCAGCTTCACATCGAAAATCAGCTTGTCCAATATTATTTTACGGCGATTTATTTAGTTGTTGATACCTCGATGAAACGGATTGACTACGTCAACGCCGGGCATCCACCGGCTTTATTTTTCCAACAGAACGGAGACATGCTGCTGCTTGACCAGGCATGCTGTCCGGTCGGCCTATTCGACAAGATGGACATCGATCCGCAGACCTTGTCTTACGAAGGGGAAGGCCATATTGCGCTGTACACCGACGGCTTGCTGGAACTGGTCCAGGGCGATCATGACGAACAAGTCGACTTTTTGGTCAGCCACCTGAAGCATTCGCATGAGTGGAATGAAGAGAAGATGTACCAGGCATTTTTTGAAGACCACGGAACCCAGGAGCGGGAAGACGATAAATGTCTCGTCTGGATTTCGTTAAAAGAGGGAGCGAATGAAGAATGAAACTGAAGACTAAGCTGGTGATCGGCTTCGGTTCGCTCATGCTTATTTTGATTGCTTTGACGGTGGTTGGCTACGACCGCATGAATTATATGAACAAGCAAATGGATCGTATCTATGAGGACCGGTATTTGAAAGTGCGGTATTCCACCGGGGTCCGGAGCGAAGTGAACGATATGTCCAGGTTCGTTATGAGCATGATGCTGAATCACAACGTGGCGACAGATAACAGTACTTCCGAGATCAACGATATGATCGCCAAGGGCGAACAAAGTTTGCAGAAGCTGAATGCAACCACCACCTCTCCTGAGGAAAAACAAATGCTGAACCGCGTTCAGAAGGCGTGGTCGGATTATAAGGAATATATCAACAAGCAGTCCGCCTTGTTATCCAAAGGGATGATGGACGATGCCAACACCTACCGAAATGCAAGTGGAACCCCGATCCAGCAGGAAGCGATAGACAGCATCAATGCGCTTTCCGAATATCAGGATCTGCTGGTCGATCAGCAGATCAGTAACGCCAAAGCAGCGTACAACCGGTCCGTTCAAATCACGACCGCCATTATGATTGCCGGTCTACTGCTTGGACTTGCCGTTATTCTGTGGGTCATCTCCACCATCACGAGGGGACTCGGAGTCGTGAACATGATGATCAACAGCTTTGCCAAAGGCCGGATCCAGGCCATCCGCCGGATTAAGGTGACCTCAAGAGATGAAATCGGCCAGGTGGCCCATGTGTTCAAGGAAATCGCCGAAGACCTGGAAGAGAAGCAGGAGCTGGAGCAGAACTACCTCCAGGCCCAGAAGGACCAGAACTGGCTTAATTCCAATGCGAGCCGGGTTACCGAGCTTCTTCGCGGCATCAATTCCAGCAAGCAGGTGTCCCAAATGTTCATCAGCGAGTTTACTCCGATCATCGGGGCGGCCTATGGGGCTATATATATTCAGGACGATGATCAAAATCCGAATACGCTGTCTCTCGGCGGAACATACGCCGGCCAGGGGGAACGCTCGGCGAGGGGCAGAGTCGAAATCGGAGAAGGCCTGGTCGGGCAGAGCGCGTTGGACCGCAAACCGATCGTCACCGAGCTGCCGGAAGACTACCTGTCAGTGGACTCGGCCTTTGGTTCGGCGAAGCCGGCACATCTGCTGATCTATCCGGTCGTGTTTGAAGACGAGCTGCTCGGCGTCGTTGAAATGGCGTCGTTCGAGCCGTTCAGCGAGCTGGCCAGACAGCTCTTGTCCCAACTCACCGCTAGTCTGGGCGTCATTATTAATAACATTAACCGCCGCGTTCGCGTCGAGGAGCTTCTGCGTGAATCGCAGGCGCTGACCGAGGAGCTGCAGTGCCAATCCGAGGAGCTGCAGACCCAGCAGGAGGAACTGCGCCGCTCCAACGAAAATCTGGAGGAGCAGACCGAAGCGCTCAAGCGCTCCGAGGATTTGCTGCAGCGCCAGCAGGAGGAGCTCGAGCATTACAATACCGAGCTGATCGGCAAGACGCGCGCGCTGGAAGAGCAGATGCAGCAGCTTGAGGAGAAGAACATCGAGGTTGAAGATGCGAAGGCCAGACTGGAGCAGCAGGCGATGCAGCTGGCGGTGACCAGCAAATACAAGTCGGAGTTCCTGGCGAATATGTCCCACGAGCTCCGCACGCCGCTCAACAGTCTGCTGATCCTGTCGCAGCTCCTGTCCGAGAATAAGGAAGGAAACCTGAGCGATAAGCAGAAGGAATACGCTCATACGATCTACATGTCGGGCGCTGATCTGCTCAAGATGATTGATGAAATTCTGGATTTGTCCAAGGTCGATGCCGGCAAAATGGAGATCAACTCCGAAACGGTGCCGATCGAGGAATGGCAGACCTTCGTCAACCAGAATTTCAAGCCGCTGGCCAATTCGAAGCAGGTTGCGCTCCACGTTCACGTGGACAACGATGTGCCGGATTCCGTCGTTACCGACGGATACCGGGTCAAGCAGATCCTGCGCAACCTGTTGTCCAATGCCTTTAAATTCACCAGCCAGGGTTCGGTCGTGTTCACGGTCCGCCGGGCGGATCCGGAAGCCCTGCCGGCTTATCTGGACCGGAACAAGGAATATATCGCGGCGGCCGTCAAGGATACGGGCATCGGCATACCGAAAGATAAGACCGACCTGATCTTTGAGGCGTTCCAGCAGGTGGACGGTACGACCAGCCGCAAGTATGGCGGTACCGGACTTGGCCTTTCCATCAGCCGTGAGCTGTCCCGCCTGCTTGGCGGAGGGATCGAAGTCGAATCGGTCGAAGGGCATGGCAGCTGCTTTACGCTGTATCTGCCGGTCACGGAGGAGAAGCCGGAGGCGTCTTCTTCCGCTCAGGACGAGGCCGCCGTTTCCAGCGAGCTGATGCTGCCCAAGCCGGCGCAGAACATGGTGGATGAAGAGGAATCCGCCATCAACGCGGCGGAGCCTCTGGAAGACGACCGCGAGCGGATTGCCGATAAAGATAAGGTACTGCTCATCATTGAGGATGACATCAAATTTGCCCGTATTCTGATGGATATGGCGCGGGGGAGAGGCTTTAAGGCCCTCGTGGCGATGCAGGGCGATATCGGCCTCGATATGGCGAAGACTTACCTGCCGGATGCGATCATCCTGGACATCCAGCTTCCGGTCATGGACGGCTGGGCGATCCTGGGCGAGCTGAAGGGAGACTCGGCAACCCGCCATATTCCGGTTCACATCATATCGGTATCGGATGAAGTGAAGCAGGGCCTGAAAATGGGGGCCATTGCCTATTTGAAGAAGCCTTCCAGCAAAGCGTCCCTGGAGCATGCCTTCTCGCATATTGAATCGTATACCGAGCAGTCGCTGAAGCATCTCCTCATTGTAGAAGACGATGACATCCAGCGCCGTTCGATTATAGAGCTTATCGATCACGATGACGTGGCGATCACCGCCGTGTCCACCGGCAAGGAGGCGCTCAGCGAGCTGCGGAAGAAACGCTACGACAGCATGGTGCTCGATTTGATGCTGAGTGATATGACCGGATTCGAGCTGCTGGACCAGATCCAGCAGGACCAAAACCTGGGCTACCTTCCGATCATTGTGTACACCGGCAAAGATCTCGACAGCAAGGAAGAAATGCGCCTGCGCCAATACACCGAGTCCATTATTATCAAGGACGTGAAATCGCCTGAGCGCCTTCTGGACGAAACTACATTGTTCCTGCACCGGGTGGAAGCCAATCTGCCTGAGGACAAGCGTCAAATCTTGCAGAAGCTTCATAACAGGGAAGCGCTGTTTGAAGGGAAGAAAATCCTCCTCGTCGACGACGATATCCGGAACGTCTTTGCGCTATCGAGCGTTCTGGAGAATTATGGCATGGAGGTGACCTTCGCCGAGAACGGACGCGAGGCGATCGACATCCTGACCGGAGGCCAGCCGTTCGATTTGGTGCTGATGGATATGATGATGCCGGAGATGGACGGGTATGAGGCGATGCGGCAAATTCGCCAGATGCCTCAGTTCCATAAGCTTCCGATTATTGCCTTGACCGCCAAGGCGATGAAAGAAGACCGCTCCAAGTGTATCGAGGCCGGTGCTTCCGATTACGTGAAGAAGCCGATCCAAACGGAACAGTTATTATCCCTGATGAGGGTTTGGTTGTATTCGTAAGGGCAATAACGGGGTAATAGATAATAGCATTACATTTTCATCTTTGAAGCAAACGTAAGCAGGAGGAAAGAGAATGGATTTGGGGCATACAGATCAAGACATCCCCGTAAAGGATGAGACGGAACGGGAAGATATCGAGCTTGAGCTTCTTCTGGAAGGCATTCACCGTTTATATGGTTACGATTTCCGCGATTATGCGATTCCGTCGCTCCGGCGCCGGATATGGCATTTTATACGTGCGGAAAGTTTAAACAATATTTCCCAGCTTCAGGAGAAGGTGCTGCATCACCGGCCCGTTTTTGAGCGGCTGGTTCATAATCTGTCGATTCCCGTCACAGAGATGTTTCGCGATCCGAACCTCTTTCTGACTTTTCGAAAAAAGATCGTCCCCCTGCTGAGAACCTATCCGTATATCCGTATCTGGCATGCAGGCTGCTCCACCGGAGAAGAGGTCTACTCCATGGCGATTCTGCTGCATGAAGAGGGACTTCTGGACAAGGCGAGGATTTACGCCACGGATATGAACGACCGTTCCCTGGAGCAGGCAAAGCAGGGGATCTTCGGGATTGAGAAAATGAAGCTGTATACGAAAAATTACATTGAGGCGGGCGGAACCCGCTCCTTTTCCGAGTATTATACCGCCAAGTATAACTCGGTGATTTTCCAGCCCTTTCTAAGCAAAAATATGATCTTTGCGGAGCATAATCTGGCAACGGACCGCTCCTTCAACGAGTTTAACGTTATATTTTGCCGTAATGTGATGATCTACTTTAACGACACGCTCAGGGATCATGTCCACGGCCTGTTTTATGAAAGCTTAAGCCGTTTCGGAATTCTGGTTCTTGGAGCAAAAGAGTCGATACAGTTTACGGAATACAGTGATTCTTACGAACCGCTGGATCGTGTGGAGAAAATCTACAGGAAGATTAACTAGAGAAGTGGGAGGATTCCATGGGGTCTCAAGAACCGATTCATATTCTGCTGGTTGATGACCGTCCGGAGAACTTACTCGCCCTGGAAGCAGTGCTGGAGAGTGAGCAATATAATCTTGTGAAGGCGACCTCTGGTGAGGAAGCGCTCCGGTGCCTGCTGAAGGATGAGTTTGCTGTGATAATACTGGATGTTCAAATGCCAGGTATGGACGGGATTGAAACAGCCAAATTGATCAAGGCAAGGGATAAAACGAAGGACATTCCGATCATCTTCATTTCAGCGAACAGTAAAGAAGCCGAGCATTTATTCGCAGGTTATTCAGCCGGTGCGATTGATTATATGGTGAAGCCGTTTATCCCGCAAATCCTGAAGTCCAAAATTGAAGGCTTTGTGGAAATGTACCTGACAAACAAAAAGCATAAAACCCAGTCCATGCTGCTGCAGCAAAAAACGCAGGAGCTGGAAAAAGCCAATCAGGAGCTCATTAAAGCCAAAGAGGCGGCTGAAATCGCGGCCAAGGCCAAAACCGAATTTTTGGCGATGATGAGCCATGAAATCCGCACGCCGATGAACGGCGTGATCGGTATGGTGGATCTGCTGATGGAAACCGAGCTTAAGGAAGAGCAGCTGGAATATACGGAGATCATCCGCAAAAGCGCCGACGCACTGGTCACGGTGATCAACGACATCCTCGATTTTACCAAGATGGAATCCGGGAAAATGGAGATGGAGGAGCATCCGTTTGAGCTGCAAAACTGCATCAAGGAAGTATTCAGCCTTTTTTCTATGGAAGCAGGGAAAAAGGACCTGGAGCTGGTGTACTTTATCGATGAAGCAATCCCGCCCATCATTTACGGGGATATGGCCCGCCTGCGTCAGGTGTTGATCAATCTGATCTCCAATGCGGTGAAGTTTACGCATCAGGGCGGAGTCTATCTGATGGTATCCCTTCGGGAAAGAGCTGAAGACGACAGCCTCATGATCGAATTTGCGGTGAAGGATACCGGTATCGGCATTACGCCGGATAAGCAAAACCGCTTGTTCCAGCCGTTCTCCCAGCTGGATTCTTCGATGACCCGGAAATACGGGGGCACGGGGCTGGGACTGGCCATCTGCAAATCGCTCGTTGAAATGATGGGCGGCAGCATTTACGTGGAATCGACCGAGGAGAAGGGTGCGACGTTTTTCTTTACGATCCGGACGAGCGAGCCTGAATCGGATGACGGCATGATGGGCATTGGCGACGACCTGCTTGTTTCCCTGCCGTCTGCAAAAGACGAAGAACCGCTGATCCTCGTGGTAGACGACCATCCGGTCAACCAGAAGCTGATGGTGAGCATGCTGGGCAAGCTGGGATTGAGAGCAGAAGTGGCCGAGGACGGACGGCAGGCGGTGGATAAAATCCGCGCCAATCCGGTGTACCGGCTGATCTTCATGGATTTGCAAATGCCGGTCATGGACGGTCTGGAGGCTACGGCCCTCATCCGCGAGATGCAGCCTCAGGGATACCGACCGGTTATCATCGCCATGACCGCCAATGTGATGGAAGGCATCCGAAGCCGGTGCAGGGAAGCCGGGATGGACGATTATATCAGCAAGCCGGTCAATATGAAATCGGTGAAGGAGATTCTGATGAAGCATCCGGTGCCTGCACAAAGCAAAGGCTTGCAGACCTCCGATGCCAACTCCATGTGACGGGAGCCAAATATTGCCAGGCATAAGCTTGCGTACAAGCTGATTCAAACGGGGGGATTTAGGGTTAACTGTTCTTATACAAGAAAAACAAAAAAATCGGGAGAGAATGTCTATGAATACGAATAAGAACGAAAAATTCAATGCAACGACAGAACGCCATGAAGGTTCCTGCACGGTCTACCTGAGCGGGGAACTGGATTTATCGGTGGCGCCCGACTTCAGGCTTGTCATGGAACCGCTTGTTGGGGATTCCGAAATCGATCTAGTGATTAACTTGAAGGATCTGAAATATATCGATAGCACAGGGATCGGCATTCTATTGTCCATATTGAAGGCCAGACATGGGATGGATGCCCGTTTTGTCGTGGAAGAGGTTCCTTCCCAAATCCAAAGGCTGTTTGACATGACGGGTATTGCGAAGTTTTTTGCCGCGAGTAGGAATTCCCAATAGGAAAGGATCGAAGACAGTATGAATGCTGAAGTTCAAAAAGTCGTAATAACATTACCGGCCAATGCTGATTTTGTAGATATCGTAAGATTGAACTTGTATGGAATCGCATCGAAGATGGGTTTTTCTTATGAGGACATTGAAGATATGAAGGTAGCCGTATCGGAAGCTTGTAACAACTCCGTTTTGTATGCTTATGGTCAGGAAGGCGGCATGGTGGAAGTAACGTTCGAAATCGGCATTGACCAATTGTCCATCAAGGTCAAGGACGACGGGGAGAGCTTTGACCGGATGAACCGTACCGAAAACACCGTGACATTGCATGACAAAGACCTTCATGATGTGGAAATCGGGGGACTCGGCTTCTACTTGATGGAGGCGCTCATGGACGATGTGATGGTAGATAATGAGGCCGGACGCGGCACCCAGGTGGTTATGACCAAACGGCTCATGAGAAGTGAGGAGAAAGTATGAATGATAAGGTGACTCCCCCCGAGTCCATGAGCGAGGCGGTCGGTCTGATCTGGGAATACCAGCAGACGAAAGACAACGATATCGCCACCGTGCTTATCCAAAAATATGAACCGATGGTCAAGATGGCCGCGGGTAAAATCGCCCGTAACCGCCCGGACCTCTATGAGGACTTGTACCAGGTCGGCCAGATGGCTCTGATCCGGCTGCTGCAGCAGTATGACATCAGCTTGGGCATTCCGTTTGAACCGTATGCCATGAAGAGCATGATCGGGCATATGAAAAACTTTTTGCGGGATAAGTCCTGGTATATCCAGGTTCCAAGAAGGATCAAAGAGAAGGGCGCACTCGTCCAGCAGGCTATTGATGAGTTAACCGTCAAGCTGGAGCGTTCGCCGGACGTCCGCGAAATCGCTGAATTCCTGGATCTGTCGGTGGAAGAAACGGTAGAGGTCCTGGCTGGACGCGAATGCTACCACTATGTTTCACTGGACTCTCCGCTGTCTCAGGAAGAAACGGGTGCAACGCTCGGTGAACTGATCAGTTCGGACGTCAACGACTATGATTCGGTGGAAAAACGGATGGACCTCCAGCAGGCGATGAGCCAGCTGAAGGAACAGGAGCAGAAAGTGCTGCTGCTTGCCTTCCAGGATGGTGAATCCCAGCGCTCGATCGCCCAGAAGCTGGGGGTTTCCCAGATGAGCGTCTCGCGGATTCAGAAGCGTGCAACAGAAAAGCTGAAAGAAATCATGTCTAATTCATACCAATGACGGACAAGCTTATGTTATGTTTCGACTCAACCGGAAGTTCGTAAGGACACGCCAGTTCTCCCTTGAGAATATACGGCGTGTCCTTTTTGGTGAACAGAGATATGGATGGTGAGATAGAGGAGGTGGGTCATATGGCGGCTGAGGTTTCAAGCAATATATTATCTTTTGCAGGCCACTGGACATGGCATGATCTGGTGGTGGAGGACTGGTCATCGGAAGACTTCAGGCAGCTGCAGGAGGCATGCCCCCTGATCGAGGAATGGCTGGAAGTCATCCCGAACATCGAGCAGAATTATATGTCCGTCCGGTTTCCTGACGGCGTGGATGCCGTCATGTTCGGCACGCTGCCCTATTCGGTCAAAATGGAAGTGGAAGACAGCGCTCACGTGGACCGGGTTCACTTTTACGTCCAGCGCGACAAGCTGATTACGATCAACCTGGATCAGAACACCCGCGAAATCATGGCTACGGAAGAACGTACGGCCATGCTGCACCAATGCCACAGCGCGGTGGACGGCATGTTTGTGCTGGCCCGGACAATTCTGCACTATTTTCATCTCGGCCTGGACCATTTCGAAGCGAACCTCCGCAAGCTGGAGCATGCGATGGAGATGGATAACCAGCGGTATTTGATGGACAAAATCCTGAACTCGCGGTTTGCCTTGCTGTATTGGAGCAATTTGTTCACGCCGTTTCAGGAACTGATCGCGGCTGCCAGAGAGGGGTATTTGGACAAGCTGGAGAACAGCCGGCCGTTCATGCAGCTGCTGCACCGGATCGAGCGGATGGACCGGGCGTTCCGCCATTACGAAGATGAGATTGATACACTGATATCCATCGATGATGCCATTTCGGCGTTCCGCGGCAACGAAATCATGAAGACGCTGACGATCCTGACGGCGATCTTTACTCCGGCTACCGTAGCAGGCGCGATCTGGGGGATGAACTTTGAGAACCTGCCAGGCATCAAGGTGCCATGGGGGTTCGTCGGGATCATGCTGATCACGTTCCTCAGCACTGCCATCATGTACCTTTGGATGCACCGGAAGGGATGGACCGGCGATTTACTCAAGGTCAAATCCAAAAAATCGAAGATCTAGCATCTTGCCGAATATCAAAAACAGGACTCGAGTTAATCGGTTAACCCCACTTGACGGATAGATCCCCTGCAAGCAAACAAGCGCTGAGTTAGCGTACAGCCGTATGCTTGGAGGGGATTGTTCATTTAACGACGCTACCAACGGCCGATAACGACTACGATCGCCAGCAGCAGAAACACGATATTGATGCCAATCTCTTTATATTCCTTCCGACTCACATGGAAAGCGGCGCCGAGCAGTACAGTCACGGCCAGGCTGAGTGCGGCGATCGGTGTTAATATTGGTGCGATCCCCGTGGCCAAAGGCAAAATCACCCCGACAACCCCGGCCAATTCCATCAATCCGATCCCCCAAACGAGCGGTTTAGGTACGTCTCCAACCCACGGCCAGGCCGTTCGCGCTTGTTCATGCTGAAACGCCTTCATCCAACCGGAATATAGGAAACCGGCTGCCAAAATTCCTTGCACAATCCAAAGTACAACGTTCATGTCTTCACTGCTCCTTATCCTGGCTCTGTTTCGTCTTCAACCATGGATATATAATAGGGAGTAAGGGTGGGATAGTGGAAGTAGGCACTTTAAATAAACGTAGTATCGAAAAATATACCTTAAGCCAATCAAGGGGATAGGAGAATGTCCGTGAATACTTACTGTAAGTTCGAAACGGCGCTGGATATCCTGATCGGGAAATGGAAGCCCGTGATTTTGCTCCGTCTGTTGAACCATGGAACGATGCGGTTCAGCGAGCTTCAGAAATCGATCCCTGACATCACGAAGAAAATGCTGACCCAACAGTTAAGGGAACTGGAGTATCACGATATCGTGCATCGTGAGGTCTATAAGGAGATCCCGCCAAAGGTCGAATATTCCATTACTGACTACGGCCAACGCATGACGCCATTGCTGCAGGCGATGAATGACTGGGGAGTCAATCACATTGCTCACCTGCAGGAGCTTTATGGGGAAGAGCGGGCAGAGTGAGAGGGGCAAGGAACTGAAGATTTGGCTGGATCATGGAGCTTCTGATAAAGAACTGCTGCAGGATCTGCTGCGCTACGAAGCGGAGGACAGGTATTCCTATCCGATTTCCAAGGCGGTGGGAAATGTCGAAACCAGGTTGCGGCTTTTAATCATGCTATGTTTCTGGTTGAATCCTAGGCGTTAACAAATGTAAGGGCCTCGTTCTCATTAGTTGAGAAGAGGCCTCTTTTCTTTGGCTTGCTTGGCACCAATTTAATTTTGAGGAAAATTAATATTTATTGATGCATCATTAGCTGTTTTATTCCATTCGACATTTGCTTTTAAAGTCTCCGCGATAAATCTGAGGTTTACATAAAAAGTACTGTTGTCTGGATTAAAACTAGGGGCCTGATTCAGAACTTGAACTTTTCCATTGATGTAAGCCTCATTGGAATTATTAATAAGTTTGATTGATATTCCACCTTTTGTTGCGGTTACTGACTTCGTTTTATTATCCCAATCTACAGTCATACCGAACCTTTCAAAAATAGGCCTCATCGGAACTAGAGTGGTTCCACTATTTGTTACGCTTGCGTAAATATCCATTTTCTCATTATTTATGAAGATGGAAGGTTTTTCTCGAGAAGCAAAGGCAGCATTTACCTCAAGTATCATGAAAATCGCCATAGTCGAAATTAATAATTTTACCGTAGATTTCATTTTGCAAAAACCCCCTTAGATATTTAATAGGCAATAGATATCATGGTATCCATTGCCTATTAAATACGTTATTTATTAATATAACGAGCTATCTACAATAAATGTTACCGTATTATTGCTGTCAGTGTACAGAATTGAAAAATTACCTGGGAATGCTATACGATGGTAATCGAATAGAACGAAAACAGGAAGCGCCTAAAATGAAGCAGCCTTAGTCCGGTGGAATACCATACTAAGGCTGCCTGGTTTATTCCTATAGCTGTCTACTTCGATGGGCGGAACACCAGTCCCGACCGTACGCTTGTCATTGTTTAAAGCTTCGTGTTCGCCGTGTTCGCGGCAACCGTCTCTCCGGGAAAGCACTCCATCTCGGTCAAATAGGTCACTTGTGGTTCCAGATCCTTCCTGCGGATCATTTCGATCATCCGGTTGACCGCCAGCTCGCGGCTCGCAGGAGCGACGTAAAAGGTGGTCAGCGGCGGCTTGCTCAGCTTCGCCAGCTCCGAGAAGCCGTAACCGACGAGGCTGACCTCGCCGGGAACCTGCACGCCATGCTCCTTCAGCCACTGCAGGGCACCGAACTGAATAACCGTATTGACGGAAAATACCGCCGTATAGCCGATATCGAGCACATTCATCCGGGCGCACAGCTCGTAGCCGTCTTCGCCGCTGCTGGCCTGGACCAGCGATTTGTCCAGTGGAATCCCGGCTTCCTCCAGCGCGCGGTAGTAGCCGTTCAGGTTTTTCTGATGAATGGAAATGTTCAAATTCCTGCTGAAGAAGGCGATCCGTTTGTGCCCGAACGACAGCAGATACTTCACGGCCTCGTAAGCCCCTTTTTCATGATCCATCACGATGCTGTTCGTGCCTTCACGAGGGATGCCCCCGTAGAAAAGATAGGGTACCTTGGCTTCGGTAATCAGGTCGATCGCTTTATCGTCCAGATCGCCTGTCACGAAGTAGCCTTCCGCCTCCTTGCTCAGGACCGCCTTGCGCATCTTTTCGAGCCCCTCGGCATACGCCTGCACCTTCATAAACAGCAGCGAGAAATGGTGGCGGCTTGCCGCCTGCTCAATCGTCGCGAGGTCGTACATGTACCTGGCTGGGGTCGTCGGGGGCGCGGCCGTACAAAATAAAGCACAGCTTCGGCGTGACATCCGGTCGGAGACATACCAGCTTGAGGCGAAAGGCCGCCATTTTGGCGGGGACGCCGCGCTGGCCGGCCACTTCGTCGAAAGGTTAGCAGGCAAGGCTGCGGCGGGCCCGGATCTCGAAGCCGGTCTGCGGAGCGCCCTGATCTGCCTGAAGGCGAGGGAGTCGGCTGAGACGAGCACCTTTCTGGAGATCGAACCGGTCACCCTCACGATGAACGAAGAATCGGCACCTTCATAATGCCAAAACGGATGGCCCGGGATTCCCCGGAACCATCCGTTTCTTTTTATTCAAGTAAACGATCCGTTACTGCGATTTGTATTGGCTGATATAATCCTGCAGGTTGGCAATGTATTGGCCAATCACCGGCATATCAACAAACAAGCTGAGCAAGTATCCGAGCAGGCCAAGCACCACAAAGGTTCCGAGGGACAGGCCAAGCCCGCGGGACAAGCCGGCCGTAAAGTTGGTGATCAGCCGCTTCTTGGTGTTCGTATAGTTCTCGATCATATCTTGAAGCTCGGACCGCTCCAGGGAATCGGCAATCTGGTCAAGGCGGTTGTTCAGCCTCTTCACTTCGTGCCTTAGCTCAAAAGGATGTTCATCCACGTCATAAGGATTGGCTTTGCTCATCAGAATCCCTTCCTTCTTCAGCCGGCATTCCGGCTTTAATGATCACGGACCTGTGCACGAAAATAGCCAGCTGGTCAGCTGGCTATCGGGTGTATCGGCAGCTTAGTAAGAAGTCTTATTAAGCTCCCGGCGGATATCGCTGGATGCATCGGATGATTTGTCCATGACATCCTTCGAAGCGCTTTTGACATCGTCTGCAACGTCGCCGGATGCGCTCTTCATGTCATCCGCCACGTCGGCCGAAGCCTGCTTGACGCTTTCCATAATCGTATTTTTGCTTTCGTTGACGGATTTGGCGAGATCGGTCGTCTTGGACGATACCGTCTTGGCCAGATCCGTTGCCTTTTCCGTCACGACGGAGGCCACTTCCTTCGTCTTGTCGGTAACGACGCTCAGCTTGTCGGAGAGATCCCCGCGCAGCTCGCGTCCGGTCTTCGGCGCAAACAGCAGCGCCGCTGCCGCCCCCAGCAAACCTCCGATAAATACGCCCTTGAAGAAGTTGCTTCCGCTTTGAACCGGATATTCTGTCTCTGCTTTATTCATACCAATCACTCCTTATTTATTATTGGTGTATATCAATTTAGGTGGTACGCGAGAACAAGCGGCTGATCAAGCCAAGGATAAAGACGAAGATCGCCGTCCCGAGAATCGCCGGAATTACGGCGAAGTTACCGATGACAGGACCCCAGTCGCCGAACAGCCAAGCTCCAACCCATGCGCCAACAAAGCCAGCGATCATGGCGCCGATCACGCCTCCCGGCATGTTGTGTCCTGCGATGGCATCACCGATAATCCCGATAATGATGGCCATGACGATACTGATGATAATACCCCACATGACGATCGCCTCCTTTTTATAAGGTTTGATAAAATTCTCTAAATGCGGCATAACCTGCTGTGACATGGTGTCAACGCGTCGATCTTACTTCGTATATAAACGGTGAGAAATGGTGTGAAACAACAGATGTGAAAAAGGAAGATAATCAGCGAAATATGGGGAATGATTTCGAATACATGGGATATTATTAATGAATTGGCCATTTAATTGGCTTTACAAATATCTTGGAGTGCATTTCTTTTTCAAACCGGATATGAGCCTGCAGACAATCAACTTTATTATGCTGTGAATAAGTTGTATCATAGGTAGGCAACAAGAAAAGGAGAGAGGCTGTATGGACGCTTTATTGGTGAAAGAGTATCGGGCCGGAATCGTGGAAAGTACCCATTATGGACATATATGTATCGTAAATGATCAAGGCGAAGTGTACGCGTCGGCGGGAGATCCCCATTTTGTCACCTTTACGCGTTCGGCGGCCAAGCCGCTGCAGGCCATTCCCGGGATCCGGGCGGGGATCGCGGATTATTACGGGCTGACTGAAGAGGAAATCGCCATTATGGCCGCTTCCCATTTGGCAGAACCCCGGCATATCGAAGTGCTGGAGAGCATTCAGCGGAAAATCGGGGTGGACGAGGAGCAGATGGTGTGTGCGCCGACATATCCTCTAAGTGAAGACAGCAAGGAGCACACCATTCGCGAACAAGGACACAAGCGGCGCCTGTACCACAATTGTTCCGGAAAGCATTTGGGGGTGCTGGGCTACAGCCGGATGCGGCATAACCCGGAGGAGACATATGCGGAACCGGATCATCCTGCGCAGCGGGAAATTCTGGATGTGATTGCGATGATGAGCGGCATGGAAGCGGAACGGATTGGACTCGGGACGGACGGCTGCGGCTTTCCGGTTTTTGCGCTGCCTTTGTCCGCCATGGCTAACGCTTATGTGAAGCTGGCCTGCCCGGACCTCATTCCGGACGAACCGACGCGAGCGGCCGTGAGAACGATCACAGCAGCCATGAACCATTATCCGGCCATGGTTGGCGGAACCCGCCGGGTGGACACATTCATTTTGCAGGACCCGAACATTGTCGCCAAAGGCGGCTTCAAAGGCGTGTACTGTTTCGGTCTGAAAAAGGAGCGGCTCGGCATCGCCCTGAAAATACTGGACGGATCCGAAGAAGAATGGGGCTGGGTGGTCGAATCCATTCTCCAGCAGATCGGGTATGATAACCGCCGTCTTTTGGAGGGCCTGCGATCCGAATTTACCAAAGACATCTACAATGATGCCGACCGGAAGGTAGGTCACGCTGAAATCGTATTTACGCTGGAGCGGTCCCGCTAGAGGCAGAGGTGCCTGTCTGGATTGATATATAGAAGTAAATGAATGCCCTTGGAGGAAATCCTTGGCCCCGGCTGCGCGCAGTGTGGGGCTTTTTTTGTGCCCATGCCGTCTTTGGCGGCTAGAACGAGGGTGGGTTGATTAGCCCCTCGAAGTTGAGGGTAAGAATTACATATTCCAATAACATATGCAGTTCATGGAGGTGGATGGAAATGATTAAAGTAGTGACTTCAGCGGAGCGCCATACGTCGGAGCGGGGATGGATCCACAGCGAATTCAGCTTTTCGTTTGCCGATTATGATGACCCGAGCAATGCGCATTTTGGCTGCTTATTGGCCCATAACGACAATCAGCTAAGTCCGAAACAAGGCTTTAAGAAACATCCTCATCATGATTTGGAAATCGTCAGCTACGTCATCTCCGGCACGCTTGAACATAATGACGACATGGGAAATCAGGTTCAGCTGCCGGCGGGGACCGTTCAAGCCATGAGCGCAGGGTCCGGTGTTATGCACTCTGAGACCAATCCGTCGGAAGAGGAACCGGTCCGCTTTCTGCAAATGTGGTTCCTGCCTTCCACACCGGGCCACAGGCCCGCATGGAAAGCTCACCATTTTCCGAGGGAGGAGAGGATCAACAAGCTGGTTCCGCTTGTCAGCGGATCAGCGGAAGGATTGCCGAAGTCCCCGGATGCGCTTCAGATTCATGCCGACGTGTCCATCTGTTTTCCGATCCTGGAGACCGGGCAGGAATTGTTGTTCCCGCAAAAAGAGGATCGCAGGACGTTTCTGTTCCTGATTTCGGGTCACCTGGAAATCGGCTGCGACGACGGGACATTCCATCTGGAGCCCGGAGACTCGGCCAGGGTAAAAAAATCATGCGATCTTCATATTAAAGGAACGAGCAGCGAAGGAGAGTCTGAATTTGTACTGGTGGATATACCTTAATTGCTGTCCCTTGACGGAAAAGCCCCCGGATGTTCCGGGAATCGACTGATTACAGCGGTTCCGGACATCAGGGGGCTTTCGAAATGTAAAGGGGAGCCTTACGCTTTACGCAGACGTCCAAGCTCTGAGACCAGCGCTTCCACCTCGGAAATACTCAGATTGTCCTTGGACATCACCAGGTCGTAGACGTCCTGGATGTCCTCGTACCGGTCGACGGAGAACGCCGATGCATTCATGGCTGCGCCGCTGGCCATTCTCAGCTTCGTTTTAATGCCTTCAATCATATACTCTATATTTTCAGGTGTCTTTTGGGATAAATCCATGTCAAGCGCCCATCCTTTCCTGTGCCTAAGCTTGTGTTCTATTGTAGCATGTCTTCACGTCCGTTACTCTGTTTTTTTGTCCCATCCAGAAGCTCCCGTTTTCCAACCGGATCATTTTGCAGTAAAATCATTCTATCGAATGAAGAATGGACGAAGCAGGGAGGAGGCCAGGCATGTCATTTCAAGATCCCCACCACATCCGCGGCACCAAGCACAGCAAGCAGATGAACGCGCAGGGGCTGACCGCGTTTTTCAGGCAGATTCATGAACGCCATCCGCTGGATAAAATCACTTTTGTGTGTATCGGCACCGACCGGTCCACGGGGGATGCCCTCGGCCCGCTGACGGGAAGCGAACTGGTCCTATACGGCGTCCCGAATGTCATCGGCACGCTGTCCTCTCCTTGCGACGCGCACAATTTGGAATCGGCCATCGCAGACATACCGGCGGACCATACCGTTGTAGCGGTGGACGCCTGTCTGGGACATCCGGGTTCGGTCGGAAGCTACTTGCTGTCGGACGAGCCGCTGCTCCCCGCCAGATCGGTGGGCCGTATGCTGCCGGCCGTCGGGCATTACAGCGTGGCGGCGGTCGTCAATGTCAACGGGCCGCGGCCGTATTCGACGCTGCAGATGACCTCGCTGTATCAGGTCATGTCGATGGCCGGCCAGATCGCGTCTGCCGCAGCGGAAGGATTCGGACTCAGCGGGGCGGACGCAGAGGCCCGTTTCAAGTTATGGCCTTTGGCTTAATAATATACATAATTAATATATGCTTCATTTTTGCAAATCTATTACGATCATACCGGCGAAATTCAAGCTGATATAGAAAGAAGGATGTCATCATGGAAAAATTGATTTGTGACGGTCATACCCTTTGTTACACCGATCATGGCCAAGGTGAGCCGATTGTGCTGCTCCACGGCTTCTGCGGAAGCTCCGAATACTGGGATCTTTTGGTTCCGCTGCTGTCGGGCAGCCACCGGTGCATCGCGATCGATCTGCGCGGCCATGGGCACTCGGACGCCCCGCTCGGCGCCTACTCGCTGGAGCAGATGGCGGATGACGTCCTGAAGCTGCTGGACGAGCTCGACCTGCCGAAGGTGACGCTGCTCGGCCACTCGATGGGCGGGTATGTGACGCTATCCTTCGCACAGCGTTACGCATCGCGGCTGAACGGATTCGGCCTCATCCATTCGACGGGCTATCCGGATACCGAGGAAGGCAAGGAGAAGCGCCTGAAGGCAGTCAGCACGATCCAATCGGAGGGCGTTACCGCATTTATCGACGGGCTGATCCCTGGGCTGTTTGCACCCGATGCAGACCAGACTCATCCCGAGCTCATCCAACGGGCCAAGGAAATCGGTTATTTGACACCGCCGCAGGGAGCGGCGGGGGCTGCCCTCGCCATGCGGGAGCGCCCGGATCGGCGGGACGTTATGTCAGCGACGGTGCTGCCGCTGCTGCTGGTTGCCGGAGAATATGACAGCGTCGCGCCGCCGGAGAAGGTGTTCACGGTGGATAAGCCGAACGTGACCCAAGCCGTGATCCAAGGGGCGGGCCACATGAGTATGATGGAAGCCCCGAAGGAACTGGCGCGGGTAATCCTTCAATTTATGCAGCAGACGAAGAACGCATAATCCGTATTGCTCAACCGGAAGCCGGACCCAGGCTTCCGGCTTTTTCTTTTCCTCGGGTCTACCCTATGCCGGCTCCGGTCTGGCCCCTCCCTTTTTCTGATGAGTCCTGCAAGAACTGGCTTTGACCTCCCGAATGCCTTACAATCAAAGGGAAGCTGACAAGCTGATCTGAAGGAAGGACGGAGGACGATCCATGTTCCGCAAAGATTACCTCGTACAGATGGTTGAAGATATGGTCGAAATGGTTGGTAAAGTGTTCGGATTGAAACAGCAGAAGAAATATGCCGAAGCCCTATGGGAAATCGACGATCTGCTCAGCAAGAACTTCCGTCTCAATACCCGTCTGTTAAATTCCTTATCCGTAGAAGATATTATTGATATGTTTCGCCTGGGCGGCGGCGTGGAGGCTGACAAGCTGCAGACCGTAGCCCGGCTCCTGCAGGAGGAAGGCGGCGTGTACAAAGACATGGGAGAGGCGGATGAGGCGCTCAGACGTTTCATGAAATCGCTCCACCTCTATATATACGCTGACCTGAACGGGGCCCAGCGCTCCATGCTGCAGCTGCAGGAACGCGTGGCGGAGCTGAAGGACGAAGTGAAGGGATACCGTCTTCCAGTCAAGACCGAGAAGATTCTGCTGTCCTACGAGGAGAAGGAAGGCCGGTTCGACGAAGCCGAGAACGTGCTCTTCCGGCTGCTCGATCAGCGGGAAATCACGGAAGAAGAAGGTGTTTCCTTCTATGAAAGGCTGCTTGAACGGGAAGACGAAGCCCTGAATCAAGGAGGGCTCCCGCGCAGCGAAGTGCTGGAAGGCATGGAGACGCTGCGGCGCAGAATCAATGCCTGAAGCGAGCCTTATCTTAAGTTGAAAGCGAGATGTACTCTCTTGGAAGCATTACGCAAATTGATTCACGACATCATCGGGGAGTCGACTTTGATTACTGCGACGTTAAGCCAGCTTCGCAAACGTGAGGGAATTTCTTTCACCAAAGTCCAGATCAAACCCGTGGAATTAAAGAAAAAAGTGCATTACCAGCTGGCTTATGTTCATCCCAACAAAGTGGTGCATCAGAATCTGACGGCCGCAGAGGCCGAGCAGACGATCATAGAGCTGTTCGAGCAGACCTTCCGGCAGGCGCTGATCTGCACGCCCGAGGCGGATTACCAGATTCTGATCAGCAAAAAATATAAAGTATCGATCCTGACCAAGTCCCCGACCAAAACGACGGCGGATCTGGCGCATAACCGCAAGAAGCAGTACGTGCTGGAAGAAGGGGAACCTGTACCCTTCCTGGTCGAGCTCGGCATCATGAACGAGCAGGGCAAGGTGCTTGCCCGCAAATACGATAAGTTCAAACAGATCAACCGCTTCTTGGAAATGGTCGAGGACATCCTTCCCTCTCTTCCTGACAGCCGCCCGATCACCATCGTGGATTTTGGCTGCGGCAAATCGTACCTGACCTTCGCCCTCTATCACTATTTGGCGGTCCAGGAGCGAAGGGTGCTGAATGTTGTCGGATTGGATCTGAAGGCGGATGTCATCGAACACTGCAGTATGCTGGCGGAAAAGCTCGAATATCAAAATTTGCGGTTTCTGGTCGGTGACATTGCGGATTATGACGAATTGGAGCAGGTCGATATGGTCGTCACGCTGCATGCCTGCGACACGGCGACCGATGCCGCGCTCGAGAAGGCGGTCCGCTGGAACGCCCAGGTGATCTTGTCGGTTCCGTGCTGCCAGCATGAGCTGTTCTCCCAGGTGAAGAACGACGCCCTGTCACCGCTCCTGTCGCACGGCATCCTGAAAGAACGCTTCTCGGCGCTCGCGACCGATGCCATTCGGGCCAAACTGCTGGACTTGATGGGATATAAGACGCAGCTTCTGGAATTCATCGATCTGGAGCATACGCCCAAGAACATTTTGATCCGCGCGGTCAAAGGCAGCAGCGGCAACCGGGATCAATTGTGGCAGGAGTATACCGCGTTCCGCGATTTGCTCAGCGCTGCTCCTTACTTGGAGAAGGCATGTGCCGATTTGCTGCCCGAAGGCTCGCTCCAGCAGGAGTAAGATGAGAATGGCACCCGCCAATCGTAGACGAACAAGAAGTGCATAAATACGGCAGACGATATGAAGCGCAGCTTCCATTATCGCGGTGCACAGGACGAAGGCTCAGCTTTTAGGCTGCCCGTTTCGGCAAGTTAGCTTGGGGAAATACTGGCTAACAGAACGAGTGAACGGGAGCGTGAAATGTAGAGCATGAAAGAGTGTGCACGGTGGATGATGGGGGCTGCGCTGTTTGCCGTGATGGCGGCTGCGGTATGGCGTTCCGGCTTGTATTTTTCGACGGATCTATACCCGGTTTGGCTCGGCTTTGGCCTATTCTGCGCCGGGGCGGGAGGATGGGGGCTGTACCGGTTTAGCCGGGGCCAGACAGCCGAACGGCGACTGTTCAACCGAATGGCTGAAGCGTCACCGCTTGCGGGCTGGGTGCTGTGCAGCCCGTTTCTGATGATGCTTCTCTATGCCGTTCACGGGGCGATCGGTTCCGTGTCCGTGCTCGGGGACGGGAATCAGGCGCTGCGCTGGGCACTGTATGGGTCGTTCGTGGTGTTGGCCTGGTTGCAGGGTTCGGACAAAAGGGGAAGGCTTGTACTTGCGGCGGTGTGGCACATGACCGGAGGCCTTCTTGCTATGACGGCGCTGCTGCCGGTGTACGGATGGTTCCCGCTGCCTTATGCGATCGCCTATACGGCGGATCCCGAAGTGAGCGCCACCGGCGCGCGGCTGGCAGGCATGCTGCAGTATCCCAACACGTTCGGCGCCGTGATGGCGTTGTTTCTGCTCGAGCGGCTGTTCGCGCTCGGCCAGCTGCTGCAGCGGCAGCCGGCCGCACCACCCGGCCGCGTGCTCCTCGGCAGCCTGCCGCTGCTGCCGTACGTCGCCGCGCTCCTCCTCAGCGAGTCGCGCGGCGCCTGGCTGGCGGCCGGCGCGGCATGCGCCGCCGGCCTGCTGATGGAGCGGCGGCGCATGGCCGCGCCGCTCGTGCTCGCCGCCGCGCCCCTGGCCGGCGCGGCGCTGCTGTACCGCCAGCTGGCCGCGGCCAAGCTGGCGGCGGAGCCGTGGCCCGGCCTGCTCACGCTGGCCGGGCTGTGGGCCGGCGGCATGCTTGCCGGCCGATGGCTCCTGCGCCTGCGCGGCGAAGCCGCAGGCGCGGGGCGCCGCCGCCTGGGCATGGCGGCAGGCGGCGCGCTGCTGGCCGCCGGTGCCGCCGTGGTCTTCGGCACCGTGCGGGAGCGCATCGTGCACAAGTTCGGCACGATGTCCGCCCGCCAGGCGATGGTTCAAGACGCCTGGGCGCTGGTGAAAGAGGCCCCCTGGCTGGGCCAAGGGGGCGATACGTGGCGCTTGTCCTACCGCGCAGTTCAATCGTCTCCCTATGTCGGGAGCCAAATGCACAGCGGGTATGTGGATGTGCTGCTGAATACAGGGCTCATCGGACTCGTCCTGCTGACCGCCATGCTGGCCGCCGCCGGACTGCTGATCTTCAGGAGGTGCCGCCGCCTGCTGCCTTCCTACATCGCGTTCCTCCTGCACGGCGCAGTCGATATCGATTGGAGCTACGGGATGGTGTGGCTGCTGTTTTTCCTGCTTGCTGCCCAGGCAGCGGCGGAGCCTTCCCCCGTGGGGAAGATGACCGGCGGCGTTCTAGCTTCACCGCCGGAGCGCATCCGCAGGCACGTCCCCGCGCTGCTGTCCCTCTGGCTTGTCATCGCTTTAGGGAGCTCCTGCCTGGCGTACCGAGGCTATATGGGCCACGCCGAGCATATGCAGGCGCTGAGAAGCCGCGACAACCAGGCGGCAGCGGCCCGCCTTGCCTCATCGCTGCGGTGGAATCCGGCGGACTATTCGGCCGCCCTGGATTTGGCCGGGCTTGTCCCGCCGCCTGCAGCCGAGGCCATCCTCCGCCGCAGCCTCGCCTATGCGCCGCATCATCCCGGGCTGCTGTGGGCTCTGGCCGACAATGCCGGCCGGCGGGGCGATGCGGAGGAGGCTATTTATTGGACCGGCGCTGCGCTCCGCCAGGATAAATACAATGCAGGGGAGCGGACGCGCAGCTTGGAGTGCCTGCTGCAGCTCGCGCGGGCCGAGTATACCGCCGGGCATGAAGCGGAGGCCCGGCGCATCGCCCGCTTTGGCTTCGGGCTGTACCACGATTATGCCCGCGATGCGGAGGACACCCGGCTCCGGGTCATTCGTAATGACCGGGAGTTCGCCCTAACGTTCGAGGCCTGGGAATGGGGCAGGCAGCTTGCGGCTTTGTCCGGCGTGAGGGCTCGGTGGACGGTGGAATGACAGTATGCGGAGAGCAGGATGCAAACGGTTCGGCCGCTTCCTGGTTTGTGGTCACCGCGCTGCCTTTTCCTAGCGTGCGTAGGTGCTTTTCCTTGCGGCGCTGAAATGGGGGACAGCCGTAACAGCCGTAATGAAGCACGACTGCCCCGATGGTGCGCGTTGCCCGATGGCTGTTAGGTGGGTGGACCAAACGTTACCCGCCGTAAGCGTCACGGAACGCGCTGCTGAGCCTGCCCGGTTCCAGCTGCCACAGTTCGGCGAGCTCCGGACAGACTTCTTTGTCCCACCAGTCGCACTGCACCTTGCGGTTGCTCCGGTTTTCATGAATCCATATGAGGTTGCCTACTACTTTGCGGTAGTACATCGCTTCTCCCTGTTTGACCAGATCTGCCGGAATATGCACCTTCATTCGCTTGATCGCCCGGTAGAGCTCGTTGCTGCATTTCCTGCGGATGCCGCGTGCCGTTGGCAGAGCGGCCTTTTTGTTTTGCGGGATCTGGGGCATCTGACTCACTCCTTTACCCACACCATATGCTGCTTTTTCAAGTGAAGACACCGGCGGGAGCAGATTGGGCACCAAGTAGAAGTCATGTCCATCCCTGTGCTAGAATAGCTTTGAAGTAGAAGAGTACATTGGGGAAGTGGGGGCCGGCGTGCATTTAATATCGGATATCATTAATCAGTTATTTGACTGGATTCAAAGTCTGGGCTATTTCGGAATTATGCTGGGTCTGATGATCGAGGTTATTCCCAGCGAGATCGTGCTGGCGTACGGAGGGTTTCTGGTGTCGTCGGGCCATATCAACTATATCGGCGCGGTTGTTTTTGGAACGGTCGGCGGCGTGATCGCGCAGCTGTTCATCTATTGGATCGGCCGCTACGGAGGACGCCCGGTGCTGGAGAAGTACGGGAAATACATTTTCATTCATAAAAAACATATCGATTACGCAGAGGAATGGTTCAACAAATACGGGACAGGCGTCATTTTCACGGCCCGGTTCATCCCGGTGGCAAGGCATGCCATTTCCATCCCTGCAGGGATCTCCCGGATGAATCTCGGACGGTTTACGCTGCTGACCACCCTGGCTGTCATTCCTTGGTCCGCATTGTTTGTATATCTTGGTTACCTGCTCGGAGACCAGTGGAAAAATATCGATGAGAAGGCGGCTCCATACATAACGCCGATTCTGCTCATTGCACTGGCGCTGCTGATCGTGTATTTTCTGATTAAATGGATCAATAACAGAAGGAAGAGAGGCGTTCACTAATGGCTAAAAATGTGGCAGATTATTTGAATCGCGGGATTTCCCCGGAACAGTTCGTGAGCGGCATGCAGAAAAACCAGGAGGCTTTCAAGAACGGTTACGAGCAGTTTGCGTGGAGCGATGAAGGCGATAGGGAGTTTTTTGAAAGCCTGAAGTTCCGCGACGACCTCCGCGTGCTGATCCTGGCTGCCGATTGGTGTGGTGACGTAGTTCGCAACGTTCCGGTCGTATTCCGGGCGCTGGAAGCGGCGGAAATTCCGGTCGAGGTGTTTATTCTGGAAGAGAATTTTGATTTGATGGACCAGTATTTGACGATGGGCGGCCGGAGTGTGCCTGTAGTCATTTTTGCGGATACGGGCGGATACGTCTTGGGCACCTGGGGGCCGCGTCCGGCTCACGTTCAAAAGTTCATGGTCGAATTCAAACAGAACAATCCGGACCGGGAAGCTGCCGACTATCAGGACAACCTGGCGGTTACCCGCAAACAGATCGTCGAAGCTTACGGGGAAGGAACGGGCTTTCACGCCTCGATCATCAAAGAGCTGCGTGAACTGATTTCCGAATTTTGATCTGAGGCCATGCTGAACATCCGATCCTTTAGCCTCGGGCCGCTGGAAACCAATTGCTATGTCCTGACCGGCGACGATCCCGGCCGCGCCGTCATCATTGATCCTGGCATGAATCCCGCTCCGCTGATCCGGCACATTGAGGGTCTCGAGATCGAAGCCATTCTGCTGACCCATGCCCATTTCGACCATATGGGCGGCGTCGATGAAGTACGCAAGCTAACCAAGGCGCCGGTATATCTTCATGACCTGGAAAGCGAATGGCTGGTGAACCCGAGGATGAACGGCTCGCAGAACTGGCCGCAGGTAACTCCGCCGCTGACGACCGATCCCGCGGAATACAGCCTGGATGAGGGCCAGCAGCTGCAGCTGATCGGCCGCACGTTTACCGTCTACCATACGCCTGGACATTCGCCCGGAAGCGTCAGCTTCCTCTGCGGGAACGACCTCTTTTCCGGCGACGTCCTGTTCAAGCTTGGCGTTGGACGAACCGATTTGTACGGAGGAAGAGAAAGGGACCTGCTTGACTCCATCCAAAATACGCTGTTCACGTTCCCGGACGACGTGAAGGTGTATCCCGGCCATGGCCCTAAAACCTCGATTGGTTATGAGCGGGCGAACAATCCCTATGTCCGTTAAGGATGGATTTGATAGGTTGTCAGCATTTCCGACAATTTCTGAGCAAATTTGTCTGGACAACCGGTTACAAGATTGATACAATGTGATTAATTTGATGAACCTTGTTACTTTCGCGAAGCACGCAAGCTGTGGCCCGATCCCGGTTTGCGTTCTTTTATTTTTGGGAGATTTCATGTTCATCTCACTTTATTTTTCTCCATATATATTTTTTCTTCAGCTTTACATGTCTATGTTTTTCTAGTAGACTATACAAACAAATGAAAGACATACATCTAGGAGGTAGACGATGCTGCAATTAGGGGAGAAAATTGTAATCGTCGCGGACGCCTTTGAGCAGAACCTTCCTATTGGGGAATACGGTTATCTGATTGCCTATGACCGGAACCCGGATAATGCTTTTGATTACGTAATTCGGGTACCGAAGATTAATCGTAACTTTTTCGTGCCATCGAGTGATGTTGAGCCAGAAGAGTTGCTCATACAGCATGAAGTTGAGATGACCACGCGGGAAGCGCTGATCGATTACGCCCTTGCGACATATAACGAGAAGCTGTTTCATCAGATTATGAACGGCGAGCTTGAGCAGGATGAGAAGGAAGAAGAGACTGCGCCTGAAGTGCTCTCCCAGGCGGAATTTATCAAACAGGTAAATCTCCGTGCCTGGATTTAGAGGAGTCGGCTTATTAGCCGGCTCTTTTTTGCGTATTAAGATATATAGCTAAGCTGAAGGCTGCCCCCATCATCCATTTCAGCTTCTAACTTCGAAGATACGATATCCTTATCCCGCAAGAAATCTTCCGCCTAGTGCGGTTTGTCTTCTTCGAATGTACGACGATGGACCTTTAAGTGAAAGGTATATCAGCAGTGGCTTAGGCCAAGGAATGATATAAGGCGCCGGCCGGCAACATATCGGTGCGTTCCATTTTGACCGGGTGCATTGAATCTTCCTTGGTTCTACAATATAATTAGAAACGTTATCCTGAGGCTTTAATCCTTTAAACACCAGCAGTCTGCAAGGGCATATCCATGCGTTTTTGCGGCTATGGAGCCGCGAATTCCGGGCTGCTTCAGGACAAGCTGCTTCGCTGAATCGGATCCGGATGGAATGCCGCAGGGATGCTTAGATAAGAAGGAACAAGGAGGAACCGCTGATGAGTATTACCAATCAAGACGTTCAGCATGTGGCCAAGCTGGCCCGGCTCAATTTCACACCCGAAGAAGAGCAGATGCTGACCGAGCAGCTGAACGCCATTTTACAATATGCCGAGAAATTGAATGAACTCGATACCGACGGTGTGGAGCCGACGACGCATGTGCTGCATCTCAGCAATGTGATGCGCGAGGATGAAGCGAAAGACAGTCTGCCGATCGAAAAAGTTATGGCCAACGCGCCTGAAGAGGAAGACGGACAATTTAAAGTGCCGGCTGTCTTGGATTAGCGGCTAATCATTGAAGGGAGGAGCATTCATTTGAGCCTGTTTAACCATACATTGCAAGAATTACATAACAAGCTGCATGCCAAGGAGCTGTCCGTGCAGGAGCTTGTTGACCAGTCATTTCAGGTCATCGCCGAGCGGGACGAACGCATCGGGGCTTTTTTGACGTTGAATGAGGAGGAGGCGCGGAACACAGCCCGCCGTCTCGACGACAAACTGGCGTCCGGTCAGCCGCGCGGCCTGCTCTTCGGCCTGCCTGCCGGAATTAAGGACAATATCGTGACGGAAGGCTTGCGCACGACTTGTGGCAGCCAGTTTCTGGCGAATTTCAACCCGGTCTATGACGCAACCGTGACGCGCAAGCTGCGTGAGGCGGATGCCGTTACGCTGGGCAAGCTGAATATGGATGAGTTCGCCATGGGCGGCTCGAACGAAAATTCCAGCTTCCGGCCGGTCCGCAATCCGTGGGACCTGGACCGCGTGCCTGGCGGCTCAAGCGGCGGCTCGGCCGCGGCGGTGGCCGCTGGCGAAGCTTACTTTACGCTCGGATCGGACACCGGAGGATCGATCCGCCAGCCTGCGTCCTACTGCGGCGTAGTCGGATTGAAGCCGACTTACGGCCTTGTTTCCCGCTTCGGGCTCGTGGCTTTCGCGTCCTCGCTGGACCAGATCGGCCCGCTGACCAAGAACGTGGAGGACTCCGCTTACGTCCTCCAGGCCATTGCCGGCCATGACCATATGGATTCGACATCAGCAAATGTCGATATTCCGGACTATCTGAGCGCATTGACCGGAGATGTCCGCGGCCTGCGCATCGCGGTGCCGAAAGAGTATATGGGCGAAGGGGTCGACCCGGCCGTGAAAGAGAAAATTCTGGCCGCCTTGAAGGTGCTGGAGGATCTCGGAGCCGTGTGGGAGGAAGTGTCCCTACCGCATACCGAATACGCGGTGGCAACGTATTATCTTCTCGCCTCGTCGGAGGCGTCTTCCAACCTCGCGCGTTTCGACGGCGTCCGCTACGGCACCCGTGCCGACCATGCGGGCAGCCTGATCGATTTGTACCACGAATCGAGAAGCAAAGGATTCGGTCCGGAAGTCAAGCGCCGGATTATGCTCGGCACCTACGCGCTGAGCTCGGGTTACTATGACGCCTATTACTTGAAGGCTCAAAAAGCCCGTACGCTTATTAAGCAGGACTTCGACAACGTCTTTGAGAACTACGACATTATTATCGGGCCAACCGCACCGACGACGGCGTTCAAGCTGGGGTCCCAGGTGGATGATCCGCTGACGATGTATCTGAACGATATTTTGACCATTCCGGTCAGCCTCGCCGGCGTCCCCGCGATCAGCGTTCCTTGCGGACTGGCGGACGGGCTGCCGGTCGGCCTGCAGATCATCGGCAAAGCCTTTGACGAATCGACGGTACTGCGCGTCGCCCACGCGTACGAGCAGAACACCGAACATCATAAGCTGCAGCCGAAGCTGTAATCTCAGGCGGGACCAGGAGGGAGCAAGAACAATATGTCATCAACCAAATACGAAACTGTCATTGGACTGGAAGTCCATGTCGAACTGCATACCAAGTCGAAAATTTTCTGCGGCTGCTCCACCGAATTCGGCGCGCCGCCCAACACGCATACGTGCCCGATCTGCCTCGGACATCCCGGCGTACTGCCTGTTCTGAACCGTCAGGCTGTCGACTACGCGATGAAAGCAGCCATGGCGCTGAACTGTACGATCGCCGATGTAAGCAAATTCGACCGTAAAAACTACTTCTATCCCGATTCACCCAAGGCTTATCAGATTTCCCAGTACGACCAGCCGATCGGCGAGAACGGCTGGATCGACATCGAAGTCGACGGCCAGACCAAACGGATCGGCATTACCCGCCTGCACCTGGAAGAAGATGCGGGCAAGCTGACGCACGTTGACGGAGGATTTGCGTCACTGGTCGACTTTAACCGCGTCGGAACGCCGCTTGTCGAAATCGTGTCCGAACCTGACATTTCGTCGCCGGAAGAGGCGAAAGCCTACTTGGAGAAGCTCCGCGCGATCATGCAGTACTGCGAAGTTTCCGACGTGAAGATGGAGGAAGGCTCCATGCGCTGCGACGCGAATATCAGTATCCGTCCGGTGGGGCAAAAGGAATTCGGCACCCGCGCCGAGCTGAAGAACATGAACTCCTTCCGCGGCGTTCAGCGGGGCCTGGAGTACGAGGAGTACCGCCAGGCGGAAATTTTGGACGACGGCGGCAAAGTTGTGCAGGAGACACGCCGCTGGGACGAGGCCGCCGGCAAGACGCTGTCGATGCGCAGCAAGGAAGAAGCGCATGACTACCGCTATTTCCCGGATCCCGACCTCGTCAGACTTCATATCGATGAAGCTTGGAAGGAGCGCATCCGCGCAACGATTCCCGAGCTTCCGGATGCCCGGCAGGCGCGCTATACTTCCGAATACGGTCTCCCGAGCTATGATGCGGGCGTCATTACATCTTCGAAGCCGCTGGCGGACTTTTTTGAGGACAGCCTGAACTATACAAAGGATGCCAAAGCGGTTTCCAACTGGATTATGGGCGACCTCCTCGGATACTTGAACAGTACCGGCCTGGAGCTGCCGGCCCTCAAAATTACCGGCCGCGGTCTCGGTGAAATGATCGGATTGATCGAGAAGGGCACCATCAGCAGCAAAATCGCCAAAACGGTATTCAAGGAAATGCTCGAATCCGGCAAGCTGCCACAGCAGATCGTCGAGGAAAAAGGGCTTGTGCAGATCAGCGACGAAGGCGCGATCAAAACGATCGTCGAGCAGGTTGTCGCGGCAAATCCGCAATCCGTCGAGGACTTCAAGGCGGGCAAGCAGAAAGCGATCGGCTTCCTGGTCGGCCAGGTCATGAAGGAGAGCAAGGGCAAAGCCAACCCTGCGCTTGTCAACAAGCTGCTGGCCGAAATATTGAGCCAATAAAAGCTTGAGCTTCCCTTGGGGCTTGTCCGTGTGACAAGCCTCTTTTATTTAGCTTTCTATTTCATTTTTGCGAATGCGCTCGAGGTGATACCGAATATGATAAACAGACTGTTTCTGGATGACGAGGACATGGTCGATCAGATCTGGCGCCTGCAGCATATGGCTTACCGGCTGGAGGCGGAGCGGATCGGGTTTCACGACATCCCGCCGCTGATGGATACCCATGAAACGATACGCAAGTGTAAAGAGGATTTTTACGGATGCTTAAATGAGGACGGAGAACTTATCGGAGCGGTAGCAACGGAGCAGGAAGCGCCGGATACGATTACAATCAGCCGGATGATGGTTCATCCCGATCATTTTCGCAAGGGGATTGCGGGCAGCCTGATTCAGCACGTGCTGGATCTTCATCCGGATGTTCCCTTATTCATCGTGTCCACGGGAACCAAAAACACGCCGGCCGTGGCGCTGTACACCAAGTACGGCTTTATTCCTTTTGACCGGTATGAGGTAGCCCCGGGCGTGGAACTGACGACCTTTCACAGAGCGTCCGATTCGTCACAATAAATACCTGAGCAGAATGGGAGAGGTTGACCCTTGCAGGATCCATGGTATATCGATAATGTGCATATTTTGCTGCGTTTGCTGCTGTCTATGCTGCTTGGCGGATTGGTCGGTCTGGAGCGGGAGCGGTCCAACCACGCGGCTGGACTCCGAACTCATATTTTAGTGTGCATGGGATCGGCGTTAATTATTATGCTGTCTATTTACGGCTTCTCCGAATTCGTTCACGAGGTGAACATCCGGATCGACCCTGCCCGTTTGGCATCGGCCGTCATTACCGGGATCGGATTCCTGGGAGCCGGAACGATTCTGTTTACCGGTAAATCCATTACCGGTTTAACGACGGCGGCTTCCGTATGGGTCGTCGCTGCGGTCGGCTTGTCTGTCGGCGCCGGGTTTTATTTCGCGTCCGTCGCAGCCACGCTGCTTATATTGCTGACGCTCGTGGTATTTAATAAGCTGGAGCAGCGTTATATCAAAGGGAGCAAGCTCCACCTGTTCACGTTCCACGCCGTTTCGGTTCCGGGGCTGCTCGAATCAATCTCGGAATTGGTGCAGGCGGAAGGTATCACGGTGAAAAAATTGATTATCAATGAACGGAGTGCAGCCGCGCCCTTTGAGCTGGAGCCTCCCTCCACCACGCTTGAGATCTCGATGCACGTCCTGATCAAGCAGTCCTTTGATCCGCTGCGGCTGGCTTCGCAAATCCGGAAGCTGGAAGGAATTACACTGGTGTCCCTAGACTGACGAAAACGCCGAAAGCTCCCGGGTGACCGGGGGTTTTTGCTTTGACAGGCCGGATAATCCAGATATTGACCTGTTAATTAGGGGACAGAATAGGGTACTATCAGAAAAAAGGACTCGGCCAAACCATTTAAAGAAAGGAGCTGCAAGCATGCATTCTGCCGGACGTCACTCAACAAATTCAGCGGACGAACCGCAGAAAGGTAAACGCCGGTTACGCATTCATTCCAAGGCGGAGCGGGGAGTCCGCAAGCGCCGACTGTATTCCCGCAAGCGCAAATTTACCGCAGGGCTTCTTGCAGCGATTTGTCCGGGACTCGGCCATATTTATCTGGGATTGTACCGTAAAGGGATTTCTCTTATATTCGCACTGATGCTGGATGCGTCGGCGCTGCTCTATTTTTCTTCCATCGGCATCCAGATCAACGTACCATTGCTTATTTTGCTCGGACTTTTATTTCCTGTCGCTTATTTTTATAGCGTTTATGATGTGCTTCAAGCTGCGGATTATGTGATTTATCATCGGAAAAGGGCTGGGCTTGAGCTGCCGGATGAAGAGGAGACGGAACGGGCGCATCCCTTTGCCTTGGAACGCAGCATCGCTTTCGGCGTATATCTGGTTGCCGGCGGGCTGCTGATGATCGCCTTTTATCAGAAGCCCAAATGGCTTGGCATGTTTATTGAACAGTACGGACAAACCGCGGTTGCGGTCGTTTTGATCGTCCTTGGTTTGTTTTTCGGGCTTCGGGAGACGCTCCTGTTTTTAAACCAACGACGCGGAAGATGAACCGCTGCGCCATAGCCTGATTTATGGCCGTGCTGCAGCGTGAAAAGAGGTGATCGACAACGTGAACCGAAAACCCAAATTGCGGGTGGGGCGTTTTACTGCTGTGCTGCTGCTGGTTGTGACCGGTGCACTGCTGTTGACGGATGCGGTTCAAGGGACCGAATACATGCTGCTCCTGCTAAAATGGTGGCCGCTGCTGGCCGTCCTGTGGGGTGCCGAATATATTGTGCTGTACTGGTTTATGCGGAAATCGCGAACACCCGGCTGGGGGCGTTTCCGGCTGGATATCCGCGGAGTGCTGGTGGCTGTACTGCTGTCGGCTTCCGTCTTTGTCGTCACCGAACAAGACCACTACCTGCACTTGTGGAATAAGGTCAGTTTGAATTTGACGGCGGCTGGTGTGGACTACAGTGAGGCTAAGGGTAAGCGGTTTGATAAGGACCCGATTTCGATTCCTGTCGCCTTCGAGACCCAAGCGGTGAATGTCGACAATATTAATGGCGATATTTTGCTGCAGCGGGGACCTGTGGACGACATTCGGGTGGATACCGAGATGTGGGTGGATCAGATTACGGGGCCCGAAGCGGATGTGATCGGGCAGGAATCCACGGTTGACGTCAGCGACGGAACCACCGTTACGATCCAAACCAAAGGCAAGGCTTACGGGCAATCCGGCAAAAGACAGCCGCGGATGAACCTGACCATTACGCTGCCGGAAGACCGCCGCTTTAATTTTTCCATCCGGACGATGAACGGCGGTATTACCTTGAATAATGTAGAGGCTATTGAGCAAATTACGCTGGAAAGTGCAAATGGCGAACTTAAGCTGAACCATATTCTTGGGCAGGTTAAAGGAAAAACGCTGAACGGAGCTGTTCAGGCCGCGAACGTTACCGGCTCGGTCGATCTCACGACCAACCGGGGGAATATGGAGGCGATCGATGTTTCCGATTCTGTTGCGCTGACATCCCAGGTCGGGAATCTGTCGGTCATTCGGGCCCAGGGAAAAATCAATGTAAGCACCAAGAACGGCAACATTTATGTGGATGACATCAAATCGGATTTGACGGCAGAGTCGCTCAACGGCGATATTACGGCAAGATCGAACTCCGTCGGCGGAAACTGGGACATCTACAGCGCTGTCGGTGAGCTTATCCTTGATCTGCCTGGGGATGGCAACTACGCCATTGACGGAACGATCAGCTATGGCGATATTCATAATATGTTCCCCGAGTTTGTCGTGGACAAGAAGAGCATTACCGGCGAGATCGGCACCGGTGACTATACGATCCATGTCGAAGGCAACAGCGAACTGAATGTGAATAAATATTAAAAAAGGATGAACATGGAAGCTTTAACGGCTTCTGTGGGGCGGGGTCCGTTGACAAAGCTCAAAAGATAAACGTACAATAAAGTTATTAACGACTATGTTAAAACATTAAAGGCGGTGGGAATCATGTCTACGCGAGTCCAACATGCACTAGAACAACTGAAGGCAACAGGTGTTCGGATTACGCCCCAACGTCATGCGATTTTGGCCTATTTGATGGAGTCCATGAACCATCCGACGGCGGATGAGATATACCGCGCACTCGAGCCCAAGTTTCCGAGCATGAGCGTCGCGACCGTATATAACAATTTGAAGATGTTTATGGAAGCGGGAATGGTCCATGAGCTGACTTATGGAGATAATTCGAGCCGCTTTGATGCCAACGTATCGGATCACTTCCACGTGATCTGCGAGAAATGCGGCAAAATTGAAGATTTCATGTATCCTTCTCTGAAGGATGTAGAGCATACAGCGGAACAGAGCACTGGATTCAAGGTCAAGGACTTGAGGATGGAGCTTTATGGGATATGCAGTTCTTGCAAAGAACAATGATTTTTGAAACGTGCGGACTCCTGCAAAGGATTCTTCACGTTTTTGTTTTTCAGGCAGAACTTTCTGAACATCCGGAACATACCGGAAGGCGTGAATTGAATAAAATGACGGAGGATTAGCGAGTGAGCAGAAGAAGACGCAGACGCCGCCCCTCAGCGGGGAGGCGCTTTACGATATTCCTGGGCTTGTGCCTGATCATAGCCGGGGCCTATCTGACGGTGACCGAAATTCTACCGAACCCTTTGCATGAAAAACCGGATTGGCGCGGCATGGACAAGCCTATTTTCGTGGAAGGGAAGCTTCAGGCAGAACCAGCCGAAGGAACCGGTGAACAGCTGATGCTTCCGCTGCCGGTACTGCAGAAGGTGGTGGATCCGACGATTCGATATGAATCAGGGACCCAGTCCATCATTTTGACGACGCCAGTGCGGGTCATGCGGCTGCAGACAGGACAGAAAAAGGCGCAGCTGAACAACAAGCCGGTTGAGCTCCGGTTTGCTCCGGAGGAAAAGGACGGCGTGCCGTACATGCCGATTCAGCCGCTTAAGGAACTGTACGGGGTTAACATCCATGAGGATGCCGCTACGGGTGCCGTCATTTTGATGAAAGCCGGGGATACCATCCAGATGGGGGCGGCCAAAGGCCAGCCTGACGATAAGGTGAAGCTCCGAAAGGAGGATTCCATCCATTCGCCGATTCTGGCTGACATGAAGGGTGGTACCCCTCTGCGGATTTGGGATTCGGAGGGATCCTGGTATTTCGCCCAGATGGATAACGGCTACAGCGGGTATGTCCGCAAGGATGAAGTCTCACTTGGGGACAAAAAGACGATCGAAATTCCGCCTATCCCGCCAACCCGGGCGGAGCGCAGCTGGAAAGGCAAACCCGTCAACCTGGCGTGGGAAGCAGTCTATCAGAACAAACCCGATCCGGCCGTATTGGACGGACTGGACGGTATCAACGTCGTCAGCCCGACCTGGTTCAGCATTATCGACGGCAAGGGCAACGTGCGCAGCAATGCGGATATGGCCTATGTGAATAAAGCCCATGCCCGCAAGATGGAGGTATGGGGGCTGATCAATAACAGCTTCGATGCCGACATAACTACGAGCGCGATGGCCACCTACGAAACGCGGCTGAATACGATCAGCCAGCTGCTGGAGCTGGCGCAGATGTATCATTTGGACGGGATCAACATCGATTTTGAAAATGTAAAAACGAAGGACGGCCCCAATATTACGCAGTTTGTGCGTGAATTGAAGCCGCTGGCGCAGGATCGAGGACTGATCTTGTCGGTAGACGTCACGCCGAAATCAAGCAGCGAGCTGTGGTCCAAATTTCTGGACCGCAGTGCACTGAGCGAAGCCGCGGATTTTATTATGCTGATGGCTTACGATGAGCATTGGGCATCAAGTCCGGAAGCCGGCTCGGTTTCTTCCCTCCCATGGGCGGAAGCGGCTGCGCGGAAGATCCTGGATGAGGACGACGTGCCTCCGCAGAAGCTGATACTGGCCGTGCCGCTGTATACGCGGATCTGGTCGGAAGCGAGCAAGAACGGAAAGGTCGAAGTGTCCTCCAAAGCGGTCGGTATGAAGACCGTTAAAGATATTTTGGCCGAAAAGAAGCTGAAGCCGAAATATCTGGATGACGTGAAGCAGCATTATGTGGAGTATAAGGAAGACGGAGTCCTGAAAAAAATATGGATTGAGGACGCGGTATCCCTGCAGGCGAGAGTGGACTTGGCCAAGTCGCTCAAATTGGGCGGCGTTGCGGCTTGGACGCGAAGCTTCGGGACGGAGGATGCCTGGAAAGTGTTAAAAGGAATACAGCAGTAATCTTTATTGGATCAGCAATTATACTTTATGTAATAAAAAACCGGTACAGCCTGTGATCAGGTCGTACCGGTTTTTTGTATTTAATGATGATGCGGCGTTGCTTGGGTTCCCTGGCCTTGTTGAGCGGCTTGCAGCTCTTCGGGAGTAATATTCGCCTGGTTGGGATCCAGCGTCAGGATCGTGCGGCAGAACATGCAGCGGTCGGTTTTTCCGAGCATTTTGGTCAATTTGTGACATTCCGGACATTCGAGCTGCAGCGCGCTGGTCGACAGCATGCCGGCCCAGAAATATATTCCGAGGCTGCCCATCATGGAAATCAGGCCAATCACAAGACCGATGGCTGCGAATACCTTACCGGCATGTCCCCAAAATACGATACCGGCCGTCCCCAGAACCATCAGACCCATACCCAGCATCGTCAGCAGCAGGCCCCAAAGACGAAAAGCGTTAATTTTCGCTTGATTGAAAATCATGAATCTTTAGCTCCTATCATCAAATTTGTTGTATTTACAAAAAGAAGGAACTGACATGGACATGTAGAAGTATATTATAACTGAATTGGCTCATTTTCGCCAAGGAATGCATGGAGGGAGACGTGAATTTGTCCAATTTGTCCTTTTTTTATGGAGAGTCGGTTTATGTCGATGCCATGGGAACAATTATTTTTCGCCAAGAGGGTCATAAATTTGATGGATCGCTGCTACATGACTTTGATCTTATTATACTAATCGTTCGCGAACAAGAAGATAAACCGTTAACCGTAGAACATACGATGGCAGGGGAACTGCGCTGCCAAGTGCTGCATGTCAGTTTGGGCTCGCTTCGGCGTTGGCTGGTGGCCGGCGAGAAGGGGGACCTGGTGAAATGCTTCATGGAGGGAGAGATCGTTCACGATCCGTATGCCCGGCTGGTGCAGCTTCGTCAAGACTTCATTGAGTTCAGGCAGCCGCTGAGGGACCGGAAGATGCTGTATGAATTTTCCCATTTTCTATGGATGTACGTGGAAGCCAAACGTTATATGCAGGAAGGCTTTTACACGGATGCTTACCACAGCGTGCTGAATTCGCTGAAGCATTGGGCCAAGATCGAGCTGATCGAGCAGAAGGTTCTCCCGGAGAAAGCCGTATGGGAGCAGGTGCGCGGACTTAACACAGCCATTCATAAACTGTATGAAGAACTAACCCAGAGTACGGAAACGCTCGCTCAGCGCGTCGAGCTGGTCATGCTTGCCTGTGAGTTTTCAGTCATGTCCAAAATGGCCGAGTGCACGGTGCTGCTGCTGAATATTTTGAGAAGCCGGCCGAAGCCCTGGAGCGTGGAAGAGCTGGCTCATCATCCCGAGCTCGATATGATCAGCAACAAGCTGCCGCTGGTACTGCGGACGCTGGTCAACCGGTCGCTGGTACGCGAAACGGCGGTCTGGAGCGAAGGGGTGACTTACGGGAATCAGGGGATTCGCTATTCCGCCGATTAACTGTTTTTAGCAAGGGCATATATGAAGGCTCGGAAGAGAGGGGAGGGTCCCTCTTTTTTTGTTATCCCAAGGCAAAGAAGTGCTGCGAACAATCGCGTGTAGATGTGTAGCGTTCGGGAAATGCAGGCTCACCGTGTATGTCCATGAAATACATCTCTAAGGGTATAGCCAGGCGAAGATTGGGGAATTTTGAAAAGACATGCGGATTTTAAAAAGTGGTTGACTCCATTATTGTTTATGTGTTAAATTATATCTCGCCCCATTCAATGACGGTTTCCTTGAAACCTGATTATTCGACAAGATTTTAAAAGAAATTAAAAAAATGCTTGACGAAAAGATGGGCAATATGATATATTATAAAAGTCGCCGCTGAAACACAGTGATGACAATAAAACGAAGTTTGATCTTTGAAAACTGAACAACGAGTGAGTATAAACGCGAT
>NZ_JACVTM010000015.1:0-156776 GCF_016624415.1 Paenibacillus sp. S28 | reverse complement strand
GCACCTGTTGCTCCAGTGGCCCCGGTTGCTCCGGTCACTCCCGTTGCTCCCATTGCTCCCGTTGCACCGGTTACTCCTGTTGCTCCTGTTTCTCCAGTTGCTCCTGTTGCTCCAGTTGCTCCAGTTGCCCCGGTTACTCCTGTTGCTCCGGTTGCACCGGTGGCTCCGGTCGCTCCAGTTTCTCCGGTGGCGCCAGTGACTCCGGTCGCTCCAGTTTCTCCCGTTGCTCCGGTTGCTCCAGTTGCTCCGGTCGCACCTGTTGCTCCGGTTGCTCCGGTTGCTCCGGTTGCTCCAGTTGCTCCGGTTGCTCCTGTTTCACCAGTCGCTCCAGTCACTCCAGTGGCACCTGTTACTCCTGTTGCTCCGGTAGCTCCAGTTTCACCAGTCGCTCCAATGGCTCCTGTTGCTCCGGTTGCCCCAGTGCCCCCGGTTACCCCCATTGCTCCCGTTGCCCCGGTTACTCCGGTTGCCCCGGTTACTCCTTTTTCCCCCGTTGCACCACCAGCCGCCCCTGTGGCTCCTGTTGCTCCGGTCGCTCCGGTTACCCCATTTGCTCCGGTGGCTCCTGTTGCACCAGTGGCTCCTGTAACATCAGTCAAATAAGTAGATACATCTGTTAGTTTCTTTGTTTTAGAATCTTTAAGTTCTCTAATACATCTTAATGCTTGATGTAGTTGAAGTAAGGCGCCTGCAACCTCTTTCCTGGCTCGATTTGTTTTTTGTCTTTTCACATGGTAAGTGGCTTTTCGTAATCCTCTCATTGCTGAATTAACTTTTCTTACACACCTTTTTCGTAACCATTCCCGTCTAGCCATTTTTTCCTCTCCCCCGACATTTTCGAGGGTATGTGTTTTTTTTATTTAAACTCTCTAACGCTCCACCAATAACAGCTAAGGTGGTCTCAATTTCATCCACTGCACGTTCATATCTTTCTCGTGTCAAAAGGCGTTTTGCTCTCCGCAGTCGTCGGTTCGCAGCATTTAACATACGTATTCGATTCCGACAGGCCATTCATTGATCTCCCTTCGGAAATTGCTTTTTTTCTTCGTCCATGATGTTCCTGAGTATCACAACATTGTATGGGTAGAAGACTATTATCAACACGGTATTCGCCTATTTATGAAATTTGTTGTACTTGATCCCGCTCAAACCACTGCAGCTGATCTAGGCACCATTATAACGGTGTCTAAATGTCAAGGATAAAGGAGAACGTATCTCAAAATAAATGGCTCTCCAAACTTCCGACACGTACGGGTCCGGAAAGCTTTAATGCCGAGGCCTACTCGAACCCACCTATTATGTAAGTATAAATAAATCCGGAAAGCATGCTGCTTTCCGGATTTTCTATTCTTAAAACCAATATGAATAAGTACCTGTTGAAAAAATAATGTAGTCTGTGATAATATCCTCATAATATCATTTGAAAAGCGATGAAGAGGAAAAAATACCAGGGCTCTTATGTCCAGAGAGCAAAGGGAATGCTGAAACCTTTGCCTTAACCCCTTGTATAATAGTCACCTCGGAGCTGTTGATCGAAAACCGGATCTGATTGTTGATTTGGTGAGTAGTTCCAAACGGATGGGCACACGTTATCGTGCTGAAGTAAGGGATTCCTTACTTCATGAGGCCGGAATCGTGAGATTTTAGGCAAACCAGGGTGGTACCGCGAAAATAACCCCTTTTCGTCCCTATCGTTCGGCAGATCGCTGCCGAGCTTGGGATGAGAGGGGTTTTTATGTATATAACAAACAAGCGATGAAGAGAAAAAAGTGTCAAGGGCTCTTATGTCCAGAGAGCGAAGGAAATGCTGAAACCTTTGCCTTAACCCCTTGCATGACGTCATCTCCGAGCTGTTGATCGAAAACCGGATCAAGTGCTTGATCTAGCGAGTAGTCTCAACCGGATGGGCACACGTTACCGTGCCGGAAGTAAGGAAACACTTTACTTCGTGAGGCCCAAAATCGTGAGATTTTAGGCAAACCAGGGTGGTACCGCGAAAATAAACCCCTTTCGCCCCTTTAGTGCGGCAGTATGCTGCCGGCTTTTGGGATGAGGGGATTTTTTATTGGAGGGATATCACATGGAAACGAAAAGAGACAAAGCTGAACTCATCACCGGATCCGAATGCCTATTGCGCTGTTTATTGCTTGAGGGGGTTGAACATGTTTTTGGTTATCCCGGGGGTAACGCGCTGTACATTTATGACGCCATGGTCGACAATCCGGAGTTCAAACACATTCTGGCCCGGCACGAGCAGGGAGCGATACACGCAGCAGACGGTTATGCCCGATCGACAGGGAAAGTCGGCGTCTGCATCGCCACATCCGGTCCGGGAGCGACAAATTTGATTACCGGGATTGCGACGGCCTATATGGATTCCACGCCTCTCGTCATCATTACGGGCAACGTGTCGACTACGGTCATGGGCACGGATGCTTTTCAGGAAGCGGATATCGTCAGCATGACCCTGTCCATAACGAAACACAGTTACTCCGTTCGTCATGTGCAAGACCTTCCGCGTATCGTCCACGAAGCCTTCCATATTGCAAACACGGGCAGGAAAGGTCCTGTATTAATCGACATTCCTAAGGATGTTTCCAATCACAAGCTGTATTACCAACCCGCAGGGGCAATTCATCTTCGAGGGTACGATTCCGATCCGAATTTGGATACAGACCCGATCGATACCTTGATTCAAGCGATTACCGAATCCGAAAGACCGGTCATGATCGCCGGAGGAGGAGTGGTTTATTCAGGCGCATCCAATGAGCTGCTGGAGTTCGTAAATAAAACCAACATTCCGGTGGCGACCTCATTGCTTGGCTTGGGAGGTTTTCCAAGTGCTCACGACCTGTGGCTGGGCATGGCGGGCCATCATGGTGCATATGCAGCGAATATGGCCATCCAGCATGCCGATCTGATTATTTCCATGGGTTCGCGGTTTGATGACCGGGTGACCATGAGGGTAGATGGTTTCGCCCCACACGCGAAACGGATTGCCCATATCGATATTGATCCGGCTGAAATTGGCAAAAACATCAAGGCGGATATTGCATGCATCGGTGATATCAAGGCTGTACTGGATTATGCGAATACGAAAGCTGTCGCCTCCCCATCCGATCGTTGGATCAAAGAAATTCAGGAATACAAACGAAATTTTCCGTTTCGGTACAAAGATTCGGATACGGAGCTTAAGCCCCAATATGTTATTGAAATGATCCATGAAACCACACAAGGCGAGGCGATCATAACCACGGACGTAGGCCAGCACCAGATGTGGGCAGCTCAATTTTACAAGTTTAACCACCCCCGCTCTCTGATCACCTCAGGAGGTCTTGGAACGATGGGGTTCGGGTTACCGGCCGCCATAGGCGCACAGATCGGGAATCCGAAACGTCTTGTGGTTTCCGTAAATGGTGACGGGGGCATGCAAATGTGCGCGCAGGAGATGGCTATTTGTTCCATTCATCGGATTCCTGTCAAAATTGTCGTGATTAACAACCAAGTGTTGGGAATGGTTAAGCAGCAGCAGGAACTCAGTTACGCCAAGCGTTACAGCCAGATCGATCTTGCCGGCAGCCCGGATTTCGTAAAGCTGGCTGAAGCTTACGGCATCAAAGGGTTGAGAGCGAGTAATAAAGCAGAGGCTATCCGAGTTTGGCAAGAGGCTCTAAATACACCTGGTCCCGTACTTGTAGAGTTTGTCGTACCGAAAGAAGAGAATGTATACCCTATGGTCCTTGCAGGAACGGCGTTACATGAGATGATTCTGGGGGATATCGAATGATTTGTATGCTGAGCCGACCGTTGGGAGGCAACATTGTATCAAGTGCCACTTTCGTTATATGACAGTCCCTTATCTACGTACAACTTTCGCGGCAGTTATTTTGGCTTTGCCGCTCAACGCCTTAAAATCAATAGAACCAGCCAGTAGGCTGGTTCTATGCAAATTTACTGACGCCATGAGCCATGGCATAGCCAACTGCTTCTTCATTTTCAAAAACGGCAGCGGTATCAATCAAGTGGTTTTACACCCTCCTGCTATTTATTCTTATTCAAGTTACAGTAGGTCAAAATTCGGTAGGATGGGTTACGTATTGGATTCAGGGCTGTTTTTATGACCAGATAACTTATTTGATCCTTTTACCAAGGCAATGTAGATCATGATGGATAACAGGCTTGTAGAAAAAATAATAATCCCAAAAGGCATAGCGGAATTTTCGCCAGCCATTCCCACGAGCGGCGAAGCTACCGCACCTAATGCGAACTGCAGGGTGCCCAGAACGGCGGAAGCGCTCCCTGCAATATGCCCTTGCGACTCCATAGCCAATGTAAACGAGATGGGTCCAATGATCCCAATGGAAAAGGCGAATAGGAAGATCGAAATAAACATGGCTAATAATGCTCCATGCACCAAAACGATAATTAAGACTGCAGTGGAAGATATCAAAGCGATGATTAGACCGATGATAAAGAGTCGACTTTCCGCTACTCGTCCTGCAAGTACTTTGACGAATTGAGAGCCCAAAATAATAGCAAGGCCATTCAACGCAAATAGAATCGAAAACATTTGTGGCGACACGCCGTATATATTTTGATAAATAAATGGAGTACCTGCTACATAGGCAAAAACCCCTGCGAACAAAATGCCGTTGACGAACGCATATCCCATAAAAGAACGTTCTCGGAACAAGCTGCTATAATTGTTGATCAACGTACGGGGACTACTTGATACACGCTGCCGTGCAGGTAAGCTTTCCTTTACCCCCCATAGGGTTATCCCGGTTAATGCTAAGCCCAGCACCCCTAAGAATAGAAATACGCCTACCCAAGAACTGTAGGACATCACTGCACTCCCCGCCGTAGGGGAAATTAACGGAGCCACATTACTGATCATCGTCAGCAGCGATATAAACTTCGTCATTTCAACCCCGCTAAACCGATCTCGAACAATAGCACGCGAAATAACGAGACCTGCAGATGCAGCAACCCCTTGAATAAATCTTAAACCTATAAACCAACCTATGCCTGGTGCAAAAGCGCATCCAACCGAGGAAAGGATATATAATATCATGGAAATCAGCAAAGGCCGGCGCCTGCCATAGATGTCGCTCAAAGGACCCATGATTAGCTGTCCTAATCCTAGTCCTAACAGGCTCGTGGTTAAACTCGCTTGAACTGCCGCTGCGCTTGTTCCAAAAAAATCGACAATCTGCGGAAGGGACGCTAGATACATGTCGACGGTAAAGGGCCCCAACGCTGAAAAAGCTGCCAATATGAGGGCAAAAACAAGAGATCTCTTTTGGGTCGTATAGTTCATTCTTTTAACTCCTATAATTTAATGAAATAAACAAATCAAGTTGTTTAATCAACTCATGTCTATTATTATAGAAAAAGAAGCCCCTATTCAATGGTTAAAAAAACGAAATTCGTTGAAATATGAACACGATCAAGTAAATTGTTCATTATCTTGGGAATTCAGGGGAGAGATAAGATGGCAAAAGTGGACCGGAGAATTTTAAAAACGCAAGAAGCCTTGAAAAGAGCCGTTATAGAACTGATGGCTGAAAAAAACTTCGATGACATTACCATTCAAGACATTGCTGACCAGGCAAACGTAAACCGGGGTACGATTTATCTTCATTATCAGGACAAGTACGATTTATTGGATCAAATCATGGAAAATCAAATTAACGAATTAAGGGAAATGGATACGTGGGCGTGCGAGATGGAATGGACGGATGCTCTGGTTCCATACTTCGAATACTTTGAGAAAAATTATTTGTTTTTTTCAACCATGTTAGCATCGAAAGGGGCTCCTTCGTCTTTTAGGACGCGGTTGCTTGCTTCTTTCATGGAGGGATTCAAAGGTGAGATCGACAACGAAAGTGGGAAAAATGCAGATTTGATCGAAGATGTGATGCTGCAGTATGCTGGAACGGCATATGTTGGGATCATTGAATGGTGGATCCGAAACGGAATGCCTCATTCGCCGCAAGTGATGGCCAAACAAGTTGGGACATTGTTAGAAAGAAGCCTTTAAAAGCATTCGTTCCTACTAACATGCGGATAGGATTTCCCAACCTGATAGCGATTCTCCATCAATCAATTTGACGATTCGTTAACGCGTGATTTATGTTTGACCTCTGATGTAAAAGGAAAGCACACATGAATCCTTTTCAGGATCATGTGTGCTTTCGCTACACTATGGGCATTTATAAACAACCTCTACTATTACCATTCAACCTGATCAAAGCGCATGTTTTTATAGTAATATACTCTGTCATGTTCCGTGATTTCACGAAGAACCTTACATGGATTTCCTACAGCGATTACGTTCTCGGGAATATCCTTGGTTACTACACTTCCAGCACCGATGACGCTCCCCTTTCCGATGGTAACGCCCGGTAAAATAATCGCCCCGCTGCCAATCCACACCCCATCTTCAATGACAACCGGTAGAGCAAACATGCCACCTTCTTTACGTTTTTCTGGATGTACAGGATGGCTGGTTACAGCGATCGTTACGTTGGGACCAAACATGACGTCGTCTCCAATCGTAACCTTATAATCGTCTACTACGGTTAAGTTAAAGTTAATATAAACATTATTGCCTATCGTTGTGTTCGAGCCATACGCCATGCGAATAGGTGGTTCCATCCAGACGTTCTCACCAATGCTCCCAAAAAGCTGTTTCATCAAAGCCTGACGCCCTGCCATATCATCAGGATGTAAACGATTGATTTCATAACACAGTGCCTTGCCGCGCTGACGCGCACGTGCCAATGCTGCAGCTTCTTCCGGATAGTTAGCGTCATGGTCAGTAAATAATTGGCAGCTCGCCATTCGTTCTTGTATATTCATTTTTCATTCTCCTTTTATCATCCTTGATTTCCATCAGACCATTTTCGTTTAAATCAAGCTTCCTCAAAATTCCTTGTAATATTGTTAAGCCATTTGTACTGACGATACCGAATCAAAGCGACTGGCAGCTTGATGATTTCATCCAGGCTGATCATGGCAAACAGCAGAATAGGCGGCACATGCCAAACAAAAGCACATAGATAGCCTAATGGCAAAATAATGCCCCACATCACTACCGCATCACACCAAAAGCCAAATTTGGAATCCCCTCCGGCAGTGAATATACCGGCAATTATAGTCGAATTCATTGACTTGGCAATGCAATAATAAGCGCAGATATACATCATTCCATCGAGGTAATGTTGTGCCTCAGCATTTAAATGAACCATCAAGAAAACCAGTGGCTTCACTAACAAAATAATGCAACCCGCCAGTGTACCAAAAATAAAAGCGTATACATTTATTCGGTTACCGGCATGTTTGGCTTTCTCAATCTCACCCTTCCCCAGATATTTCCCGATTAACACAGAACCACCGCTGGCAATGCCGCCGCATAATACGATGGCCAAGTTCTTGACGACTGACGAAACGGAATTAGCTGCAACCATATCGGCACTTACATGGCCAATAATGGCGGCTGTAGCAGTCAAAGCCCCGCCCCAAACGATATAATTCCCTTGTACGGGCATGGTGTACTTGAAGAAATCCTTAAGCAATTTCCGCTGTGTTCCATCACGCACCGGCAATTGAAAGCGAATGGAGCCCCGTGTAACAGAGTGCACAATACAGCAGCCCAATTCAATGAAACGTGCACTAACCGTCGCAAGGGCAACTCCCGTGATCGCAAGTTCGGGTCTGCCGGGAAAAAGGATAAAGATACAAAGCGCGTTGAATATAATATTCAAAACTAGGCAAGCCGAACTTATCCATGCACTTAGCTTTGCATTTTCCATGCTTCTTATAACACCGAGATACATCTGTGATATTCCCATCGCTAGATAAGAAAACGAATTCATTTGCAAAAACCTTGCACCATAGCGAATCAACCCGTCATCGTTTGTAAAAATCCGCATCAGCATGCCTGGGTATGAGATGGAGAACAAAAAAAAGAAAACAGATATGCAGAAGGAAAACATGCAGGCAATGCTAAGAACCCGCTGGATCGTCTGTAAATCCTTCTTTCCCCAATACTGTGCGGTAAGAATTCCCGCTCCCGTTGACAACCCCATGTAGAACAAGGTCAATGCGAAAGTAATTTGTCCGGCGAGTGATACGGCCGACATCGCGGATTGGCTGATCATCCCCAACATGAAGACATCTGCAGAAATAACCGTAGCCGAAACCAGATTTTGCAACGCTATAGGTACAACCAGCACCATCAACTCTCGTCTGAAATCAATATTCATGGTTTTCCTAATTTGGAAATGTTTTTTCACCCCGTTCCCCTTCCCTTAACATAAATCATAATGTTATAAAGATAGTACAAATAAACACTCATATCCATTAAAATCGGTTAAAATTCTATAAAAATCGTATAAAGTTAATTTAACGAGGTGATCTGATGAGTAAATCATTAGAAGTGTTTTCAGACCTATCCGAGCGCCTGGATTATAACCTATCTGATTTACGACTCTATGTACGAAAAGGAAACTTACAGCAGTTTTCCAATTATTCTGCTGCCTGCCATTGGCACCCGGATGTGGAGTTTATTTTGGTTCTCGAGGGATCTATGGATTACTTTATCAACGGGCAGACGATTCGAATCGATCAGGGGAATGGAATTTTTGTAAATAGCAATCGCATGCACTATGGTTTTTCCCAGGAGCAGATTGATTGTACTTACATTGTGGTCGTCATCCATCCCTCACTTTTTGGTGAAGCTACGTCCTTGGCAAGGAAGTATGCGGACCAAAAATTCGGGACCCATATGGATGACTTTTTATTACTTACAGACCAAACTGCTTGGCAGCGTGAGGTGTTGGTTTCCATAAAAAATATTTACGCTGAAATGCACAACTCTAATCTACAAAATCCTCTTCGACTATTATCATTGGCATTATCCTTATGCGCCTACGTAGGAGATCACGTGCAACAAAAAGAAGGACATACGGACAATGAACAATTATGGACAATGATCTGGAAGATGACCGGGTTCATCCATCAGAACTATGAAAGTAAAATAACGCTTAACGATATTGCTGCTGCAGGCACGGTTTGCAGGAGCCGTTGTTGTAAATTGTTTAATACGTACGTAGGACAAACCCCAAATGAGTATCTAATACGATACCGAATTCAAAAAAGTTGCGACATGCTAAAAGAAACGAACCGGTCCATAAGTGAAATAGCAATGGCCTGCGGTTTTCAAAGTGCAAGCTACTTTACTTTCATTTTCCGTAAACAATTAGGATTGGTTCCGCAGGATTACAGAAAACAATATTAAACGCTTTTCTCAGGATGTATTACTACAAAGGGAGCCTGAATGATATGAGGCTCCCTTTTATTTCATTTAATAATAAATCCAAAAAATATTCATTTGTTTGCGCCTTTAGGCTGGAGTATTCTCACTTTTGTAGCGAAAGCCCATGCACGAATAGCAGAAGTTTGCCGTTACAGACAGCGTGCGGGACCGGTTGAATCAAATCCTGCGCCTGGGCCGAGCTCGGAAACGATGGCATGACCACCGTATTTTCCTTCATGGACTTTGGCACCGATTTTACGTTGTCCGGCGAGTATTGCCCTTGGAGGAAGAAGGGTTCCGCACGTCTTACGGAGGGATAGGCGCCAACAATGTTCGATTGGATATCCTGCCCCCGCCGCCCGCTCCCCATAAGCTCATGATGATCAAAGCTGGCTTGACCATCGTCTCGCTGGCAATCCAGTCCGACACCGGCAATCCAAACAACCGCGTAAGGAAAACACGCATTTTTACTGGATACACTTTCAAGCTGTACAATGGAAAGAATTGCAAAATCCATATTTAGAGGAATCATCGTTTATTATTCAAGGTTCCCCTCATCCCTATCTTAAAGGGGAACAAATATGCTTTACAGGTTACATTCAATCGATCACTTCATTTTTTTATCACCTTATGAAATTAGCGATAATATCGGTCTCTATATTCCTGGGGAGTATATCCCTCATTTTTCTTGAATTGATACGTAAAGTACGCAGGGGTTTGAAACCCTACTCGCTCCGCAACCTCATAAATCTTGATTGTAGGATCTTGAAGCAGTTCCTTTGCTTTTTTCATTCGTAGATTCTTGACAAAATCGGAGATTGTTAACCCCATCTCCTTCTTGAAAAGCACCCTTAAATGCCCTGCACTAAGATAAAACATATCCGCGAGCTGCTTGACCGTCACATTGACAGAAACTTGATCTTCCAGATATGCAACGATCCGGTTTATGAGATGATGCTGCTGTAACGTTCGCTCTTTCCTTGCAAGTGAAAAAGTCGTTTCAATATATTCGAGAACAACTTCTTCAAGCTCTTCGACCGTTGTACACTCCAGCAATCGGTGCCATGCACGTTTACTTTGATATATAATTGCTTCGGTATCATGCCATGGCTTACGTGACAAATCACCTAACAGTCCAATGCTGATTGACTGGATATAGGCAAACGACTGGGCTTGAATATTCAGTTCCTTAAATACCTGCCTAACTGCTTCCACTAACTGATCTGAATCATCACGGTCAGCGAGCGCAAGCAGGCTGGGAAGCAGATTCTCCCGTTGCTGAAAATCTTCATAAATCTTACGTTCTTCAGTACCTACATATACAATCAAACCCGTTCCGCTTTGCCGAGCATCAGTAATGGTATATCTACTCTCTCGGAAAAGCTGTTGAACCTCATTCCAGTTGTTCCCTTCCCGACTAATACAGATGGTAACGGTGGCCTGATGCGTATTCTTCATAAAGTTTTGTACAAAACGCATCTGTTTTTCCAGACTACTTTTTTCGTCTACCTCCGGATTAACCATTATAGCCACAACCTCGTCAGGTTTAAGCTTTGAAACAAGGACATGGCTCTTATCTTGTAAAGAAACCTTTACCGATTGCATAAGTGCCGAACTTAACATTAACCTTCGATTAGGATCTTGACCGATTGTCGCATAGCCATCAAGGGATGCAATAACAAGTTGGATTTCCACATTTTGTTCAGGTAAATGTAGGAGCCGACACCAAGAGAACAGTGTATCTACCTCCAATGGCTCATCTTCCAGCAGTTCCGAAATGAACGATTCTTTGAGCAAATGTAAACTGTCCGACATCATCGATTGAAATTGAAATGTCTGTTCGTTGATTTGCCTGATATTCTCCAGGGTTTGTCTGAAAGAAGTTAGTCTATGTTTGATTTCTGCCAATTTGAGAGGCTTCAGCATATAGCCCTGAACGCCTATTTCAATAGCCTCTTGAGCAAATTCGAATTCATTGTAGCCACTTATTATTAGAATTTGTATATTCTGATAGAGTGATTTTGCGGATGCCGCAAGCTCAATACCATTCATGCCAGGCATAGATATATCAGTGATCAGTACATCAATGAAATGAGCTTGAAGTATTGATAGCGCATCTTCTCCCGATTTCGCTGTAAGCGGATCAGCGAATCCGAGTTTATCCCAAGGGATATGTCTGATTAGGCCCCAAATATGAGTAGGTTCATCGTCTACAATGAGAACTTGCAACATTCTTATCCCTCCTTTTGAATGTTCGGTTTATCTACACTGGCTGGCAGCTCGATTGTAACAGTCGTTCCCGAATCAAGGTTACTTTCGATTGTCATTTTTCCAAGGTTGCCGAAGTATAGTTGGAGTCGCTCCCGTATATTTAAAAGGCCATAACCATTACCCTGGCCTACCTTCTCTCCTTTCTGTACAAGATCCAGGGTGTACGGGTCCATTCCTATTCCATTGTCTTTTACTGTAAAGCAGACTCCATTCGAACTTCGCTTGATCCCAATAGCAATAAAGGCATCGGTTTGTGTAAAAATCTTTCCATTAATATAGGAATTTTCGACAATAGGCTGCAAAATCAATTTTATCGAATATAAATCCAGCACTTCATCGTCAATGTCCCACACTACACGAACGCAATCCGGATAGCGAAGTTGTTGAATATCCACATAAGCCTTTACATGTTCCAGTTCTTTCCGAATTAGCGTAACATTCGATTTGTTATCAAGTGCTAACCGATAGAAGGTCGTTAAGGCTTCTATCGCTTCCGCTTGATACAGGTCTCCTTGATCAAGAGCACGCCAGTGGAGAAGACTAAGCGAATTATAAATAAAATGCGGATTGATTTGAGCTTGAAGAGCCTGGAACGAGGACTCCTTTTCTTGTAATTTTGCATTACTCAGCATTTCCACTAATTGTCCCAATTGGCCGGCCATTTGATTAAATATTATTTCTAAATCCCCGAGTTCGTCTTGACTCCAATTTCGAACCGAAACATCAAAATCACCATCAGCAATATCGCTCATCCGCAAACCCAGCTTGCGTATGCGCAGAACAATGTTTTTCAATACGATTAATACGAGGAATATGGAGAGTAATAGAAAGAAAACGGTGACTCCCACAATACTGTACACTGTCATGGCAGATTGTTTTTCCATTTGTCGCATTTGAATTAATGCTGCCACTTTCCATTTTCCATCAATGTTTCTGACTGTAAAATACTCCCCATTCACTGTGGCACTTTCAGTTCCAAGTACACTTTTCCATAAGTTTGACAGATCGGTATCGATCACCGATTTGCCGATAATGGAGCGATCAGACGCTGAAACAATGTGCTCTTCTTCATCTACGAGGTACAAGCTTCCGGAGCCGCTAAAAGGCCGATCCATAAGCTCACCAAACACCGTGTTATAATCCAAAAGCAGATAAATTACACCTACGACGCTATTATCTCCATTCGTAATTTTTTGTGACACCATTAGTTGTGCAACGCTCCCCGGGATATACGTCCATTGCAATACAGAGGGTGATTCCATTACGCTGCGATACCAGGACTCCTCATTCAGGTTACCCGTTAATATTCGGTTGCCTGGCTTCCATAACAGTCCTCCGTCTTCCACGAGAGATTCATTGGTATGATAAATCCGGAAAGCCATGATTCCAGGCAAGTATCGGCTCATCACTTGAAAAGAGCGGTTCACATAATTAACGGTTTCAATCTGATCCGCCATATTTCCATAGGTTCGGCTCAGCCTGGAGATGAGTTCGCCATCCGTCCCCGCCCGGGTCGCCAGAAGATCATAGCTCTGCTTCCGGAACTCAACACTCTGAGTCGTCTGTCGGACTGCTTCATTGATCGTGAGCATATAGTTGGCTCTGACGTTTTGAAGGGCCAGATAACCGGCTCCTATGCCCAAAATAACCGTTGGAATGAATACAACCAGTCCATACAACACGACAAGCTTGCCACGAAGATTCATTAAGCGGGTCAGGCGGATAATCATTCTTTCTAGCCAGCGTCGCACTAGGCATTCTCCATTCTTCTGCCTGAATCTAAATCCAGATGAGAAAACTGCAAAGGGAGCATCCCCATTCTGGGGCTGCTCCGCATATGCGTACTTTGTCGAATTGTTACTTATTCATCGCTTGATACAACTCATTCCATTCCTGCTTGAGATCGCTCCAATGCGCGCGCTTTTCGAGCGCGGAGGTGAAATCGTTCCAGGTCTTCTCGAATGCCGCATCGTCCTTCGCCATGAGCAGCTTAGCCCGATATTCTTTATATACTGCATCCAACTCTGGCTTATACTTCTCCCAGGCGCCTCCGGTCTTTGGTTTCACCAAATCATAATTCTCCGCAACGCGGGTTGCACCGAATTTACTGATGGTTTGAGAAAACTTGGCTGTCTTTTCTTCACCTGGATGCGTATTCTCATTGGTAAACCAAGGATACCACTTATTGCTGTAATTCGAGATCTGCCATACATCTGGCGTCACTTGGGCAATTTTGGCTGCGTCACCTGAGGTGCGCATCTCTTTGAAATGCGGATCGGTGTATCTCCATTTTCCATATGGTTGATCATCCCAATCCCAGTACTTCCCAACTGGTCCATTCCCAACAACATGATCCTGTTCCGGCTTTGGCGTTAACGCCCAATCATAAAACTTGAGAATAGCATCCAAATTCTTAGTGTTCTTGCTGATATACGTATCGTAGGCCGGATATGGGTTGATGATTTGTGTCTCGCCCGGTTGGGAAACACCGTCTACTTGAGGAAATGGAATCGGCTCGTAGAACCAGCCCGGTCCGGTCGGGCCGTCCAACTGCTCCCACAAGTATTGATCGAAATCCCAGAAGTTCCCAATATTCATCGCATATCGGCCGCTTTTATTCTTTTCTTTATATCTTTCTGATTTATCGGTAACAGCCTCAGGGTCAATAAGTCCTTTGCGATAAATGCTGTTCATCCACTGGTAAGCCGCTTTGAACCCGGGATTATCATACTCGAAAATAAAACTATTGCCGTCTTTCTTTACCGGGGTGACGCCTCCAGCCGTAGCCACCGGTACGCCGAAAGCAGCCAGGACCACATTCTCTTCATTCGCATCCATTAGCATTCCAAGCGGCAGGAGCGGCTTGCCCGACTCATCCTTCAGCTTGGACGCTTTCTCCAAATAAGTCTCCACACCGCTAAGCGTTTTCAGGTCGTTCTCGGTCATGCCGACTTTCTGAAGAATATCGGTACGAATAAACCACGCATTGGAGGACCAGCCCGGGAATGGATCGGACGGATTCGTATCGAAATACGAGGGAATCGACCAAATGTGCCCATCGTCATCCTTCATCTGATCCAAATATTCCTTCGGAATGGCTGCCAGATTTGGATACTTATCAGGCATGTTAAAGTATTGTTCGAGCGGTTGTACGAGGTTGGAACGCTTCATCGCATTATCGACAACCTGGTTCCTTCCGAAAAGCGCCGCATCATCGAATCCGCCTGTATTCATCTTCAGATTAAGCGCAGTAATGGCGTCTCCTTGCGTGGCTTCAATCTGAACATCGACGCCGGGCTCTTCCGTTTTCCAATACTGTTGAAGCAGGCTGTTGTTGTTAACCGTTGCCGACCAACCCAGCCAGAGCTTGAATTTGAATTCGGGCGGACTCGACGCGTTTGTTACCGCACCTCCGGTTGCAGCGACCTTATCGCCGGATGCTTCATTGCCGTTGTTGCTGCCCGAGCAGCCTGCCGCCAGACTGAGCGTAGCTGCCAACGTTAGCGCCATGGCGCTTTTGATCCCTTTTGATTTGAGTTTCATGTTCTGCCTCCCTTTTCATGTTATCGGTATATATGAATAATGCCTTATACCCGAACGTTAGCCCTTGACGGAACCGATCAAGACGCCTTTGACAAAATACTTCTGCAGAAATGGATACACGGCAAGAATCGGAAGTGCACTTATCATCACGGTGGCCATTTTAACTGACATCAGCGTGATATTTTCCATGGAGCTTCGGGCAAGCGCCTCCTGATTTCCATTGGAGCTCGTAATGGATGACAGGTCTTGAGCGGATAGCAACTGTTGCAGGAATGTCTGTACCGGGATTAAATTCTGGTCAGTTACATAGAAAGCCCCGGAGAACCAATCGTTCCAATGCCCCACGGCTGTGAACAATCCAAGCGCGGCGAGCATGGGCTTCGACAGCGGTACAATGATTTGAAGTAATATCCGAACTGGCCCTGCCCCATCCAACTCCGCAGATTCGGTCAACGCTTCCGGAAGCCCTTGAATGAACTTCTGCATGACGAACATGTTCCATGCTGAGAAAAGACCAGGGATGACATACACCCAAAAGGTATTCGTAAGCCCCAATTTAAACAGCTGAATATAGAAGGGAATCAATCCGCCACTGAATAGCATGGTCAAGAGAATATAAGTCAGGATACTTTGTCGCAGTGGAAGAAGTTTATATGATAACCCGAACGCAGCTGCAAGTGTGATAGCAAGTCCACCAATCGTACCAATCACTGTTCTTCCGATTGTAATTAAATAAGCATGACGGATTACTTGGTTCCCCAAAACAATTTCATAATTAATCCAAGTAAAGGACCGTGGCCAGAGATAGATCCCACCTCTTGCAGCATCTTTCCCGTTATTGAGGGAGACCGCCAGCATATAGAAGAAAGGATAGAGCACCGAAATACACAATAACACCAGCAGTAAGATAATCAGCCATTGACCAACCCGCTCAAATGTAGACGTTTTCACCAGTTACCACAGCCCTTCGTCATTGATTTTCTTGGAGATCGAGTTTGTCGTCACGACAAGGATTAGGCTGATGAGCGAAGATATTAATCCGACTGCTGTTGCCATTCCAAAGTAACCCTGTTGAAGCCCGCTACGGAGGACATAAGTATCGAGAACGTCCGCAACTGCTTGGTTTGCCGGATTCATCAGTGGATAAATTTGATCCATTCCTACGGTGATCAAACTTGGAATGGTCAAAATCAAAACAATGGTTATCGTAGGCAAGATGCCCGGCAGTGTAATATAGCGAATCCTAGCGAGTTTACCCGCACCTTCCACTTTTGCAGCTTCATAAAGCTGCGGGTCGATAGTCGTAATGGCTGCCAAGTAAAGGATCGTGTTCCAACCTACTTCTTTCCACAAACTACTAGATACAATCATTGGCCGAAACCATTCCGTTGAGCCCAGAAAGAAGATTGGATCACCACCGAACTTTGTAATGAGATCGTTTGCAAGCCCTCCATCCAAAGTTAAAAAGGATTGGAGAATATACGCCACCACGATCCATGAGAAAAAGTGCGGCAAATAACTTACCGACTGCACAAATCGTTTAAATCCCGAATGGTTAACTTCATTAATCATAATGGCCAGCAGGATCGGTAAAGGAAACCCAAAAACGAATTTCAGTACGGAAATTGTAAGTGTATTTCTGACAACCTTCCAAAATTGCGGGTCATGAACGAACGAAAAATTGTCCATTCCTACCCAATGCCCCCCCCATATCGACGATCCGATCGCAAAGTCTTTGAACGCAATCTGGATGCCTAGCATCGGAATGTAATTAAATAGGAAAAGCAATACGAGTGCCGGCAAAATCATAACATACTGCCAGCGGTATTTATTCATCTTTGCAAGCATGCGCTCCCTCCTTTTCTATGCCTTTATTGTACAAATTGGCTCTAGGAGAGGATACGCAACAACAATCAGATTTCTATCAATATAAGAAGATGTTTACTGATTCATCTTGAATGGATGGGGAACGAGGAACTTACACCATTTTTCTTTTCAGTTCATTTGTAATGAAATGAACCCGAAGCCATGATCTCCGGGTTCTTCTGATATTCTAATTCAAATTAACTTCCTCAATGTTGGTTTAATCCAGAACTCAAATTCAAATTCCTTCTTATTGAATTGATACTGATCCAATAAGAAAGGTCCGCAGCTAGCCGATCCGATGCCGGATTGTTTATAATCAATGCAAACAACAGAATAGCCGCTCTTCTCCAGCTCGTAATGATGTTTTTTTGTAGATAGCTCTTCCTGCGTATATTCTGAAGCATTAAATGAAAAAGGCTGCTCGGCTTCAAATTTAACCATTATGGTATTAGAGAAGATATTCATATAATCGCAACTCCAATGGGAAGAATTCTCTTGAGGTTTAATATAATCCTCATGCATCTCGCCAATCGGTTGCGAGAATACTCCCTTATACGAAGCCTGATGTTTATCGATATAACTTTCATAAGGGCCATATCCGTAATATTCTATCTGGTCAAATCGATTGCTCATAAACATTCTCACACCAAATCGCGGCAAATAAGGACGCTTGTCTGCAACTTGAACGGCATATTTCAATTTAATATCACCATTATTGAAAATGGAGGCTTCCGTGTGCAGGTTGAATGTGTTGTGATATGAATGTCCGCCAAGTGCGATTTTTGAGCAAATTCGTATATGAGAATCCCATTTCTTAGCTGAAATATGGTAAACCTTTGTCGTAAGGTTCCCAAAACTAAACTTCTCCCATTGCGATTTTATCCATTCATTATCGGTAGGGGCTCTAAATGCATTGTATTCCATCGGTTTCTCGATCAGATCGGTATGACTAAAGCTCAACCGATCAAATAGCGCAGTGGATTTATTAATTCGATATTCAAAGTTCTCACTCGAAACCATAATATATTTCATGTCTTCAGCAAGTTCTACAGTAGTGTCTACCTGCAGCGACGGTTCGATGACGATCTGTTCTTTACAAATGCATATTTGATCAAAACCAATTTCATAGCCTTTGGTAGACCACGGAGTATCATGCTTTTGTGTAAAAATAAATCGAGCATATACACTTTTACCTGTTAGACCTTCAAGACTTGGGATCGTAATTGTCTTGGAGGACTTAGGCCCAACCTCAATATCCAATTTCTCTTGCAGGATCACTCTTCCGAGGTCAGTAACCTCTACGGTGCATTCAAGTTTGTCGGACAAATCGGCAAAGTCATAGGTATTGATGAACTCGAATTCACCTTTGGTTGGATTAACAGGTTTGATTCGAATCGGACGATAAACATTCTTCGCTTCCAATAGTCCGGTATGGGGAGTACGATCAGGATAAATCAAACCGTCGATACAGAAATTCCCGTCATGTCGAGGTTCATTAAAGTCTCCACCGTACGCATACTTGGCATTACCGTTGCTATCTTTCCCAATCTCGATCCCATGGTCGCACCATTCCCAAATAAAGCCCCCGCTAAATCTATCACTCGAATAAATGACTTTCCAATAGTCCTCCAAGTCCCCTGGCCCATTGCCCATGGAATGGCAATACTCACACAATACTAATGGGCGCTTTTCATCTTCTTGCTTTAGAAAATTTTTCTCCATCCACTCGGATGAATAATACATAACAGAAACGACATCTAGGGTCGCTGGACCGTCGTCAGCCTTTTCTTCCCCTTCCAGCTCGTGCATGCTTTGATAATGGACTAATCTTGTTGGATCGTAACCTTTAATGTATTTGGCAGCCTTCTCCATGTTCTTGCTATACCCAGCTTCATTGCCCAGTGACCACATAAGAACGCAGGGTCGATTGATATCTCTTGTAATCATAAGATCAGCTCGATCTAATATGGCTTTCTCATAATCTTCTCGAGCTACAAGTAGAGCAATACCGGAATAGTCTCCATTATTGTCTTGTGTATGAGCAGCCTCTACAGCACCGTGTGACTCAATATCTGCTTCGTCTATAACATAAAAACCAAGTTCGTCACATAGCTGAAGGAAGATGGGGCTGTTAGGGTAATGCGATGTTCGAATACTGTTAATATTGTGTTGTTTCATTAAATGGAGGTCGACCAACATTTGCTCTCTGCTAATAACAGAACCGGTTACAGGATCGCTGTCATGACGGTTAACGCCTTTGAATTTAATCGCTACGCCATTCAGAAGGAGAGCTCCATTGTGAATAGTGATCTCCCGGATTCCTACTTTTTCGCCAATAATCTCTTCCTCTGTTTGCAACGTAACGTTGTACAAATAAGGATATTCCGCGTTCCACAAGTATGGATTATCAATGTCAAAAACAGCGACTGTTTCTCCATCTTTGAGATATTTCTCACCTAGGAAGCTTCCGCTTTCATCAAAGAGTTTTACCGTAACTTCAGTATCTGCATTCACGTCAACTGCAATTTCTGCTTTCGTGTTGGAATCAAAAAGCTTCGAGGTAATCCGATAGTTCTCGATTTTATTCAGCGGTCTTGAGAGTATGTACACATCTCTGAAGATACCGGACAACCGCCATTTATCCTGATCCTCAAGATAGGTACCATCACACCACTTAAGCACAACGACTGTAATCGTATTCTTACCACTGACGAGGTACTTGGTAATATTGAATTCACTTGTCATGTGAGAAACTTGACTGTAACCAACAAATTGATTGTTTATATAGAGATAAAAGCAGCTGTCGACACCTTCAAAGTTAATAAATTGTTCATATCCATCGGATAAATCCATTGTAAATTCACGATTGTAAACACCCGCTGGATTCTGGTCAGGAACATACGGCGGATCATAAGGAATAGGGTAGTGAATGTTGGTGTATTGCGGTACATCATACCCGTGCAATTGCCAATTGGATGGAACTGGTATTTCATTGTATTCTTGAATCTCGAGGAAGTTTTCCTCCAAATCTCTAATACTATCGTAATACCTAAAGCCCCATGGTCCATTTAAAAGAAAGAAATGGTTGGATTGTTCTCTTTGTGCAAATGGATCTTGAGTTGGAGAAAAGGGAATAAAATAGTTGCGGTTTTTCTCGGTATTAACATGCAACTGCTGAGGATCTTCATGAAACGTGCTATTCATACCCGCAAAAAGCATAATTCTCACCTCATAATTAATTTCTATACATAGACCAACTTTGAATGTATAGTTTTTTGAAAATTCAAATTAGAAGACATAGTATAATGAATATTTATAGCTCGGTATATATAGTCAATTATAATGGCAACTCCAATTACGTTAAATATGATATAATACTTGTCGTATATTAAAAAATGAAAGTTGTGATCCAATGAAACACTACACCAAACATATGCTGATATCCCCTTTGGACCGTACCTTACCCATCTTTGTTGAAACGATCGGGTGGAATGAATGGCAAGAGGAGTTCATTCGACCCGTTGGTTACCACTGTTACCACTGGCTGCACACAACCCACGGAGAAGGACAATTTGAATACTCCGGGAAGACGATAAATTTAACTCCCAATCGAGGAATCTTATTAAAACCGGGCACTCCGCACCGATACAGAACGATTTCTCATCCCTGGTCGACATATTACGTCACCTTTAATGGAGATCTCGCCCCTCTCATCATATCTTCTCTCGGTTTGGCTACTTCCACATTGATAAGCTGGGAAATGGATTCTCCATTATCCACACTGCACAAGACAAGTCATGAACTGGCAGATCAGGAGTTTGATTTAAATGGCATGGAGGGTTCCGTATTCATTTATCGTTTTCTCATGGATCTGAAAAAATATGGAGAAATCGATAACCAACGTTCCATTTCCCAATACGCCGCCAGATTGACTCCTATTTTTCAATACCTTAACGAGAACTATTCGAACCCTGCGATTGGATTGGCTCAATTGGCTGAATTAGCAGGCGTTAGCTCGCAACGATTGAATTACATCTTCAGAAAGGCAACGGGGATGAGTCCCTACCAATACATTATCCGCATAAGGATTCAGAAAGCCAAAGAGCTCCTGATCGATAAAGATCGCTTGACCGTCAAGCAGATTGCCGCAATGGTCGGCTTTACGGATGACAGTCATTTCGTATCTACCTTTCGGAAAATTGAAACAGTCACTCCGGAAACCTATCGAAATATCAATTAATCGATGATTAGCGACTTGCCCAACGCACTTCGGACACACCACAATCGGGTCGGGTTCCACCGTAAATTATGAAGAAAGGGCTGTTTCTCTCCCTGTGAGGAAAGGAAACAGCCCCTTATTTATTTCAGAAGTTTAAGTTATGGCTCTGTCGAATCATTTTTCCACAAATTTAGAACTAACTTATCGCCTATTATTTTTTCGATCAACACTTTTCCACTTTTATTTTCTATACTTAGTCACTAAAATGAAAAATTGATGGGATCTATTCGCTTCTAGGAAACGTCGAGTGAAATTATGAATTTCAAAACAGTGTCAATCATTAGGAGGAATTATGTATTTTTCGACAACATATTCATCACCTTTAGGTTTGATTACTATTGCAAGTGATGGTCACATGCTCTCGGGTTTATGGTTCGAAGGACAAAAGTACTTTGGAGGCACTATACATGCTGAAATGACTGAAAATATGAACTTATCCATCTTCAACAAAACAAAAATTTGGTTAGAAAAATATTTCGATGGAAAGAAACCAGCGGTCTCTGACCTCCCACTTGCTCCAAACGGTGGGGATTTCAGAAAATTGGTTTGGAATATTCTTTGTGATATTCCTTACGGTGAATATATTAGTTATGGGCAGATTGCAAAAATTCTAGCTTCAAAAATAAATAAAGCAAGTATGTCAAGCCAAGCAATAGGTGGAGCTGTAGGTCACAACCCTATATCCATCATTATACCGTGCCATAGAGTGGTGGGTGCTTCTGGGAGTTTAACCGGTTATGCCGGTGGTCTGGATAGAAAGTATAAACTTCTTCAGCATGAAGGTGTGGATATGACCAAACTCTCTATACCCAGAAAAGGAACAGCACTCTAAAGTATTCAGTAAATAAACTACGCAACAGAAAAACACCTTCAGTGTGGCCATAACCGCGTCAAACCATTATGCTGCGACCGTTTTTGGAACAGGTAACGGTCGTCAAGTTTTTTCTGAAACGTTCAGCAAGTGGATTTCGGACTGATGAGTAATATTTATGACCATCGCTGTTAGCTGTAATCATCGAATCAGGAAATTCATCATAGACCCTGTAAGCGCCTTTGGCCGAAATTCGTAGCGTCAAGATCTTGCCCCTCAAGTTTTTCTGCCTCTTTAATTGCCTGGACTTCCATCCTGGGCTCGTAATGCTCATCGGTAACCTCGATATCTCTTACCCTTCATTGACTGTGCCAAAGATATAATACGGTTTTATCCCATTTGCAAATAGGCTATCGATCAGCTTGACCAATTCTTCCGACGATAAATCTTTGTCGTTGCGTATCCAAAGGCGAAACAAAGATATTAATGTTGATATGTAAAACTCAATCAGGTATGGCGCTAAGATATCATTTGTTGGAAGATTCACAATCAATCTCTCAAAGGGAATTTCTCTTTTCAGGCGTTCAACAAAATGAACAGAACCATAGTCGCCGAGGAGGGCTTTTAGGACAGAAATATCTTCTGTACTTTCCAAGCATTGAAGCGCATCTTGGAAAGTATGCGTAGAAAGCTCCCTGCTTGCCATTTCCTCGTTAATGGATTTCAAAACCTTCTCTTCAACGTAGTTCAGCAACTCATAAATATCTGTAAAGTATTGATAAAATGTACTGCGGTTATATCCTGACTTATTGGCAATCTCTTGAATAGATATTTTTTCAATTGGCTTTTGGCTATATAAATCACAGAACACATTTATAAAGGTCTGCCTGGTTTTGTCTGTAATCTCAGGTTGCTTGTTCATGGATTTGCCTCCATTTCCGGTCCAATAGATGATCCGACAGATATTGAAAATCTGATGGTTGATGACTGTATGGTGAATCCATACAATATTATTATACAACACGTTGTTGGATCATCAATAACGGATTATCAACTCTTTGGGGGAGTCTAACATGAAAATTCTATTCTTCGGTAGAGGTGTAATATCGACCCAATATGCATGGGCTTTCGAACAAGCAGGTCATACAGTTGAGTTTTACGTTAGAAAGGGGAGGAAAGAAACCCTCGGAAGCAGTATAGCGCTTGAAATGTGGGACGCACGAAAAGGGAAAAAGCTCATAAAAGGAAGCTGGAACGTCAAACTGCATGAGGAGATCCTTCCCAATTATGATCTCATTATTGTGAGCGTCAACACGGACCAACTTCCTGAAGTAGCACAATTCCTATCAACTGCCGCAGGAAATACCCCTATGCTCCTATTCAATAACATTTGGCAAGATTTGAAATCATCGATCGCACCATTGTCTATGAACAATGTTGTCTTTGGCTTCCCTGGAGCAGGAGGTGGCATCGCGGACAATAAGCTTAGAGGCGGCTTTTTGAAAATGGTATTTCTAGAAAAACCACGGGCAGGCACTGAGCATATTAACAACAAGGTCAAAGAGCTATTTGAAAGTGCCCATTTTAAAATTAATTGGGTAAAGGATATGCAAAACTGGTTATGGAATCACTTTGCCATGAACGCAGCGATGGAAGCCGAGGTGTTAAAACGGGGAAGTTTTCCAGCGGTCATGAACCATAGTGACTCATTCGCAAATGTTGGTAAGCATATGAGGGAAATGGTCCCTGTACTTAAAGCAAGAGGTGCAAAGCTTGATGCCACTTCTCTCCTGCTGACTAAAATTCCACCGGCCCTTCTCGGCATACTTTTTAACAAGGTTATTTTTGCAAAAGGCAGCTTACCGCGGCTTTTTGTGGAATACAACAATAGTAAAGCAGGTTTTGCGGTACTTGAAGTTGTGAGAGAAGCAAAAAAGGCAGGCATACCTTTGCCGCGTCTTACGATGGCATTTGAAAATACGGAATATACAAAAGAAATATAAAGAATCCTGGTCATAACCCTGTCAAGTAGACAAGAATAAAAAGACACCATTATGGACGTTTCATCAGGAAGTACTCGCGTTGTTTCGGCAGCGGCAGAAATCAGTAGTTTTGTTTCAGGTAGACAGTAGTTCGCTCCGTGTTGAAACCAGGCTGGGAGGATACAGTTGTCGCAGAACAAATCTCGCTCTCCCCGCCAGCAGCAAAGACCAATTTGGCTAGCGCTCTCTTCCTTGAAGCGCTCCGTATGCAGATCCAGATAATCATCTCAATGCCAATTTTCTTGAAAACGAAGGAATTCATCCATAACCAACTTCGCTAATGGAGTATACTGGATATCCGCCGTAATTCCGCATTCTGTCCCAACATTGTAGATCTCGATCCTCCCTTCTTCCGAAAAGGCATGTACCAATAACTGTCCCCCCCAAAACTCGTCGTCTTCTGTATAGAGAAGACGACGAACTAAATAAGGGGGCCTCCTGATACAAAATAAAACTGTTCCATAAATATTTTTTGTTTTTATGTAAAGCATACAAGTTGAAGGAGTGATTGAATTGAAGATTAAAATAAAGCTGATGTTCCTTCTGCCGGCATTTTTAATGAACTTAGGCGGGATTTGTGCAGCAGCACCAGAAGAGCAGGTAGAGAATTCAGCAAAAGACATACGAACCTACACGTTATCCGTTCTTCATAGTGAAATCAATGACGCGATTTCAAGAGAATTTCATATTACAGATTGGGGATTCATTCCTAAGAAGGTTTGCGAAATAAATGGCACCAGTCTTACTTTGGAAGGGGATCTCTTTAAGGATAATAAAGTCCAGAAAAAAATAAGAGTCGATTTAGAGAAGAATGACAACTCAGGCTATATGGTAACCCGTGTTTCAGAAATTCCAGAAAGCACTAATACGGATTAAGTATCGCGGAGTGGGCTGCATCGCCCTTCCTATTTTCGAAGCCAGAAACAAAAAATAACCAACTCCGTTGAGTTGGCTTTTTTTTATCCACTTTCCAATGGATTGGCTTATGTAAGGCTGGTGAAACTCGAGGATCTTTCCCACTCGCTTTGTGCTCATGAAATCAACGAATCAATGCATTGTTTAATTCGGTGGAAACTAATTGGCTTTTCAATAAAATCCGCAAACCCCTGACAACGTGTCTTTGCGCCTGGATCTGTTGAGACGGCAATGATATGTGGCGGGTTAACTAAGAAGGAAACAATCTCTTCAGCCGCTGAAATCCCATCCATGAACGGCATGTAGATATCCATAAAAATGAGCTGATAGGATTTTGATCTCGTCGCAGCAACGGCTTCTAACCCATTGGTCGCAGTATCTGCAGAATAACCAAGTTTTAGTAAGATTCTAACCAATACGGTTCGATTGACTTCATGATCATCAACCACAAGTACATTCATTGAGAACATCCTTTCATGAAGCCGAGAAGAGGACCACTCACAAGCAATTTACCATGTAAAGTCTCCAAATTAAAAGCTAACATTTTAATTTACCCGTTTAAATAGCATGCGAAACCCAAACCCCAAAGAAAAGAGAATCTTTTTTGAATAATACTTGGGTAAAACGTGGCCATGAGCAAATGAATTTGATGCCGGCCTTTTCCTGGTTAATCGCCCAGCCCAGGACGTTTTCTTTGACGACGAGGTGCAATTCAAAACGAAGGATAATTTCGACAATACAGGGAACTAAGAACATAACTACAATCAGGAGTGGTGAAAACAATGCTTGAGTTTTTAACTTTAGCTGCAATATGTTCATCAGTCAAAGCATAATCGCCCAACCCAGAAACCCAAGGTTGGCATAAGTTAATTTAATTAAAGTAAGAAGTAGGTGGAAGGAGGTAACCATTTATGAAGAAGAAGAACAAACGAAAAGTAAAGTCAATCGTTCTTATCCGGCCCAACGCCGGTCATGATAAACCGATGCGTGTCAATGCATCCATAAACGAGCTGGAATGGTTGGGCAAAAACAAATCGACACAACTGCCGAGCAAGCCGATCTAAATTATATAACGTTAAAAATAAGACTATTTAACACAAAAACACGTATAAGGGAAAAACTCGGGATCGTAATTCTCCTCTTGTCGTCACATCAAGAGCAAATTTTTATTAACCAAAGCCAGCTTTTTCCTCCATAGGAAAATATAAGCCACAGCTCGGAACGGGAAGTCCGTGGACAATCGTGCAGATCTAGACATAACTAAAAAAATGGCGATCTTAACGACATTGTACCGACGTTCCGCCGCGGTTCCCCTAAATCAAAGACAAATTCCTTTTCTAATTCTAATGAACCATGCCTTCTCCGACATCCGAATCCGAGGATCTACCCATATGAACGGCCAGCTTTAAAACTAAATAAGCTATGACTTGGCCTAAATAATTGTACGGATGAAAAAACATTTTTATATAACAAAAAAGCCCTCTAAAAAAGAAGAGCTATCTTAAGAGTCACATGAAGTTGAATGATCATGAACACACTATAGCTTGCGGAAAACCACGCTTATCCACTGAATATCCTTTTGACGATTGGACACTCAGTGGATAATGATTTTGAACCTCAATTTGATTACAGTGTAACCGACTCCACCCATTATCTGTCGCCCCTTTTAAATAAGGTAATATAGTGTATGGAGGAACCTTTACCACTGATAGGGAAGGATCTATGGGGAAAACAACCCATTTTTAACCTGAGATTTATTCCTCTTTCCCTGTTCTACCCTTATATCGATGAGAATGAGGAATTCTACCGTTTACTGTTGTGTAACCCTCAAAATCATGGTAATGCCCACCCTCCGGTAAGGGGATTGCCGGTCCTGTTGTTCCTCGAACATAATGAATATGCTGGTCATTAAATGAAGTCTCCACATTGTAATGGTGGACATGGGGAACCCCACTGGGGGCAGGGTCTGTGGTTCCAGCGTAATGATGAAAATGTCCAACATCAAACGAAGTGTCCCCCGAAATCGGATGAACATGAAGCCTAACCGGTCTTCCATCCCATGAAGTAATAAGGAGACTATGAGCATGTTCAGAACCAGAACCTTCAGAATGAAGCAGTAATCCTGTGATTGGTATTTCCAATAAACTTCCCTCCTAGATTGATCTTTTATGTTTGTTCAAACCGCCATTTTAGAACAATATTTCCCTTTTGTTTACCTTCTCTCCGGATAATGAACGTTCAAACATATCCAGAATAAACAAAAACCTTTCAGCTTCCCGAAATACATGATCTGCCAATAGGGGATGAATGATGCTTTTTATACGGCATTCTTCGATTAAATCTCGGGCTGTCTTCTTAAAATCCCGTAATGACTTCACAGAGACCCGGTTCTCATCTACAAACTGACTCAATAATGGAACTGTCTGGGATTGAGGCCGCATTGAACTTAAATCAATTGCTTGATACATAAGGGTGTCAAATTCATGGCTAAACTCTCTAGCCTGTTCAACAAGCTTCCTTTCCGAAGGATCCAGAAGGTGGCCTATAAACTTAGCGTGATCTGCCATGATTTTGAGGAAGAAAACATTCTCATCAATAATGGCATCATGTAGAGGTTCGAGCCTTCCGGAATTCAGTTCCTCCAGTCGGTTTCTAAAGTAGTTGGCTTCCCGGCTGATATGATCAACAAGCAAAGGGAAATTATTCTGTCCTGGCAGCTTACACTGCAGGATTAGGCCCAGAACCTTTCTTTTAAAAGCCCAAATATGAGCCGCTGCGTTGTGTACCTCTACGTTGAATTCCCTAATGGTTTGAGGATCGGTGTTTACTGAAAATGAATGGGCTCTTCTTTCGATATCTTCAAAAATAGCTTGGAATTGGTTAGCTTCGCTTATTAGTTGTGTATCTTCACTCCTAAATCCTAATCGAAGGAAAAACGAATGTTCCTTCATGATACGTGACCAGAATCGAATTTCGTCTAAAGACCGTTCTACAAATACGTCTGGCAAAATTATCACTCCTTCTCGATTGGGTTTAAGCCACAAAGTTACATTATATGTAGAATATATTACGTACGCTTGTTCCATTATGCTGAAAGGTGTATTTTCTGATTAAATATCTAATTAAAACCCTCAACCCTTTTAGGTAAGAAATTGAAGGCTTCTGCTGGCAGCATTTCTATCCATTGGAGCAAGCGTTACCTGGTATTTCAATGTTCTTTGAACAGGATAATAAAGGATCTTAACCAAAAAACAATGGCCGCCTATTCGGCTGCCTGTTTTAGCAAAACGTTCAATTCGCTCACCAATCTGATCGCGAATATGTTGAAAAAACAGCCCACATCTCTTCATCCATGCCTTGGGCTCAAATCCCCAGTGTTCACGTTTAACGCTCAGCGGAGTATAGGGCATTTGTCTGCTGCATCGCCACAGAGAGCACCTGCTAAAGATAACCTTTCGGATGCATGGGTTAGTATTGGAACAGTGATAGGAATATTAGGATCCCAGTTGCAATTACCATGGTTAGTTCCAATCACTGCTGTTTTGGTTGGACTATTAATTTGTAAAACTGGGTGGGATATTTTTCGTGAATCATCCCATTATTTATCAGATGGTTTCAATGAACAATTATTGGATCAATATAAGGACACTGCATTGACGGTACCCGGAATTAAGGGCATTAGGGAAGACGTGCAAGAAACTATGGCAATAACTCTGTAGTGGATATCGTGGTTTTGGATCTACAAGTTGCTCATGATATTTCAACTGCAGTCGAAAATGAGTTAATCAAACAACATGGTGTATACGAAGTGCATGTCCATATGGAACCAACTGTTCAATACGTTAACGAGTAATTATCTATAGAACAATCAAAAAAACCAGTTGCTGGGTCTTTCCCGAAACTGGTTTTTTACGTTATAAGGCTGCATTATCAAAAGCTGACTAACATATTGAACTGAGTCTATGGTTATATTACCTAGTAACGAATTTTAACTTGTAAAATATCTTTACCATTTTGCCCTGACGCAATCAAAACAAATTCATATGATATCAATGTACCTTATAGATTAAGGAGGTAATGACATGGGTGAAGTTGGCGGCTTTGGCGGTCTTGGCACAAGCGTGGCAGCTATATTAGTGCTGTTTATCTTGTTGGTAATTATTACAAAATCGTTCTTCTGAGGATACTCCATTAGACCCCGTTGAAACGGCTGCGGGGTCTAATTTCGGTTTATAGACCATGTACAAGTTAATGCAGAAAAATGAGGTACAGGCAATTTAAAAAATCCCTAATTAACTTCTCTTTGCCCTTGTGTAGACTATGACCATGTCTCTTCCTCATTCCCCGTCTTTCCACTATCACGGTGGGAATGTGGAATTCTCCCGTTTACTGTTGTGAAGCCTTTAAGACTGTATTTTGCGTCTTATTTTATCGTTACTATCAATTTTAATTTTATGCCATATTTCTTGTAAGGAATTATCCTTGAATTTTGCATTTTCCAACAACTCATTAACATTGCCATAAGCAGAATACTCTTCATTTCCAAATTTAGTTACGTGCCATCCAGTATTATTGTAGCTAATAGAATATCTATCTCCATCCAAAAGGAATTCTATTTCATGCCCCATATTTAAATCTTCGATAAACTCTTGATAGGTATATTCCAAGGTTAACACTCCCCTTTCTTGAACGGAAACTCCCAGAAAATGGGCGGAGAGACGAAAGAAAAAAATCAGTCTCTCGATCAAGAAGTTAGGTTACCAAGTGAACCCGGTGGCCAAAAGCCTAATTACTGGCAGAATGCACACCATTGGGCTTGTTTTATCCGATAGTATCTATGACGGCGACGGTTACTTTGAAGACTTATACTTCCTCCATTTTGCCAAGGTCATCAAGCAGCAGTTAAAAGCATTGGGTTATAAGATTATCCTACTGGACTTTGAAGAAATCTTTATGAATATCCAGATAGTCGACGGATCATCTTCAAAGCAACGTTGGAGACGGAAAAATTCATGCCCCGATTAATGGATCTTAACGTGCCTGTCATTACGGTAGGACGCCACAACTTATCCTACGGCGCGCATGTGCTGCGCGTCAACGACTATCAGAGCGGCCAGATCGGAGTAAACCACTTGTTATCCCGAGGCTATGACAAGCTAGTCATTTTAACATATCCGCACGGTCACGTCCCTGGCTTTGATGATCGGCTCAACGGTGCCAGCGAGTCACTGCAGCAGAACGGGAAACTACCAACCGTCATCACCGGCGATATGACAGAAGCCTTTGGATACGATACAGTTATGAAGTTGGCCAAAGGCAACCAACTGCCCCAGGCGTTGTTTTGCTTAAACGATATCTCCGCCATCGGAGCGTTCAAGGCTTGCAAGGATTTGAATCTGAGCGTTCCGGACGGGCTTGCTGTGTTGGGTGTCAACGATATGCCTACCGTTTCTGAGCTGCTAAGCTTATCCACCATTCGGCATCCCATCAATGAATTGGCTGAGGCCGCGTCCAAGCTGATGATCCAATCCATTGAGACTGATGGGCAACGCCTTGAACCTGTCGAAGAGGTATTCCCGACAGAATTGATGGTACGGCGGACCAGCTGATATTGGCGCTTGCCAAAAAAAGAAATAAAAAAGATCGAGCTGAGGACAAACCGATCCTCTGCTCGATCTTTTTGTTTTAACCTCTAATCGAGATCGTTACATCGCTAAACTGAGCACTGCCCTGATTGACAAACAAGCCAAGCTTCCCTTTAGGTATATCATACATTCTGGCGCTCATGGCTATGTTTTCATCCACATAAATTTCGCATATCGATCCATCGATAAATACTTTGATTTCGTAAGGACGATCAGGAACCAAATTGACAGGGCGCTCCAGTTCAACTTCATAAGGGAACGTCTTACCGCCTTCTTCCGATTGCATGATATATCCCCGAAAGGTAATGCGGTCCCGCTGTGGCTCCAAGGTGACGTAATAGGCATCATCCAAGGTATTCTCTGTCCGCAGCATGAACCCAATCCCTTGAGTTTGCTCGGAGAAAGAAATTGTAGCGGATATTTTGCATTGATCGGGCAAATCATCCCGGGTCATGCAGCCGGCAAACCCATACGGTGACGTACAGGAAAGTGAGCTACCCCTATGTTTCCAATCTCCTGCAATTTTATCGAAATGTACAATCAACGGCTTTGCGAATGCGCCATCCACGGTTTCCGGCACTTTTACACCAAGGGTCCCATCCGTACGCTGAACAATTTCATGTACAATAAGGTTCCCACCCCAATCCCATGTGTCGTAATCCTTGCCGCGAGACTTCGGCGGATTCCAGCTGAATAAATCGTCGTTTTTCGTTGGGTTCCACCCGAATAAAAAGCGTTTTTCCCCATCCGAAACAGACTTGGCTGCATAAAAGGCACGGCCGTCGAAGGTATCCTCCTTTGGGGTTATCCAAGGTCCGTTTAAGGAACGGCTCATCCGGTAAAAGGTTGCAAAGCGCCCAGTATAGGAAGAATAGATTAAATACCACCAATCCCCGATCCGAAACAAATCGGGACATTCATGTGCCCCAACGTGCAAATTTGGAGCGTATAGAGGTTCACGATGCTCCCAAGTTTTAAGGTCTTTGGATGACAACAGCGCGGTACAGCCTTTTCGGTTAGTAGACCCTTTCGACATCGCGGCAAGCAGCATCCAGTATTGACCTTCCTCTTCATTCCAGAATACGAAGGGGTCACGCCAATCAGACATCTCATAGATACGGTCATCAGCGGTAAAAGTATCTTCCGGGATGGGATCCCAGTGCTTCAAGTCATCGCTGATCGCATGGCAAACGAGTTGCTTACCTGGAGGAAACACGCAGTAGAACATATGATAGATATCGTCCACTTTCAGAATATGGCCGGTTCCGCCTTCAATCTTGCAGGCTCCATCTTCCCGATAATTCACAAAGTCCTTTGTTCCTATAAGATACCAGCCGTGATCAAATCCCTCCCTGTAGTTATCTCGCCAGCCGTGCAAATAAAACAGCTTAAACTCCCCGTCTTCATAATAAGGGATTACATCCCCTACCCAGGCATTCTCTGGTCGATAGAAAAATTCCCTCATTGTAATTCCTCCCCAAGTTTCAAATGATCTAAGCGTTCAATCCATGGAACAGGCTTATAAGCATCGCTTGTCCCCCGCTCCTGATACCAGTAAACGGTGGCAGCATATAAACATTCGTTATTGAGCCCCCATTGATTCGCTTTGTATTTCTCGATAAATCCCTCAAAAGAGTGAATAAAAGGAACGTTGTCGCAAATATGAAATCGGTTGACGGAAGTGTGGCCGTTTGCATCCAATTCGATGAAGGGCTGACTTGCGAAAGCACTGTCAAACATCGGGAATGGCGGCTCGGCTGCCCAAGCGTAGCCTATGTAATCCTCGCTGCCGGTTCCGAACGTAGACGGAAAAGATTCACCATCCACAAAAAATTCCTCATCCCCCTCTCCCCACCACCAGTCAATGGTTTTTCGGTCCCATTGTCCGTACCACCAGGTTTCAGGCTCTTCATCTGGTTTCTCCCAGGTATTATAAACATGCAGGTGAACACCGCAGAATCTTCCCCGTCCTTTCGCCAGCAGCAGAGGCCAATCCGGCCAGCGGTCTCCTCCTTCCTTAAACCGCTCCGTATCCAGATCCAGATATTCATCCCGATGCCATTTCGCATGAAAACGAAGAAGTTCATCCGTGTCAGACTTTGATAAAGGAGTAAACCGGATATCCGCCGTAATTTCGCATGCTTCCGTCCCATCATTCTCGATTTCGATTCTCGCACTTTCCGAAAAAGGCATGTACCAATTACTGTACATTTCATGTTCGTTCATCCCCAAGGGCAGAGACCGGTACTGCTTGATCCCTGGAGCGCTGCCAAAAAAATCACCCAGGGGTGCCCATACAGAAGGGATTTCCTCGTTGTCCCATTTCATCGAGATGGTCAATTGCCTGGCCAGCTTCCGCTGCAATGGTTCACTCTTTCGTCTAAGGTCGGTCCTGATCCGAATCATGGAGATCGAGCCGGCCCCTTGCTTATCAAAAATTACTGCCCTGCCTCCTGCTGGAACGGATACCGTAACGCTCTCGTCTATAGACCCACCCGCTTGCGCAAAAGAATATGTTCCCCTTTGCTGCAACACGCGGTCCGCTTCGGCCAATGCAATTGCCGATTCCTTATCGAAGCTGCCATCAAAGGACGGCATCCTAACCCCGACAGGGAAAACGGTGTAGGTGATATGGTAGTAAGCACCCCACCCTTTATCCAGCATTACTTTGCAATGTTTCTGAAAAGGAATGGGAATAAAGCTGTTTCTGCCGCGGGATAAGGTAGGCGTCAGACTCGGGAAGTTGGCAGGTGGCTCTTCCCGGTTGAATGTGTCGAAATAATCCCGAAACGGCTGATCGATCACAGGAGTATCGGCATGATCTATAAAAATCCGGATATGGCCCTCCGCAGGAAGCGCTGACCAGACTCTCCAAATCACGCCGGGTCCATCAAGTTCCAAAGCGACGATGCTGTCTCCTTCTTGGCGGATGAAGCCAGCTCCGTCATCATTAGCTCCCCAGTTCTCATACAAGCCCGTCTCGGCATGATAAATGGAACTCCGGTCAAAGCTGGAGAAACACCCCGACTTCTCGCCGTCCTGTGGCGATATTGCAAGTGCTTCGAGATCATATAATCTCCGCACGAGGTCCTGATAAGAATACACCGGTAGCTTGGTTTGGTTCATGGTACTCTCCTTTCTTACCAAATAGGCTTCATATCCCACACTTGCATCGATTTGACCGTCAAACTGCCATCTCCCCAAATCTGAATCCCCAGCGCATCCCTTCGACTCGGATACACCCGGGTCGTCAAGCTTTTCAATCCATTTGCATAGGCTTCGACCATGGAACGGTCCAAATACATGTGGAGCTTCAAATTCTCTCCATGAAGCTCTAGATTGCCACCCTGGGTTCCTCCACATTTTTCTCCTGGATGAAGCGTCGTCTTCGAACGGTCGACCAGGAGCATCGATTGATTCAAGTCGTAGTAAAGCAGGGTTTCTTCTTCTCCATCCGGCGTACGACGGATCTTGATCCCGAATTGCTTGGCGCTGCCCGGCTCCATCTCCAAGCGGATCTCAAGCATATCGCCCTGAACATCCTGGAGCAGGACATTCGCTTCAGACAATGATTTATCGCGGAGAGATAACCGCTTCTCGCCGCGCAGGGACTGCAGCTCTTGGATCGGTTCTATACCCAGTCGTCCGTCCTCCCGCAAATACACGCTGATCGGCAAACCGCCGTTATGCGCCCATCCCGATTGATATTCCAGTTCTGAGGTCCTGTCACCTTGGGCTATCGTAAATACGATTTTCCTGCCGGTCTTCGGATCAACCATTCCGCTCGGACCGGTAAAATGGAAATCACCGACATCAATCAATTGAGGCTCCTCTTGATCATGGATGAACGTTAGATTCTGCTTATCCAGTTGTCCGATCCAATAAAACACTTCGACATCCGCTCCCTCTCCCACTGGGCTGACCAGCAGAAGATGCTTGTTCACCCCCTGTTTGTCGCAACCAAGGGGAAGAAACACGGGGAGCTCCCAGATCGGCCCTAGATAAGGAAACTTCTCGATATCCGCTTTAAAAAAGGGCCCTTTATACGTCCAATTCAGCATATCCTGAGAAGAAAATGCCAATGCGGCTCCGCCTTCACCTTCGATCCCGGACCCGACCAGGGCATACCAACCATCATCATCTTTCCACACGAATGGGTCCCTGAAATCCCCGAATAAGCCTATTCCCTTCTTCTGCACGATTAACGGCTCCGGATGTTTGACCCAGTGAACTAGATCGGGGTCCTTATCTCGGGAATAGGTGCTTCGGGCAAGCGCTACGCTCTGATTCGGCGAAGCACTGTCATTGCCCGCTGTAAAGAACAAGACCGGCAGGCCGTCTGCATCGTAGGTTGCGCTTCCCGACCAGATTCCATCGGGTGCGAGCTCATCCTTCTCGGGCGCCAAAGCCACGGGAAGATCCCGCCAATGCACCAGATCCTCGCTAACCCAATGCCCCCAATGGATTTGATGAAAGAAGGGCCCATGAGGATTATGCTGATAGAACAAATGGTACTGGCCGTCAAAATAGATCGGCGCATGGGGTTCATTCATCCAGTGAGCAGGTGGGCTAACGTGATATTGAGGCCGGTGCCGATCCGCCAGCAGAGGGGTCCGATCCAGTTTAATCTGATCATACGTTAACGTCGGATGGACTCCTCCACATCCGATATCCAACACGAGCCGATAAGAAGCGGCTACCTCATCCTCACTCAGTGCCCTTGGGTAGATTTTGAGCTCTTCCATGATGCCACTGAACATGTGCAGGCTGAACACCTTCGCCAGCTGGCTGCTGTGATTATTTTTACCGATTAGGAGATCCGTGCCGGTCGCCTCGGTCAAGCGGGAACCACGAGGCAACCCGGTCGACGCAATCTTCCTGCCGTTCAGAAACAATTTCATTTCCCCTTGGTTCCCGTCAAACACAGCATTTACGTAAGACCATTCATTTTTTGGCAGCTCATGCCCATCCGGTGACCAAATTTCCTTCCATTCTCCTCCTTCGAGTCCAACTTGGAAGGACCAGGATCCATGACGATACATACCGAGTAGGTATCCCTGCCTTTGTTCTTTGTTGTGACGGTTCACAATGGCTGACAGCTTGCCATCGTCCCCCACCTCGTATGAACGAGGGGCAACCCATACGCCGATGCTGATCGCCGACCGGTATTGGGAGGTGCCCGCAGGATCTTCTTCTTGGAATGAATGGGAAATGTAAGTCGAATAACCGTCGAACGAAAGCCCACTCCCCACGACGCCTTTTCTCCACAGCGGGTCGCACGGTTCGGTAAACTTTGCTTGCTTAAATACGTACTGGATCTCATCCCGGACCTGGGATACGTATTCCAGAGCACTTGCTCCGGCTCCTTCATTAAAAGGCCAATACATCATCGGTCCCCGGTTGTCGGGTCTTTGGTTCATGCTTCCACCCTCCTTGACTCCCACTCCGTGGAGTCGCCTGGAATAAGTATGGAGTTTAGCGTATGGATGTGAAGCGAGTTCAGAACATCCTGCCCCGCTTTCACGCTGATTTCGATCTGATCTAACGGAGCGTCAGGGAAAATTTGATCCGTCATGGCAATCAGACCATCATTCGCGTACACTTCGATCGCATTGCGGTCCAGCCAGATATGCAGCTTGATTTTCCCGTCCTCAGAAACCAATTTGGCGCCATGATTGCACGGAAAAGACGGATGAAAATCGGTCACTCCTGATTTCGTACGGTCAATGTACAGCCATTGGCGCTCAGGGTCATATCCGATTATCGTTTCGCTCTGCCCGGAGGATTTTATTTTCACCCGAATCTCACTCCCGGAGCGGACATCCATTTCAGCCTCAATCTCCAACAGTTCATCCTGCATCTTTTGTATAAAAGGGGCCTCTGGCGTAATCAAAATTGCATTCCAGCTCTTCGATTCTTTTCGCAGCTTCTCCATTTCCCTAACCGGCTTTTGGATCAGCAGGATACCTTCGTCACGGCTGGTCAATGACAATACGCGAGGCAGTGTCATCGCTCCTCTCCAGTCTCCGGTAGGTGTCTCGTTGGCATACTTCCAGTTGCTCATCCATCCAATGATCACGCGCCGTCCATCAGCATCGGGTATATCCGACCAAGTAACCCCCGCATAATTGTCCCGGCCATAATCGAGCCATTGGATATGATCTGCAGGGTTGTCATTGATGAATGTGTTCCCATCGAACTCACCGATAAAATATTGCGTGCGTGAACCTTCCGGATAATCGGGATGATCCCCAATGCTTATGATCAGAACCCATTTGGAGCGTCCGCTGCCATCAATCGGCAGTTCAAAGAGATCCGGGCATTCCCAAACGCCATCATGCGAACCTTCTCCATGGCCGAATTCGCCCGTAAGCGACCATTCCAGCAAATTCTTTGATCCGTAAAACCGGACATGATCTCCCGCGACAACCGCCATCACCCAACGTTCATTTTGCGAATGCCAAAACACCTTGGGATCCCGAAAGTCTATTAGGTCAGACTCGGTGAGTACCGGATTCCCCTCATATTTATGCCAGGTTCGACCTTTATCACTGCTGTAAGCCAAACTTTGCCTTTGACGCGGCCGACCAGTTTTTGGACAGGTATCAGCATGGGTAAAGATCGCAACCAATCCATGGGACCCTTCAAATAGTCCGCTGCTGTTGTTCCAGTCAACTACACAGCAACCAGAGAAAATAGCGCCATGCTCGTCTGGGAACAGGGCGATTGGTTCATGCCGCCAATGCACCATATCTTGACTGACAGCATGCCCCCAATGCATCGGACCCCATTTGTTTCCGTAAGGGTGATGCTGGTAAAACAGGTGATATTCTCCCTCGTAATAGACCAGTCCGTTGGGATCGTTCATCCAGTGAGAAGGTGGCGAGAAATGAAACCACGGCCTGAATCGATCATCATTTTGCTGTTTACTGAACTCAATTTTCATCATTTCCTCTTTGGTTGGCATTGACAGAAGAGCCCCCTTACGTGTTGTTACTAATGCTCCACCTGCATTTGCAAAAGTCAGCATGCTGGTGATTTGCTGTCTGGTCAGCTGATTTAATACATGATCGGTTTGAAGGATCTGATATAACAAGCAGCCCAGGAACGCGTCCCCGGCTCCAGTCGTATCGATAACCTTCACTTGAAATCCGGGCACATATCCATCATGATCAGCGACCCGGTAATAACAGCCTTTTTCCGCTAAGGTAACCACGATCAGTGCGATGCCGAATTGCTGCTGCAGCTCCTGCGAGCCTTTTTCCACATCGGTTGTTCCTGTTATAAAGCCAAGCTCCTCCTCCGATATTTTCAGAATATCGGCATAGTTCATGCCCCAAAGAATATTTTGTTTTGCTTTATCGTTACTCTCCCATAATGCAATCCGGATGTTCGGGTCAAACGAGAGCAGCGCTCCTGCTTCTTTGGCCTTCACGACCGCCTCTCTTGTTGCCGAACGGGCAGGCTCATGGGTCATCGATAAAGATCCAAAATGCAGTATACGGCAGTTTTGAATACGATCGAACGGGACATCCGCTGGGCACAACAATGTGTCGGCTCCCGGCCTCCGGTAGAAGCTGAACGATCGGTCTCCGTTGCCATCCAAATGGACAAATGCCAGCGTCGTGTTAGCTTCCGTTGTAGTCGAAAGAGCAGTCACATCAACTTCGCAGCTTAACAAAGTGTGCTGAAGTAGGAATCCGAAATGATCCTCCCCTACTTTGCTAACCAGAGCCGTTTTGGCTCCTAAGCGGGATAGCGCAACCACTACATTAGCCGGTGCCCCTCCGGGATTGCATTCGAACTGCTCGTTACCTCCCTCGCTTTGTCCTGCAGGAGTAAAATCTATCAAAACTTCCCCGATAGCAATTACATCAAGCACAGTTTCTCCCCACCTATCATTTACTTATTATTTCTTTAAATTTTCGTTATAGCGATCCAGTCCAGTTTGGTAGATCTCCATCAATTCGTTCAGGCCCATTTTATCCAGAGTCTTCACATAGCTATCCCACTGCTCATCCACGCCGCCATCGACAATAAATTTGCCTCTTTGAGTGTTCACGTATTTAATCAATTCAGGCTCAATCCGGTTGATTGTATCCAATTCTTCTGGTTTGAAGAAAATACTTGGATAGTTTTCTTTTTCCATGTAAGGATCGTAGTACTTCTCCAAATCTATTACACGCTGCTGAGCCCGAGGCTCCAGATCAACCACTTTCCCCAAATTTTCAGCAGTAATTACTCCCGGGGCCCCTGCACCTGGAGCTACCTTCTGACGGAATTCACCAGCGGAAGTACCTTCGGGTAGCGGAAGGTTCACCAGTTTTCCGTTTTCGTCTTTTTTAAATACGACATCCAACGGACCCCAGTGAATTTGAGCCGCCATGTAAGGTTCATACTGTTGATCAATCCAGCGCATCGTAATCTCGGGGTAACGGTCTTCTTTAGTAATCACGAAAGCCCCACGTCCTGGCCCCCCACCATTGTTACGCCCGATCAATTGGTCCCCGTTTGGACCTTTGAGCGGAGGCAGGAGAGCATAATCCTTACTCCGTTCTGCTCCGACAACTTCTTCGACCTCCCACCAGACGTAAGAGCCAAGCGTTTCGTCAGTCGTTTTGCCTTTTGCCAAATACTGAGCCGCATCCTGGGTGAACGATTCGGGATCGATCAAGCCTTGCGCATACCAGTTATCATGTATATATTTCAATGCTTCCTTATATTGAGGTTGATTCGCGGTGAAAATCACTTTACCATCGCGGACGATCCGATGTTCCAGGTTATCTGGAAGCCCGAAGGCTCCGAATATGCCCGCAATGTCACTGCACCACTGCATGTGCATAAAACTTAGTGGAATTTCATCCGCTTTACCGTTGCCATTCGGATCCTGTGTTTTAAAGGCGATCAAGGCCTTCGTATATTCGTCCAGCGTTTGCGGCATTTTCAATCCCAATTTGTCCAGCCACTTTTTATTGATGACGTGAAAGAAAGGATTGGTCCCAAGGTTGTTCTCTTCAAAAGACGGCAGCCCATAGATGTGACCATCCGGCGCTGTGATCGCCGATCTAATGTCGGGCCGGCTTTCTAAGAGCGCTTTCAAATTAGGCGCATATTGGTCAATTAAATCCTCCAGTGGGATGAGAGTCCCATCTTTACCGTAATTGACAAGCTCGTAATCCGTGAACCCGGCTCCATAAAATGCATCCGGCAAATCACCGCTGGCCAGCAGCAAATTTTTCTTTTCGTTGAAGTCGGTGTCCGGAATGTTATTCCACTCGATCTTTACGTTGGTTTGCTTCTCCAGTCGATTGAAAATTTCCATTTTCGAATACTCCGGCGCCAGTGCGGCTTTCGGGGATACCATTTTTAATGACACGGCATCGTTTACAATTGGAAGCCCGGTTTTGTTAAAGTTCGCATCCTGGTCCGGATTTTTCGCCTGTTGCTTTGTATCCCCGCTGCTACCCGAACAGCCACTGATTGCAAACGCTCCGGCCAACATGAGAATCCCTGCACTTTTGAAGATCGTTTTTTTCATTGTCCATAACCTCCCTTTAGATCATTCCACAGGTAAAAATCGTGCACAGTCCTTGCTAGTCTAATCTGGATATCTTGGGCATCAATACGGCTTCACATCCCCCCTTTCAAGCACCCTGCCAACGTCATCCCTTGATGGATCCGATCATCACGCCTTTCACAAAGTACTTTTGCAGGAAAGGATATAAAATCAGCAGCGGAAGGCTGGATACCATGATCACGCCGTATTTGATAAGCTCTGTGACACGCATCTTCGCCGCATAGGACTCTACATCTAACATCATGTTGGAATTGACCTGATTCTGGACTAGAATGTTCCGCAGCACGAGTTGAAGCGGATATTTGCTTTCGTCGTTCATATAGATCAAAGCGTCAAAGAAACCATTCCAGAAACCTACGACATGATAAAGTACCATTACGGCGATGATAGACTTGGACAACGGAAGCACGATGCTCCAGAAGAATCGGGTGTTAGAGCAACCGTCAATCGATGCGGCTTCCCACAATTCATCCGGTATGCTGGACTGGAAAAATGTCCTCACGATAATGACATTGAATACTCCGCCCGCACCCGGGATAACAAGGGCCCAGATTGTATTTAGCATGTGAAGATCCTTAATTAACAGATAGGTTGGGATCAACCCTCCGCTAAAGAACATGGTGACCAACAAAAACCACATAATCACCGATTTCCCAACCAGATCTTTACGAGCTAACGGATAGGCCGCAAATACCGTCACGGCTACGCCGATCAAAGTTCCCAGGCCCGCATATATGATGGAGTTGGCATACCCGATCCAAATGGATGAATCGCTAAAAATTCGCTCGTATCCGTCCAGGGTAAATCCTTTTGGAAATAACCATACCTCTCCTGAATAGATGAGGTTGGGATCACTGAACGAAGCAATCAACACGAAATACAGCGGGAATAATACGAGTAGCATAATCATGGTCAGGATCACGTAGTTAATGACGTCGAACCATACATCTCCCTTGCTCTTTCTCTTTAATAATGAATTCAACATGAACTCCCCCTTACCAAAGGCTGGTTTCCGTCATTCTTTTGGCGATTCGGTTGACGGTGAAGATCAGGATAATGTTAATTACGGAGTTGAACAGGCCCACTGCTGTGGAAAAGCTGTACTGTGCTTTCTGAATCCCCATCTCATATACATAGGTTGGAATGATATTGGAGGTCGCGTAGTTCAGATCGTTTTGCATCAGAAAAGCCTTTTCAAAACCGATGCCCATAATGTTGCCAAGCGCCAGAATCAGTAGAATGACAATGGTCGGCAATATGCTTGGGATATCGACGTACCATACCCGCTTCCATTTACTTGCACCATCCATAATTGCCGCCTCATGCAGCTCTGGATTAACCCCTGCGAGAGCGGCCAGATAAATAATCGTCGAAAAGCCGGTCTCCTGCCATATCCCTGACAAGATGTACAAAGGTCGGAACCAACCTTCATCGGCCATGAACAACCTCGGTTCTCCACCGAACAAAGTAATGATGTGGTTCACGAGACCGCTGTTAGGCGATAGAAACACATTGAGCATGCCTACAAGCACAACCGTAGAAATAAAATGCGGTGCATAGATGACGGTCTGTATAAATTTCTTATAGTTCTTACCAAGCATCTGGTTCAACATGATCGCGATGATGATTGGAACCGGAAAACTAAAAACAAGCGACAGAAAACTGAGCGTAAGTGTATTGACCATAATCGTCCAGAAGTTATAAGAATCGAAAAACTCTATAAAGTGCCTGAAGCCAACCCATTCGCTTCCCCAGATGCCGCGACTTGGTGAAAAATCTTTAAAAGCGATTTGGACTCCATACATCGGGTAGTACTTGAATACAAGATAAATAATAATAATCGGCAGCAGAAACAGGTACAGCTCATAGTTTCGCTTGACTCGTGTCCATGTTCTCCGATTTTCCTTGATGAGGTGTTGCTGACCCCCGGACTCCATTGGATTCACCTTGATACTCCCTTTCTCCCTAAATTGCAATCTCTTTTTTGAAACGTTTCCAATTTAATTGAAACGTTTCCAATTTGGCGCAAGAAATACGTCTTTCGACGTACATTCCAGTGAATGCGGTTGTTATGCGTGCGATTTCGCCATTTTACAAAGTTCTTATTTTATCAAGTAGTTTCGCCAGCCCTAAATACGACGGGAAGACGGTAAACGTCCCTATGCAAAGATTCGCCTTCAATCTTTTTGTAAAGCAGCCTGATTGTCAAGCGTGCCATTTCCTCTACGGGTTGCCTGATCGTTGACAAAATCGGATGAAAGTAAGGATGATCCTGAATGCCGTCATACCCGATGACCTTTACATCCTCTGGAACGCGAATACCCATCTTTCTTGCTCTTTCTATATATTTGGCGGCGAACATATCGGTAATGGCAAAAACGCCGTCCACATCATGATGCTTATCCAAAAATTCATCAAAATAGGCATCATCGTCCTCAACAGGGTCTGGCTTCTCGTAAACAGCGTAATCGATTCCCAATGCCTTCGCTTCTCGAACAAAACCTTCCCTACGATTCATCGTTTCGCTGAAGACGGAAGTAACGCTGCCCATAAAAGCAGGTTTTTTAGCCCCGGCCTTTACAAGCTCCCTCAATGCCAGGCGTCCCCCTTCGTAGTTATCGGACGTAACGCATGTAATATTTTTATTAAAGTGCCTGTCAATACTGATGATCGGAATGTCGTTGCTTACGCTATTTTCTATATCGTTGTACGTAATGCCGACAATGCCCGCCACTTTGTTTTGCTGAAGCATATCCAGGTAATACAGTTCCTTTTCCGGTTTGCCGCCGCTGTTGCACAGCATGAGTTTAAAGCCTTCCCGATCCAACTCATCTTCAATATAATAAGCCAGCTCAGAAAAAAAGGGATGCCAGATACTTGGAAGCAGCAGAGCTACCATTTTGGACTTCCCGATTTTGAAATTTCGGGCTACCTCATTCGGAATATAGTTCAGCTTTTGTATAGCTTCCTCTACTTTTCTGCGTGTATCGGGTTTTACAGCACCCGAATTGTTAATGACGCGGGACACAGTTCCTACGGCTACCCCAGCTAAGGTAGCTACATCTTTAATACTTGGCATCTTACCCCCCCATTTATTTATGAAAATCATAATAGCACCAAATTGGAAACGTTTCAACTTGTTTTTATCACTGGACAAATGATCCCTTCTTGTGATCCTTCTGTATGTTTCCTGTGGCGCTGCAACTATAATGTCCCCTCCCTCACTGTGAGTTGTCATAATTGGTGAGAAAAACCAACCGAAAAATGTTGATACATCAAGACGTGTTTTCATATTTAATGAGAAGAGTTCCTTTAGTAAACACCGGATATAATGCTTATTTTCAGCATTAGTGAGAATTCCCGCAAAACTGGATCTGCATATTTATTCACCTACATACATAGATTATGGAACATGTCTCAGCTTACTAGAACCAATTTCGTCAGGAAGTCCTCGCGTTGTTTCGGCAGCGGCAGAAATCAGTAGGTTTTGTTTCAGGTAGACACTAGTTCGCTCCCTGTTGAATCCAGGCCTGGGAGGATACAGTTGTCGCAGAACAAGTCTCCCCTCTCCCTGCCAGCAGCAAAGACCAATTTGGCTACGCTCTCTTCCTTGAAGCGCTCCGTATGCAGATCCAGATAAACATACCGGTGCCATTTTGCTTGAATACGAAAGAGTTCATCCGTGTCGGACCTCGCTAATGGAGTATACCGGATATCCGCCGCAATTCCGCATTCTTCCGTTGTCCCAACATTTTCGATTCGGTCCTCACTTCTTTCGAAAAGAATTTGACGAGTATCAATCTCACATACCCAAGCACCTGATTACAGAAAAAATAACCTTGATATCAAAGATCCAAGGTCTTCTAAACAAATGAGTAACACATAACGAATTTTTCTTACAAAATTATAAAGTTATCAAATAACTAGTGCTTTTCCATATTCACATTATTTTTCTCTTTAACCTAGCGTAATATTATTATCCATCTTCTCAAAATTACCCACTTGTCTTATATTTCTGGCTACTGAACAACGTCACACTATCAAGGCAAGATACAGCGCTAACATAGTAGTTGATAATTCTTTTCAATTTCGGTTATACATATATGTTCTTGTCGTCCTACATGAAGCAGAATGTTTCAGAATCATTCGACCGACTTCAACCCCGGATTACTCATATTCAAAGAGTTCATTTTTATATTGAGAAAAGAATACTCCTCTAACCGGCTTTCAATCTATATATCCTTATAGTCTTACACTTCATAAGCTATATAGTGTTTGTGAAAAATAAGAAGGAATCCCACATCCGAATTGCTTTTTAATCTCAAGTCGTAATTTGCATTAATCATCACGAAATAAATATAATTGTCATTATTCCCACATATTTAGTTCTGATAGTGCCGCTTGTAATGAGGAACTAACGGCAATTACCTTTTCCTTTCTATAAGCTTTTTCCAAGCTGTCTTTTATTTTATGGAAATTTTCTTCATTGACTAAAGTCACCAAACTATTAGCAACTGCACTGCGCACTCTGTAAGATTTACATTTTAACATTTCTAATATAGAGTCCAAGAAATGTTTTTCGCCTAATAAAAATAACCCTATATAAAACCCTAGCCGTGCCGCGTTCCTATTTTCTACTTGCAGTTGATTTTTTAAGATTGAAATTAAACTTGTATCTCCTAACTTACCTAAAGCTTCTGCTGCATATGCACGAACCAGTTCATTTTTGTCAGACAGAGCATTGCAAAGATAAGGAACAGCTTTTTTGTATCCGATATATCCCAATACCTCGGCTGCGGTTATACGTACTAAACTGACTGAATCATGCAATCTTGCAACTATTGCATCACCTACATCCTCTCCTGAAAAATAGCTTAGCGATTCGATTGCGTACATACGAACCTCAATTTCAGCATGTGTAGTTAACTGAATTAATATATTTTTTACATTAGAGGATGTATTAAAGGAGGATAACATTTCTATTGCGGAAAGCTTGATAGTCAAATCTTCATCCTCAACAAGTTGTAAAATTTCTCCAAGCAAATTATCTTTATTTTCAGTAACCTTCAATTGATCTATTCGATCAATTTTCTCCTGTTTATTCATAAGTTCATCCTCCATTGTAAGAAAGAGCATGATTACCTATCTGTAATCATGCCCATTTTTTATAGTTAAATTAATTTTAAATCAGAAATTCAAGCAATTTTATTTTTTTCTTTTTTGTACATTTCGAGCTTTCCGTCCCTTTTCCTCTTTTACATAACGCTGTCGTTCCGCAGAAGATAAGCTTTTGTCCCTAGCTCTTCGACTAATTTCCTCATCTGTTAAATTTGCTAACCCCGTATCTCTAACATGTTGTTTTCCACCTTTTGCAAAATACCGAATGCCATATCCCACAGCTATTCCTGCCCCAATGGCAATAGTAGCTCCGATAGCCACTTCACCAACACCTGGTATTAAATATATGCCGCCTAAAGAGCTTAAAGAGCCTAAAGCAATTGTGAAGTCACCGTCAGGATCAACCTGGTTAACCGGATCGTTTTCACAGTACAGATAGTAATTCGGACTAATGGGTTCGATGTTGTCTTGACTTATAAATCTACCAACCGCAGGATCGTAATATCTGTTTATTAGGTAATAGAGATTAGTTTCTTCGTCATAATAATATCCGCTATAAGTGAAAGGATTGTAAAGAGTGCCTTTTTTATCGACTAGTTTGCCCCATGGATCATAGGAGTAAGTAATGACCGGTGTTCCATTTGAATCTGTCAGCCCTATAACATTCCCATGACCATCATAATTATAGAAATAGGTCTTTCCTCCTTGAGTTTGGCTGATACGGCTTCCATTCGCATCATACGAGTAGGTAATTGATAAACCTGTCGAAACGTTAGATTCTACAATAAGGTTTCCTGTACTATCTTCATACTGGTATTGATAGTCATTAAGGATAGAACCAGAACTGCTTTTGACTATTTTCTCAATCCGTTGCCCCTTTGCATTATAGCGGAACTCAACGGAGCTGCCATCAGGTTGTGTCTCTTTGGCCAACTTGTCATCCGTATTCCACTCAAAATGAATACCACCTTGTTCAGTAAGTTGGCCTTTTTCGTTATAAGAGTAGTTCACAGTACCTTTAGGGCCATTTACATTCGTTAATTGATTCAGATTATTATACGTGTATTTAGTAGCTCCAATAGCATTCGTCATCGTTAAACGATTTCCGGTGTTATCATAGGAATAACTCGTTGTTCCTGTGCTATCTGTAAAATTTTTCAAACGACCAGTTTCGTCATAGTCGTAACTAGATGATGATGATAGGTTATTTGTTACGGATTTGATTCGCCCATTCTCATCTAGATTATAAGAGTATCCCCATAATAATGTTGTCCCTTTTTTATACTCAACATTGTTGAGTCTATTCGCATTATCATACGTTAGGGATTGGATTACTCCATCGGCATCTGTCCGTTGGATTGAAGTGACATTGCCGTTTGGATCATAACTAAGATCTTCTACAACTTTTTGGGCAGAATCTTTAACTTGCTTAAGTTGATTTGCTTTATCATAAGAGAAAGACAATCCTTGTCCCCATCCAGTCTGAGGGTTCCAAGCAATTAAATTTTGATTGTTGTCATATTGATATGCAACTTGCGATGAACTTTGTACAACTTGATTCTTAACATCATTTGTTGCCGTATGGTCATAGCTTGTCGTTTGACTAGCACCTAATACGGTGTCCTTTATCGATTCAATATTTCCATTCGAATCGTACGTAGGATCATAAACCATTTCGGGTGTGGAAGCACTGGCTGAAACTCTTTCATCTAGATTCTCGAGTTCATCAAGCCAATTATATTGATAATTCGAGACATGTCCATTTGGCTCCGTTACTTTTACCAATTGGTCCGCATTGTTAAACTCCATCGTGGTGACTTGATTCGCTGCATCTTCACTACTAACTTGATTGATCCCTTGCGCCCGGTCCACGCCGCCTATAATGTTCATCAGCGAAGATTTACCCGAACCGGAAGGGCCTAATATTACTCAGATTTGTCTTCTTTCCATCTCCAAGTCCACACCACCGAGGACATGGGTAATAATCCCGGTGTTATTATAGCTTTTCGTAAGGTTCGATACGGATAAAAACATATTTAACACCCCTATTTACCATAAAAAAAAGAGCCGACAACTGTGATTTCACTCACGGTTATCGGCTCTGCGTCTTAGCGTCTGGCTCTTTGATAACTGACATATTCAGTTGTTTTACATTGATTATCGTTTCCTGTTTACACTTGGGACAAAATAGCGGGAAGTTTTTAAGCACCGTATCATCACGTATCTTGACCCGTGTTTTGTTGCCACAGACCGGGCATAATATCCACTCGTTTTTATACACATTACCATCCCTTACTACCACTATCATTTTAATGCCTACAAACATTAAGCTGCTTTCCGTTTGAACGCGCGAATGGCAAAGATATAAGCCACGAGCATAGTTCCGACGCACCACGCAAGCGCGATCCATATATCATTGCCCACAGGCTGACCTGACAGCAGCGCACGGATGGTTTCCACGATTGAAGTCACCGGCTGATTTTCGGCAAAGGCGCGAACGACCCGGGGCATCGACTCGGTGGGTACAAACGCCGAACTGATAAACGGCAGGAAGATAAGCGGATAGGAAAACGCGCTTGCGCCCTCCACAGATTTGGCCGTCAGTCCGGGAATCACAGCGACCCAAGTTAAGGCTAGCGTAAACAGCACGAGTATACCGGCTACCGCAAGCCATGGCAATACGCCCACCGACGTACGAAAGCCCATAATGAGTGCGACGAGAATAATTACGATAACCGAAATAACATTGGAAACCACCGATGTTAGCACATGGCCCCACAGCACGGCGGAACGCGCAATCGGCATGGTGTGAAACCGCTCAATGATGCCCCGTTGCTTATCCAAAAACAGACGATAAGCCGTGTAAGAAATTCCACTTGCAATGGCCATCAAGAGTATACCTGGCAACAGGTAATTCACATAGTTATCCGTTCCGACCTGAATGGCACCCCCAAACACATAAACGAACAGCAGCATCATCGCAATCGGAGTGATGCAGACCGTGATGATGGTGTCCATGCTGCGGAAAATATGGCGCATGGAACGTCCAAGCATAACGCCCATATCGCTGAAAAAGTGTTTCTTTGCCGCTTCCATATTATATCGCCTCCTTCTTGCCGACGATTGCGAGGAATATTTCCTCTAATGTCGGCTGTTTTTCAACATACTCCACCTTTGCGGATGGGAACAGCTTTTTCAGCTCCGCAAGCGTGCCGTTCGCGATAATCCTGCCCTCGTGCAAAATGGCAATTCGGTCGGCAAGCTGCTCGGCTTCCTCCAAATACTGCGTAGTCAGGAATACCGTCGTTCCGCCGCCCGCCAGCTCCTTTACAATCTTCCAAACCTCGATGCGTGCCTCGGGGTCAAGCCCTGTGGTTGGCTCGTCGAGGAAAATGATTTGCGGGTTTCCCACAAGGCTCAAGGCGATGTCGAGTCTGCGGCGCATGCCACCCGAATAAGTAGAAGCCTTTCGGTCCGCGGCATCTGTCAAGCCGAAGCGTTTAAGCATATCATCCGCAACTTGACGCGGATTTTTAAGGTGCCGTAGCTTGGCGATCAAAATAAGATTCTCCCGCCCGCTCAAAATCTCGTCAACTGCGGCGAATTGACCGGTCAAACTGATGGACTGCCGTACTAGGTCTGGCTTTGACGAAATATCGAATCCATTAACGGAGACGGTTCCGCTGTCCGGTTGGAGCAGCGTGCTGAGAATTTTGACAACCGTTGTCTTGCCAGCCCCGTTGGAGCCGAGTAGGGCAAAAATGCTGCCCTTTTCCACCTCGAAATCGACGCCCTTTAGGACATGAAGTTTCCTGTAGGATTTTTGCAGACCTTTCACTTCAATTGCTTTTTCCATCCCGATATCCCCCTTTTACTTTTTTTTATCCGCACCATTTTTCATGGTCTTGTTAATTGCTTGGTCAACAGATTCTTGATAGATGTCAGCGTAAGTTTTTGAATTTTTGATTAGATCGTCGCAGAAAGCGGCTACGTCTCTTCCCGTCACTTCGAGCACGCCTTTCCCCAAAGCCGCGCCCTCTTCAAAAAGATCGACAATTCCCGAGAGTAAACCGGTCCCTTCGGTTAGCTCAACAGGGCCTACCTTAAAGAGATATTTTTGAATCTCCTTATACACAATCTGATAATCCCGCGGGAGTGCTTTGACTCTCGCCACGTGTGCCCGCCACTCTTTTTTGCCTTCGATGATATCTCGTATACTCATGTTATCCTCCTCCTATTTGCCTAATTTTTTTGCGATATTATGGTTGAGCTGCTCGCGCCACTTGTCACGAAAAGACTTTGCCCCTTCTTCACCGGCCAGCGCTGAACAGAAGCCTTGGATATCATCACCCAAGACCTCCTGAACACTCTGGCCGTCCGCAGCCGTTTCTTCGAGCAGGCCAAGTACGCCATCAAGAATTGGCATAAGGTTGCGACCGGTGAAATCGGAATGCGCCCAAAGATTGGAATTGATTTGTTTCCATGCCGCCTGATAATCAGCCGGCAGCTTTTTGGCTCGCGATTCAATAGCCTTCATTTCTTTAGTCATGTCGCTGCCCGTGATTTTTTCCCAAAAATTCATTCGTTTCTCTCCTTTAACTCGTTAATTTTGGTTGATACGAAATCCCATTTTTCCCAGAACCTCCGCAGCTCCTCACGCCCCGCGTCGTTGAGCGCGAAAAACTTGCGCGGCGGCCCCATGTCAGAGGGCTTTTTGGTTACTTCCACCAACTTGTTTTTTTCAAGACGAATCAGGATGGTGTACACCGTTCCCTCTACAACATCTGTGAAGCCAAGGGCATTCAGCCGCCGCGTGATTTCGTAGCCGTAGGTTTCTTTGCGGCTTATAATATCAAGGACACAGCCCTCAAGCACACCTTTGAGCATTTCCGTTAAGTTTTCCAACACAATCGCCCCTTACTATTCTGTAACACCGGTATGCAGTGTTACTTACTACAGCTATAAAGTAACACGCAGTAGTTGGTTTGTCAATAGCGTTTGCTCTGATACGGATTTACATTTTCAACTACGCCTTTAGTTCAACAAAAGTAGCAGCCGATTAGTAGCCGGCTGCTGTTGTGATGTTTTGAACTATTGTTTTCCATAAACGCAATACAATGCTTTTATTGTAGTTTGTTTTTGAACAGATCAAGGCTCAAAGGATCCGCCAGAGCCAAGATTATAAAAATGCGTAGCTTATTTTGAGTCGCTTAATACCTTGTTCCACTCATCAAATGTTTGTTGATTTTCTTTGATTGTTGAAGCCCGACCATTAATGCTTTAGATATCACCAACGGCATTGTTATGTAATTATCCCGACTATAAGCATCCAGGTACCGGCACAATTCCCGGAACTGTTGAACCCGTTTAGGATCCAATTGCCGATGGTAATAAAAAAAGGATGTGTAGCCATGAGTAAACAGGCAGAACTACTGGTGGAGTCGATTTTAAAAAATGCCAAAGAAAACGGGATGAAGATCCGAAAGAAACCGAAAAGGTAACTGTAGTATTACCAGTTGGATAGAACGTGCGTTCCGAACTGTCACCGACCTAGTCTCTAACGATCAGATTCAGGTTGACTTATTCACCGGGCTTGAAGACGAAAAACTTCACAAATTAAGATTCGCTAGGGGTCAGATCCATAATTGTTTTAACGCTGACTCCTTATTCAGGGTGCTCATTAACCGAAGCCGGCACTGCCATCTCCCAGGCTCATAAGATCGGAGGTCATACAGAATGTCAAATGACCGCGGCCACAAAAAATGGACAGCACTCATGCTGCCCGAACATTAGGAATTATTGCGAGACTGAGCGGATCATCAGGATGAAATTTTAATAGAAGAAATAAATCGCACTATTCTGAAGCCCTTGAACACGGTCATCTGAAGCGCCTCATTTGCCCCTTCCTCAGGTAAGGTTGTTGGTGACAACACGGCTAGGCCTCTTTCCTACTCTACGAGTGTAAGTATTGCCGCTGCTGCGTCTTTTGTTTTTCTACCTAAGTGCCTGCCTGCCGCGCTTACTCCTCGTCACCCACCTTAACGTTCGGATCAAAATCAGCCACGACCAGCACATCCATATGACGGGCATGACGCAAAATGCCGTTCACGACGGAGCCCTTCTTCAGCTTCGTCCAAATGCTCCGCGCGGATTGGCCGATAATCATCTGCGTAGCCGCATATTTGTCGGCCGTTTCGATCAGCAGGGATGCAACCTGCCTGTGATGGCTGGCGCGCTGCAGCTCGAAATTGCCGCTCAATTTGTTCGTCAGCTCCTTCAGTTTATCCAGACGCTTCATCACCTGCTCGGGAATGTCGCCGTTCTCGTGCACGTACGTGACGAACCAGGCTGCCTTGAGCCGATAGGCGATACGAAATCCCCTGCGAATGAGCCGCTCCGCATTGGGGCTGGTCGTGACCGCGACGAAGATCACCTCTTTCCGCCGCCAGGGGCCTCTAAGCGCTTCCCGTCTGTCCCACGATTCCAGCCGCTCGTCAACATCGTCCGCGATTTCCCGCAGCGCCAGTTCCCGCAACGCGATCAGATTGCCCAGCTTAAAAAAATTACTCAGCGCCTGATCAATTTTGCTGGGCTCGTAGATTTTCCCCTCCTTCATTCGCTCTTGCAGCGCCCCCGGGGCTACGTCGATCAGCTGCACTTCGTCCGCCGCGCGCATCATGCTGTCAGGTACCGTTTCCCGTACGCGGATACCCGTAATCTGCTCGACGGCATCGTTGAGACTCTCCAGATGCTGGACGTTCATCGTCGATATGACGGATATGCCGGCATTCAAAATGTCCTGCACGTCCTCGTACCGCTTTTTGTGCTTGCTCCCAGGCACATTGGTATGTGCCAGCTCATCGACCAGCACGACCTCTGGATTGCGCTTTAGAATCGTCTCCACGTCCATTTCCTCCAGCTTTGTCCCCCCGTAGTTCGTCACGAGGCGGGGGATTGTCTCCAGTTCGCCTACCTGGGCAAGCGTTTCCTGCCTGCCGTGCGTTTCCAGCAGTCCGATAACGACGTCGATGCCCTTCTTCAGCAGATCGTTCCCTTCACGCAGCATGGTGTACGTTTTGCCGACGCCGGGCGCAGCCCCGATGTAAACCTTGCATTTGCCCCGCCGGATCCGCTCGATCTTCTTCTCGAGATCTGTATCGCTCAACCGCCGGTACGGATCCGACTCCTGGCTCCGCCGGCTGCGCGTCGGCAATATTCGCTCCCCTTCCTCGATCGCCCTGTCGGCTACGAGGAACAGATCGGTATTTTGAATTCGCTTGACCAGCCCGCCAACGACCGAGCCCTTCCATAAATCCTGCCAACGGCTCTGCCTGGAATGGCCCATGACGATCCGCGTGACGTTATGCCGAGCGGCGTATCCCGCCAGCTTGCGAGGCAGCACCCTGCGGGACGGGATGGCGATTTCTTCGAAAACGCCATCCACCTTGTCGACGAGCTGCATGATCGAGCGCTTGAACGCCGCAGCCTCCTTCGACAGCCGTTTTTTTGAAGGGACAAACGACACGACCCTCAGATCTCCGCTCAGGCGCTTGGCAATCTGCTGGCCGCGACGGACGTAGATCGACCCGTTCCAATGATACTGCGTCGAGACGAGAATTCGCTCCGCCGCCCCCGATGGCCCCAGAAGTCCCATCTCCTCGCGATGCTTCTCCAGCGAATCATTGACGCCGTCGGCGACGAGGCGCAGCGCCAGCTCGCGCAGCTTGGCCAGATTGCCGCGCTCGAAGAGGTCCGGATTGCCATGGCGAAAATGGCCGTTCGACAGCCGCTCCAGTATGGTTTCCGGGGTCACATCGATCAGCCGCACCTCATCGGCCAGTTCAAGCGTATTCGCCGGTGCCGTTTCCTTCACCTCGATGCCCGTCAGTTTCTGGGCCAGCTCCGTTACGCCCTCCAGCTCGTAGACGTTAACCGTCGTGATAACGCTGATCCCATGACCGAGCAGATAGCGGATATCCTCGAAGCGCGTCGGAAAGCGAGCGCCTTCGCGATTACGATGGGCGAGCCCGTCGACCAGCACGACCTCCGGATTTCGGGCGATTAGGGCGTCTAGATTGAGATCCTTGCGCTCGACGCCGTCCTTGTTCCAATGAATACTCGGAACCCGCTCCAGATCGCCGACCTGACGGATCGTCTCGGGGCGCTGCATCGTGGACACGGCGCAGATGACGACGTCGATGCCCTGATCCTTCAGCGTATGTCCCTCCCGCAGCATATGATACGTTTTCCCCGTTCCGCTGACCGAGCCAATATAGATTTTCAACCGCCCTAGATGCACCTTCATGATAGAATGCAGCAGCTCCTCCGGCGTCTTGCGGCGGAATTCCTTCATCAGTTTTCCTCCCTTCTCGTTAACGCGCGAAATCCCCGTCGCCCGAAGGACGGACGGGGATTTCGCTTTCAACTTTTATTTCGTCATCAACGACTTCAAGTCGATGTTCAGCTCGAGCACGTTAACCCGCGGCTCACCGAAGACGCCCAGGTCGCGTCCGGCCGTATGCTTATCGACCAGTTGTTGTAGCGTGTTCGGATCAATGCCGGTCAGCTTGCTGATACGCGGAATTTGCACGGCTGCCGATTCCGGCGTAATATGTGGATCGAGACCGGATCCGGAGTTGGTGACCAGCGCGACCGGCAGATCAGAAATCGGCACGTCCGGGTTCGCCTCCTTCCAAGCTTTGATGGATTCCTGGGTCCGCTTCAGCATGTCCGGGTTGGACGGCGCATAGTTGTTCGAACCTGACGCCTCCGCCTTGTATTCGATGCTCGATACGCGGCTTTGAAAATATTTCTGATCAATGAACTGCTGCCCGATCAGCTCCGAGCCGACGACGTTTCCGGACGAGTCCTTGATCAGGCTGCCGTTCGCATTACCCGGCATAAACAGCTGAGCAAGCCCCGTGCATAGTAGAGGATAGGCGATGCCGCACAGGATGATGAACAAAACGGCAGCCCGCATGGCGATCCAGGCATAGGAGCCCTTACCCGCCGTATCTCCTGGCATTTTCGACGATTGATCCATGTTATGTCCTTCTTTCCGTTCGGTTTGGATAATGAACGATCGCAGTCGTTCGGATACACCATAGAGCGAAGTAGTTTCATATTTAAGCTGACCAAAGTGGAGGACGGTATTAGACTCTGGAGAAGCAATGCCTGTTCTTTTGTTTCTCGTCTACACCCAGATATGAACGATCAGATCAATCAGCTTGATGCCGACAAACGGCACAATGACCCCGCCGATCCCATACAATACAATGTTGCGGCCAAGCAGCTTCGACGCGCTCATCGGCTTGTAAGAGACGCCTCTCATCGCCAGCGGAATGAGGAGCGGGATAATGATGGCGTTAAAGATCAGCGCCGACAGAATCGCCGACATCGGCGTGCCCAGCCCCATAATGTTGAGCACTTGCATCTGCGGAATCGCTAGCGTGAACATGGCCGGAATGATGGCAAAATATTTGGCGATATCGTTGGCGATACTGAATGTCGTCAGCGCGCCGCGCGTCATAAGCAGCTGCTTGCCGATGGATACCACCTCGATAATCTTCGACGGATCGGAATCGAGATCGACCATATTGGCGGCTTCCTTGGCAGCCGTCGTGCCGCTGTTCATCGCCAGGCCCACGTCCGCCTGCGCCAGCGCGGGTGCGTCATTCGTACCGTCGCCGGTCATGGCGACGAGCTTGCCTTCGGCCTGCTCGCGGCGGATCACTGCAATTTTATCCTCAGGTTTGCTCTCCGCGATGAAATCATCCACGCCCGCCTCTCGGGCAATCGTGGCCGCCGTCAGCGGATTATCACCGGTACACATAATGGTTTTGATGCCCATTTGGCGCAGCTGTTCAAACCGCTCGCGCATGCCGGGCTTGACCGTATCCTTCAAATAAATCAGCCCGAGAATTCGGTTATCCACGGCAACCGCAAGCGGCGTGCCGCCATCTCGGGCGATTTTGTCGCTACTTGAATCCAGATCAACGGGTACCTGGCCGCCCTGCGCGGACACCCATTTCTTGACCGCATCAACCGCACCCTTGCGCACCTTGCGGCCGTCCTTCAGGTCGACGCCGCTCATCCGCGTATCGGCCTTGAATTCGACAAACTCGCCGCCTTCGGACACCGATTGGTCGTAGTGGAGCGACTTGGTCTTCATCAGCTCCAGTACGGAACGGCCCTCCGGCGTCTCGTCACTAACGGAGCTGACGGCTGCCCATTCGCCAAGCGTTTCCAGGCTTTCACCGCCCACAGGGACGAATTCGCTGGCCATCCGGTTGCCGAACGTAATCGTACCGGTCTTGTCGAGAATCATTGTGTTGATGTCCCCCGCCGCTTCGACCGCCTTGCCGGACATCGCCAGCACGTTGAACTGGGTCACCCGGTCCATGCCGGCGATGCCGATGGCGGACAGCAGACCGCCGATCGTCGTCGGAATGAGGCAGACGAGCAAGGCAATCAAGACAGGAATCTGCAGCTCAATACCCAGATAGCTCGCAATAGGTTCGAGCGTTACGACCACGATGAGGAAAATGATCGTCAAGGTGATGAGCAGCGTGTTCAGCGCAAGCTCATTTGGCGTCTTCTGACGCTTAGCGCCTTCGACCAAGTTGATCATCCGATCAATGAACGATTCGCCGGGATCGGCAGCAATTCGGACACGGATGCTGTCGCTGACGACCCGCGTGCCGCCGGTGACGGAATTGAAGTCACCGCCAGCCTCCTTGATGACCGGCGCAGATTCGCCAGTAATGGCAGATTCGTCAACTGAGGCGATGCCTTCGATCACTTCGCCATCGCCGGGTATCATCTCGCCCTGTGAGACAATGACGACGTCGCCCTTTCGCAGTTCGGCGGACGGCACCGCTTTGACCCCACCGGCGACTACTTTGTTCGCCGTAATTTCCTTTTTCGTCTTCTTCAGCGTATCGGCCTGCGCCTTTCCCCGGCCTTCAGCCAGAGCCTCGGCAAAGTTGGCAAACAGCACGGTAAACAGCAAAATAAGGAACACCGTTATATTGAAGCCGATTTCGTCTCTCGTATTGAAATAACCGGGAAAGATGGTCATCAGCAACACGACGAAGGTACCGACCTCCACGACGAACATGACCGGATTTTTCATCATCGTCATCGGGTTTAATTTGACGAAGCTTTCCTTAATCGCGTCTCGCACGATCCCCGTGGTCAGCATCGATTTTTTTCGCCCAGATCTCATATATTTATCACCTCTGGTCCTCTCTTTATGATCCCAGCGTTAAATGCTCGGCAACCGGACCCAGGACGATCGTCGGAAGAAACGTCAACGCACCAATAATGAGCACGGTTCCGATCAGGATTCCATAAAACAGCATGTTGTCGGTCCGAAACGTACCGATCGTCTCGGGCACCAGCCGCTTGCGGACGAGCGAGCCAGCCACGGCCATCATCGCGATGATCGAGATGTAACGTCCGAGCAGCATTACAAGTCCGGTCGTAATGTTCCAGAACGGCGTATTGTCGGCCAATCCCTCGAAGCCGGAACCGTTATTGGCCGCAGACGACGTATATTCGTATAGCACCTGGCTGATGCCGTGGAAACCGGGGTTAGTGATCGAGCCTTTGCCCAGATCGGTCAAGAACGCGATGGCCGTTGGCGCTAGTATAATGAGCGGATGCATCAAAATGGCTACGGCGATCAGCTTCATCTCTTTCGGCTCGATCTTGCGCCCGAGGAATTCCGGCGTTCTCCCGACCATCAGGCCGCACAGGAACACACCGAGTATCGCATACATCAGCATGTTAACCAGCCCAACGCCTTCCCCACCGAAGACGACGTTCAGCATCATCTGGGCCAGAGGAACCATCCCGCCGAGCGGTGTCAGCGTGTCATGCATATTGTCGACCGATCCGGTCGTTGCCGCCGTTGTCACCGTAGAGAAGAGTGAGGATTGGGCGACACCCAAGCGAACCTCCTTACCCTCCATGTTGCCCTGCGACGTGTCGATGCCCATCGCTGTAATTTGAGGGTTGCCGTTCATCTCCGACGTGTAGATGACGCAGAGAAACACGATGAAGAGTGTCATCATTGCACTGAAGACGACCCAGCCCTGCTTGCCGTTCTTCGCGAAACGTCCGTATACGTAAGGCAGACAAGCGGGTATCAGCCACATCGACAACATTTCGACGATGTTCGTCAGTGCACTCGGATTCTCGAACGGATGCGCTGAGTTGACGCCGAAGAAGCCGCCACCGTTGGTTCCCAAATGCTTAATCGATTCCAGTGACGCCACCGGTCCGATGGCGATCTTTTGCGTCGCCCCTTCGAGCGTCGTGACTGTTATCGTCGGGTCAAATGTCTGCGGTACCTGCAACGCCACCAGCAACAAAGTCACCAAAATGGCCGCCGGGAACAAGATACGTGTATGTGACTTGACGAAATCCTCGAAGAAATTGCCGAGCGTCTGCCCTTTGCTCGTAAGGCCGCGGATAAAGGCAATGACTACCGAAAATCCGGTTGCCGCCGAAGTGAACATCATCATCATGATGACGGCCATCTGAGTGAAATAGGTCAGTCCCGATTCGCCGCTGTAATGCTGCAGATTCGTATTGGTTATGAAGCTTATAATCGTATTGAACGACAGCGTCTGCTCCATGTTACCGATATCGTTCGGGTTCAACGGCAGCACGCTTTGAATCCGCAGCAGCAGATAGCCGATCGCCACGAATATAATATTGGTCAGCAGGAAACTCAGGACATACCTTTTCCAGGTCATGCCCGCCCGCTGCTTTACTCCGATTAATGAATAGATGAAACGCTCCAGCCAACCAAAGATGCGGTCGGTCCGGTTCGGTTCATTGGAAAACACATGATAGACGTAAGTTCCCAGCGGCTTGACCAGCAACATCACTACCGCAAGGACAATTACGATTTGCAAAACGCCCATCGAACTTCCTCCTTCAAATCACTTGACGGCTTAAAATTTTTCGGGATTAATCAAGGCAAAGATTAGATACAAAAATACGAGCAAAGCAAAAATAGCTACGATAATCAATGACGATCCCCTCCCGCCGGATCTTCGATTGTCCGGTCGCACCAGGCCATAAAGCCGTAAAATGCCGTGAACGTTAAGGCAAGCAAAAGCACCATATACAGATCAAGCACAATCCATCCTCCTCAAGTGTTTTCAGAGAAAACATGTTTTTAAACATGGATCTTAGCATTTTGCGGAGCAAAAGGCGGTTTAGTAAGAAGTGGTTAATGCCTCTCGAGTGAATGATATAATCAGCCCCGAGCCCTTGCAGGTAAGCTATATGGCCCGTGCTCGATAGTATCCACATTGACCACATGCTCTATTCCTGATTGTTCCAAGTTCGTTAAAATAGCGGACGAGAGCCCACGAAACTGTACGTGCTTTACAAATCGTTCCTCTGCTTTGTTTTGCAGGGGTTATCACCGCGGTCGAGCCTTTCCACACTAGACCCTGCGGATCCCCCCGGTTAATAAGCATTCGTTCATATGTTCCGTCGATCATCCTCTCCATGAATGCTAGGCGAATTCAGAACCGGTAAGCGGCTCCGGTCATGGACCGTATGTTACTCACGTTTAAAAAAGGTGTAAAGCTGCGCGAGCAGTATATCCGGCTAAATTGCGAAAGCTTCGATTGGAAAAGCGTGCTCTTGCCATCCTATCTTCAATTTCCTTGCAAATACTCGCGTTTATAAGAACTTTTGCAATTTTTTATACTATTTTTACACCTGTGGGCTGTTTATTTTATCTCTTTTTTACGGAAAATAGGCTTGGCATTTTACAAAATTCAAAGGCCTTGACCTATAATGTAGGGAGCACGAAAAAAGGCGGGAAGTGAGAGGCTGTGCATAGACTGCACTCTTTATGGTTGACATACCGATCTTACGCGGGGATTACACTGCTGGTCGCACTCATGACGATGGTGCTGCAACCGCTCGAGGTTGCCTTCGATTTGGTCAATATCGCGCTGATTTATTTGTTTCCGGTACTGCTGAGCGCCGTATACTGGGGGCTTTGTCCAGCCTTTTACGCTGCGGTTCTGAGCATACTCGCGTTCGATTTTTTCTTCGTCCCCCCGACGCTCAGCTTTACGGTCAAGGATTTGCGTTATCTGATTTCGTTCGTCGTCTATTTGGCGGTAGCCGCATTGACGGCCAGCCTGGCGGAAAGGCTGAAGCAGCAGCTCGCCTATTCCAGGCAGAGGGAAACGCACACCGCCGCGCTCTATGCACTCAGCCGACAGATGAGCGCCATTACGGATATTCATTCCTTGTTGGATAACGTTACCCTTCAAGTCGAAAAAACGATCGGCACGGACATCGCGATCTATATGCCGGATGACCGGAACAATCTGGCGCTGACCCACGACTCCGCCGCCCCCGGGAACTGGGGGCAGGGCGATATGGAGCAGGTCATCGCCTCGCTCGTGTTTGAGCATGGCGAAGCGGCCGGAAACGGTACGAATACGTTAAGGGACTCGCCAGGTTACTACCTTCCACTTCGGACAGAGGACCGGATATACGGCGTTCTGGCGATTAATCTCAAGGAGCGCAGAGGCGGAATCTCTCCCGAGCAGCGGCGCCTGCTTGAGGCGCTAGCAGGACTGACGGCAAGCGCGATCGCTCGCGTGAAGCTGTCGGAGGAAGCCAAGATTGCCCATTTGACAGCCGAATCTGAACGGCTGCGCACCGCCATTCTCGACTCCGTCTCCCATGAGCTGCGCACGCCGCTCGCGGCTATTATCGGCTCGGCGACAAGCCTCATCGAAGGTGACCTGCTATTCTCCACCGAGGACCGAATGGAGCTTCTGTTGACCATTCGGGACGGCGCTCTCCGCATGAACCGGCTGGTGGCGAACCTGCTTAGCATGGTTCGGGTTGAGAGCGGTATGCTCCGGCTGAAGAAAAATTGGTGTGACGTGGAAGATTTGATCGGCGTCGCGCTGTCGCAGGTCAAAACTTTTCAGGAGCATCGCAGGATAAAGGTGCGGATTCCAGAGTACGTCCCGATGGTGCGAGGCGACGAGGTGCTGCTGGAGCAACTGTTAGTCAACGTGATCAGCAATGCGATTAAATACAGTCCGGATCGCAGCGAGATCATCATTGCTGTCACTCCCGAGGAAGACAAGCTTGTCATCTCCGTCGCCGACGAAGGGATCGGGCTGGCCAAAGAGGATTACGACCGCATTTTCGAAAAATTTTATCGTTCCGATGTGGCCAGGCAGTTTACCGGTACGGGATTGGGACTGGCGATCTGCAAAGGGATCGCCGAGCTTCACGGGGGTACAATCATTGCAAGGCCCAACGTTCCGAAAGGGAGCGTAATGGTAATCTCCCTTCCCGTTGACAAGAGCGGTATGCATGCCGTGCCGCAGGATTCCGAAAAGGAGAGTGACGGCTATGAGTGAGCAAGGAGCACGCATATTGATTGTCGACGACGAGCCCCAGATCCGCAAGCTTCTGAAGGTGACTCTGCAGGCTCATCGCTTTACGATCCACGAAGCGTCAACAGGAGAGGAGGGTGTGCTGCAGGCAATGATGTCGCAGCCGGACTTGATTGTGCTCGATCTCGGGCTGCCCGACATATCGGGCATGGAAGTGCTCGGCCGGATTAGGGACTGGTCTAGCGCCCCAATTATCGTTTTAACTGTCAAAGACAGGGAGGAAGATAAGATCGCGGCGCTGGACGGCGGCGCAGATGATTATGTGACAAAGCCGTTCTTCATGGGTGAACTGGTCGCCCGAATTAAAGTGGCCCTGCGGCATGCGGCCAAATCAACAAACGAGCCTGTCCTCCAATTCGACGGGCTCACGATTAATCTGGCGCAGCGAATCGTGGAATTGAACGGCGAACGGGTCAGGTTGACGCCGACGGAATACAATCTGCTAAAAATACTGGCCTCCAACGCTGGGAAAGTGGTGACGCAGCGGCAGCTCCTTCAGCAGGTGTGGGGTAGCCAGCACAACGAGTCCGACAGCCATTATTTGCGGGTGTATATCGGACATCTGCGCAAAAAACTGGAGGAAGACTCGACTATGCCGAAATTTATCGTCACGGAGCCGGGCATCGGCTACCGCTTTTTATCCCGTGAATAAATTCTTCGAGTTTATCATTTTTTCGAAAGAGACTCCTGACAATAAATGAAGTGAATAAAAAAGAGACCAGCCACAGGGATATTCTCTTTTTTAATTTATTTGGGAAGTCAAACCTTCCTACACCACTGCAGCCCCTTTTTCTGTGTCATAAACGCTTTATTATTGGGTTTTCTACTTGTCTAGCACCCATGGATGTTCAGGGTTCCATAACACCAAGCAGGATGCGTTTAGACCAGTTTCCCAAGTATCACGTAATCCTATTGATTGATTATCCCATTCTAGCTAAATTCGCGGCGGCGGGGCAGTGAGAACCACAGTCCATCGAGCCAGGCTAGCTGCTTTTCCGTCAGCGCATTCATTTCGGCAGCTTGAAGGCTCGCGGCCAATTGCTCCGGACGACTGGCACCAATAATGTCGGAGCTGATGCCAGGCTGCTGCGTGACCCATTTCACGGCCGTTGTAACCGGATCCTGGCTGTACTCTTCACACCAGTTCCGAAATCGTTCAACTGCGTCGAACGTCGCTTCTTTCCAGTAGCGCTCCTGGTATAAAGCACCCGCATTGTTTCGGAGTCCAAACCGGGTTCCTTCTTCGATGCGGGCGTTTTTTCCATATCGGCCGGTCAGCATACCCCCTGCAAGTGGGTTGTAGCTGATTATGCCGATCCCCTCGTTAAGCGCCATGGGAACTAGGTCGTCCTCAATCATCCGAAACAGCAGATTATAGCGCGGCTGAACACTTACAATCTTCGCGTAATTTTTCAGGTCCGCAATGCCATTTGCCTTTGTCACCTGCCAGGCACGCCAATTCGAGATCCCGATGTAACGAACTTTGCCTTGCTGAACAAGATCATCGAATGCACGAAGTGTTTCATCCATTGGTGTGTCCGGGTCGAATTGGTGCGCCTGGTAGAGGTCGAGATAATCCGTCTTTAAGCGGCGTAAACTGTTCTCGTTTCTGTACAAACTATTACACGGCCCTTACGGCGTAACACTGGGGCAAATCCCTTTAGAAGGAAACTGCACTTATCGAATTAGAAATGCTATTGAACAAATTATCCAACATTATGATCAACCATTGCGGGTTGAAGAACTTGCGGAAGTAGCCCATATGAGCGTATCGACATTCCATCGAAATTTTAAGGAAGTCACCGCAATGAGTCCGATTCAGTTTCAAAAACAACTCAGGTTGCAGGAAGCAAGACGTATTTTGTTTCTGAGTCTGCAGATGCAGCGGATGTTGCTTTTCGGGTAGGATACGAAAGTGCTTCCCAATTCAGCCGTGAATACACCCGTATGTTTGGGGCTCCTCCGAGAACAGATGTAAAACATTTAATGGAAAAATACGATCCAGCGAAAAGTATGGTTTTCTTGGGAGACTAAGTATTGATACTAAAATGTTCTTCCACAGTAATAAGGTCCATGGCAATATCGCCATGGACCTTTTTATCATTCAATAAAGGCAGTTTTATCAAAACCGTCTACATTATAAATATCCCCCTTATAGGTAATTCATGCAATTCTTGAACCGAATTGCGATGGGGATGTTGGATATCAAAAAAAATAATATATCAATTAAACCTTAGTTCCTGGCTTCTATATCCTTTCTTGCTGTTTCAAAAAGCATGCTTCATGAGACATTTCTTCAGGCCAAGAATACCTTTATAAATTAGCTTAGTGAAATTTAATTGAAAGTTAATTTTCAAAATACTTAGTCGAAATTATCTATGTAGAAGTGAGCAAAGTTGATAGCAGAATTAAGAATTGCCGCTGCCTATGCTCAAAAAGTTAAAATTAAATTAAAGACAAGAGAAGTAATAGAAGGTAAGGCCCAATTATCAGGGGTTCCGAATCGGACAACAGTGCGCAGGAATAAGGTCTAAATGAATAATAGGACTGTTCCAAAACGGCTTGGGGAGAACGAGCCTCATTCCCGCATCTGGAGAGGGTCAAGCAGATTCCCGGCCGGCTGCCGAAGTCGCCATTGCCGATTACACTGATGATATGCAACTAACACTATACAAATACGATTTGCTCTTTAACTCCGTTATCTTTAGATGAGAGGTAAAAGATAGATAACGGCCGATTAATTTATTGATAATTGACCACACAAGCTGAGCCACTTCGTCTAATATTTCCTTTAACCATACATGTTCTTGTCTTTTTCGGCAGGCGGGATGGATACGCCCTCATGACGCCCTCATGTTTATCTGGCGTTCCTAGAGACTCGACCCTCGACGAACTGTAGATAAGCAAAACGTACGATTGGTGAAGAGGACAGGAGAAATGTAAGCATGAAAAAGACATTAACCTAAAACTGAAATGGCGACGGTTTCGAACATTTTCTTTCGTACTTTGGTTTTATGTCACTGGTTCTTTGATCCGCTCCAGTATTTGGACCAAAGCAGGTGAACTTACCGGATTTCGAATCAAGGATATTGATCATCCGTCTTGCAAAGAGAAAATTCTTCCTCCAATGGGGTTTGTTCAAGCTAGATATAAACACTTTGTTCTTCGGGTAGGGGATACAGTGGAGCATTTCATTGTTCCCGATATAAAGCCCTACATGCCCAGGAATATCATCTGTTTTAAACCGTTCGGGAACAGCAAAGAAAAGCAAATCACCACGCTGTATATAATTCACTGCAACTGGCATTCCCTGTTTGGCTTGATCTCTGGCTCGACGGGCCAATTCAACGCCAAATTTCTTGAAGATATGTTGAGTGAGCGACGAACAATCAAATCCTGCAGACTTATGGTATGAAGCAGATTTACGTATATATTTGACGCCTAAGAACTGCTTCGCATATTTCAACAAAGCCTCTATGTCCGATTGGCCCAATGTTTGACACCCCTGCTATCCGTATAATTTACCAAACTACTACATAATTGATACTACTGCGTTCAATCCAAAAATACTGTAAATCGACTATCAGGTACACCGGGTGTTTTATTGGCGTTGTTACGCATTACACACATACTTGCTTCACCAGCCATGTAGGAAGTGTAAACTCGTGATGGATGACGATATCCTTCTCGATGGAGCCATGCATGAAAAAGCGACCCTGTTAAAGTAACATTCAGAAGATCTGTTCTACTTATTGCACGAGGGTTTACTGTTACTGATAATGGACTTACATCGGGATTCGAAGCATTGACTGCTTTAATTGTAAAATTAGGAACGGTTGACGATGGCAATTGGTACATAATTTGCGCACGCGCAGCTCTGCCAAACCCGTTCGCAACAATCATACGAGTTAAACCATCCATTTGTACAGCGGCGGCAGCTGATCCGGTCGCAAGCTTAGCATCAAACCAAACAGGGGCTAGGTTGAATCTTGCATAAGTATTTACGCAATTTTGATAATTGGATCGTCCATTTTCTGCTATTTGTTCATAGTGGAGCCTCCAAAATTCTAGGCATCTTGAAATTAATGTTCGAATTCGTCCTCTCTGGGTAGAAGTGAAACGATTGTCAACAAAAAACGTCATATTTGCTGGCAGTGCTACATCTACTTCGGCAGCTGGTACTGGCACCAAGATGCGCGTAAACGATTGCGAAATCCGCACAGGTTTTACTTGCAGCAAAGAGTCCTGTCTCTGGGCTAACCGTCTCGTTTTTCGTATCATTATATTGCTCCCTTCATTTATCTGAAACCAAACCGGGATAAATTCAATAAGTCTACTTTATTTTCCTTGAACATTTAGACTTCATCGTACCAAATCCTTTGACTTTGAAGTGCTGGATATCGTATTTTTTCATACTTACAGGGTATGACATCAGTATGCGAAGGTTACTGACGGCGCAATTATCACATCCATAAAAAAAACGGCGGCAGTCTAAGACTTTATTTTCACATCTTAGTTTGCCGCTGCTTAATCTACTGGAACCTTATTTTCTTTCAACACCAAATAAAAAAGCAGACCATCTTTTGTAAAGATGCATAAAACAAACAAAACTTCCCAGCAAAATAAAGAAAATGAAATTTTCGAAAAATAGGTAAAATACAAAATATTTATTTCTAATCCACTCTTGACTGTTTCTTTTTTTTCATAGACTCATAGTATTTATATCGTAAGGTATAAATATATGAAAGTGGGTGAATGGTTCTTATGAATAAAAAGGAAAAAGTGGTTACTAGGAATATTGTAACAAAAAAAACTACTAAAAAAATGGTTTCAGCCTTATTTACTGGGTCAGCCTTTAGTGCTTTAGCTAGTAGGAATAGTGTAAACAAAAAAACTTCTAAAAAAAGTTCTAAAAAAATGATTTCAGCCTTAGTTACTGGGTCAGCTTTTAGAGCTTTAGCTAGTAACAATCAATCGATATTTCCGTTTTCTAGAACTAAAGTTCAATTTGCGAACGAACAATTTGATTTAAATAATGAATATAGTACAAGTTCAAGTACGTTTGTTCCAAAACAAACTGGTATTTATTCTATTGATTCCAGTGTGGTATTTGGCCCATCTGTTACTAACCAACTAACTTCTATTTCAATGAATGTGCTAGTAAACAATGCCGTGGTAGCTACGACTATAAAGAATTTTGTTCCAACTGCTGCATTCTCTGTAAAAATAAGCGCAATTCTCAGGCTACGTCCTGGAGATAGAGTTGAAATCACATTTACCGCAAATCGGGAAGGACAAATATTCCTTTCGGAGTTGGGTAATCAAGTATTCACAGCCATCCAAGCGGCAAGATTTTAATGTGAAGTGATGTCAATATTTTACAATCTAATTATAAGCATATTGATCATTCTTCGAGGCTCTAGTATGCTTAAAATACAGGAATGAAATTTTATGCAAGAACTATTTCAAATAAAAACTAATCAATGAGCAATGCATTAGCTAATAAATGAGTAGTGTCGTTCAACTATCAGGGAATGTTAGTTCAATAGAACAGAGGTAGTCTAGGTTTATCATTCAGTCCTAAGCTACCGCTGTTTCTTTATTCAAGCCAGTCAAACACTTATTCTTATGAAACTGACGTTCTCTAACAAGGATAATCGGCGCCAGATCAAGACACCCAGTCTAATACTTTATTTTCTTTAAACACTCTGAATAGATGAGCAACACGTAACGTTAAAAAATAAAAGGCCGTTTGCGATGCTATCATCTATAAAGGCAAAATATAATCGTAATTCTCTTCCAAGCTTTTGTTATTCTTCTACTTTGGCCAAGTAACGTGTGTAGACCCAGCCAGAATGGAGCGTATCGGTTGCAGCATAGGACTCGATTTGAGTCCAGTCTCCTCGCGTTTAGATAAACCGTGCCTTTTGGCCGTGGGCGAGCGTAATCACGACTTGGCTTTGCCGTGTGGCTACCGCCCGAAGTTCAAGCTCTGGCTTATGGATAATACCGATGGCGTCCATAAACAGCAACTGATGTTACTTCCATTTCGAATATTAAGTATATCCCGTGTTCTTTAACAGTTGGAAGAGCCTTAAGTCAATAAGCCTCTTTATTTTAGTTATCAATCCGGATTCTTCTTCGGCTTCTCTTATTGCAGCTAAATGTATCGCCTTCATCAACAAATTCTTACATTTACAATTTTTATCCGATACCCTCTGCATACATATCCTCCTCCCGATAAGCTAGCTGATTAAACATTACCAATTCCTGGTGCTCTTGAATGTCTATATATTGCTTTTATATGGAGTTTTCTGGCCTATCGAATTAACGGAACATCTGCCTCTTAGCTTAATGAATAGAGCAGTTGTCCCCGCCAAAACGACTCCTTTATTTTGTTGAACTAACATTCTCTCAAAACATTCAATGGTGTTCTTTATTGTTTTTTACTATTCTTCGATCAATGATTTCTATTTTGAAACATGATTTATTTCTGGAATACGTCAAAAAATCATTCTCAATTACGCCTTGCAAAGCATCCATTCAACAATATGCATCAATTTAACTTTGTGCCCGTTTGTTGAACCCTTAACTAGAAAAACGGTTTCCGGCTGAAGGTATTTGGAAAGCTCCACCTTTAAAGCAGGGATGCTTGTGAAGTGCTTAATCTTTTTACGCGGTAAACCCGATTTCATCGCCCCGACTCCCAAATATCTGGAATTGAGCCCATAAGTGTAAAGTCGATATAGTCCTTTCTGTCCAAGTTTGCGGCCTTGTGCAAGATGAATGGATTTGGAATACTTTCCAAGATCCTGAATATCCCCCAATACGGCTATTTTTCGATGGGTTCCTGATCCAAGTTGTTGCAAAACATTCACGGCAGGATCCAATTCAGGTTTTGTATTAAAACTGTCGTTAATAATGGTAATTCTGTTAACCGTCTTCCTAATTGATAATCGTGCATAAGGCTGCTCCATCCGTTTCAAACCCGTTCTGATTTGGGAAACATTGCATCCCAAATAATGCGATACGGCTATTGCGAAAAGTGCATTATAAATGTTGCATTCCCCAAAGCAGGGAATAAAAAATACCCTGGTCCTTCCTTTTAGCCTCACGCTAAATTTCACACCATTACCTGTATAAATCACCTTTTCGGCACGATAATCTGCTGGATTGTGTATTCCTATAGTAATTACCTTACCCTTGAAAGCTTTAACATGCAGTAATCTGGAGTTCTTATCATCTCGACTTAAAAATAAGACACCAGAGGGATCCATTCCGTGAATCAGTTCGGATTTGGCGTCAGCTATTCCCCTAAGGCCATTCTTAAAGTGTCCGATATGCGCTTTACCTACATTTGTAATGATACCAATCCATGGCTTAATCAATCGGCAGTGATTCTGGATATCCCCCTTCTTCTTCATTCCGTATTCCAGAACGACTGCCTGATCTGCTGCTCTGATTTGCTTCTTGTAGTTGGAGGTATACCAGGTATCGTTACCGTTTTCGAACGATTTAAAAGTCCGCCACCGCTGTTTTAGAATCGAAGCAAGCATCTCTTTGGTGGTCGTTTTCCCTGCGCTGCCCGTAATGGCAATGATGGGTCTACGCATGTTTTCCCTCCTTTGGAGCCTATAATAGGACATTGCTAACAAACCAACTCTATTTCAATGCATATACATAATAAAGACAGGAATACTAGAATCCATTCATTACATTTTCAATTCTTTAAAGGAGGTATAATAATGGACCTTCGTGAGCGTTTATCACTATTAGGGTATAAGGGTAAGTCCTTGAAAGCCGCGCTCCTAGCCTTCCAGCATGACTTCCATATCCACTCATCCGGCAAGCTGAGCCGTAAAACAATTCCACGATTAAAGCAGTTGACGCAAGGGAATGTTACCTTGAATCTGCTTGCCAGAGTGATCTACAGCGAAGCTGTAGGAGAACCTTATATAGGTAAGGTTGCTGTGGGAGCCGTCGTACTGAATCGTCTCGCATCTTCCGATTTTCCAGATACGCTGGTGAGGGTTATTATCGAGCCTCTCGCTTTTGCTGTAATCGGCGATGGACGCTTTTGGTTGAAACCCAATTTAATCGCCTACAAGGCTGCACGAGACGCTCTAAAAGGGAAGGATCCGACTAAAGGCTGCCTATATTTTTTTAACCCTGATAAATCAACTTCCAAATGGATACGAAGATTAAAGCCCAAATTGAGGATCGGCCGGCATGTGTTTGCCTAGTCCTTATAAACAGCATAACGTCTGTAATCCGAACCGCAGAGCTTGATCTTCCTGCTTTGAGACTTTAATCTTTGGTCGCTAATCTTCCAGGTATGTTTCTTCTTTTCGGCACGTCGCTGAATGACATAGTGGTAACAATCCGCTGAATATATTCGGAAACCTTTATTGTGGCAGCGTTTCAAAAATCCCACGGTTTCTCCCAGTGATATGGGACGAAATCGAACTTTATCGAATATCTGCTTACGACATAGCAGTGTTGCACCCGAAACTTGCTTCACATGACGCATTTGCTCCTTCGGATAACGAAGAAAAAGCCCGCAATCAGCTTCCAAATAGACAAGGCATCCCCTTTTTCCCACGATATCGGCTTTGGATTTGACTAACGCATCCATCATCGTATTTAAATAATACGGCGAATAATAGTCATCATCGTCAAACCGTGCTATAAATTCGTAACGGGCCTTACGGATTGCATCGTTTAAACAAGAGCCCAACTCTTTTTTCGCAGGCCTATGATAAATCGAGATATCTTTGCGTGATTTGCACATACTCTGATATTTCACTAAGTTCATTGAGTCGTTATTTAATATAATAATTAGTTCTTTGGTTTTATACTTCTGCCGATTATAGTTAGCTAGCAGACGTTTGAAGTAGTTTGGCCGATTTGTGCAGGTAATAACCGATACTGCTTCCGATTCATAACGGGTATTGAATTTCCCCTTCACCTTCATCGCAAACCACCTCTTGCCGCTTGTTCTAGCCGCTGTATCCTCATCAATTCCGATACTGTGACAAATTGGAAACCTTTCCTTCGTAGTTTCCTTAATATCAACGGCAGCGCAGTTAAGCTTTGATACCAAGGGTCGCAAGCATGCAGCAGTATAATTGAACCGCCACGTGTGTGGGGTACAACCCTTCTCACAATCATAGAAAGGTCTGTCAATTTCCAATCCAAAGAGTCCACATCCCAGTGTACTATCAACTGGTCCAAAGAGCGAAGCTTACGGACTACGCGCGGGTTCATATCCCCGCCTGGCGGGCGAAACAGCCTCGTCCTTATTCCCGTTGCCTGAAAAATAGCTTTGCCGGCCCTCTTAACTTCTTGCTCAATCCAAGCATTATTTTGCCGCCTATAATCTTTATGTCTATAGCCATGAGAGCCAATCTCGAAGCCTTTCTCCTGAATTTTTCTAGCAATTTTGGGATGTGTTTCAGCCCAAATGCCTGTGATGAAGAAGGTCGCTTTATGGACTCCATGTTCCTGCAGCAGTGATAGCATACGCAGAGGAATTTTGCTTCCGTTAGCGATATCGAATGTTAAAGCTACCCGTTTCTTTTTCGTATCTACACGATATAGAACATCCCATGAACCCATTTCGGGAAGGCTCCCCCTTGTCAGATAGTGTTTTAAATGATCTTGTATTTTCGAAGTTGCCGAATCATATACCGGGCACGACGTGCATAGCTATGCTTCCTGACCGTTAGTTTGCCTTGTTTTCGAATCTTCTCGCGCTCTTCGGGGTGTTTTAGATAATAGGCAACCAGTTCACGGGTCTGCTCCGCCGAGCTAGAAACGACAAGATCCCTGCCTGGTTTAAATAACCTGCGTATCTCAGGTGTATCGCTTGTAATCAAAAAACCTCCCGACCCAAGAATTTCATAGGTTCTTTGGGTTACCTGAGTAAGCTGATTCTGAGGACCGATAACAATCTTCGCCGAGTTATATACTTTATGGGCATCGGGATAAGGTAAATAACCGTGTATCCATTTGTGTGGAATACAGCTTCCAAGTATAGGCTTCATCGACTCCCATTGTTTCCCCCAAAAATCGATCCTTGTACCCTCTTGGACTAACGGGCGAATGAGATGTCTGATCGATTTAATGCGGAAATGTTTAGGGTATATTTGTAATATCCTGGAATATCCATTAGCCACTACGGCAATATCGCGTTTAAAGCTCTTAACAGCTTTACATTCTTTGTGCACCTCTGGATGGTATCCAAAATCCATATGAGCGGCCTGTATCCCCATTTTTTTATAATTTCTAACCATGGAGCGACAGATGGTAAATACGAAATCGGGCTTGACCGTACGCACATAAGGAAGGGTAAAAGATTCATGGTGAGTAGGGTCTTCCGTGGCCCAGTACACATGCGGAATTTTTGTTGATGCTACGTATCTGCGCATCCAATGTTGCTTATACTCCGCATGTTCAGGAGTCCATCCCATGCTGATAACTAGATCCGGCTTAAACGTTTTGAGTAGATGAGGCAGCTTATTTTTCGTCAGAGTGCCAGAAATTTTCACTTTGTGCCCTAGATCCCTGAATCCATTCGGGAGCCCGTGGATCCACATCGGGTGGTTCTCTAGAAATAAAACTTTCATTATTGACCCTCCGGGATTTGAAAATTGTATGATTTGAGCGACAACACCCCGAACCTGAACCCTTGCCTTCTTAGGCCCTCGATAATAACAGGCAAGGCAGCGGTGCTGTTGTCTGCAAAATCATGAAACAATATGATGCAACTGGAGCTTACCCGGCTTTCGTTAAGCACATGATCTGAAATTTGTCTAGGAGACAGCCGGATAGGATAGGAATCCATCGAATCGATCGTCCAGTCGCAATATCTATATTTTCTAGATTTCAACTCGGCTTTAATAGTCCGTATAAGGTTGGGAGCCCTTTTTTTGGGAATCAGCCGATTGTTGGAGCCTCCTGGAAACCGAAATAATCGTGGTTTGAATCCAACAGACTTTATAAGCAGCCGCTCCAAACGGTCAAAATCTTGAAAGAAGTCTTTTTTACTCGAATAGATCTTGGCATAGTCATGCGAATAAGTGTGATTGCCCAACACATGACCTTGGCTGATAATTTTTCGATACATATTCAATCCGTAAGGAGTTTCTTTTCCCAATACAAAAAAGGTTCCTTTAATCCCATAGCGTCTCAGAATCTTCAAAATTTGGTTCGTGTTTTTTGAAGGACCATCATCGAAAGTAAGATAAGCTACTTTTACTCGCCGATTCCACACCTTCCGACGATCAAGATTCACTTTAGAAGTCCCTTCTTTCGTAAGGCCGATAACATGAATTTTGCACGCTCAGTGTAGTTCTGTTTGGCAATTGCACTTCTTCCGTTCCGTCGAATTCGCTCTCTCTCCTTCTCATGCTTTAAATAGTAACGGACCTTCTCCAAGGTCTGTGCCGGACTGGAACTGACAACCACATCTCTTCCGGGCTTTAATAACGCTCTGACCGCAGGGGTATCGGAAGTCAAAAAGAAACCTTCGGATCCCAAAGTTTCAAACGTTCTCTGCGTCAGCATATCCGTATAATTTTGTAGGCCAAGTACAATTTTCGCGGAACTAAATACCTCGTTTGCCTTTTTGTAAGGGATATATCCCCTGATTGAACTTTTGGGAATAGTTCGACCAAGAAAAGGTTTCATCCGTAACCAATTCCGTCCGTAAAAATCGATTTGATATCCTTGCTTTAGGAGGGGGCGGACCAGGATGTTAAGCGATTGGCGACGGTACAGTTTGGGGTATTTACGGAGCACATCTGGATAAGCGTTTGCGACCACTGCAATATCCGTTCGGTATTTGGGCCTAATTTGGGTTCGGAAATGAACCCTCGGATGGTAAGCATAATCCAGATAGTCGGCCGCATACCCCATTTTCCTGAATTTTTTTGCTGTTTTCTCTGAGATGGTAAAAGTATGATCAGGTTTCATCCGTTTGAGAAGAGGAAGGGTAAAGACATCCGTGAAGTTTGGGTCCTCGGTGGACCAATAGACGAGCGGAATTTTAAATCGTGTTGCTAGTTTCCTTACCATTCGTTGTTTCACTATTGTATGATCAGGTCCCCATCCTACCGAAACAAGTAAATCAGGTTTGAAATTGCTTATCAGTCGGATTAGCCTTCCTTGCTCTACGGGACCTGATGCTTTTACCTCATGGCCCAAGTCCCGTAACCCGTCCGGCAATCCGTACGACCACAACTTTCCTCGTTCCAGAAACAAAATTTTCACGCCATCACCATCCTGTATATGACACCTACATGATCAAATTTACAGAATCAACATATATATATTGAAAAGGGAGGAGTAAGATAAATATGTCCTACGAAGCGGTTTACAATATAAAGACGCGGAAAAAGTGTATTGCCCTAACATTTGATGTGGGCTGGGGGAATAAAGTTCTAACACCCGTATTGGATACATTGTCCGCCCATCATGTTAATAAAGCGACTTTTTTCCTGTCCAGTACCTGGGTCATTCAACGACCGGAACTGGCTCGAAAAGTGAAAGCTAGAGGATATGAAATCGGGTCCCATGGCCATCTACACGAAAATTACACGGAACACAACAATGCATGGATTACCCGGGAAGTGAAGAAGGCAGAAAAGGATATTCTCAGAGTAACAGGTGTAAAATGTCGTCTTATCAGGACCCCTAATGGAGATATGGACCAACGTGTCATCCGACTACTTGGTAAGTTGGGCTACCGAACCATTCATTGGAAAGTGGATTCACTCGATTGGACGAATCCCGGGATCAGAAACATTATTCGGAGATCCAGTACCAACGTCAAATCTGGAGACATTCTATTGTTTCATGCCAGCGATTCCGCTCGCCAAACCGCCAAAGCTTTGCCCAGCATTGTACGAAGGCTTAAGAAACAAGGTTTTCAATTTGTCACCGTTTCAGAACTACTCTCCATGCAGATTAAATAATGCCGTGATTTCTCAAAGTCTTAATCACATAGGCCGCCCGTTTTTGATACGTATGTCTGGCAGCCGCCTTAACGGCGTTTGCACGAATTTTCTCTCTTAATTTTGCATTCTTTGAATATTTAAGAATCAGTTTTTTCGTTTCCTTTTCCGAAGACGATACCAGCAAATCCCGTCCCGGTCTAAACCATTTACGTACCTCAGGGGTATCATCAGTAATCAACAATCCGCCGGAAGCTAAAATTTCATAGGTTCTTTGAGTAAGCCGGTCTTCCGCATTTTGCGGACCAATGACAAAATTTACGGAGTTGTAGACCTTAATAGCCTCCTTGTAAGGTAAGTAACCGTGAATCGATGATTTCGGAACTTTTGCGTCAAATATTTTTTTCATATTTCCCCAATATCGTCCATAGAGGTCTACCTTTACCCCTGTTTTTAAGAGAGGGTTGACCAGCTTTCTTAATGAGTTGAATCGGTAGTGTCCAGGCTTCTGAACATATAATTGCGGATAAGCGTTGGCTACCAACGCAGCTTCTCCTTTATATTTCTTGACGCTCTTCAACCGTCGGTGGGTTGCGGGATCACTTCCGAAATCAAGATGGGCTACTTGGAGGGATTTTTTTCGAAATTTTTGAACTGTGGGACCGTGAATTGTAAACACAAAGTCAGGCTTTGTTCTGCGAATCAGCGGTAGAGAGAAAACCTCGGTATAACCGGGGTCTTCGGTTGACCAATAAACAAATGGAGCCCTCGACATTCTGACAAGTTTGGCAATAAGGCGTTGTTTGCTCGGGGTGCTGTTCGCAGGTGTCCACCCCATGGCCATAATAAGCGTAGGTTTGAACTGCTTAATCAGTTGCTCCGCTTTCTTACTCGGCGTGCATGTTTTGACTTTATGACCTAACTTTTCAAATCCTTTCGGTAATCCATAAATCCACATTGGGTGGGTCTCCAAAAACAATATCCGATAAACAGTCATATCGCACTCCTTTAGATGGTACAGATATCACATTATATTCACCAATGACCCGAGTGAAATAGGCGGCAACCTATTCCGTTAAAATCTGCTTACAATGAAAAATGTACGTTATTTGTAACAGTTATGTAAAAAATCAAAAGTGGTTCATCTAATGTAAAAAACAATAGGTGATGCTGGTTTTCTCTGTGATGGGCATTTACCCTCTCTCCATTTTTAAGAATTGCCGCTGCCTATGCTCAAAAAGTTAGAATTAAATTAAAGATAGGAGAAGGAATACCGGGTAAGGCACAATTATCAGGGGATCCGAATCGGGCAAAAGTACGAACTGGCAATGGTCCATTTTGGATCCCCTATGATGACATTGAATTTGTTGAACGCTTAATAAAGCTGAATTGATTACGGAGTACCGCCTTATGGCGGTTTTTTTGATTACTTTTGTATACATATTAGTGTATATTTATGAATTTTCTCATTAATTGTGAAAATATTTCTCATCATTTCAGTATTAGTGAGAATTCCTGCAAAATCGGATTTACATGTTTATTCATCTACATACATCGATTATGAAATCAAGTCTCGGCTCGCCAAAAGCGACCTTCTCCTTCCTTAAAGCACTCCGTATTCAGATCTAGATAAGGTCATTACAGTACCAATTTTCTTGAATACGAAGGAGTTCATCCTTATCGGACTTCGCTAATGGATATAAAACCCGATATCCGCCGCAATTTCAAATGCATCCGTCCATCATTTTCGATTTTGATCCCCGCTCCTTCAAGTTAAAATTTCTGGACATGTTGATTACTCTTTAACGTAATAAAAGGCCCCTTCAACTTTTGACGTTTGTTGGCGGGACCCCAATGTTGAGTCCTACTGGCTCGTCTCTGCCATTGGCCGGCTGTTCGACACGATCTGGGCCGTCACGCGGAAAGACGGCGATCCGCCGATCTCACGCTCGATGATACGCATGATTGGTCGTGAGTTCACCGACAACGATGCCGCTGCACGTCGAGAGTTGGGCTATATCGGAAGAACTTTGCGGGACGCCGGCTTGCAAAGCTATGAGGAACCATCTGCTCGACTTTCTTAATTGCTTGATTTAGTGCATTTGCCAACCCCATTTTATCTTTAAGTGCCCAATTATTTGGTGAAACTCTTCTTCATGATCACCAAGTTCAAGCATATCACCAATGACTAAATGCTTATCATTATAACACGTCAGTTCTTGAAAACTCTTAATTGCTGCATTTACCGAATCCGAACTAGCATTATGTACAGTGCCTCATACGGCAAATTCGACTTGGCATACTGTGGATCAACAGGAACTCTGGCTCATAGAGGATTCATGTATGCACTAGAAGACTGATACCTATGAAGACGGCTGGATCATTAAGAAATTATCATACAAACGAATTTCTACTCTGGCTTTTCTCCGAAGAGTTAAGCTATCCTGCCCGTTAGTTCAACAAAAAGCAGCCTATATTTTCCAGCTTCTATTGTGGCTATATGTACCCCATTTGCGGTTTTAGTCGTCTTACTGCTATTGATGATCGATCAAAATTTTCTTAACATATGCAGAAAATAGCCCGGTTTATTACCGGGCTAAAAACGCTGTCGTAAAAGTATTATTTCTTTATATACTCAACCATTTTCTTATGCAGTTCCAGCTCAGAACATTGAAAGATTCCATTAATGTTATGAGGATTACGGATCACTTTGTTTAATGCATCTATTCCGTATTGCTTGCTAATAAGCATATATGTTCTTGTCGTCTTACAGCATAACTCATGTTGCCAGCGCAAAAACACCTCCAAGTTGTCCTCCACATCGTTTTTTCACTTGAAGGTGTTTTAATTTCTCTCACATTACGGGGTCAGTTCCGTCCGTCGGACAGCTTTCTCTGTTTGCATTTCACAGCTAAGAGACAGTGCAGTTTCCATGCTTTAGGACCAGTCGAACAGGACACCGTGATAATGATCTTTGTCATTTCGCAGGCCTTCATATGCTTGGGCGGCTTGCTCCGGTTTTACGATGTGGCTGATCAAAGGATCGATCTTCAGTTTATTCCTTTTCATGAGATCAAAAATAATATGTGAATTCCGGGTTAACGAATGTTTCACAAAGGCATCAGGTTCCACGGGATATCTCCATTCATGCGCTCCCTTAAAGGTGATGCACCCGTGTCCATCTAAGTGAATGTAGTTAAGAAGATCCGTTATGTTGTCGCGATACTCCCCTCTCGGACTTCCGAGCAGGATTACTTCACCATACTTTGCCACCCATGGCAGTCCCTCTCTAACGACTTGGGGTATGCCCGTAGCATCGATCAAGGTCGTCACCCCTTTGCCGCGAGTAATCTCCCTTATCTGTTCTTGAACCGCGGGACCCGACTGCAGCGTATTCTCGATCCCGCTTGCTTGTGCCGTCACCAATCGATTGTTGGACAGGTCTATTCCGATGACGGATGCGCCTTGTAAAGTGGCCAATTGAGCCGCCATGTTGCCGATGAGTCCTAAGCCAGTCACGGCCGTGTGATCTCCAAGCTCGATATCCGATACCCGAAGAGATGTCATGGCAACCGAAGCCATCCGGGTGAAGGGTACCCAATGAAGCGGCAAGTCGGATGGTGCTTTCAAAAAGATCCCGCTCGCTGAAACTACAGAGTACAAGCTGTGATCTCCATAGTGAAAAACATAATCGCCCTGCTTAAACCCCTGCACCTCTTCCCCTAACTCGATGATTTCGCTTACGGAAGAATATCCCGGCACACCGGGCATTTGAAACCAGCCTTCATTTCCCGATAAGCAGGCCAGTTCGGTGCCAGGACTGATCAAGGAATATTTTTTCTGAACCAGCACCTCATGCTTCCCAATGTGGACGTCCTCTATGACATCCGTTTCTACCTCGACTTGCCAAGGAGCGGTAAATATAATCTTCTTGTTCTCCATCTAATCCTCCTCTGAAAAAGGTTTGACCCAGTTATCAACTGTATTCGAATGAGCTTCAATAAACTGAGAAGCTGTGAGCCCAACGATCGTTTTGAAAGTTCTACTGAACGCGTGAATGGTCGTAAATCCTACTTTTTCTGAAATTTGTGTGATCGAAAGATCGTTTTCAAGCAATCTTCTTTTGGCTTCCTCCATTCGAACGTAAGTCAAATATTTGTATACGGTAATTCCAAGCTGTTCTTTAAAGAGATGCGATACATGATTTGTCGACAGCCCCGCATGCCTGCTGATTTGCTCCAGGTTTAGCTGGGGGTCGCTGAATTGCTGCTGGATGTATAAAATCGCTTTTTCGATCGATGCCCAGCCTTTCGTCTTGGTTCCCTTTCCTTCTTGGGATGCATGCTGGTTTCTTAAAAAGTGTATAAGCAATTCCAAAGCAAGCGATTTCATGAAAATCCGGTGATATGGGCGTTTGTTCACAAATTCCTGCCAAAGGAGATGAAATCGCTTATACAGCTCTAAACGATGTGCCGGGTGGATATGCGAAATCGGATACAGCGTTGACAAGATTTCTTCTTCCGGCTTAATTTTGATGCTCTGCCCTTTATAAACGCCGGTTTCATGCCACTGGCTCTGGTCATCCCAATGAAACAGATCAAAGTGAAAAATATATTGAATTAAGGGCTCATCGGAAGTGGACCGAATAAAATGAAGCTTCATCGGTGGAATCAGAATGGCGTCCCCCGCCTTGATTTCGTATTGGATGCCGTCCAAAATGATCTCAGCTTCACCTTGTTCGATGTACGTAAAAACATGATCATAATCCACCCATTCTCCCACAAGGTACTGGGTCTCGCTAATCTTTACAGTGCGCACAAAAGGCGACAACCGTTCGATTCCATTGATGCTGCTTTCCATGTCATCCTCCGTCCATAGAGTGCTTCGCACCTATTTATCCGCCAAAATCAAATGCTCTTGCAAACCCGGCGCGGGAACGCTCAAATAATGCATCCACCGTGGTGTCCTGTTCTTCTTGTGTCAGTACCTCTTGAGAAACCACGCCGTCATATCCCAGACGTTCAAGGCTGCGCAAGAACCCGCCGACATCAATCACCCCTTCTCCTGGATATAGACGCTCATTGTCTTGTAGTTGGTCGATCGGTTTATCCTTGGCGTCATTGATATGCACATGGACAATTTGTTCCGGCCGCAGGGTGTTCCACCGGTCTGCCCCCATTTCTGTTGTATAGCAATGATAACAATCCAGGAGCAATCCGACGTTGGGCAGATCGATGGCATCAATCAGTTCTAAAGTCTCGTCTATGGTCCAAATCAATGGATGCTTCCACGCCGTACGAAGATGATGCGGACCAACGAATTCCAGCGCAAGCTTAATGCCTTGACCGCCCAGAATCTTGGCGCAGTCCCTTAATCGGTGAATCACTCTGGCCATATATAGCGCTGGCTTTTCATCGGTTGAAGGCAGAATGTAGGTCGTGAATATCGGAATTTTAAGCTGGTTTGCAGCTGCTGCATAACCGGCCAATTTCGAGAGATCGCGCGCAAATGCATCGCTGCCGTTTCGCCAGTCCACGCCCAAATCGGCGGCACCAATGACGATCCCGTTCGTTTCTAAAGTCGTCTTAATCTTGTCTAATCCAGCTTCATGCATGATGCTCCTCATATCTAAATCCACGGCCGCGAATCCATATTCAGCGGCTTTTTGAATAAAAAGGACGTCGTCCACATTTCCGATTCCAGCTTTCGTCAGGCCTTTTTTCAATCGCTGTCTCCCCTTTATTTAAAAGTGTGTTAAGCAGCAATTCTTCATAAGCTCGTTCATATGTATCTTATTGAAATCCAAACGATAAGTCTTTAATTCAGAATACGATTTTTTAACAATAACAACGATTTTATATCGTTAAATGATAAAAAAAGCCGAGACGTGGCGGGACTACGAGTCTGATTTTAACCATCCTGGAACCGGAATGATATTAAAATTACACAGTTTTCTCGCAGGAGTCCGGGACTGTACGTCTTTTCACACGTCATAACAACGACTGTACACTCCCATACCGAAAAAATATAGAGACAATTATCGATATGATGGATGTGTATAGATTGTCACCGTTTAATTATGAACATTACGTTCTTTTATCGTTATTATCTCTGCATTGCCTCGATACTAGTTTCGATTATTGAAACTTTTATCTCTTTATTTGAACTTTATTGATACCTAACTTAGTATTAGCCTACATAAAGGAGGTGAACGTATGAATTCAAAAATCATTATTGCACTAATCTCCCTTGCGTTAAGTGCATTTGCCATTGGAACAACAGAATTTGTTATTGTCGGTATTCTACAAGAGGTGGCAACCGATCTTGGGATCACGGTAACGCAAGCAGGAACACTGGTGTCTGGATATGCAGTGGCCCTAGCCATTGGAACACCGATCGTCGTAGTAATGACCGGGAAGTTGCCTAAAAAAGGTTACTTGGTATTCCTTATGATCGTGTTCACTGCAGGGAATGCTCTGGCATCTGTAGCTCCGACCTATTCGGTCTTGCTCTTGTCTAGAATAATTACAGCTGTTTCTCATGGTGTATTTTTCGCTGTTGCAGCTACAGTGGCGGCTGATATGGTCCCAGCAAATAAAAAAGGCACCGCCATTTCTATTATGTTCACCGGGTTAACCGTGGCCACCATTCTCGGGGTTCCCCTTGGAACCTATATCGGACAAGAATTTGGCTGGCGGATGTCGTTTGCCGGTGTCGCTGTATTAGGTCTGATCGCATTATTGGTCAGTCTTGTAGCCGTAGAAAAAGTCCCGCGTTCAATGCACTCGCCGAGCTTGAGAGATGTAGGAAGTTTGATTGCTAACCCCAGGATCATTACTGCTTTACTCATGACGGTGCTCGGTTTCGGTGGAACTTTCGCCCTATTTACGTATATCTCTCCAATCCTTGAAGAGATTAGCGGGTACTCAGCTTCGTCTATTTCATGGCTGCTGCTGATTTATGGGATTGCCGTGGCAATCGGGAATATCGTCGGGGGAAAATTAGCAAATGGACATCCTGTAAAGGCACTTCGTTTCGTATTCCTGTTTCAGGCCATTGCCCTACTGCTGCAAATCTGGCTACTTCCCAACAAAATGCTCACCATTTTTTCCCTAATAATCATCGGTTTGTTCGCATTTATGATGTCTCCCGGCGTACAGGCCTACATTCTAATGCTTGCAGAAAAGCTGGTACCTTCTGCAAAGGATGTCGCTTCTGCATTAAATATATCTGCATTTAACATTGGGATTGCCGCTGGTTCAACATTGGGGGGGCTTGCAGTAGACCATATGCATGTTATGGACACGGCTTGGATTGGTGCGATTATGGCGGGATTCGCTTTTTTATTGGCAGTAATCAATTACAGAATGGACATGAAACAGAAACTTTTTATTGAGGAGAGAGGATAAATGAATTTGAATGCCTTAGATCTTTTGGAGAAAGAATTGGAATTTGCAAGTTTTAGCCATCAAGATGCCCTTGCTATTGGAAACCGGATTGTGCAGTATGCCGAAGAAAACAATGTGGCTGTTGCCATTCATATTGAACGTAACCGAGTTCCCGTGTTCACGCACCTGATGGATGGCACCTCGGAAGAAAATTACACATGGTTGTATCGCAAAAAACGGATCGTCGATCACTATAACCGCAGTTCTGCCTATATCGCGGAGCGTTTTACCCAAAGTGGTGCTTCGCATGCAGAACACTCCCTGCTTTCTGCTGCAGAATATCAAGCGGTGGGTGGTTCTATTCCCAATCCGTGTTAAAGGTGTTGGCGTAGTCGGTTCAGTTACAGTTGGAGGATTAACCGGCGAGTTGGATCATGCTTATGCAGTTGAAGGCGTCCGCCTGTTTCTGAGAGAGAGATGAGAGGGTGGGGCATAAGCCCTTGCCCTCTTTTTTTTTCATACATATTCCGTTAATTTAGTGCTTTTCGATGTTTACCATAACGCCCGATTCATGTATTCGTGAGCAGGCATAATCCCCATATAAATACGAAATTACGTGGATATGTTCTGCATCAAGCCAGAAACAGGATAATTTTCTAATGGTTACAGATTCGTTCGTTTTATCTTTGAACAATCCTTAAATAAGAACATATTCATTGGAGTCAGTTTAGGTCCTCCTGCAAAAGACCGTGCCTGTACAATTTCACTTTATACAAGCTAAAATTGAAAATGCAAAGGTTTTTATTTAATATGTCAATAATAAATTTAAGATATATTTGATTGCCGTTAAGAATCATGCTTCCATCAAACCTGGAACCACATTGATAATCATGAACACACATCAATAAGAATACTTAGAGGTGAATCAATGGATCAATATGAGGTTTCAACACTAAAAAAAGGACTGCTCATTCTTGATGCCTTGCAGCAGGGCGTGCCCATGAGACTAACTGAGATCATGGACCGGTTTAACCTTAACAAATCTACAACCTTTCGTCTGCTATATACTCTTGAAATGACTGGTTTTATTCAAAAAGAAGGCCACACTTACAAAGCTTCCGATTTAAAGGGGAACTATTCATTGTCTGCCAACACTCGGCTTAATTGGCTAGTTGTTCCACCCCTACATCAATTAGCGCAGGAGCTTGGGGAAACTGCATATATCGGGATACTAGATGGAATGAAAGTCATGACAGTACAAGTCGTAGAGGGCAATCATGCCATCCGTAGTCATACATCTGTAGGTGATTCCGCTTATGCTCATCTAAGTGCCTTTGGGAAAGTCATTCTAGCTCACCTAAGTGATGAAAAATTAAAAAAAATGCTTACACATCTTACCCAGTACAAAGCAACGAAGCATACCTTTGACGACAATCATTTATTAAAACAGCATCTAAACGTAATCCGTCAACAAGGGTATGCCATTGATGATGAAGAAACAGAAGTGGGTTTACGCTGCGTAGCTGTACCAATATTTTATAATGACATTGTGATCGCAGCATTAGCTATATCCGGCCCTGCAGCGCGCTTAAACCGAAAGAGAGACCGTGCAGTTAGTAAAAAATTGAAGGAATGCAGTGCACAGATTTCCGCTCTACTTTAACCCGCTCATCTGCAAATTCAGTCCGTGGATGCATCTTATCATGGTGAGTGGAAAGAGCCATGCAAAGAGATTCTCGACTCAAAATTGTATGAAAGATGTATTATTCATTTTGATGGGGTCTTCTCTGCTTTACCGGATCTTGACGGACCTTGCATTGTTCACATGGATTTTAGACCAGGTAATATATTGGTGAATGGTAACGAGGTTGCTGGCATTATTGATTTCGTGAGTGCCCGTGGTGGATCGTGTCGGAAATAGATTTTACTAAAGTCAATCGATATTTTTGGGAAGTCAATCCGAGAACAAAGATACCGTTCATTGAAGGTTATCAATCGATTCGAACTATGTTGGCTCTGGAAAGAGTGCTGCCATTTTATGATTTTTACGATGCTTTCAGCGCGGTTGTTTGGTGTAACAACAGAGGAATTAAAAAAATCAAACGTTCCTTCAGGAAAATATTCTTGCTTTAAGGAATTCGGTAGGTTATTGAGCAAAGTTATTTAAAATTGATAGGGCAGGCCATCCCACAAAGGATGGCCTTGAAACTTGCCGTTACAGATAGCACGAAGATCCGTTTCATAAATATAATACATTGTTTTACACTATCCTGACCGTTCTTCTTTCGCTCCTGTTCAGCCACGTATGCTAGGAGGCTTAAAAACTGATCCTCCATCACTTTTCCGAAGTCCCCCATTGTTTTAAACTTTCGACTATCGAACAAGGTTTCATTATCCAGGCAGACAATGTCTGCGCCGACTTCGCGTGTAATATGCTTCCATTCCCGAATGATCCCATCATAATCTCGACCAAGCCGGTCAAGTGCATCTACATAAACCAGGTCGCCTTCACGGATCATCAGCTGCATGGCTTGATAGCGAGGACGGTCAAAGTCCTTACCACTTTTCTTATCAATAAATATAAAACGATCCTCGATGCCTAATTCTCGAACAGTCCCTTTCTTGCTGTTCCAAAAAGCATGCTTTATGACACATTTGTTTCAAGCCAAAAACACCTGTGCTCAATACCTTCAACTTTACAGTCTGGGCATTTTGGCTTTGCATCAGACATAATACCCTCAATAAAGATGCTATACGAAGAATACGATTAAAGAGAATCATAGCAAACCGGACTGGCCTAAGGATTTATTCTTGACCAGCCCGTTTTTTGTCGTCCACTGTAAGATATTTGGGCAAATTGTCAGCAAGCAAAATTCGCCGGACCTCAAACTCGATTTGGGTAAGCTCCTTGTCACTGCGCGGCAACTGCGCTGCTAATTCGCTTCGATCTGCTCCGGTTCACCCCGGGTGAACACTTTAACACTGACAACCGGCTTGGGATCACCCTTGAATTTGCAACTGAACGACAATGTCTGCCCGCCTGCGGCTACAGTCGGCGCCTCGGCGGATGTCTTGACGGTTCTCAAGAGATTCCAGTTCTGGTCATAGATTTTGCCCTCGGAGGTGCCCTCGCAGACTAGATACTCATTGACAGCAACTTCAGTTTCAAAAGTCATATACGTGCCGTTCGTATAAAACGTCGGATCCTTGACTTCTGCATCTTCATTGCCGTAAGAAGGCATCACGCGCAGGCAGAAACGGAGGGACTGAGCCGCATAATTATTGTAAAAGGCCCAATCAGCGCCTCCTGGCTGACCGGGCTGCAGCTCTTCCGGGCTGCAAACGAACGGTTTGGAGATAGCAATCGGATACAGATTCCATCTCCCTCTTCCCGCTTCCTCCAGATGCCAATCGCTTTTTGCATCGCAAAGCCGTTGGCGCTGCTCCGCGGTAAAAACTTTCGCATGCCGGGCTTCCTCCCAGACACGCACGCTATCGAGCAATATATTGATATTGCCGTTACGCTCAAGTACAGCCATGTCGGCCACCAGTGAGAAGCCGGCGTTAAAACCTGCCGCTTTCGACAGCACCCATTCAATTTCATCCAGAGTAGTCGCTTCGAAGCGCTCTGAAGCAGAACGGATCAGAAACCAGCCAAGCATGGGCGGTATGAAATTCCGTTCGAAATAGCGCTGGTTGCTAAGCCGCAGTTCAAGCTGACCTTCGCGGGTACGAGCGCCCCACGGTTCACCCCAATTGAAGCGGGTAAATATATGCCATAAATAATTGGGCACAACAATACTCGCATCATTGATGACCTCTCCGCCCCAGCGTTCGTAGCACATATTCACGAACCGGTTTACGCCGTAACCGTCCTGTCCTGTCGCATACAAGCCTTCCAAACCGTCAAATGAGATTTGCTTTAGTCCAGCCTCAGCCATCAATCCGCCAATCCGTTCACTGAACCGGTCCTGCAGCCGGATATTCGGGAACACAACATCATACGGATGATCCCATAAACGGCCGATTTCCGATCCTTCCAGATGCGGGGCCGGGGCAGTTCCGTGTATGCCGCGTTTGACGCTTGTCAGCTTCCACGGAGCGTTCTCCGAAACACCGCCATACTCGATGAGTTCCTTATCAATTTTGGCCGTACGCCGGAACAAGTTGACTGTAAACGGCCGAGGATCTTCGATCCCGATCTCCTGGTCGAGCGATCCGATCGATGCCGTCAGCTTCGCCGTGCCGACCTTTTCCAGCCCTTCATCAGGCACGGGAGCAACATAAGGATCGTTCAGCGTCGTGAAGTTGGACAAGGTATGAATGCCCACATGTACCCCTTCGTTCTCCGCCAGCTCGACACATCGCTTCAAGCTTCGGTCCCCGTCAGGGAAATACTTGGGCTTTAGCTTGAAGTGCCCCCAGTTCTCAAACGGATCCGGATGGTATACATAGTTCAAACCGGCAAGCCTCGTATACCGTACGGCCGCTTGAATCGTCTCCTCAGAAAAATCGGTAATTAAATAAGACCGGGTAGCCACGTGCGACGTTTTCCCCCAAACACCGTCAAATTCCGGATGAGGCAGCCCTTCTCCAAGCTCAATCGCTTCAATTGTCGCCAGCACCCGATCAACCGGACAGCCGAACAAGGCAATTTTGGTTCCCGGAATATGGGCGTCATCACCGTCCATGCCCTCTACTTCTGCATTCGTCAAATTCCATACCGGGCGATGCGCGGGTTTTGTCCTGTTGCGGGCGAATGACTGCAGCAAGCTCCCCCCCTTGACTACAGGCCAAGCCGTAGACACTTCGTAGTCGAACTTATTGTCGGACAGCTGCCGTCCGCCGGAATCCGCATTGTCGCTGGCGGCATAGGACGGCTGGACAAATGCCATCCTTCCCAGCTCGGCTGGCCAGCCCCCGACGGTTTTCATATTCAGTGCCTGCATCCCGATGGCAAAATCATCGCCTTGAACAACGCCTACCGATTCTCCGATCGAGGCGTCAATCGACATGACGATTGGTCCCCAGATCAATGTATCCGGATCTGCACCGTCGATACAGATCACCTCAAAGGTTGCATAGCATTCCCTGCTTGCTGTGGAAATGGTCACGAAAGCGCCACCAGGATAATATAACGTTAACTCTTCGGACGCCGTATCGTATTTTGCCGCTGAAGGCACTTCTAACTGCTGCCCGGTCGCAAGACGAATGAGCGGCGAGTTGTACGCTGTGTTCACATACGATTTCTGACCTCTCGCATCTGAAAGCGCCGTCACTTCCCCGGTATCGCTGATTCGAATTTCCATCGATCCAGCCTTTATATTAAGCATGGTTTGGTTTCCTCCTTAATGACCTCTAACGTTTTAGGAAATGTAAGGAGGCCCTCTTTTCATCTAACGCTGGAATAAGGCCACCCACTTTTCTAACAAATTATTTTAAATTTTCATCATATATTTTTTGAGCTTCTTCCAGCACCTTGTCTCCGCCCATCTTCTTCCACTCGGCAACAAATTTATCGAATTCATCGAGAGATTTGCGGCCCGTTATAAAGTCGATGTAGGCGGTGAGCGTGAACTGCTTTAATTTATCTTGATAATCGTTGTACACCGGCTTATTAAACGGTGATAGAATATCGATCACTTGTGTACCTTTCGCCCGGGTATCTTGCGCCAATTTGCGCAAGTCTTGATCTGACGTATATGCGGTTTGGAAATTGTAATCATTGAAGGAGCCTGGCAAAGAGAAACCGCCGATTCCAGCTTTTTTGCGTACTTTTTCATCATCGTACGGCGGGATGAATTCGACCGTACCTTTATCACTCTTCTTCCAGTGTTGACCCTCCACGCCGAAGTTCATCAGCTCATACATAGCTGGCTCAAACTCCGTAGCTTCAAATACCTGCATATATTTGATCAGCTTGTTTTGATTCTGTGCCAGCTGCTTGCCGAACATGATGCCGGAAGCGAAAGCCGGATTGTATTGTGAGATACCGTAGCTGCCACTTGGACCCTTGACGCCGCCCACCGTTTCAAAATTAAAATCCGGATTCTTCTTTTTGAGCTTGTCATACCATTGTTCGCCGCCCAGGAAGGCATTGCCCGGAAGGAATGACCACCAATAGTATTCTATGGCGCCGATCTTGTCGGCCAGCACTTTATCCTCAACGTTGCTCCCTTTGTTAACGACAAATTCAGGGTCGATCAATTCATTTTTATACCAGCGGTTCAGCACGGTAAGCGCCTCTTTGGCCCCTGGCTCAATCTCGCCGCGGACAATCTTGTCGTCTTTTACCCGGAAGATATTTGGATACGCATCAAAAGCGCCAAATACGGAACTGAACATCGATTCGATATTATCTGCCGAAGCAGTGATGCCATAAGTGTCCTTTTTGCCATTGCCGTCCGGGTCGTCATTCCGGAATTTGGTCAGTGCCGTTTCCATTTCTTCCAGCGTTTCCGGCGTTTTGGCGATACCGACCTTCTTCATCCAGTCACTGCGGAAAGCAAGCTGGATGCCGTCGATTCCGATATCCCATATAACCGGCAGTCCATAGATTTTGTCGTCTCTTCTAACATATTTGAAGGGATCGTCACCCAGATATCTTTTTAACCATGCAACATATTTGGGCATATACTGCTCGATCAAATTCTGCGGGATCTCAGTCGCAACCCCTTGCTCTATCAGCTTGTCGTAATCGGGAAAGTTCGGTTCCTTCCACCAATCGGGGATCTCGTTGGAAGCGATCATTAGGTTCAGCTTTTCTTTCATTGCATCTCTTGATGAACTAATAAAATCAATATCGATGTTGTACTCCTGTTTCAGCTTCTCAACAATGGGTGAATTCGTGGTTGTCGCATCATCCAAATTCCAGAATGTCAGCTTCATCTTCTCCTCGGCCTTAGTTCCATTCTCCGGGGCGCTGCCGGGATCGGCTCCCTTGGTGGATTCCGTCTTGCTGCAGGCCGACAGGACCGAGATAAGCAGGGCACCTGCCAATATTCCGTTCAACCAGCTTCTCTTCAATTCAATCATCCCTTTCTTGAGATCGCTTTCAAGCATGAGCATTCAACCCTTAACCGCGCCGATCATAACGCCTTTAACGAAATATTTCTGAATAAACGGATATACCACGAGCATCGGAATAATGGAAAGCATGACGACCGTCGCCTGCAGCTGCCTGCCGGAGAAGACAGTCTCCTTCCCTATGTTCTGGATCACATTATTGATATCTGTCATATCGTTCTGAATGATTATTTTGCGCAATACAATTTGCAGCACCTGCTTGTGCGGATCTGAAATATAGATCATGCTGTCGAACCAGGCATTCCAGTGCCCGACTCCAACCCACAGAGCAATGGTGGCAAGTACAGGTTTTGAGAGAGGAATGACGATTTGAACGAATATTCGAAGATAGCCGGCTCCATCGACTCTAGCCGATTCTTCAAGTTCATGTGGAATGGATCTGAAGAAATTTCGCATAATCAGTACGTTGAATGATCCGATCATACCGGGGATGACAAGTACCCATAACGTATTCAACATATGAAGTTCTTTGATGATGAGGTAAGTAGGGATCAAGCCGCCGCCGAAGAGCATCGTGAACAGGATGAAGCTGGTCAGCGTCCGATTGAACGGAAGGTCTTTTTTGGCCAGCGGGTAAGAGGCCAGCGACGTAAAGAATACGGATACAACGACACCTACGGTCGTACGAACAATGGTATTCCAGTACCCTCTCCACAGTTCATCGAACTCCATGGCCAGTTTGTAGCTTCCGAATGTCCATTGCTTGGGGAAGAGAACCAGGCCCGTGGCATAAGCGGCTCCTTCCGTATCCGCTCCGTCAAGCGAAATGACAATTTGCGTCCAGAACGGGTAAAGCGTAGCGATCATGATCAGCAGCAGAATCAGATACAGCAGGGCGTCCACCACTTTGTCCCCCGTCGTCTTCTTGATGTTCATCATACTGACCGCTCCTTCGTTAGAAACTCTACCATAATGCGTGCTCCTTCCCGCCTAGCCGCTTCACTATAGTATTGACGGTAACAATCAAGATCAAAGCGATGACCGATTTGAACAATCCTACGGCTGTAGCATAACTGTAGTCCATTTCAACCAGGCCTTTGCGGTACACATAAGTGTCGATAATGTCCGCGACGTTATACACTTTGACATTATACATATTGAAGATTTGATCGAATCCGGCATCCAGTATGCCCGACATGGACAGAATGAGCATAATAGCGATTACTGGAGCAAGCATAGGGATGGAGATGTGGAACATCCGTTGAAAGCGTCCGGCGCCATCCATGACAGCCGCTTCATGCAGTTGGGGATCAATATTCGATAATGCAGCGAAATAAATGATCGAGCCCCAGCCAAAGCCCTGAAAGATGGACGTAACAACCAGAATCGTCCGAAAATATCGTTCATCTGCCAGAAAGAGCGCTTTCTCGCCGCCAAACAGGTGGACAATCATATTGACCGGACCATCAAGCGAGAAAATCGTAAAGAAAATCCCCCCTAATACAACCCAAGAGATGAAATGCGGCAAATACGATACCGTCTGTACCACCCTTTTGAATTTCGTACTGGTAATCTCGCTTAGCATTAAGGCAAACAGAATCGGAACGGGGAAACCAAAGAGAAGCTTGTATACACTAATAATGAGCGTGTTGCGTAGTACCGTGTAGAAGTAGGGATCTTCAAAAATCATTTTAAAATGCTTGAACCCGACCCAAGGACTCCCTAAAATTCCCTGCGTAATCTTGAAATCCTTAAAAGCTAGCAGCACACCATACATCGGAGCATAGTTGAAAATCATGTAATAAATGACCGCTGGGACAATCATCAGCAGCAGGACACGGTACTGCTTGATCTTTTTCCTGGTATCTTTTGTCAGCATGCGTTATGCACCTTGGATGTACATGATTCTTTCATTGTCATCACCCCTTTCTATAGTGAAAACTATAGCAGAGGCTCAAAATAAAGAAATTATCAAATATTTTGGAAATGATTCAGTTTTTTACGGACTTCATGGGGCGCTTGTCCACCGGCCAAAACTCTATCATCTATCCGTGGTATTTTGTTGATATTGCGGGACGGTGATGGTCATGATCGTGCCTTGCCCGAGCTGGCTGCTGACGGAAATCCCGTACTCCGGCCCGTGCAGAAGCTGTATTCGGTCATTCACATTTTTTAGCCCGTAGCCGGTGGAATACACCGTCAGTATTCTCTCGGCCGTATCCGGCGGCATTCCCGGCCCGTTATCTTCCACGTCAAAGGCAATCATCTCGTCACATATTCTCGCCCTCACTGTCAGCAGGCCGCGTCCCGCCTCCTTCTGGTCAATGCCATGGAGGATCGCATTCTCGACAAGCGGCTGAAGGATCAGATGGATCGTGTGGCAAACGTATACCGCTTCCTCAATTTCATATTCAACGTCAAAGCTGTAGTCACGCATGATCTGAATAATTTCCACATAGGACTTCATATTTTCGAGCTCATCCCTGACAGAGGTAATATTGTTCCCCCGGTTGAGCGCCGTCCGATAAAACTTCGAAAGAGAGGTCACCACGTGGCTGATCTCATGAGAGTCGCTTTTTATCGCCTGCCAGTTGATGAAAGATAGCGTGTTGTACAAAAAATGCGGGTTGATTTGCCACTGCAGCGCTCTCAGTTCCGCCTCCTTCTGCACAATTTTGCTGCGGTAAGATTCGTCAATCAATTCATTAAGCCTGATCAGCATTCGTCCGAACCGGTTTGTCATCTCTCCGATCTCGTCTCTGGACGTGCTTGCTACCCGAAGGCTCAAATCCCCCATCTCTACCCGCTTCATCATAGAGTTGAGCGTATAAATACGCCGAATCATCGTTCGGGAGAAAATATAAATAATAACGAGCAGCGCAGCAATGCAGATCAGAATCAAACCCAGGGTAACCCTGATAATTGAGCCGGCTCCCTCTGTTAACTTCTTCGTTGGTACAAAGCAATAGAAGGTCCAGTTCGTCTGCTGGATTTCCTTCTTGACCAGAAAAAATGAAGTTTGCCCGTCCCTGATCATACTACCGTCTTCATTCGACAAATCCCCGGACAGCAGGTGTTGACGCCGCTTAGCGTTCGGGTTGGCATAGATTAATCGCTGATTCTCATCTGCGATGAAAATAGCATTATCCTGCAGTGTATTCGATAAATTAAACAAATCCTTCGAATTGATCCTCATATAGACGAGGTTCGTATTTCCTTTCGTATAAAAGTTGGGGAACTGCGCAGTCACGATCAATCCGTCCTCGAAAAACCATTGATTCCGGTTCGGAGCCGCCAGAAGGGCATCATGGTACCACCGCTCCTCGCTAACCCGTGATGCGGAGAGAATAGCATCTCCATATTCCGGAACGGAGCTTTGAGTGTAGAACATGATCTGTTCAATGTTCTGGTCCATGTTTTTCATCATGTTAAAATACGGCATCAAGTAGCCGTTCAGATCGCGAGACAAATTAACGAGGTCGATATAATCGTTCGTCACAATTTTCTCAAAGGTCGCATTATAAATAATAGATTGTATCGTATGATTGTACCGTTCCAGAGACTTCTCAATGCTCTCCGTGATCGTGCCCGCGTTCTTTTCAATTCCCTGCAGCGCCTGATACTCCAACATTTGCTTGGACTGATGATAGGCGTATAACCCGAGCACCAGAATGGGGATAATGATCACCGTCAAATAGGATACGAACAGCTTGTGCTTGAAACGCATCCGGTCAAATAGCCACAGACGCTCCCTCCTCATGGCTCACACATCTCCCCGGTATTGTGACGGTGATACGCCGTAATGACTTTTGAACAGCGAACTGAAATAGGGAAAATTGCTGTATCCCACATCTTGACTGATATCGATAATCTTGCGGTTCGTCGTCAGCAGCAGCTCCTTGGCCTTCTCCATTCGGTACATGGTAATGAATTTGTTGATACTGATCCCTTTTTCCTTTTTGAACAAATAACTTAAGTAGCTTGGAGACAAATAGACCTGCTTCGCCAGCCATTCCAGTGACAGATCGGTTTGGTACTTGGTATGTATCATTCGAACGACTTCCTCGATTGCCTTCGGCATCCCGTCCCTGTAACCTTCGCCGGAGGGGATATGCTCATCCAAAATAGCCTGCACCACTCTGCGCAAATCGTGTAATCTGGCAGCGTTATTGATTTTCTCAAGCTCCTTCTTGAACAAGCCGGGTTGATTGCTCGAAGTTACGTCAAAGATCGATCTGACGATCTCCATGCATACATATTTGATGTAGACGACGGAGAGCTGCTTGCAGTTCTGCACGGTGTCGAACAATTGCTCGAACCTCAGTCTGACAATACTCCAACGGCTTAACTGGATATACTGTTTGATTTCCTCCATGGCATCATTGACGGAAGCCATTATATCGCCCTCCCCCGTCAGGAACGTCCGGTTTGCCTGCAGCACAGTTCCTTCCTCCAGAAAAAAAGAAATCTCCAGAAGGGGCTCCAGCTCCTGGTACGCCTGATACAGCTGATTGGCCTCGTCAATCGGACCGCTAACAGCAACCATCATGTTCTTGCCGTAATCTTCCTTAACCCGATTGATGATTTCCTGACCCAGTTCTGTAAACACCTCCACCGACTCATCCGCAGCAGTTTCAACGAGAAGCAGCCCCTGAAACTCATTCAAATGAATCAATTCAGATCCACGGTCTACTACCTCCGCCAGCTTCACTTCAGAATCCTCCCGGTCAAACAAACGACTGCGCGAAGTCAGCATTAGCATACGGATCAAGGGATAGCCGCATATGCTGCTGATCGGCATCGGCACTGGTTCCTTCACGGTTTGCCCTAAAATGAGATTGGTGAGTACTTTCTGCTTCTCATAGCGGACCTCCTTCAAATAGGCTTCCTGCATCAGCTCCTGCTTTTCTTTCTGTAGCCGTTCCTGGTCACACTGCCGGATCACATTGGACAATACCTTGATAAACTCCCCAACCTGAACCGGCTTCAGCAAATAGCGTACCGCCTCCAGGCTGATGGCGCGCTGTGCATATTCGAATTCGCCGTAGGCGCTCATGAAAATAACCTTGATAGGCCGTCCGGATTCCCGTACTTTCTCTGCAAGCTGCAGTCCGTCCATTCCCTTCATCCGGATATCGGACAGCAAAATATCGACGTCATGGTGATCCAGATAAGAAATCGCCCCTTCGCCGCTTCCCGTTTCGGCAATTTCCAGATCAAACCCATATTTCTCTACCAAAAAACGGACACCATCCCGTTCAAACTTGTCGTCGTCAACAATGAGCATCTTCAGCACATCTTGCACCACCTTACACCCAAACATAATGAATTTAAATGGATAGCATGTACGACCTACTCTGCACGCTCACTCAGCAAACATCTTCGCGCACAAAGGCCAAAATATAAAGCGTTTACAATTTGAAACAATTCTAACACAAATGTATAGGTTGAATAAGATCCTCGATTATCATTTTGTGCCCTTCTCCCGGAACAAGTGTTCAATCAATTTCAGTTATTCCAGAACATCGTGCCGGGCAATAGCGGCATGCAGCTTTCGTTGGAATAGCACTCTTAAAAAGAAATATGAAAACTCAATATCGAAGTTCAACCCAAAAAAGATTCCCAAAGGGAAAGAAAATTCTACATTAATAATTAATGAACCAAGTACACAAGAATTCCAAGCAATAACTTAATTAAAGAAAATTCGGACTATATTAATGAATTAGAAGAAAAAATTGAGCAGCCGCAAAAAGAAATCAAAAAGTTAAGAGAACAAACAAAAATGAATAGAGATAGACTTATTGCAAGCGATGATATAATTAGTATCATTTCAAATGCAAAGCAAAAGGGCTATTTAGGGCGAGCAAACTAATATTATTAAAATAAGAGTATCCAGTTGGCTCCTTATTTTTTTTGAAATAAAGGTATTTTATCTAACTATTTGGCAAATAAATATACTCGATGCAGGAACACGAAATACTATAGGTCGAATATTTGTTTAGAGGTGATCAAAGTTTATAGAAGAATTAAGAATTGAATTGCCGCAGCCTATGCTCAAAAAGTTAGAATTAAATTAAAGACAGGAGAAGTATTAGAAGGTAAGGCCCAATTATCAGGGATCCGAATCGGGCAATAGTGCGCTGGTCCATTATGGATCCCCTATGATGAAATTGAATTGGTTGAACGCTTAATAAAGCTGAATTGATTAAGGAGGACCGCCTAATGGCGGTTTTTTTCGATTACTTTTGTATGCATATTTATATATACTCATGCACTTTCTCACTAATTGTGAAAATATTTCTCAACAATTATGAAAAAATTATCACTAATTATGACAACACACAAACCCTGTGTGTTGTCATATTTGGTGAGAATAACCAACGAGAAAATGTTGATGAATCAATGCGTGTTTTCATATTTATTGAGAAGAGTTCCTTTAGTAAACGCCGGATATAATGCTTATTTTCATTATTAGTGAGAATTTCCGCAAAATCCCGTCTGTATATATATTCACTAATATACACCGATTATGGACCAAATCTCAGGGGCAGTATAGCTCAATGAAGACATTTGAAGGCAGCCGGCTTTTTGGTCACTGCCTTTTTTTCTCAACTAACGGTCAGGATAGCATTACGACCATTAAATAATAAAAAACTCCTGCATCCAGATTTCCAAACACTTTTAACATCGTATTCTCCCATTTCAACTGCTGAACATAACGCTCCTGATCTAAATATTCCTTCCGCCTTCCTCGTTGACCCAGTAGACCAAACTCACCATTTTCACGGTATTTTCGCATCTAACGCTTCATCCGACCCTGATCTTGGATTCCCAATTGATCGTTGATCTGCCGATATGTCCATTTTTCCTCTACGTGCAAGCGGATTGCCCCCAGCTTAACTTCCTCAGAATATCTTTTGAACTTTTGACCTTTAATAGCCATAAAAATACACCCCCTAGAATTTCATCGGTTAAACCAAGGGGTTCTTCCAATGTCTATTCTAAGGGGTGCACTTCATTGTGCCAGCGGTCCTTTTTATCGTGAAAAGTGGTGGATGTATCAGATCACGGGAAACAAAAGTACCAAGTTATTGATCCGTTATTCCTGAGTATCTACGGAATATACGGAAAAGCCGCTTCTCTTTTCCCAACCCTCTTTAGACCAGAATGCGTTGCCCGCCGAATTGTCATCAATGACGAAAATGTGGCACTTCTCAATGCCTTGTACGCTCAATTGCTGCAGACTCAGCTGCACCAGACGCTGTCCAATCTTCTGCTTACGATAACCCGGATCGACCGCCAAATGATAGATAAATCCACGTCTTCCGTCGTGACCCGCCAAAATCGTGCCTATGATTCTGGAATCCTCTTCGCAAACAAAGCTAAGTCCCGGATTACGCAGCAAGTATTCCTCGATGCTTGATTTAGAATCTGCGCTACTTAACGCCAAGCCTTCGATTTTATTCCAAAGCATATACATTTGGTTATAGTCTTGTATCGTCATTTCTCTCATCGCTATCATCTGTAATTTCCTCCTGTCTAGGTTGTGCCTGGTTATTTTTAAGTATATATTGAACAAGTAATTAATCAAATGAATAATAAATATACTTTGGATGAATTTCATTCATGATAAGGAAAGCAGGGGTATAATGACCCACTTGCAACTCGAGGTATTTTTGAACATATACGAGACCGGGAGCTTTACTAAAGCGGCTCAGAAATTAAGCATGACGCAATCCGCAGTCAGCCATTCCATTGCTGGACTGGAGAAGGTACTGGGGATTCATTTATTCGAACGGGGACATAAAATGGTCAAAATCACGGAAGCAGGCACACTGATCCTCCCTCATGTCAGGGAGATTTTTAACCAGGAGGCCATTATAAGACAGAAGACGGCAGCACTTTTAGATTGTGAAACGGGCGCCATCAAAGTCGGTACGTTTCCCAGTTTTATGGCAAATGTCCTCCCTGAGTTTTTGAAGGCTTTTAAAAGGCAGTACCCAGGAATAAATGTGGAAGTTTTTGAAGGAGGGTATCATGAAATCCATGAGTGGGTCCATGAAGCGGATATTGATTTTGGCATTTCGATCGAATCCGAAGATCATGCATTCATACCACTTATGAGGGACCCAATGTATGTGGTTATGCCAATCGGGCATGCCTTACAACAATTGGAAGTTCTGACTGTCGAAAGTCTTTCGGGCGAGCCATATATCAATGTGAAGGGTTATGAGACTTTGCTCGAAGAAATTATGCAAAATTCGGGGGTAAGGCTTAATGTACAGTATCATTTGCACAACACCTATTCAATCATCTCGGCTGTTGAAGCGGGACTGGGGATTACCTTGCTGCCCGAAATGGCTTTGCCAAAAACGACCGAAAAAATTTACTGTACTCCGCTGCATCCTCTCTTTACCCGAATGATCGGCATTATTCACCGGTCCCCATCGACGCTTACGCCTGCGGCAAAGTCTTTTGTTGACTTCTTAATGACACGCATCGGCTTTGATAAGGGGGAAAAAGCATATGACGCCAGCCGTAAAGCATGAAAACAGACCGTTCCGGAAGGCATCATTTCGCTATAATCGATGCAAATATCTTGAACCATTGCATCTTGCTGTCATCATTTAATTTTGAACGGTAAGTAATTGATTGAACCCCCGATCGTTTATCTTTACCAAGCAATATTTATACAAACATTTTGCAAACTTCCCCTCCTTGTCTGCATCTCATTTCAGGGCGTGACAGCTAAGGTGAATTGTTAAAACCGATGCAGACCAAAAAAGGACGAAGCATGAAATCTCTGCTTCGTCCCAACACATCGGATTGGCGATGCCAAAAAACTTGTGACTTTTGCTAACGAACTGAAGTGACGCTATTTGGCGTATTTCAATTCTTGTTGTGTAGTATGCATGCAATGTCTTAAAGGCTTGGTTCTTCGCCACTAATGGCATGACAACCCGGTTTGCCATTACGAAAAGCACCTCCTATAGTTTTCATTGGTAGAAACACCAAGCTGTTTTTCCAATGTCCACTATAAGTGATGCATTTCAATTTTGAGAGACGGTTTTTTTTGTAATATTAAGTTTAATTCCCTTTTTGATTTAATAACGGTCGATTGCATTATTCTTCTTGAAAGCGATTTAATTTTCGTTCTTAAAAAGGCGTTTCGGTTGCAGGTCTCCCGCAAAGTGGCGCCATGACTGTAAAAATCTCTCGATATATTCCGACTCGTTGCATATTTCGTTAAGCTTCACATCCTGATCACCTTGCAGAGCAGCATGGCATTCTCGGATAAACTGTTCGCCACGTTCCTGCGGCTCGCGTTCATCCATCATATGGAATTGAACGTTGCCATATTTGGCACCTGTTCTTAAATAGCCGCCATTCAGTACAACGAATGAATCGCCTTCGATAACACCATCAGGTCCCCATTTCCGCTCGTAATCGATCGCTTTTCTTCTTAATCCGTCGATCACGTCCTTCGGCACTCGTTCGGTTCCGATCAGATTATGAAGCTCCTGCGGGTCGCTCTCCATATCGAACAGCTGCTCTGTTCCCCGATTATAGAAATAAACGTATTTGTAATGCTTGTCGCGAGCCATTACCCAACGGTTCTCCCCCTCGCCGAAGCTACAGATTTGATGCTTACGATCTCGTTCGGATCTCTCCGAAAACAACGATGCTCCCGGAAGCTCGTATCGAGCTTGGGGATAAGACAGGTCGCACGCATCTAGACAAGTAGGAAGCACATCCAGCAAATCGACAAATTCTTCCGAGACCGTGCCCGCCTTTACCTTTTCCGGATATCGAACGATCAACGGAATTCGCGCCGAGCCATCGTAGGGCAGCGACTTTTGAAAGAACCCTTTATCGTACAGCATGTCGCCGTGATCCGAAGCGAAAATAACTAGTGTATCATCGAGTAGCTGCTTCTCTCGCAAATGGTCTAGCAACCGGCCGATATGATAATCCACGTGCGTCACGCATGCGTAATACGCCTCCCGGATTCGCCGAATGCTGAGATCATCTTCCTGATCACCGTACCATACGCTGCCAGCTGGCTCGAACGGATAGGAGCGCGACACCGGGGAAGGCTGTGGAAGCTCGCGATCGCGATACAACTCGCGATATGCCTCCGGAACCGCCCAGGGCGGGTGCGGGTGAATCCACGAGCAGAACAAGAAAAAAGACTCGTTTCCGTTGCGATCTAACCAATCGATCGCCCGGTCTGCCACCCAACGGTTCGGATGATGCGTTTCCTCCATTTGCGGCTGTTGCGGAATATGATACAGATTGGCGCGGACGCCATGAATGTTCTGGATCGAGCCAAGACCTTGATCCGCCAAAAACGTTGCATATTGATCGTCCTGCCGGCGGTTTGGAATTTCCTCCATCAGGATCAACTCGCTGTATCCGTGATGCATACGGCTCGGACGAAAGTGCATCTTCCCGATGGCCGCCGTCCGGTAATGATTCTCGGAGAATATGCGTGCGATGGTCGGCAATCCGTAGTTTTTGATCGGGCGATTCTTGTTGTTCGTGAAATAACCGTGCGCTCTACCCGGCAGGCCCGTCAAAAGATCATGGCGTGCAGGCATACATACCGGATTGGAGCTGTGAGCGTTCGTATACAGGCACCCTTCTGCCGCCAATCGATCCAGATTCGGTGTAATCATATGCACGTTGCCTGCCGCTTGAATCGTGTCATGCCGCTGTTGATCTGTGAAAAGGATCAGTACGTTCGGCTTCCCGGCATTCGACTTCGCTTCTCCGGCATTCATACAATCTCCTCCGATCGGATAGACTGAACGAAATCCTTTAAATATACGGTCTGGCCCGTCACCCGCGAATGCTCGGCGGCAAAGGAGATCATATGGCTTCGCGCCGAGACCAACGCATCCGTCCGGCCCTTCAAATCCCCGGTGCGAATCTGAGTTAGGAAATCGCGCATGATCAGATAATCGCCGCCCCCGTGGGCGCCGTTCACGACTGCCGGATAGATTTTCTCCTGCTTGCCGTTGAAATAGTTCACTTCGATCTCATTTTTCTTGCTGTATCCGCGAATTTCTCCCTTCGTCCCCATGAACTTGAACGTTCTCGTTCCCTCGTTCGCAAATCCGGTCATCGTGAATGAGACCGTCACATCATTCTCGAACAGCAAGTTCACCGTTTGATGATCCACAACGTCATTATCGCAGCGGAATACGCAGCGTCCATACGGCCCTTCTTGAATAGCCTTCATCCGCGCCTCTAGGGTCGGCTTGAGACTGACGGCGTTATACCAGCCTCCTTGCTTGGTGTGGTAGTAGTTACGAATCGCCGAGAACGGACAAGTCTGCTCAACCGCACAACCATCTGTACATCGTGCCGTCGAACCTTCCGGAGCGTTCTCCTCCCTGAAGTACTTCAGCTTGCCGAAGGAGGACACGGCGGCGCAATCCGCGCCAATCAACCACTGCAGCATATCCATATCGTGACAGCTCTTCTGAAGAATCATCGGGCTTGATTCGCCGGCATTGCGCCAATTGCCTCGAACGAAAGCAGAAACGTAATGCTCGTAGAAAACGTGCTCCGCCCATTGCACCGAGATCAGGTCGCCGATAACTTTAGAGTCGAGCAGTCTCTTCAATTCGTTCGAGTAAGGGTTATAACGCATCGTATGGCATACAGTTAAAATACGACCGGACCGTTCGGCTTTTTCTGCCAGGAGGAGTGTCTCCAGCGCATTGTGGGACATCGGCTTCTCGAGCAAAATATGGTACCCTTTATCCATGGCCTGCATCGCCGGCGAGAAGTGTTCTTGGTCCATCGTACAGATCAGCAGCGCTTCGCATAGCTGTGGCTCTGCCAGAAGATCCTCCCACGAGGCGAATTGTCGCTCCGGAGGAATGCCGTGCTGGTCTGCGAACAACTCCCGCTTCTCCGCATTGGGCTCCGCTACCGCTACAAATTTAAGCTCGTGGGGGCGTTGCAGAGCGTAGGTGCCATAGGCGTTCCTCCCCCTTTTGCCCGCTCCGATCAAAGCTGCTTGTGTGATATTCATTTTGCTCATGCTTCTCCGCCTCCGATCGTCAACTGCCTACCAGAATTCCTTGACCATTGAGCGAGACATAGATTTTGCCGTTGCCGCCAACCGATATATCGATCGGGAACCCGGCATTGGCATGATAGTAATCGTCGGCAATATCCGTGAAGGTGGCGCCTTGATCCGTGCTTTGGTATAGCCGGGCCGTCTCTCCGGATCCGTATAGCGTTGTTACAAATAAGCTGCCATCTGCGGACAAGGCAAGCGGCCCCGGATTGGATACGACCGGTAGCTGAGTCTTCGTGATTCCTCCGTCTTCCACAGTGCCGGTCTGGACGCCGGTCAGTTTAAACAAACCATCATGTGCAGACACGTAAAGCGTATTGGTGTATGCCGGACCTGCAGCGACGTAGCTGACGCTGCTTTTATCCGGGCCCTTGGCAGCGCTCGGATGATTCCAGATTTTCGTCCAAGAGCCGGCAACGCCGTTGTTATCAGAGCGCCATACCCCGGATTCCCGGTCATACAGATAGACATAGGATGAACCCGTAGGCCACGAGATGACCGCCTTATTCGTTGTCTGGGCACCCAGTGCGCTCGAAGACGAGAGCACGTTGCTCCAACCTGATCCGCTCTTCCGCCAGACGCCCTTGCCGGCGACTGCAGCGAGGATTGTCTGGGTTCCGTCGATCTGACGGACTGCCAAACCGATGACTTCACCCCCGCCGGTTGCGGCGCTCAGTCCTTCCGAACTCCAGCTAGCCACATCGGGATGGACTGGATTCACGTTCGACAGCACATCCCCGCCTCCGGTTCCCACATATACGGTCGTTGGGGAAGTCGAAAAATCCGCCGCCAGCGCGTAACCGTCCGTCACGCCGGAAGGCCGGTTGGCTTGAACGTCCGTCAAGCTGTTCGTCGAATAGAGGAAACCCCAATCCGTCGAGCCGATATAAACTCTCCAAGGACTGGTCGGGCTCGGATCGGCCAGTACCGACTGGTTGAAGGTCACGTTCAGATTGCGTACGATCGGGTGCCAATCGACTTCGCCGGTCGATGCGTTGATATCCCCTTTCCAAACGCCGGACCGTCCGGATACGTACAAGCGGTTATGATTGTTCGGGTCGACTTGGATAAAGGCGGCCACGAATCTCGTCTTGCCGATCATTGCATCGGGATTGAGCTGCGACAACCACCAAATGTTCGTAGAAGTGCCCATCTCGTAATGAATCCTCGAAGCATCCACCGTCAAAGGAGTCCAAATGGCGCCGCTGTCGTCGGAACGAAGCACGCTCTCATAGAGAGATCCGTTCGCCTTCGGATTGGTCGCTCCGATGAAGATCGTGTTCGCGCCTCCCGTGCTGTAGCCGTCGATCGAAGTATAGACGGTATCGCCGGATGTGCTAAGCAATGAGACCAGTGAACTGTCCGCAAGCTCGTAAACCTTGCCTGCGCTGCCATCTGAGCCGACGGCATACAGCGTGTGGCCGATATACTTCAGTTCTTCGAGATAAAGCGGCGAATTCGCGATTTGTGTCCAGGCGGAAGAGGATCCTTCCGCATCGGCGGTCCGGTACAGCTTCTCTCCGTATGCCGCCACGAACAGCTCACCGGCATCTTCTGGATTCAGAGCAATACTTCGAATATATTGGCCCGATAGTCCAAGATAAGTCCACGTATAGCCATCGTCAGCCGAACGGTACACGCCGTCCTTGTAAGTACCGACGTAGATGTAGCCGTTCGTCTCGTCCAACGCGATCAGATTGCCGGTAGACCGCGGGTGGGGGCTAGGTAGCGGTCCGTCCGTATTGCCCCCGGCGAATTTTACAGCGGTGCTCCTGACTTCCCACGATTGGCCTCCATTCGTGGAAACGCCAAACCCACCGGCTCCGCCCGCCTTGCCGAGTGCCGCATATACTTTATTAGGCGTTCCCGGGGAGAAAGCAAGGCTCGCCACCTGCAGCAGTTGCTTGTTGGTTATGCCGCCATTGGACGAGAACCATTCGTCTCCACCGTCCGTGGAGCGGCTGATTCCGGCAACATCCGCCCCAGATAGAATAATATCGCTGGCGAAGGGGTTCGCCGCGACGACTGATTGGAATCCGCCGGCATCCAAACCGGAGCCTTCGAATGCAAGCGGCGTATCGGCAAACGTCCGCTCGTATCCGAAGCCCAAACCAATGCCGCTAAAAAAAACGAAAGAAATGATGGAGATAACCCATTTTCTCATTACATTTGCCTCCTTGTGTCCGATTTAATTAATGAGTTCTAGTCTTTAAACAAAGCTAGTGTTGCTCGATCCCCCATTGAGAAGGGTTAACCTTTGATCGAACCCAACAGCACCCCCTTGTTGAAATACTTCTGCAGAAAAGGAAAACACACAAGCAGCGGCAGCACCGTCAAGACAATTGCTGCCATTTTGGCTGCCGGAGTATAATGGACGGTCTCGGACAACGATCTCCCGACGTTCGTATTGTCCTCGATAAGCATCTGCCGCAAGAAAACTTGAAGAGGCCATCGGCTGCTGTCGTTGATATACAAGATCGCCGCAAAATAGGTGTTCCACTGCTGCACGGCATAGAACAACGTGAAGGTGGCTATAGCCGGCAGAGACAATGGGACGATGACGCTCCATAATAGACGCCATTCTCCGCTCCCGTCCATCCGGGCCGCTTCTTCCAGCTCAGCGGGCACGGCCTGGAAAAATCCGCGCATAACGATGAGATGAAACGGAGCAATCGCCGTCGTTAACCATAGCGCCCAATAGCTGTTTACGAGCCCTAGACCTTTGACTACCAGATAAGTCGGTATCGTTCCGCCGGAGAATAGCAGCGTGAACAAAACTAACCCATTCAACACGGATCGGCCCTTGAGCTGCTTCTTGGACAAGCCGTATGCCATCAGCGTGGTAAGGAGCATGTTGATAGCCGTTCCGATTACGGTAATCTCCACTGCATAGCTTAGCGCGGACAAAAAACCGGGATTGCCAAGCAAATACCGATAGCCCTCAAGCGACCAACGCTTCGGAAATAGGAAGAACCCGCGAGTCAGGTATTCCTTCTCCGGCGCGAATGACGTGCTCAGAATATAGACAAGCGGAAACAGAATCGCCAACAAGCCGGAGATTAATAAAATATAAACGGCTATATCTAATAGATGGTCGTTCCGAGCATGACCGGTCCGGCTATTCATCTTAGATCACTCCTTCCTGCCCGAAGCGTCTGGCAATTTTGTTAGCGGCTACTACCAGCACTAAGCCGACAAGTGATTTAAACAAGCCGACGGCCGTCGTATAGCTGAAGTCCCCTTGAATAATGCCCTTACGGTAGACGAAAGTATCGAACACATCGGAGGTGGTTATATTCAGCGGATTCTGCAGCAAGAGAATATGCTCGAAGCCGAGATCCATGAAATGTCCCAGCCGCAAAATAAATAAGATGATTATGATCTGTCTTAATCCCGGCAGCGTAATATGCCAAATTTGTTGCAGTCGCCCCGCTCCATCGATTCGCGATGCTTCATAAAGCGTCGGATCGATGGAGGCCAGTGCTGCCAGGAAAATGATGGCGCTCCAGCCCGCGCCATGCCAAATGTTTTGCAACAGCCATACCCCTCTGAATGCTGCCGGTTCGGTTAGAACTTCCAGTCTGGGCAGACCCGCTGATTGCAGCAACTGGTTAATGCCGCCCGACTGCGCCGAGAACAAAACGAACGTTACCCCGACGATGACAACCCAGGATAGAAAGTGTGGTGCGTACATGACCGTCTGAATCAACGAGGACAGACGTCTTGAACGCAGTTCTCCGAGTATGACGGCAAGAACGATCGGAATTGGGAAGAATAACAGAAGGTCGAGCATATTCAGCCACAACGTATTGCGAAGCAAGGGAAGGAAGTCTCGTTCCTGAAACAACTCCCGAAAGTGTTCTAGACCAACCCATTCGCTTCCCTGGAAGCCCTTGAACGGATTATAGTCCTGGAAAGCGATGACAATGCCGACCATGGGAGCATATTTGAATAGGATGAAGAACAGCAAGCCTGGAAGAATCATGAGATAAAACGGAGTCAACCGTTTCATTTCACCCCATGATGTCCCCTTTCGCTGCAGAAAATCACTTATACTTCGCGTAAGCGTCATTGACTTCCTTGATAATGGTGTCTCCACCGCTTGCCCTCCATTCCGCGATGGCCCCGTCGATGTCCTCCACCGGCTCTCGACCGACAATGATGTTCATCGCCGTTGCCATAAATTTCGTGCTCAGATCCGCCGCCTCTTTAATATAGGTTTGGGAATAAACGACATATGGCGCTCCGGGATTCGTCCAAGGATATTTAGCGAGTTCGGACTGGAAGGCCATAAACTGGTCGGTCAGCTTCGGATCATCCCATTGATGGATATCGTGTTTCAGCGAAGAACTGCGGAAGAACCAGTTGTTCAAAATCGGGAGACTATCGACTTCTTTCTTCCCGCGTTCCGTCAGCGTGACCTTACCGTCCGGCGATTTCTCGTACATGATCCCTTCGACGCTGTCTTTGATCACGTTGCTGCCTTCCTCCGTGATCCACCAATTGAGCAACTTCAGCACACGTTGACGCTTCTGTTCGCTCATTTCGGCGTTTAGAACGATCTTCGTATCACCGACCGTTTGACCCGCGTTACCCCTCAGGCTCAAAGGCCCGATTGGCGGCGCAATAGGGACGAAGTGTGCTTTCGGATCAATAGCTTGCGCTTGCTTGTTCGTGCGGTTGATCAGCGTGAAATTCTGCGCGGTGATGCCCAGCTTTCCGCTACCCGCCTTCTCCTTGATAATGTCTCCGGTGTTCGTCGCGAAGTCTTGATCGAGGACGCCTTCCTTGTACGCATTGGCCAAAAAGTTGAGGTATGCTTTCCATTCCTCACTTTGCGTCTGCTTGGGCACGAGCTTGCCGTCGACTTCTTTCCAGCCGTTAGCAAGCCCGAACGCCGCCTCCAGCGTCTCCCCTCCGTCGAAGCCGGTATCTTTCGTTACCCCGCCCAGCGTGAAGCCGATCGTATCTGCTTTCCCGTCACCATCTGGATCGTCCTTCGCGAAAGCTTTGGCGATCCGATAGAATTCGTCGACAGTAAACTTGCTCGTATCCGGCTTCGTAAGCCCCAAATTGTTCAGCCAATCCTCCCGAACAATAAGCGAAGCTTGATAGGGCTCGCTGTATTTGGGAAATCCATAGATTTTACCTGGTGGATTGAGAATGTTCATCATGTCCTCCGGAAACTCGGAAGCCAGCTTCGGGTAATCTTTCAAATAAGGCGCCAGATCGACGAAGACGCCTTGAGACTGCCATTTGAGGAAGGTATCCTCATAACCGATAAATAGATCTGGCAGTTCTCCTGAAGCTGCCATAACATTCAACTTTTCATCGTATCCCGATCCCGGCGTCCACTGCACTTTGAGATCGATGTTGAATTTCTTGTCCAAATACTGAATCGTCGGGTGGTTATTATCCGGCCAGCCACCGCCCTTAAACGTTGGAGCCAACAAAGTGATCTCCAGCTTTGCCTTCCCGTCATCAGCGGCCGGATTCGGCGAACCCTCTTCTGATGCCACATTGCCGGCCCCCGCGCTGGAGCAAGCCGTAAGCGCGGCTGCCATCAGCAGTATTCCCGGCAGTAATGCCCACCTCTTTTTTCCTAACACATGAAGCCCTCCTCGTTTGCCTCGCCGAAATCAAAAAGCCCCGAGAACTAAAACGATACGTTCAAGGGGCTTCCAGTCGGCCGGTCAGCGTTTATCATACTATTCCAACCAAATTGATTGGTTATGTAGTTTGAGTTTACACTGACCATACCCGGAGGAGAATATCATATTGTCTAATGCCGTTTATCAATTTGTCTAGCCATTCACCGTTAATGACTGTAATTTCGTAATCCTTTAGTTGGTTGAGCTTGATATTGAGTCGGCGACATCCCGTAATATTTGCTAAAGGCTCTGGAGAAAGAGAATAGATCCGGATAACCTACGGATAACGCGATATCCGTCACGCTGAACCTGGTGTTCATCAGCAGTTCCCGGCCTTTCTCCATGCGAAGCCTGATGATATATTGCATCGGGCTGCATCCGAGAAGACGGCTGCATTCCTGATAGAGGTAAGAACGATGAACACCTGCCACTTTCGCGACATCCGCAACTGCAATATTTTCCGTATAATGCGTGTTCATATACTGAATGCTTCTTTCAAGCCAACCTGACGTCTTAACGGTCTTGGATAGTTCATCGGCTTGAAGGGATAATGCGACGAATAGTTGATACAGCATCAATTGCAGCAATGCTTCGTCATAATCGGATTTGTCCCGCAACAGATCATGAATGGAGAGCATCGTCCGTTCATGTTCCGGTAGCCAGCGATCGGTTACATACGGCTTCTCCCGATTGAATCCGATTCGTTCAACTAGCATCTCCGCTTGATTACCCTGAAAAGCCAGCCAGTACATGCGCAGCGGATCGTCGCTCTCCGCCAATTGATAGCTATATCGCAATCCGGGGAACAGGCAGAATAAATCACCACTGCGAAGCCGAACCGTTCTACCGCCGAACGCTAGCGTCACGCCTCCGCCGAGTACAACATGTACAGAATAGCACTCGATCACTCTGGGCCCGACCTGATAATTCGGCTTCGCCTTGTTGCGGCCGGCCCGAATGGCCCACACCCCTCCGCTTTTCTCAAATTCGGAGGGTGTATGGTACAAGTATTCGGCGTATTCATGGCCATATTCAATCATGTGCTTCCCCTCTTAGCCTGCCTTAGGCCTACAATCGAACTTCGGCTACCGATACGCGCCGTTGGCCGCTCCGCTTGCTCTCCGCCGGCTCGATCCTCGCCGGTTGTTCGCCGGCCTCGACCATTCGCCGAAGGAGACGCTCCCTTAACGCAGCCGTTACCTCGCGATGCGATTCGAAGCCGATCAGATTCGTCAACTCATACGGGTCCGCCACAAGATCGTATAGATACTCTTCATAGTAAACATCTGATGAAGCCGAATCCTGGACCGGATCGGCCGATGAGACGGAATATTTCCAACGAGAGGTACGGATGGCCCGGCCGATCTGCGCTTCGCTGATCTGAATGTAGACGTCGTCCGGCCATTCCTTCGTATCCCTGCTAAGCAATGGCAGAATCGATCGCCCTTGCATGACATCAGGCACGGGGATACCTGCCGCGTCGAGCAGTGTCGGCGCCAAATCAATCAAGCTGACGAGCTCGCGGATTTGTCCCCGGCTGTCAAAGCCCGGTCCGATCGCCGCCGTCGGCACGCGGATCGAGCTCTCGTGGCACGAACGTTTATATTCGCTGTTGCGAGTCTTGAAGTGGCAGCCGTGATCAGAGGTGAACAGAATAATCGTGTTGTCGGCTAGCTCCAAGCTTTTGACGGCGTCAATGAGTCTTCCGAGCGCTTCGTCTAACCGCTTCACCATCCCGTAGTAACCGCCTAGATGCTGCGCGCTCGTACCGCCGAGGGCTGCCAGATCCGGAGGTGTCCATCTTCCAGTATACGAATCGCGATAGACATCGGGCGAAGGATAATCGTCCCGATGGTTCTGATGATGAGGCTCCAAGAACGATAGGAAGAGGAAGAACGGCCGCTCCTGCTCTGCGTCGATAAACCGGATGGCTGCATCCGTCAAGGCGTCCACTCGATATCCGGGCAGCTTAACTCGTTCGTTGTCTTTATTGAAGACGACAGCATCGTATGAATCGGAAGTCATCTCGAGCGCGTTAGCAGCGAGCCAATATTCATAACCGCCGCGTCCTCGCTCCGTCACCGGATTCTCGTCAGCTAGATGCCATTTGCCTATATATCCGGTCTTGTAGCCCGCTTCGTGGAAATAGTGTGCCAGCGTCTTGGTTCCTTCGGGAAGCGGTATTTTATTGCGGTAGCATCCCGTAGTTGTCGGGTATAGGCCCGACTGGAACACTGAACGGGCGGGACCACATACCGGCTGGCAGGTAAAGGAATGGTACAGATGCGTACCGCTTGCCGCCATCCGGTCGAAGTTGGGAGTCAGCCCGAGCGGGTTGCCGTGAGCACCTGTCGTATCCCATCGTTGCTGATCTGTGAAGAAGACAATCACGTTCGGCTGTGAAGCTCTTTTTGTCATTAAATCTCATCCCCCTATTCTTTGAAATGAAGAAAAAGTACGCCGTCACCTTCGAGATCCGATGTCAGGACCCCGTTCTGCAACCAAAAGGAGGGCGTCGGCCAGATCGAGCGCAGCTTAGGCTCCCCTGATTCGTTTAATCCCAGCTGCCCCAGCGTTAAGCGCGCGTTCCACTTCTCCGTTGTCCGGTTAAAGATGCCGATCCAGCCTTCGGTCGCGTCCGAACGGCTCGGACTCTTCCACACTTCGAGTCCTTCCTCCGCGTGTACCCTGAATCCCATGATGCCATTCTGGTTGCAGGCCAGCATATCCGGGTTTGTAATTAACGAGAGAGAATATGCGTCGGAGGTCGGCAGGTCGCCGCCCATGAACAACGGCGATGCCGCCAGCGCACGAATCGTGATGAAGCTCAGCTTCTGATTCGTTGACAGGCCGCTCATCCGTTCATGGCCTTTGCCGCTAAGCTGTTCCTCCGCTGCGTTCTCCTCATACGATGCGCCGTCGGCTCGAGGCTTCCACAGTTGTAAATGGCCGAACGGAATCATGTCCAGATCGAGCCAGAAGCCTTCTAGCCGGAACTCGTTGAAGGCGTGCCAGGCTTGGAACGCTTTGTCCAGATCGGAGCGATTATCCCAAATGTCTCGTGTCGTCCGAAGCAGGTTCGCCTGCCGATACACTTCCATGTTCTCTGACTTCGTCTGTCCGCCCGGCGACAAGCTAAGCACGATATCCCTTCCCGAAGTGTGAATCGCTTTCACGATCGCTTTGATCTCGCGCGGGTGCCCGGTGATGTCGTCCGCTTTAATGAAGTCGACTCCCCAATCGGCGAGCATATGAATCCAGGAATCATAGAAGGGCTGTGCCCCGGGATGATCCATGTTAACGCCGTAATTGTAAGGGCACCAGACGCAGGTGTCCTCCAGCTCGGCAATGTCCGCAGCCCGATAAGGCGTGCCGTATACGGGCAGGTTCAACGCGACCGCTTTTCGGGGAATACCTCTCATCACATGGATGCCGAATTTCAGCCCCAACTCGTGCACGCGGTCGATCAGTTGCTGCATTCCGTTGGGAAAATAGCATTGTGACGGCTGCAGCCTGCCGTATTCGTCCAAATTCACGTCGTTCGCATGACGGACAGTCGGATAGCGGCTCCCTTCTGCAAGGCCGTACTCCGCAAACCAGCCATTGTCCACGACAAAATATTCGTAGCCCGCCGGCTTCAATAGTTTAGCCATGGCTTCCGCGTTCCTGAGCAGCGCGTCCTCCGGCGCCGCGCAGCCGTAGCAGTCGAAGCTGTTCCAGCCGAGCGGCGGACGAGGGGTTAATCGCGGCAGCGTCCCCTTGTCAAGGCCAGCTATAGTTCTGATCGCGCTCAATATATCCCTCCTTCCTGTTGACATCGGATGCTCAAGCGCCGGAGATTCTCGGCATAGGCAGCAATTCCTTGCCTAACTCCGCCCAGACATACCTAAGCAGCAGTTCCGACTTCAAAGCCTCATGCGCCGGATCGTCCCACAGGTTACGCATCTCATCCGGATCTTCCTGCAAGTCGAACAATTCGCCGTACGTCCGATTGTAATAGACGGTGAGCTTGTATCTCTCGTCGACGTAGGTCTTCACATGAATGGTCGTCGGTTCGTGATGATTCTCGCACAGGATATGGTCGCGAACCGAGTCGCGCTTGCCGTTCCACACTTCGCTCTGGTCCTTGCCCGTCATCGTGGCTGGAATCGGTAGCCCCGAGTAGCCGAGCAGCGTAGGGGCGATGTCAACCAGCGATTGCATCGAAGCCGACAAACGGCCGGCCGGCACGTGGCCAGGGAATCGCACGATCAGTGGAACGCGGATCAGGTCTTCATAATGGAACGGCCCCTTGGCTATCAAGCCATGCTGCCCGAACAGATGGCCGTGGTCGGATGTGAAGATCACAAGCGTGTCTTCCGCGAGGCCGAGCTCGTCGAGCTTGTCGAGAATGCGCCCGATATATTTGTCCATCAGACTTGTCATTCCGTAATAAACGGCTACATTTTTGCGGAGTTCCTCTTCTTGGTGCAAATGCGATTGAAAGCCGTGCATGCCGAATCCCGATTCACGGTAGGCCGAGAAATCCGGTTCCTTCTCCTGCGTCAGGCTGAAATGCGGCGGGTTGGCATCATGCTCTCCGTCATGCATTCCCCGCAGCGTCAGCTTCTGCGGGTCGTACATCGTATCCCAAGGTTCCGGAACGAGGTACGGCGGATGCGGATCGAAGAAGCTCGCCCACAGAAGGAACGGCTGGTCCTCCTGCTTGTAGCGTTCCAAAAAATTGTTGGTGCGTTCGGCGATCCAGGCGTCATAGTGGAACTCCTCCGGAATCGGCCAATGGTGAAGGTGCATCTTATTCATCGTGCCGGTCGGCGGACGGAAGTAGTCGCGCCAATTGAGGCAGCCCTTCTCTTCCAGCCATATCGCGTAGTGCTGCCCGGCGTGGGCTTCGTTCGTATGGTTCCGAGCTAGCTCAACATGTCGGAAGCCATAGAACGTCTCGTCGAAACGCCGCCAGTAATCCAGATCCTGCAATAGCGGATACGATTCGAGCGATGGGTACTCTTCCGTTGAAGCGAGCGGTTGGAAGTGCGCCTTGCCGATCAATGCCGTCTCATAACCGGCCTGAAGGAAGTCCTCTCCGACCGTATGGGCACTCTCCGATAGCTTCGTTCCGAGTGACCAGGCGCCGTGCTGGCTCGGATATTGCCCGGTGATCAGCGAACTGCGCGTCGGTGTGCATGTCGGGTTCGGGCAATAAGCCCTTGTAAATGTCGTTCCTTCCTTAACAAGGCGGTCCAAATTCGGCGTCGAGATCTCCGGCTGGAACGCGCCGATCGTATTCCAATGCTGCTGGTCACTCGTAATGAGCAGAATATTGGGTTTGCGGTTCACCACTAATCAACTCCGTTCTCCTAGTCGTGTTCGGTTGACCGTACCCTGTCCTCGTCTGTCCCGATCGCGAGCGCCGGTCCCCAGTCCGCCGTAGCCACAGTCGCATATTTGTTAAAAATGATATCGCCTGCTTGCGCCGCTTCCTGCCACATCTTCAAGTACAGTTCCTTCTTCACGCTTGCATACTCGGGAGCGTCCGCCATATTCTTAAGTTCGTAAGGATCTACGGACAGATCGTACAATTCATCCACATCCGTCGGGTGGTAGACGAATTTGTACCGCTCCGTCCGAACCATTCGCTGCGTGTAAAATACTTCTACGCCGTTGCACTGACTGTATACGGCATCACGCCAATGCGGAAGACGTTCATTCTGGAACCAGCCGGCCAGGCTCACGCCGTTGCATTCGTTTAGAGCTTCCGCGCCGGCTAACTCCACGAAAGTCGGAGCCCAATCCATGATGCTGACCAGTTCGTCCACGACTCTTCCCGGCTCTGCGATGCCCTTCGGCCAGCGAGCGATACACGGAAGTCGGTAAGTCTCTTCGTAGGGGCTGATGCCTTTCAGATACAGACCGTGCGCGCCCCCGCTCTCTCCGTGGTCGGAGAGGAAGACGACCAACGTGTCATCTGCCTGGCCCGAAGCTTCCAGTGCAGATAACACTTTGCCGAAGAGGTCGTCCACCATTGTGCAATAGCCCCAATAATGAGCTGTCGCTTCCTGCACTTCCTCGGGCGCAAGCTGGTCCCACACTCTCCGCATACGTCGGTATACGCCAGGCTTATCGGCGAGCGAGTCGCCGTAATTCGGAGGCAGCGGAATGTCTGCAGGGTCGTATAGCTTGGCGTACTCCTCCGGAATGACGAATGGATCGTGAGGTCCAGTTACCCCGACATATAGGCACCACGGCTTGTCGCTGCCGCTTAGTTCATGCAGCTTGTCGACTGCACGATTGACGACCTTGGCGTCTCTCGTATGCTCGCCGGGCGTATCCGATATGCCGTACAGCCGGTAAGGTCCCCATCCGGGACGTATAAGCTCGCCGCGTCTACGTTCGGTCTGCGGCTCCTCTCGGGGCATGGCCCGCCACTCTGGAATCGTAAGCCCCATCTGGGCGTCCTTGCCAGCCACGACCATGAGTTCCTCCCACCCCCGATCGGCTGGATTCTCCTCTGCGGACACATGCCACTTACCGGAGAAAAACAGGTCGTATCCCGCCGCTCTCAGCTTCTCGGAGAAGGTCCCAACGCCATGCCGGAGTCCCCTCCCAAACGCCGCCGTATTGCTGACGTTGTTGTAGATGCCGTGACGTGACGGATAAAGTCCGGTCATAAAGGATGCCCTTGACGGACAGCAGTGCGTCATCGTCGTGAACGTCTGACGGAAGATGATGCCCTCCGAAGCGAGCCGAACCGCGTTCGGCGTTCGGCAAGGGTGTTCCGACGCGATGACTTGAGCTTGCTGCTGATCGGTCATGAAGATCAGGATGTTGGGTCTGGTCATAGAGCCTCAAGCACCTTAAGCTGCTCCTCCTGAAAAGCATGAGCCCGCTCGTTCTCCCGTTCGGGATCGCAGATGCGGCGAAGCTCACCCTCGAGCTCAAGTGCCTTCTCCGGGAAATCCGTATAGACGTTATGAAGTTCGTCCGGATCGTCGCTAAGACGGAACAGCTGGTGCGGCGCCTCCATGTAGTAAATCAGCTTCCAGTCGCCTTTGCGAATCATATAAGCGCCGGATCGCGTGCCGTGTCCGTGGTACTCGGAGAAGACGACTCGATCCGGATCGGTAGCGGGAATGTCCTGAAGCGGGCGTCCCGTCCACTCCGATGGTCGTCTTGCGCCCACCGAGCGGAAGATGGATGCCTGCACGTCCAGCAGATCGACCGGCGTGTCCACGACAGTTCCCGCACCGAAGTCCGGTCCGGCCGCGATCACCGGAATGCGGACTGAATCTTCGTACAACGAGCACTTCCACCACATGCCGAATTTGCCTAGCATTTCGCCATGGTCCGACGTATAGACGACATTGGTGACGTCCGCCATAGAAGTGCTCTGCAGCGTATCCAGCAGCCGGCCGACTTGCCGATCGATGAAGGTAACGTTGCCGAGATAGCCTCTGCGGAGGCCGCGGACCTGCTCTTCCGTGAAGAGATCCGCTTCGAAATGAGCGCGCAGATCCCGGGCGTACGGATGGTCTGCGCTCTCCTGTTCCCTTCCGTAGCGGGGAAGGTCTTCTCCATGCGGATACAAATCCCAGAACTCTTGCGTGTTCCATTGCGGAAAATGAGGGTTGATCAGATTGATCGTCAAGCTCCACGGGCGATCCAGCGTCGGCGCCGTCTCCCGGAGCCACTTCAGGGCTGCGTCTATCACTTTCAAATCGGCGTCGAAAGCATCCTTTTTGACGCCGAAGCCATTCGCTCTTTCCGCCGCATCCTTGCGGATGGCCATCGGCCTCCGGGAGAAATTGATGTCACCCGGAGGCTTTCCATCTTTGGCGAGATGAATCTCCGAGAAGCCGAGTTTCTCGCCTTTCTCATACACATGCGTTTTCCCGAAATGAACCGAATGTACCCCTTCTTCCTGTAGTACGCGGCCGTAGGAAGGGAAGTGACTGGGCAGATTGGCGTTGCAATTGCTGTACGCCTGCACCTCGTGCACCCGGCGTCCAGAGATGAACGCCGAACGACTAGGAGTGCAGAGCGGCGAAGGGCAATACGCATTCCGGTATACCGTCCCTTGCTGTGCCAGCCGTTCCAAATTCGGCGTCTGTACGAACGAGTGACCGTATACGGAAGAATAGAACGGGTTGTGCTCATCCGATAGTAAAACAATAAAGTTGCTCACGTCTCCGCCTCCTTGTGCTTGTAGTTCCAAGGCTTACGATCAAACAGATTTCCGCGCTTGAATCACTTCAATTGCGCATAATCATCTGCCTTGTAATCTTTGCTGATGTCCCAATTCGGGAACTGGAAGTCCGTAATATCGACCTGGACGCCATCTGATTTCACCTTGTCAACCGCATCGGCCAGCCCTTTGTTCAGCTTCTCGTCATAAGCCTTAAGAAGCGACGGCAGGTCCTTCTGGGCGCCGGTTAGCACCGATTGCAGTATATCGCTGTAGCCCGGCTTAACCTGCGGCTCCTGCAACGAGCCGAGCTCAACGATGACTTTAGCCGTCTCCGGATTTCGGACCGCATAATCGGGCCGAAGCTTCAGCAGATCCTTATGAAGCTGCAGAAACGTATTGAATTCTGGATAAGGATACAGCGAAGTGTCGTTGTTGATGCTGTTGATCGGGGTAAGTGCAACGCCGCTTTGCAGATATTTGGTGTAGAATGGCGGAGCCGCGAACGCCTTCTCGATGAACTCCCCAGCTTCCTTGGCATGCTGCGACGTTGACGAGATCATGAAGCCTGACGGGTCCGCTTCCACGTAGAAGTAAGTTGGCTTCTCACCATTCGGCGTCGGCACTTGAGCCAATCCGAAGTTCGCGTCCGGCGTATCGCGTTTGACGATCCACATCCGCGCCCTTCCGTCAATCAGGAAAGCTGCTTTGCCTTGTCCGAACAGGACGCTCGACTCAGTCGCTTTCAAGGTATAAGAGGAAGGCAGGATGCTGCCGTCCGCCTTTAATTGCTGCAGGAAGTTGAACGAGTCCACCGTTGCATTTGAGTTGTACACGTATTGGCCGGTTTTGTAATCGAATCCGCCCGCTTCTTCTGGAGAAACACCCGCAGCAAGCGCATCGACAAATTTTGATATACCGGAAGCCGATCCCGTTTCTCCGCCGCCGAACACGATTCCGTATACGTCGCCTTTGCCGCTCTCCGTTACTTTCTTGGCGTCTTCGCGAAGTTCGTCCCAGGTGGTAGGCGGCTTCTCCGGATCCAGGCCTGCATTCTTCAGCACATCCTTGTTGTAGTACAAGATCGAGCCTAGCTGCGGACCTGTCAGCGGCCAGCTGTACGTTTTGCCGTCAATGACGTTGACTCCTTCCACGAACGCGCCGTCATCGAACTGCTGCTTCCAGGCGTCCGAGACGAGTCCGTCGAACGGTTTTGCCCAACCGTCGGCCACGATGGAGCGTATATCCGTATTTTGTGGTGTTTGGAAAATATCCGGCAATTCATGGGATGTCGCGGCCGCTTGAATGGCCGTATTGTATTCGCTCCATGCCATATAACGAGCTTCCACCTCAATATGACCCTTGTTCTGCTCGTTGAACTCCTTGACCATGCGTTGTCCGGGGCTATTGTCGCCTTTCAGGAAGTCGCTGGCCCCCCATAAAGTGATCACCGTCTCCTTCTGCGAGTCCGTAGAGTTGCTTGCACTCGGACTCGGATTCCCGCTCGAGTTCGGACTTGGATTTCCGGAAGAAGAGTTGCTCGAGCAGCCGGCAAGCAAGGCAGCTACGGCAAAGCCGATAACGGACAATCGAAGTCGTTTGTTGTTCATGTGAGATCCTCCCATAACAGTTCGAATGACTTATCCTTTTATTGCTCCTGATACCCCTTCGATAAAATAACGCTGCATACATACGAACACGACAAGGATCGGAACCAGCGAGATGCTGGCGGCTGCCGCCATTCCGGTCCAGTCCATCGTATTCTCGCCGACGAATTGGAACATGCCGACGCCGAGCGTTCGAAGCTCTGGCTTGCCGAGCGTGAAGATGAGCGGCATAAGGAACGCGTTCCACGTCCACATGAATTGCATGATGGCTGCCGTAGCGATAATAGGTTTGGACAGCGGTAGTATAATTTGCGCGAATGTTCTAACGAATCCGCTGCCGTCGATCTCGGCCGACTCCGACAATTCCTTCGGAAGGCCTCGGAAGTAGGCGACGAATAACAGGATGAAGAGCACGTGAGCCCCGCCAACCTCTGCCAGAATGACGCCCCATAGAGAGTTGTTCAGCCCGAGCGAATTCACCAGCGAGTAGACCGGAATAATCGTATACCCCTTAGGCATGAACATCGTTGCCGTGACGGCGGTGACGAACACCATTCGTCCCTTGAAGCGATAACGACCGACCGCGTATCCCGTAAGCGCGCAGACTAGAATCACGATAACGACTACGGATACCGTGATAATGACGTTATTCCAGAAATAAACGGAGAAATGGGCTGTTTCCCATGCTCTTTTGTAGTTCGTGAACTGGAAATGTTGCGGAAGGAGCTTTATGCCGGATACGATGTATTCGTTGTTCGTCTTAAACGAAGACATGATCATCCAGACAAAGGGATATATCCAAACGGCGCCAATGACAATCAGTAACACATGAACTAAGCTGAATGCAGTCCATTTCTTTCTTCTGGTAGAGTTCATTTTCATCTCCTCCTAGAACCGCGCGGCATTGCGGCGGCCACCGGACCAACGCACCAGCAAACCGAGTACAAGCGAAATGATCATGACCGCAATACCGTATACGACGCCCGCGGCCGAAGCGAACCCGACCCGCGCGCCGCCGTTACCGGAGAAGGCATAGCGATAAATATACACGTCTACCATATCGGTCTTAAAAGCAGGGCCTCCGTCTGTCATCGACTTCACTAAGTCAAATACATGCAGTGCGTTGACCGCAGACATGAGCAGGATGACACTTCCGACGGGCAGCAGCAAAGGTATTGTAATATACCTCAGCAATTGGAGAGCCGATGCGCCGTCGATTTTGGCAGATTCGAACAGCTCCTTTGGTAGCGACTGGATTCCCGCCAGCCAATAAACCAATTTCATGCCAAAGGTCTTCCAGATGCCTACGAGCACGACGATCAGAAATGCCGTATCGATCGATCCGAGCCAGTCTATCGGAGTGGACAATAAGCCAAGCTTGATCAACAGCTCGTTGACAACGCCCTTGTAAGCGCCGAAGATAAACCGCATCACCAGGCCGACGACGGCTGTTGTAGTCACCACCGGTAGAAAATAGATCGTCCGATAGATGATTTTCCCTCGCAACCTTTCGGCGTTCAACAACAATGCCAGCAGCAGCGCAAGCGGCACTTGGGCGGCCACTACATACGCCATGAACAACAGACTGTTGCGAAAGGCGTTCCAGAAAATGGGGTCGGTCAACGTCTCTATAAAATTATCAAATCCCACATAGTCTTTAGGAGGGCCGTATCCGTCCCAGTCAAAAAAGGCATAAACATAGCTCATGACGATCGGATAAGCCGTAAACATCAGGAACAACGCCAGCTGCGGGGCGATAAATGCCAGACACCAAAGCTCTCGGCGCGCCCGATAGCCGACTAGAGGAGCGGCGCGTTTGTCCGCGATTGTTACTCGATTGGCAATACTCATGAACTCTTCCTCCTTGTTTCAGCTTGATCTTCGATGTTCGAAGATTTCATTCCACTGCGCCATGGCCGCGGCTCCGACCAGTCCGATATTCTCGCCTAATGACGATGCCACGACATCTACTTGCTCGCGCTTGGCCAGGTAAGATCTCTCGAACACCTCCCGGCGAATTCGATCGATCAGCGGCTTCGGTTCCTTAGCCAAAGGGCCGGCCACTATTACCTTCGGCACATAAATCATATTGAGATACGAAGCGAGTACCGTCCCGATTCTCCGACCGGCGCGCGAGACCGCTTCATGCGCCTGCGGTTCCCCTTTATTCAGCCGATCCAGAAGCTCCTGGCTGCCGGCGGCATAAAGCTCCGACACGATGGCCGTAAGAGAGGAGTACCTCTCCAAGCAGCCTCGATTGCCGCAATAACATTCCGGGCCCTCCGGGTCATACGTCATGTGACCGAATTCGCCTGCTCCCGTTAAACCACCGCGATACAGACGATCCCCGGTGACGAGGCCGGAACCAATGCCCGGTCCGATGTATATTAAGAGGAAGTCAGTAAGCATTCGACCAACTCCGAACATCTTCTCCGCCATAGCCATTGTCCGAATGTTATTATCCACGTATACCGGCGTACCGTATCTTTCTCTCAGAAGGGCGGCCAGCGGCACATCCTTCCATCCTAGATGCTCTCTGCTCAAATAAGTGCCCGTATCGAAATTCGCAGATCCTACCACTCCCACTCCGATCGCAGCGAACGAGCTTCGCCCCAATTCGGCAATACAAGCATCCATCTCGGCGAGCAGCCGTTCGATGAAAACATGCTGATCCCGTTCTTGCGATATATCGTATCGGCGCAACTTTCTGACGGTCCCAAGAATATCCACCAAGCCGATCTCCACTTCGTTTGCGTTCATGTGAACGGCAAGCGCATTGCATGCTCTCGGATGAAAAGCCAGTGCGACGGATTTACGTCCGACGCGCCGACGATCCTCTTCTAAATGACCTTTCTCCAGTATCAGATTCTCCTCGATCAATTCCGAGATTAGGTTGGATATGGTTGCCGGCGTCAAGGATGTGATTTCAGCAATGTGCTGCCTGGAGATGGATCCGTATCGAAGCAAACACTGCAATACCGTTCTCTTGTTCGTCTGCTTGGAGCGAGTAATATTCTGACCCATAAGCACCATGAGATCAGTGCCCTCCCTCCTGATTCGTCATCCGTCTACAACGCATCGGAAGCCCAAATTGCCTGTCGAACTTTCCGGTGTATTGGAACTTCGCGCCGCTACCCGATATCGATTGCAGTACGATTTATGGCATAAATAGGAGCCTCCTCGCATGACCCTGCTCGTTCCTATGGCCGGTCCTTTCGGATTTCGGCGCTTCGAATGCTTGGATGCGGAAGGGGAGAACCAGTCGGAGCACCATTCCCACACGTTACCGACCATGTTGTATAAGCCATAATCGTTCGGAAGATACGATCTTGCTGGCGCCGTCCCGATGAAACCGTCAGCGGCCGTATTCTTAAACGGGAACTCTCCTTGCCAAATGTTGCATCTATGCTGTCCTTCCGGTTTCAATAGATCTCCCCAAGGATATTTTTTCTGAACCAGACCACCACGTGCGGCGTACTCCCACTCTGCTTCGGTCGGCAGCCGTTTGCCGGCCCATCGGCAATAAGCAGCGGCATCATTCCATGAGATGTGAATGACGGGATGGTCCATTCGATCCTCGATCGTGGTTCTTCCTCCTTCCGGTCTTCGCCAATCAGCGCCGTTGACGGCCAACCACCAAGGGGTTCCCGGAACAATACGACTTTCGTTCTTCACCTCTTCCGTTACGAGCAAGTGGAACACAAACGACCAACCGAATTGCTCGGCTTCCGTCACATAACCTGTATCCTCGACAAAATCAGTAAACTTTTCGTTCGTGACCGCTTCAAAATCGATGTAAAAGGGCGAAAGTTCAACCTCTCTTACGGGTCCTTCTCCATCTGCAGGGAACCCATCCTTGTCCTCTGTCCCCATTAAGAAGACGCCGCCTTCCAAATACGCCATGCCGTAGTTGCTCTTCACCCTAGCTTGAAGCTGGTCGTCAGCGTCCGCCGTTAGCTGCAAAACTTGTCCACGTCCGACACTACAGCAAGAATGCCCGTGTTCATGCATCGCCGTCCCTTCCTTTGGTTAAAAATTTAAATTAACTAATTGCATAGACCGTATACAAACAAAAAAAAGACGCAAACTTTCCCCTTGAAGGAAAATGCGTCTCCGGTTCGTCCGGTCAACGGAATATGTTTTATGTCAAGTATTATACTCGGAATAATGTATATTTCAAGCTCGTTTTTGCAATCTTCTCTTACGATTTGTGGCCCTGTCCCGTTACAAGTACCGTGCCTTTAGCGCCGGCCACCGGTGCACCTGATTTCGCTAATACGTTAAACACTTAATAAAGTGGATTTGCCTGCGATTTGCCGCCCCCCTGGGACGTTTGCCCCGCAGCCGTTCCCTCCGCAGTAGTAATCCCATCCGTCTTTATTGAGCAGGAGTGAGGCCGTCGAAGGAACTTGCAGCTTGCCGAGGATATCGATCAGCGTAATCTCATTACCCTCCTTGTCCGTACCAATCGGGTCATGCAGAGAGACGTCCTTGCGCGTCTTCTTAAGCGATCTCAAGTACATAAGTATTTCGTTCTCAATACAACGTGCGGCAAACGTGGCAAGTTTCGTGCCTTTTCCGGTCTGAAGGCTTTTGTCCTTATCTTCCTGTTTACACAGAGTTTGGATTCCACATTATAACAACCATCGTCCTGAAAATTGAACAAGCTGTTCCCAGAAATATTCTTGGAACAGCTTGCACTGGGTAGTGCCTTTGTTCCAGTGTTGCGATGCCGCAGCCCATTGTTTCTCATCCTCCTCGTTACTTTAACCGGCTCTTGTAGATACTTTATCTCATCATAGCGACATCGGCTACAGTAAATTCACAGGCCGCTAGTCCAGATCCTGTATTTCCCGGCGCAGACTTTCCAACTGTTCGTGTAACTGCTTGACGATATCCGAGTAAGCTGAATCGGCGTGCACATTGTTTAATTCCATCGGATCGCATTCCAGATCAAACAGCTCCCACTCCGGCGTCCAGGATTCGTCAATGGCCCCGGTTGCGCCCAATGCCTCGCCATAATAATAAATGAGCTTGTAGCGGTCCGTACGAATCCCGTAATGGGCACATACATTATGTTGGGCCAGATGCATCCAGTAACGGTAGTACATGGCCGTGCGCCAATTTCCGGTCGTTTCTCCATTGAGCAAAGGACGCAGGCTGTAGCCCTGCATCTCTTCAGGAACAGGGGCGCCGGCATAGTCCAGCAGGGTTGGCGCAAAGTCGACGTTCACCGCAATTTGCGGTACCGTGCTTCCCGGTTTGATTTCCTTCGGATACCGCACGATAAACGGCATACGCAGGGACTCCTCGTACATAAACCGCTTATCGTACCAGCCATGCTCGCCTAGGAAAAACCCCTGGTCCGAGGTGTAAATGACTATCGTGTTGTCCGTCAATCCCTCATCATCGAGATAATCGAGAATTCGGCCGACATTATCGTCTATGGAAGCAATACAGCGCAAGTAATCTTTAATATAACGCTGATACTTCCAGCTTTTGAGCTCCCTCTCCGTCAATCCGGCAGGCAGCGGGACTTTGTAATCTTTCTCATTCATGTCCCTCTCAATGGTCATCCTGGCCGCAGCCGCAGCCTTGGACCGGTTCGAATAATCATCATCAAAAGTCGGCGGCTCGGGAATATCGGTATCCTCATAAAGATGGGCATGCTTCTCATCCACCAGCCAGTGGCGATGCGGTGCCTTATGATGGCACAGCAGCAGGAACGGCCTCTCCCTGTCGCGTCCGTTCATCCAATCGATAGATAAATCCGTAACCACGTCGGTCACATACCCGTTTACTTTTTTCTCTACGCCGTTTTCAATAAAAGTCGGATTGAAGTAGCTCCCCTGACCGGGAAAAATACTCCAATGATCGAATCCCGCCGGATCGTTCTCGGGCCCGTGGCCCAAATGCCATTTGCCGATTATGGACGTCTGATAGCCGTCCTTCTGAAGCAAAGAAGGAAAGGTCGTTATTCGGTTGTCCAGGCTGTCCCGCAATGTTTTGACACCGTTTATATGGTTGTAGAGTCCCGTCAGAATGGTTGCGCGGCTTGGAGCACAGATCGAATTGGTGCAAAAGCAATTATCGAACCGGGTTCCTTCATTAGCAATTCGGTCAAGATTCGGCGTCTGATTGATTCTGCTGTCGTAGCAGCTCATAGCGTGCGCAGCATGGTCATCGCTCATGATAAAAATGATATTGGGTCTCGTGTCATTCATATGCTCGGGTAATCTCCCTTTTTGTTCTAACCCTCATTTTAAAAATGCTCACTGAAGCTCGGCAGTCCCAAATTTGCTTGGATTCTGCCAAGCCGTGTCATCGGTGCCGTAGAAGGCTTTTTTGCCGTCATTCCAATTGATGTACGTATTGTTCGCCGGATTGCTGGTAACCGCAATTTTGGCCGCGTTAAAACTGGTCAGATTGCTGACCCCATTTCCATAAGGACCATTGTCGTTGGCAGGCTCAAAATCAAAATCGTTAAACCAGATCCGGGCTGTGTTGGCGCCGCTGTTCTTAATCCACTCTTTTTCTGAATCGGTCAGCCCCCAATCGCCGTCACGTTCTCCCCCATAAATCTCGGCGATGTGCCCACATTTGTGTCGGACAAGGTAAGGGAATAGGTAATGACAGCCGCATCAGCCTTGTCGGTCTTGGAGGGCGCCAGGATCAGAGCGGATGTCAGCGCAACACTCAGCATGGCGGGAATAACCTTTTTAATATTCATTAGCGCTCCTCCTACATGGTTTCATAATTGCCGTAAAAAGCAAAGTGCGCCTGCGGCGTTCCGTTCAGCAGATTGCCGTCGCATTCCTTGACAAGCTTCTGTCTAAGCTCCAGAACCTTTTGCATATATTGATCTGCCACATTGTTGTCCTCGCGGTAGTCCTCCTCAATATGATACAGCTGGTATTCCACCGCATCGCCGATCTGGTTGATAAAAGCGCCGAACGGGCCAAGTTTATATTTGTCCGTGTGGATGACGCACCGCAGCTTCCATCCGTCCTTCGTGACAATCGCAGGTCCCATATAACTGGCATAAACCACGTATTCATGTCCTGTGAACGCGTCGGCTTCATTCTTAATAAGCGGTGCGAAGGAAACACCGTCTTTATTCCCCGGCATCTCTGCACCCGCCAGTTCCGCCAGAGTTGGCATCAGGTCATAGCCCGCGATCAATTGATCGGAAACGCTGTGAGGTTGAATGGTACCGGGCCAGCGGACAAGATAAGGAATTCTCACTCCCCCTTCCCAGCTTGTCAGCTTCAGTCCGGCCATGCCGTCATTGCCGTCAAACACGTCACCGCATGTATCCGAGTGAAATTTGGTATGGATATTGTCGATGGGCCTGCCATTCAACAATTCCTGTCCCGATGTTCTTCCGGGCTGCGAATACCCAAGCGTATGGCCGTTGTCCGAACTGAAGATCACAACGGTGTCCTCCGCAAGGTTCAGCGCGTCCAATTCATCCAGGATTAATCCGACCGTCCGGTCGAGTCGCAGCACCATGGACGCGAACTCTTTTTCAATATCCGTAAGCTCGGGATTGTCCGCCACCGACGGATGAATATGCGGATAAAATACCGGCCCGTGGGGAAGCTGCGACGGATGGTACAGAAAGAACGGGACATCGCGGTGCTGCCGGATATAATCCAAGAGCTTTTGATCGTATACATCTTGGGAGTAAATCCGTCTGCCCGTCATATCGATTCTTTCACCGTCTTCAAAAGCGCTTCGCCTTGCGCCGCAGTCGATAAGCGTATTCCCCTCAATGTCCACCTTCTGTCCGTTCTCAAAAAGAAAGGTCGGGTAATAGCCGTGGCATCTTTGATGGTCATAATCGCCGAAATGATAATCCCAGCCGTGCTTTGCGATCTCTTCGCCGGTCGTTGCGAACCCCCACTCCAGCTTACCGATTTGTCCGGTGGCATATCCGGCCTGTTTGAGAATTTGCGGAAGATAGACATCGTCCGGCCCGCTCTGGATTCCGGTGTTGTGAATCAATTCATACACCTGCTCCAGCGTCATCGTGCCTTTGTCCAATTCCTTGTAGACGCCCGCTTTGGTGAAGGTCCATCGGCCGGCGTGAACATCGTGGACCCCGCAGAGCAGACTGGCTCTGGCAGGAGCGCAAAAAGAACAGCCGTAAGCATGGGTAAAACGTATCCCTTCCCCTGCTAATCTGTCGATGTTAGGCGTTGCAAAGTGCTTTTGCCCATAGCAGCTCAGCATGCCTCTCCCAAGGTCATCGGCATAGATATAGATGATATTCGGACTGGCTTTCATAGCTCTCCTCACCTCTTTTCGTTCGCGTATGTGGGCAGCTTCTCCCCGGCCCTTCGCGGGTCCAATCTGTAAGGGACCGCATCGACCGTTTCCATATACCAATGAACAAGCCGCTCCAGCATATCTTGCCGCACATCCGCATATGATTCGTCCTCGATCAAATTGTGCAGCTCGTCCGGATCATTCGCCAGATCGTACAGCTCATCCCGCTCATAGAGTCGTTTGATATACTTGAACTCCCTGGTTCGGACCATGACGACCTTCCCGTGAAATTCCGGGTAGTCGTTCTGCACGCCGACCCTCGGCCAGTACAGCGCTCCCGGCCACAAGCCGTTCGGCTCGTGCGTATGCGGCTCGTACACAAGCGCCCCGCCTTCGCAGAACACCTGCCCTCGGTGCTCATGCGCCTCACCGGTGCTGACCGGGACGAGCGAGCGGCTGAACGTCGTATGACGTTCCGGCAGTCCGGCAAGCTCCGCTACCGTCGCATAGAAATCAAGCAGCTCTACCAGCGCATCGACCGGCTGCTCCCGCTTCGGCACCGGAATCCATGACGGATATTTAATAATCAGCGGAACTCTGCTTAGCGAGTCTTCAAAGTCATTCTGCGACTTCTCCACCATGCAGTAATCGCCGGCATATTCCCCATGGTCGCTGAAGACGAACACCGCCGAGTCGTCCCAGTGTCCGCTTTGCTTGACGGCTTCGGTCAGACGGCCCAGCGAAGCATCCGTCTTCGTAATCATGCCGTAATAGACGGCTAGGATTTCCTTGAACTCGTCTTCTCCGAGTCGCTCAAGCCCCATCCGCTCGCGCACTCTGTCCAGGAAGGCCGACTTCGTGCCGGGCTCGGGCTTGGCAATGATCGGCGGAAGCTTGTCGCGGTCGTACATGGAGAAATACGGCTCTTCCACCCGGAACGGCGGATGGGGAGATGATACGGTAATGAACAAGCAGAAGGGCTCCGGCGGCCCGCTTGCCAAAAAGTCGATGGCGCCCTGCACAATCGCGTCGTCGCGGATAAACATTTCCTTATCCCCCGCCTTGCCGCGATAGAACGAGTAGTACAGCGGATCGCCCGCATCCATAACGGGACCGGAATTCGATTCATAGCTGCCCGGAGCCGGAGTGAACAATTCCGAGCACCATTCATGAATATCGCCGGATTTCACAGGGGGGATGGCGTTGCACCAAACATAATAACCCTGATCCTTCAGCTCCTTCAGAATGACGGGATCGTCATCGTCGATCACCAGCTTATGCTCCTGCACGCGGTGCCCTTTGACATGCGGATACCGCCCGCTCATAAACGAACAGCGGCTTGGCGTGCACACTGTATTTTGTACAAAGCAGTTTGAGAAGGCGACGCCTTCTCCGGCCAGCGCATCGGCATGAGGCGTTCGGATAACTTTATTTTCGAGGTAACCGACATCCTTGCCCCGCCACGAATCGGCAATAAAAATAATCAGATTGGGCCGTTTAGTCTGCGACATCCGTTACAGCCTCCCTTCCAGCGTATGCATGACAGGCTCATAAGGAACGACGTCGGCCGTTTCCATATACCATAGCGCGATCCGATTTAACATATCATTGCGTATCGCCGCATATTGGGGATCGCCAGCCAAATTGCGCAGTTCGTCCGAATCAGCGACAAGATCATACAGCTCATCGCCTTCGTACAACCGCTTCACGAACTTCCATTCCTTCGTCCGCACCATGACGCCTTTGCCGTGCGATTCCCGGTCATCGTTCTGCGCGCTGAGCCGCGGCCAATACACTCTCTCCCGGTTGACCGGCGGCTCATGGGTATGGGGCTCGGACACAAGCGCCCCTCCTTCGCAGAATACCTGTTCCCGGTGTTGTTCGGCCTGACCGGTGCTGACCGGAATAAGTGATCGCCCGAAGTGGGTATGCCGCTGCTTCAGGCGGGCCAACTCGGCCACCGTCGCATACACATCGATCAATTCAACCAGTTCGGCCACCGGCTGCTTTCGCTCCGCAACCGGAATCCAGGATGGATATTTGACAATAAGCGGGACTTTGGTCAAGTCGTCCTCAAAGCCGTTTTGCGATTTCTCCACCATATGGTAATCGCCGGCATACTCGCCGTGGTCGCTGAATACAAACACCGCCGAGTCGTCCCAATGCCCGCTTGCCTTTAGCGCGGTCATCAACCGCCCCAGAGCGGCATCCGTCCGGGTAATCATCCCGTAGTACACAGCGAGTATTTCCCGCATATCGTCTTCGCCGAGCGCATGAAGATTCATCCGCTCTCGAATGAGCGTCATATGCCGGGATTTGGTCCCGTCCTCCGGTCGGGGGATGATCGGGGGAAGCCCGCTGCGGTCGTACATGGAAAAGTAAGGTTCATCAACCTGAAACGGAACATGAGGATCATGCAGCGTCAGACATATGCAGAAAGGTTCGGGAGGCGTGTTCTCCAAGAAGCGGACCGCTCCATCGACCAGCGCGTCGTCCCCACTCCAGATCGGCTGATCCCCTATTTTCCCGCGGTAATGCGAATAAAACAGCCGGTGGCCGGGATTCAACGCGGGAGGCTTCAAGTCGGCTTCTGTCGAATGGCCCGGGCGGAATCGAAGAGAGCATACGCTCTCTTCTTCCTCTACGCGAACTACGTCATTTTTCCCTCCCCACCAGACGTAATAGCCTTGATCCTTCAATTGCTTTAGCAAAAAAGGTTCGTCCGGTGACAGCATGTGATGCATGGTCCGGTGACCTCTTATATGCGGATACCATCCGGTCATAAACGAGCAGCGGCTCGGTGTGCACACTGTGCTTTGTGCAAAACAATTGGCAAAGGCTAGCCCTTCTTCCGCCAGCAAGTCCGTGTGGGGAGTCCGGATAACGGGATTGCCGAGGCAGCCGGCATCTTTGCCCCGCCACTGGTCCGGGATAAATAAGATGATATTGGGCAAACGTTGTTTTTCCGGGTGATCAGGCGGATTTGTCGGCCTGGGCATCGGCTGGCCTCCTCATCAATTGACCTGAAACGTAACGGAGTTAGAGGTAACTCCCTGGTAGCTTCCGGTTATGGCAGCAGTCGTGCCGCTAACCTTGCCGATGGCCAATCCGGTCGCAATCATCTGAACGTTGGTATTGTTGGAAGACGTCCAATTGATCAGGTCGGAAATATCCTGGGAGGTTCCATCCGTATAATGCGCCGTCGCGGTAAACTCCTTGGCTCCGTATAGTCCGACCGAGACCGTAGAAGACGGAGAGATATCAATGGAGCTGATCGTTCTCGCCGTATAGCCCCTCGGAATTTTAATTAAAGTGACCGTATCGGGAGCAATGTAGAACGTCAATGCACCGTTTGTAATGGTTTTGTCCCAACGGGTCCCCGCTTGATTGGCATTCGAGGTCGTAAAATAGGCCGGAGCGTTGCTGATGCCGATCGCCGTAGTGTCCAAATCGATTTTTTGCGTGTCGGCAGAGCTCAGGTTGGACAGCAAGACATAATAGTAAGAGGGGTCCCTGGAAACGAGCAGCTGGTCGCCGGGCAGCGTGGTATCCACGTTCAGAATGTCTTTAATTTTACTGGCGGCCTGCGCGATTAGGTTGTACGTAAAGTAGTATTGATGCACACCCGTATATTCCGGGCTTCCGGGGTTCACAGAGTTATTGGTATCGTCAAACTTAAATTTCAGGATACCTCTCAACCAGCTGTGCGAGGAATCATAAGTTTTCGCTTGATGAATCAACTGGAGGTACAGCTGGGCCAACTGGGCGTTGACATGCGGATCATCCGGGTTGTGTCCGGACAGTCCGGCATTGGTCTCCGTGACATACAGGTCTTCAATTTGCCCGTCGGGGTTGTTGTTACGGATTACGTCCTGAATTCTTCCCACATTGGCCTGCTGATAACTCAGGCTTGGGTTTTGAGTATCTGCCACAGCCGGGGACCGGTAAGCGTGATAGCTGATTGTATCGGAGTAATAATCCCCTTTTTGGGTATCAATGCCGGTTCCCTGCAAGTTGAGCGTATCGGATAAATACTGGTCGTCCGTAGGATTGGTATGCTCAGGCACGGAGGATAACGCCGGAGTCAGGATATGAACCGTTTCCGACGCATTGACTTTGTGGACAGCCGACTGGACGGCATCGCTGGCATACTGCGCGATTTTCACATAATTCTGAGCAGTGATGCCGTTGATGTTCGGTTCGTTGCCGATTTCAAAGTTGACGAACCCGTAATTTTTGTAAGCATGGTAGACGAGGGCAAAGGTGAATTCCCACCATTCCCAGTAGTCGTCCCAATCATTTAAGTCATCGGGAAACCAGGTGTTCTGGGCGTCCCCGCGAAGAACGATGATCGGTGTGATGCCTTCCGTGGACAAAAAGTCAAGATTCGAGTCCAAGTTGGAAGTCGCAAACCGGGCATTAAACGCATCCCAATTGATATAGCTGTTGCTTTCGGGATTGGCAAGAACGGCGTTTTTCGCCGCATTGAAGCTGCTCAGGCTCGTCACGTTGTTTCCGTACGGCCCATTGTCGTTTTGCGGTTCGTAATTCCAGATATTGAACCAAACCCGGACCGCGTTAATGCCGCTGTTCTTGATCCACTCCTTGTTGGATGCCGTCCAGTTGAAGCCGTTCGCGTTGGTGATGTTCTCACCGATATGCTGCGGCGTTTTGCCCGCTACCGAATCGAGAATTTTCAAGGTATGGCTTTGGGTAGCCGCCTGAACGGGAGAAGAGGACAGTGGAGAAATGAGGGTTGCAGCCAATAAAGTCAGCGCGATTGGAACAGACAGCCATTTGCTTTTTTTCACAATAAATCCCTCCAATAATGAATGAATTTTTCACTCCGCAAAAATCAACTGTGCCGTCAGTTGCTTTGTCCCCCGCGACCATGGAAACGAAAGCTCCGCCTTCACGCCTTTTTCAGCGTCGTCAACGTCTCTGAGCAGCAGCTGAAATTCAGCCTGTTCGGGATAACCGTCCTTCCAGCCGAATACCTCAAGAGGCACCGCCAACTCGATAGCATAGCCGTTTAGGGGGATGGACGCCGAGCCGCCCTTGATCCAGTCGATATCCGGATTAAACTGAAAAGCCTTATAACCCATCCGCTTCCAGGCGCTTCGCGCTTCGGAAATTGGCGACCAGTTGTCTTCTTTCCCGTTGGCTTTCCGTTTGCGGACAGACAGCTTTTGCTTGTCTGTGAGATACGCTTGCAGACATACCCCGTTAAGAATGAGTTCGAACCCGTCTCCTTGAACCGCGTCCGCATCCTCACCCTTCCAAACACATAGGGAATCGTCCAGAACATGGGCGGCGATGTACAGCTCCAGGTCGTCATGCATCATATAGAAAATCCCGCTGCAATCGCTGTTGTCCTTCACTGCGCCGAAAGAAACGGAGCGGCTGTCGAGGACAATGGGCTCGCTGCGCTTCCACTTCGTGAGATTCGGATCGCCGACCTCGCACACCCACTCCTCCAAATGGCCGTCGATCCGAATATCCTCGGCTCGCTGCGCGCGGATCGCGGGGCGTAGATTCTCCCCGCTTTCTTCCAGCTTCACTCCCAAATTGGTCAGCAGCGTTCTTAGCATATAGCGAGCGTATGCCGATCCTTCGGTTAACGGAAGCTGGCAGACGGTCAAGGTGCATTTGCCGATCGACAGCTGCACGGCGGCGTAGCTATGAACGGCAACGGGCAGGTGAACGAACCAGTTTCCTTTGGTTTTCGTCACCACATCTGCCACCGGCCAGAAGGGCTCTCCCTTCAGTGGATGCTGAATGATTTCTCTCCGATGCACTTCAAGGGGATAGCGGATAAAAGGCCCCCGGGCCGCTTCACAGTCCATCCCGTTCAGCCCCCATACGAGGGAATGCCCGGCGCGGAAGTGAAGCCCATTGTAATTCCCGGTATCCTCAAGGACCGTAAAATGGTTTCCAAACACTGTAATGCCGCCGGGCTTTCTTTCGAGCAGCAGCACCTCGCACGGACTGCCGGACAAACTCGAAACCGCCTCCTCCAGCTGGGGAGTCCATTCCGTCTCCGGGCCAATAACCAACCGGCTGAAATGGCCCTCGCCCAGCAATGGAACGGGAGTCTCCTTTTCATCCAAAATGACAGCGGTGGCGCCCTGCTGCCGGAGAAGCTCTCCGGTGGAGGAGCCGAGCACCAGCACTTTCTCCTGGAAGGGACGCTCCGGGCTTGCCACAAGATAAGACAGGATGTCGTACAACAGCCATGTCGCCTGCGGGTCAATCGTGAAATTATCCGCTATTTTCAATTGGGAGAAGATGACGTGACCTTCGCCTAGAGCGCATTCCAAGAGAGAGGCATAATCCTGCCTGTTCCCCCCTGCCAGAACCCTCAGGTTAGCCGTACCGGCATCCTTATTGGTGAAGGGCTTCAGCAGGGTATCGTCGACTACCCTGCCGTCCCCGGACCGCCAATAGGATACGGCTGTGTCCGGCACATGCCGGAAGACCGGATGGCCCTTGGCATACACCGCTGCGTAACGGCTGGCATAGTTGGACCGGTCCGGCTCCGGCTGCTTGCCGATTCCCCGGAAGGCCAGCGGCAGCCCCGTCAAAGCGGAAGTGAAACCCAAAGGAAGAGGGAACCAGCGGTTGGGCCTCGATTGGTCCAGGACGAGCAGCTTCCCTCCCCGGTTGATCCAGTCGTTTAGAAGTGCGCCTTCCTCTGAGGTCAAATCGTCGGATGCGCCCGGCCCAAGAATCAGAATATCCACTTTCTGCAAATCCTTCATAGATCGGACAAGCGAAGCCCGAAGCTCGCGCGCGTTCAGTTCCTGCGTTTCCCCCATCAGCCCCAGCCGTGCGTTTAATTCCGGCGGCTGCCCGGTGGGATAAGCCCATAATCTTTTTCGGCAGGTATAGATTTGCTTGCCGCCCAGCGTCAGAGCCGTTTCCCATTCCAGCGCTTGAACCTCATTGACCGCCGGGACCTCAAAATTGACACTGAATCTCCGGTGCTCCCCGGGAGCCAGCTCCAGTATGACCCGCTGAACGATCCTTCTGCTTCGGCCAGACCGGACCGCAACCTCGGCTTCAATCGCCGCGGATTCCTCCGAATCGTTCATCACCAGAACGGTATGACTTGCGGATTCTCCACTCCATACGTGGGACCACTTCTCCAAGAACATAGCGGCCACAGGCGCAAAGGCTTCGGCGAATCCTTTGGCGATCGGTTCATTGAGCCGGTAGCTCCACCGATCGGGAGCCCAGCCCGGATTCACCAGCTCCTTGGGTACATTGGGATCATCTCCGTAGGGGGAAGCGAAATCCGGCGCGGGCTCCATCTCTCCCGAGTTCTTTAGAAACAGCCGATGACGATACGGGAAGATCGGCAGGAATGCGTCCATCAGCCAGTGGTAGGGCATCACACCGGACACTCCGAAGCTCCGCCATTCCATAATCCGCTCGTGATAAAACTTTCCCATCCTCTCGGAGTACTCGGAATAATGGAGGGAATCCAGCCCCGTCATGCTTCGCAGAAGCCCGGCCTTTCCCCCGCTCCACCATTCCCCTAGCACGAGCGGCTTGTCCCTGACTTTGCTCCATGCTTCACACAAAGCCGTATAGGTTTCATGATGGTGAATATGATAGATGTCGCTGTGACCCGCCATCGAACCCGCCCCGCTATGCTGAACCGGCCGGGTGGCATCATGCCGCAATACGAGATCGTCCAGCTTTCGGACCCACGGCATGAATTGATGCTGGCTGCGAACCTGTTCGTTCTCCACATCCCATATAATGACGCTGGGATGATTCCAGTCGCGCTTTACCCATTCCTCGAATTCTGTCTCCAAATGACCAAGCAATCGTTCGCCGCCCCTGTTGTAATGAGCGCCGCCCGCACTCCAAATGCCCGATTGGTCAATCATCAGCAGCCCGATTTCGTCGGCGACCTCGTACATGATTTCGGGGCCGATTAATCCATGAACCCGAATGCAGTTGACGTTCAATTCCTGCTTGATCGTACTGTAGAACAGCTCCAAATAATCCCGCCTGGAGAAGCTGCCGAGCATTTGAATCCCCATATTGAAGGAATCCCCGAACAGCCGCGTCTTTACCCCGTTCAGATAGAAATCGCCCCCGTCGATCCAGAACTCGCGAAACCCAAACCGTTCCCGGTGTCGATCCACCAGCAGGTCCCCTTCATACAGCAGCACCTCCAGCACATAGAGATGGGGATGCCCCGGACTCCAGTACTCAGCATCCTCCCACGGCGATCTCACAATAAGCTCCGCCCCCGGTTCGGTGCTGTTTACGGAAAGGTCCACATCCAGCCTCTTCAGGACAGCGTCATCTTCAGGGCTGCTCTCAAATCCGCCATTATAATTGCGGATGAGGAGTTCCAACCGCGAAGTCTCTTTTAGGGCCGCACTGGCGCAAAGCTTAACGGTCAGCTCGCTCTTCCGCCAGGACGTTTCGACTTTGCAGGCGGTTATATGCGCCCGATGCTTCGCCTCGATATAAACCGGCTGCCAGATCCCGCCGAAATAGGGATGGTCCGGCAGCATCGGGTCTGGGATATTATTTTTAACAGGCATCACTCCGACCTGATACAAGAGAGCGTCCGTTTCGTGATCGTAGGCGGCGGTGCCATCCTGAACGAAGACATGCACGATTTGCCGGCCTTCATCCACCAAGACATCCGTAATATCAAAGAAGAACGGGGTGTAGCGGCCCCCGTGCTCACCAACAAACCGACCGTTTACATAAACGCGGCATAGTTGCGATACCCCCCGAAAATGCAGCTCATATCTCTTTACGTTGTCCCGGTCCGCCAGCTTAAAAGCGGTTGCGTACCACGCCTCATGCACCTGCTTCCAGTTTCGGGAATGGTCGTATTGTTCGGGAAGATCCCAGAAGGAGGGCACCTTGATCGGCGACCATTCCTCCTCCCGGTCTGCGGGTTTGAACCACCACTGCGTATGAAGCATCCCTTTGCCGTCAGCTTGCTCTTCCGGAGAGAGCAGGACGCCCCCATCCAGAAGAGCTGTGCTGTCTTTATATAACTCTTGATCCAAATCCATAGAAGTCTCCTCCGGCTTTCGCATCTATATCTTCCGAGTGAAAATTTACTGTCTGGACTTCTGCAAAATGCTTACTTGTTCAAACTTTTCCAGGCTTCATTCCCCTGTTCTTCAATCTCCTTGCCGCCCTGCTCGTAATACTTCTTCACGAATTCGTCCCATTTGTCCACCGACCATACTCCAGTTACGATCTTCGTGTAATATTCCGGCCACAGCTTATCCTTCAAATCCGGGTAGTCCAGTTCCGCCTGAACGGTCTTCCACAGAGCGTTGGGACGAGCAAATTTAGCGGAATCTTCCAGCGCCTTCCGTACATAATCGGGAGCCCAACGGCGGTCAGTCACCGCAATGAATTTAATCGGATTGGAAAAGCCGTCCTTGTACTTCTCCGACGCCCCTACAAGATCCTGAAGGTCGTTCTTCTCTTTGTCAAAAGTGTAATGTTTGCCCTCTACGCCCTCCCGAAGCAGATAACCGCCGTTATCCCCATCCGTCAAGGACCAATTCAGATAAGCGAACAGCTTGTTCGGCTGCTTCACTTTGGCGGAGATGGCCGAGATGCTGCTGGCCGGAGGCGTTTCGGGCAATCCCGATTCGCCCTTAGGGCCTGTAGGAGGCGCCGTAAAGCCCAAGGAACCGCCAGGAGTGACTTCTTTCAGGGACTTGGTTATTTTATTTTTTTCAAAGATGGCGAAAGCCGGGCCCTCATATACGCCGACCTTCCCGTTGATAACCTTGGAATCAAGCTGTTGGGCATCAGCCACCGCAAACTCCGGATCAATCAGCCCTTCCTTATACCATTGCTGCAGAACGGCCAAAGCCTGCTTTGTCTCCGGGAGTACGTATCCCTGCTTCAACTGGCCGTCCCGTTCATACCAGAATTCAGGAAAAACGCCGAAGGCGCCGAAAACTCCCTCAAAGATGCTGTCCTTCTTGCCTCCCAGGCCGTATGTGTCGTTTTTCCCGTTTTTGTCCGGATCGTTTTTCGTAAACGCCGTCAGCACCTGGTGATACTCCTCAAGGGTAGTTGGAACCTTCAGCCCCAGGTTTTTCAGCCAATCGGCGCGGTAGAGCACCCCTGTCGAGCTCGGCTGGTTAAAGGGTTCGGGCCGGCTTCCTGACGGTATCCCGTAGATCTTTCCGTTGAAAGTGACGGCGTCCCAAGCCTCCTTGGGAACCAGGCTCGTAATACTCGGAGATTTCTTAATAAAGTCGTCGAGGGGCAAAACCAGGCCCTCGTCAACAAATTTCGTCAGCGTCGGGATGTCCACGTCGAAGTAATCCGGCAGCTCGCCTGAAGCGGCCTCAATGTTTAACTTGGTAAAAAAATCCTTGCCGCTGTTCAAAGATACTTTATAATCGAAGCCCTTGATACCGGCTTTAGCGGCGGCTTCAGTAATCAGCTTTCGGGCTTCTCCCCCATCCTGGGGATATTCCGGCGCTGCCACATTCATAAAGAAGGAATAAGTTACAGGAGTGTCATCCTTCTCCCCAGCAGCTGCAGCCGGCTGCCCCGTTTGCTGCTGAGAGCACCCCAGCACCGCCAAAACCAAGCTTGCGGTAAAGGCCGAAGCCACCCCTTTTTTCAAAATCTTTCTCATCATGTTTATCTCCTTTATTTACGATTTGACAGACCCCAGCAGGACGCCCTTGGTAAAGTACTTCTGCAAAAACGGGTACACGAGTAAAATGGGAATAACCGACACGATAATAGTTGTGCCTATTACGGACTCTTGGGAAGTTTCCACGAGCTTGCCTGTCAGCGATTCCGCCTGCTGTCCGTCAATGATTTCCCGAATCAGCACCGGCAGCGTGTACAGCGACTTATCATTCAAGTACAGAAAGGCCTGGAAGAAATTATTCCACTTGCCTACGGCCTCCCATAATGCAACGGTAGCCAGCACGGGCGCTGATAAGGGAAAAATAATCGTGAACAGAATCCGGATCGGATTCGCTCCGTCCATCGTCGCCGACTCCTCGATTTCCTCCGGAAGACTGCGGAAGAAGTTCAGCATAATGATTACATTAAAAGCCGAAATCATACCGGGAATAATCATGGACCACAAGGTATTAATCATCCCGAGCTGCTTCACAAGCAGATAATGGGGAATGATCCCGCCGCTGAACAGCATGGTAAACAGGATCAGACCGGTGAATAATCGTCTGCCCGGCAGATGGCTCTTGACCAATGGATACGCAGTCGTTGCTGTAAAGAAGACGCTCAGGATTGTACCGGCTCCTGTAATAACAATGCTGTTCCTGTAGGCCAACCATAATTGTTCGGAACGGAGCACGATCCCGTAAGCGCCAAACGTTAAATTCCGGGGCCAGAGGAACAGCCCTCCCCGGGAAGCCTGCTCCGAGGAACTCAGGGACAAAGAGATTTCATGCCAGAGCGGGTAAAAGGTCAGCAGCGCAAGCAGGATAAGGAAGGCTCCGTTAATCGCTGCAAACAGATTAAATCTTCTTTTTCCCATAAGTTTCCTCTCCTTTCTACCATATCCCCCGCCCTCCAATTTTCTTCGCCGCCGCATTCGTGAAAAGCAGCAGCACTAAACCGACAACGGACTGGAACAGTCCGGCAGCCGTGGCCAAGGAGAATCTCCCGCTGGTCAACCCAACCCGGTATACGTATGTATCGAGAATGTCAGCTACCTCGTACACGAGCGGATGATACAGGACGAAGACCTGATCGAAACCTGCGGATAAAATATGCCCGGTGCGCAAAATCAAAAGAATGACGATCGTTCCGGAAATGGAAGGTACCGTAATGTGCCGGATCAAACGGTATCTTGAAGCCCCATCCACTTTGGCCGCATCGTACAGATCCGGGTTAATGCCGGAAATGGCTGCCAGGTATATGATCGTTCCCCAGCCGATGTTCTTCCATATTTCCGATATCACGAGCAAGCTACGAAAAGAACGGGGATCCATCAGTGGAGATGTCGTCACGCCTAAAGCGGATAGGATTCCGGTAGACGGGGATAAAACCGTGAACAGAATGCCTCCTAACACTACCCAGGAAACGAAATGGGGAAAATAAATAATCGTCTGTATCGTTCGTTTGAATTTGGTGTTTGCGACCTCATTGATCATGAGAGCCAGTATGATCGGCGCGGGAAAGTTAAAGACAAGCTTGTAAAAACTGATCAGCAGCGTATTGCGCAGCGCGGTCCAGAAATCGGGAGAAGAAAAGAGCATATCGAACCATTTCAACCCTGCCCAGGCGCTCCCGGTTATACCCTTGGCCAGCTTATAATCCTGAAATGCGATCAGCACGCCTCCCATGGGAATATAATTGAAGACCAGAAAGTACAGTATTCCGGGAAAAAGCAGCACATAATAGTATTTGTGCCTCAGGATACGCCGCCATGTTCTGGACCGCCTCGCTTGGTCAGACCTTAAAGATGGGTCCGCCTTGTTTCGGATTAATCCCGATTTCGTCAAGAGTATGTTTTTCAATCCATTTGTCCCCTTACGTTAAGATAAAAATCTGTCAATCACTCCGCTTTCTCAATTCCAATTATTCCAATCGGTATTAATGCTGAAATTATACCTGCTATCCCAAGACTATTGAATATCAAAATGTCGACTATTATTGGGCATATTGTCGGTTCGAATGCGGTTGGAACGAATGATCACCGATTGAATTGAATATATTGGTAAAGTTTGAACAAGCGAAAGTAAAAAAGAGACTCTCTATAGAATTTTCCATGGAAAAAGTCTATCGATTCAGTCTCTTATCTAGGCCCGATATATTCTTATCCAGATGCGAGCGTATTAAATATTGAACACTCGGAAGCAACAGTGTAGAGAGCTATATTAAACCATTATTCAACTATATTGATCAGAACTTCGAGAAGCCTCTTATCCTGGAGGAAATGGCAGATATTGCGGGAATTACGCCGCAGCATTTATGGTATGTATTTAAGAAAACGACTAACATCAGAATTTTCATATATTAATTCCGTCCGCTTTAAAAAAACAAAGAACTTCTCTTCCAGCATCCTTACTATCAGATCCAGGAGATTGCCCATAGAATGGTTTTGAAGATCCTAACTATTTTGGACGGTCTTTAAGAAACGTGAACAGATTAGTCCGAACCAGTTCCGAAAGATCCGTCAATAATACGGTATAAAAAAGACAATTCCCATCCATTTCAATGAAGGGAATTGTCTTTTTACTAGTGAACAGCAAACTCACTTCTTCGCCATATAAAACTCATGATACAGCTTCATCAGTGCTCGCTACTCAATCCGCGACACATAGCTCCGACTAATGCCTAGCTCCTTCGCAATCTCCTGCTGCGTCCGCTCATCTCCACCATGATTTAAGCCAAACCAGCCGCGGATCACTTCTTGCTCCCGCTCGTCGAGAATATCGAGGTTGCGGTAGATTTTGCTCTTCTCGATCTTCAGCTGTACGCGCTCCACAACATTATCTGCTTCCGTGACAAGAATGCCGATAAGCGTAATTTCATTGCCTTCCTTCTCCGTACCAATCGGGTCATGCAGAGAGACATCCTTGCGTGTTTTCTTCATTGACATTGTGAACCCGATCCGATGTAATACTATTGAAATAACTTGCTTTTTGTTATGTATATTAGTTCTAAATACAAAAAGGGGCTGTCCCAAAAGTAGGTTGGCTCACTTAATGGACGGCTCGCTTTTGTGAAATTTGGGTACAAAATGAAAATGGCGGTGCTAGGAGGTTATCCCTGCACCGCCATTTCTGGCTTTTGGTCGATCGCCGTCTTCTTGAGCAAATTGTGGGCGATTGAAAGCCACCCGACCTCAAGGCTTACTTTCGGCAAGCCTCGAAGCAGAAATCGTCTGAATCCTCGGTTGTTCTTCATCTGACCGAATACACTCTCTGGTTCAATCATTCTTCGAACTGACAGTGCGTATCCTTTCTCGCTTCTGAGCTTCTCGCGGGCATGCTGCTTGTAACGTAAATACTTCATACTTACGCTGATTTCACGATTTCCTTTGGCTTTCGTACAAGCTTCTTTGAGCGGACAATCTTCGCAGCCTTCGCTTCGATAGTGTCGCTTCCGTAGTTCATATCCGCTTTCCGTTGTTTCCTTACTTTCATAGCGAAACAGCAGCTTACGTCCAGCCGCACACGTCCAGGTATCTTTAGCCTCGTCGTAATGCCAGTTGTCTAACTTACTGATATCCTGCTGCCACTTCTTCGACTTTTCCTTGTGGTACGTGCTGTACTTCACCACTGCTTCAAGTTGCTCATTTTCCAAATATGCGTAATTCTCTTCCCCACCATATCCTGCGTCTGCGATGACGGTAGGAGGTAGTTTTCCGAGAGCCGCCTTGACCTTCTCCAAATGGGGTTTAAGGCATCGTGTGTCTGTTGGACGCTGATGCAAACTGTAGCCGATAATGAATTGATTTTCCGTTCCGATTTGCACATTGTAGCCAGGCTTGAGTTGTCCGTTACGCATGTGATCTTCTTTCATTCGCATGAAGGTTGCATCGGGATCGGTCTTACTGAAACTGTTCCGATCTGCCAGAATCTCTTGCTGGATCTCATATTTGTGCAAACGAGGGAGGAGGTCTTACGCAGCGCACGTACCGCTTTCTTCAATGGTTTATTCTTGGACTGCGCTTGCAGTTTTGCTTCCAATTGCTGAGCAACAGCCTCTAGTTTTTCACTGGTTAGAGCCGACGGTTCACTGAGCTCGGGAAGGTCTTGTCCTGCTTGCTCGCGTTCTTCTTGCTTCTCGGACTCTTCGATGGTTGCAAACAATATCTGTACTTTCTCTTGCAATTTCGCCTTCTGCTTCACGACTGCCTTGCCCCAAACAAACGTGTACCGATTGGCGTTTGCTTCGATTTTCGTGCCGTCAACGAAGTAATGTTCGAGTTTCACATACTTTTCCTCGGCAAGAAATTGAAGTACGCCCGTGAAGACGGTCTCCAGTACATCTTTCATCCGTTCGGAACGAAAGCGATTGAGGGTACGAAAGTCTGGGCGTTGTCTGCCGGCAATCCACATGAACATGACATTCTCTCGGATGGCTTTAGCGATCTGACGAGAGGAATAGATCCGCTGTGTGTAGGCATAGATAATGACTTTGGTGAGCATTTTGGGATGGTAGCTGTCGCGTCCTCCACCGGGATACACATCCTTGAAAATTTGGTCGTCCAAGCGGTTAACCGCTTCATTGACAACACGAACAAGGTGATGAGGAGGAATGTCGTCCTCCAAGTCCATTGGCAGATGTAGTTGGTCCATGGTATATTGAATGTACAAAAGAAACCTCTCCTTTTGGTATGTGGTTGGGTGGTACCTCCATTTTACCAAGGAAAGGTTTCTTTTTGTTTAAAAATTTAGGGTATTCGGATTTTGTGGTGGAATGATACAATGGTTAAAATAACTGGATAAATACTCATTTTTATGACTGTTTATGCGGTTTTTCAAAAACTTATTGAATAAATGTTCTCCATAAAAATTATCGTCCTTAAACGCTCCTTGATGAATCACTTTGACGTCGAAGTCTATTTTTTCTAATTGAACGGTTAAGATGAGGGCTCAATGATAAATTCGTTTTTCACAGCACTTCCTACGATATTTGTAATCATGAGCGAAATGGTGCTAGTCTGTTCAGTCATACCATTTTCCAGCCAGTGTTGAATCAAACTAAGATTGGCGGCCGCCAAATAACTAATCATAAATTCTTTTGGAATAAGCGAATTCTTCTTGGCAGGGTACACATCAAGCACGTAGGACATATGCTTATTTTTTATGAATTCCTTGATTTTGTGAACAAAAGAAGGGCATCCCTTAGGACCAAGGATGACCCGAAAAAAATCCGCGTATTCAGCATAATAATCGATCACCCTCGTCAGTAAAGGATATGGTTCATTTCTTTCGGCATATTTCACGTAATCATATGCATTTAAAGTCTCGATCCTCAGTCTCAACCCTTCCCATATCTCTTCGATGACCTGCCTGACCATATCGGCCGCATCGGTATAGTGCAGGTAAAAGGTGCCCCGGTTTAAATCTGCTTTTTCAGTGAGATCGCTGACGGTAATACGGTCAATCCCCTTCTCCTCCATAACCATTATCATAGCTCTTCGCAGTTGCAACTTTGTTTTCCTTTTGCGACGATCCATCTTTTCCGACAAGGAAAAAACCTCCCTTAGCTATAAAAATTTATATAAAAAATCAACAGGATTTCGTTAGAATGTCGATTATTCAACAGGTCCAAGAAATATCAATCATTGTTTAATGGGGCCTCTTATCATAATATGCAATTGTGATCATTAATCAACATAAATGTTCATAATAAATAAATTGGAGGTTCCGTATGAAAGCAATTTCTTTTGACAAAACGGGTACACCCGCTGATGATTTTGCTGTACTGCAGATTAGGGAGCATGCTATTCCCGAAATCGGTGATAAAGAAGTTCTAATCAAGATGTCGGCAGTCTCGATAAATCCGGGCGATTTTCTTTTCATTCAGAGCTTATATCCGGAGCCAAAGAAACCGAATTTTCCTAAACAAATCGCGGGTACCCACGGCGCTGGGATTGTTGTTAAAGCAGGGAAAAATGTTTCTTATCAACCGGGCACACTCGTTTACTTCAGTTATTTAAAATCTTGGGCGGAATACGCAGTTGTTCCCGAAGAGTGGTTGATTCCGTTACCGTCCGACTATCCGCTCGAGAAAGCATCCCAGTTCGGAAATCTTGTGTCGGCATGGGATATGCTTGAGGAATCCAAAGTGAAACCCGGCGACTGGCTTGCGCTGACTGCAGGCAACTCAACCGTTGCAACGATGGTCTCTCAATTTGCTAACCTCAGAGGTGTGAATGTCATCTCTCTTGTGAGGAAGGTGCAAGAACATGTCCCTTTAAACGATTTGGGAGTTACTAAAATCATCGAACTTTCCAAACTCTCGTGTAACGTTCATGATCAAATCATGGAGATTACGAAGAACAAAGGTTTAAATGGAATTATTGATTGCGTGGGGGGGCCTGTTACGGGGGAACTCATACAAACCTTGTCTTTCGATGGCAGGATCATCATTTACGGTGGGTTTAGTTCTGAAAAATTTGAACTCCATAATTTCGATATTCTTTTCAAAAATGCTGTAATGAAAGCCTATGGCTACCGTTATTTCTTTCAGCCTCCAACAGAAGAAGATAACTTTCTGCTGCAAAAAATTGCTGAGGCTGCCAATACTCCGAAATTCCGAGTACCTATTGGCGGAATGCATGCGTTAGAGGATTACAAAACCGCGATTTACGAAAGTATTCATCATCCGGAACGCGGGAAACGATTTTTCATATTTTCCGATGAAAGGGAAGAAAGTATATGAACACTGATTTCACTAACCTTCTACAAAAACATATTGAGACTTGGGGCGAAAAGGATCGAACACAACGTCGTAAGATGATCGAGTCCATATATTCCGAGAATTGTTATTATGTCGATCCTATTGACGAAATTATAGGCCGCGATGAAATGGATAGTTTGATTGAACGAATTCAGACCCAATTTCCCGGGTATAAGTTTAGCATTGATAGCCCAATTGACACCCATCATAATATTGCCCGTTTTGCGTGGCATTTAGGTCAGGATGGCACGACTGTTGCAAGCGGCGTTGATGTTGTCATGTTTGAGGGTGGATTCATTCGATCCATGTACGGCTTTTTCGATAAGCCCTAAATTTTCAAACTTCTTTTACAAAGACTCTTGGAATAGACATGTTACCCTTTCATGTCTATTCCAGGGATGCTTTTATGTATCCTCCTTATCCTCTATCCTGCCCAATCGCGTCATTACTGGTGTCGTCGTAACCTGAATGTTTATGCTAAATTGAAAGAGTGTCCGTAAATCTTATTCCAAAATCCGAATACCCAAAATTTAAAGGGGTTCATCCCTTCCTCATCTAAAAGATGACTTTTGGGACAGCCCCTTTAGCTTGTACTCATTACAATTTCATCACGCCCAAGGTAAGATAAGTTGAATAGTACCATCCGCATTGTGTTGTAATATCGCATAGTTCACACAGCGTTTATGACTTACACCGCCGGATAGAGAGCTGTCATGATAAAACAAATATCACTCCCATTGAAATTGTACGATGGAATGATGAGTCGTCCATCCAATAATAGGAGTTAGAAATAGTTCCTTGAAATGCAAACAGGCGCCAAGAGGATGATCCCCAACTGCATATGCAATTTGATGTGTCGTACCAGTCGAATAGCTGAAATAATACTTTCTCCTCCGTATATATGTATCTAGGGTTCTTCCAAAATATCTCTGCCTGCCAATAAAGAAAGACCTTCTTTATTTAGAAACCGAATCTCTAACGGAGGTTCCGAGATATACAACATATCATTGTTAAGCCTAGCTGCATGGTCCTAGGCTGAGTGTGAGTTGCAGTGCTGTCTTATTAAGCAAATGTTCCCCGTTAGAATCCCTGTACATAGAAGATCGGATCACCTTCAGTCGTATAATGCGTAATACGCACTTGATTCGGAAGCCTACGTCGATACAACCCACAACCAGCTTCCGGAACATCAAATCCCGGGTTCTGGAGCTCGCAGAAAATATGCTTTTGACGACAATGAATCCATGATTTACCCATGGTTCAAGCATTTCTCCTTGTTTTCGGAACTTTTTTTATTACCCTTGGCATCCTGAGTCGCATTAAGCCCACGTTTGGTTGGAATATAAATGAAGTGTGCGACTCCGAGCCAAGTGACGCCTACATTGAAGCTCGAAAATTCGGTCGGTTTATTCCAATAGTGATTGGATCATTTTTCTTTTCGCTTGGAATTCTTCTAATATTCATTTATAAAGCACTAATTGTTTGCCGATTCCCGCCGGTAGGCCTCGGCTAAACATAGAGTGCTCCATCGAAAGCCCCTACATCTGCTTGACAGTGGATTCCCTGACAATCAGCCGAGGCTCCAAGATGATTCTTTCAAAGGCTTTTGACTCATCACCGATACGAAGTATCAGCTTTTCCACTGCAATACGACCCATTTCCGCCACTAAATTTGAAACTGAACTCAGTTTAGGGGTGGTCAACGAACACCATGGAATATTGTCGATTCCAACGACGGCCACATCCTCCGGTACACGCAAACCAAGATCGATCAGCCCTTGAGCAACTCCTATGGCCACGAGATCATTGGCTGCGAACACCGCATCCGGTCTTTCATCTAAATGGTAAAAATAACGAGCCGCTTCAAGGCCGGTATCAATTGCCAGCCGTTCGCCGGTATACACTAAAGAATCATTGAGCTCAATAAAATGAGAGGATAGCGACTGCACGTAAGCCGTATAGCGATCTCCGCGATGCAGCGTTGTATTTCCGGCAAAAGCAATTCGCCTCCTGCCGATCCGGATCAGATGATCCATCGCTAAGTATCCTTCGTTCTCTCTAAGCCCGACCCAATCTGCCGGCATATCTTCCGGGTAATTTCCAATTAAAGCAACGGGGACAGCCGCTTCTCTTACAACCTTGGTTAACGTTTTCGGATGGCTGATCGAAAGCAGGACGATCCCGTCCACCCGCATATCGCTTGCTTCCTTAATGACCCTCAGCTCCTCGGACGGATTGCCGTAGTGATTGATCAGTACTAACCGAAAGTCATTCTCCTTTGCCACTTGTTCGGCAGCCCAAGCGAGCTCCGGGTAATAAGGGTTGCGAATATCATCAATGGCTAACGCAATTTGCCGGCTCAGCTTGGTCTTCAAGCTTCTCGCCGTATTATTCGGCGTAAAGCCGAGTTCTTGAATCACCCGGTTCACCTTTAATTTCGTATAAGGTTTAACGCCGGAAACATTATTGATGATTCGAGAAACAGTAGATTTGGAAACCCCCGCTTCTCTGGCGACGTCATCGATGGTTACTTTAGGCTTCGTCTCCAATCGCCGCCCCCCTTCCGAACTTGATTTCATGCTAAAGTCAGCATCCCTTTGTTGAAATCTTTCCACTTGACGGCCATAGTAATTTTTCCATACCACAAAGAATAACAGTTCGTTAAAAAGGTTACAACGATAATTTAACCGTGGCCTTGCGATTGACCTGACCAAGGCTCAAATTCTGCCGTTACCGACGCTATTCCATTTCCGCGACAACCGTCGACGGCCATTTGGGCGATTGGTCGAGATAGCCTCGCGGCACATGTTCAGTCTCGTCGTAGCGCGCCAGACCGTCGCCATCGAGCGCTTCCTCTAGTCCGTGAGCGCTGTAATACGCCTCTAATTGCTCCCGGCAGTCGCGGCACAGCTCCGGATGCTCCGCCGAGATGTCGTTGAACTCGTCCGGATCCTCCAACAGGTCGAACAGGTTCTCCTTGCCGCCGTTGGCATGGTAGATGTATTTGTACCGATCCCAGCGCAGCATCGTCTTGAACAACCGGCCTCTGCCAATCTCCGCAAATATTTTCTCGCGCGTATGTCCCTCCTGCCCTTCCGCTGCCGGCTGCAAATCCACACCGGAGGATTCTGCCGGCACCTTTCCACCTGCGGCACTGATGAAGGTGGCATAAATATCCTGCAGCAAGGCAAGTTGATCCCGCCGCTCTCCTTGGGGAAGCGACCCCGGCCAACTGATGATTAGCGGCACTTTGGCGGACATCTCATAATAGGTGCGCTTGCCATACGAATAATGGTCTCCGAGCATCTCACCGTGATCCGCAGTAAACACGATCAGCGTGTCGTCGATCAGGCTGCAGGACTCCAGCGTATCCAGAATTTTGCCGATCTGCTTATCCATTTGGGATACGCAGCCGTAATAATAAGCGCGCATCTTCAGCTCGTCCTCGCGACTGAGGCTGTCAATACCGTTCACTTTGTAGTCGTTCATGACATCGATCCAAGCGTCGTCGGACGTCCGTTCATGCTCCCGACGCTTGGGCGGCGGCACCTGATCTGGCGCGTACATCGTATCGTACGGGACGCACGGATCGAACGGCGGATGCGGCTTGATAAACGAGGAGAACAGGAAAAACGGACGGTTGCGGTTCTGCCGAATGACGCTGCACGTCGTATCCGCCGTCCAAGCGCTCGTGTGCAGATGTTCGGGCAGCTCGGAGATTTGCGGAACGTAATACAGCTCGCTTCGTTTGCCGTGCGGTTCGAGCACATGGCCATAGCCTTGATCCCGTAGAAACTGCAGATATTCGTCGTCGTCGAAGTGGGACGGTACCTCCTCCGAAAGCAGCATCCGGTTGAAGCCGTAATGTCGGCGCGCCGGGTGAAAATGCATTTTCCCGACCGCGCACGTATGGTAGCCCTGCTCGCGGATCAGCTCCGGCAGCGGAGCTTCGATCTCCTTGGACAAGCCTTCATTCTTGAGCAGGCCGATTTCGAACGGATTCAGCCCGGAGATCAGGCCGTGCCGCGCAGGCACGCAAACAGGCGTCTGGCTGTAAGCCTGATCGAAGATAACCCCCATCCGGGCCAGCCGATCGATATTCGGCGTTTGTACAAGCTTGTTGCCGTAGCAACCCAGCACATCGTAGCGCAATTGATCGCACATGATTAGGAGCAGATTCGGTTTGCGGCTCATCTCTTATCGTTCCTCCTTCGACCAAATACCCGGCGCGCCTTCCCATTGCGGGAATTCCAACTCGTCTTCGAACACGCCTTGCTTAATCAATTCCTTGCATTCGGGATCGGTCATCGTCAGCGTATAATCCTCGCCGTTCCGGCCGATCAAGCCCAAATCGCGCTTCGCCCGCAGCGAGACCGCCTCCGGATCGACGATCTCCCGCAGCAGTGCCTCCATCCGATCAAGCAGATCGCGATACTGCTCGTCCTCGGCCAGATCGCGCATCTCCTTGGGATCCTCCTGCAGGTTGAACAGCGACGGACGGTCGTTCACGTAGTACGTGTATTTGAAGCCGTCCTTGACCAGCATGTACCAATCCTGCTTAAAGAAGTTTCCGTGATACTCAGAAAAGGCATAGTCGGGGCGTCCCGGCTGTTCGCCTCCCTGGAGAAACGGAAGCCAGCTGTGTCCCGGGCGGTCCGCCTCCGTCTCCAACCCGGCGATATCCATAATCGTCGGATAGAGATCGACTAATGTCACAGGCAGATCGATGCGTTGACCGCGGGGCAGACCGGGCCCCTTGACGATCAGCGGCACGCCGACCGAGCCGTCGTAGCTGCACTGCTTGTAGAAAAGACCATGCTCGCCCAAGTTTTCGCCATGATCCGACATGTAGATGATATAGGTGTTGTCGTACAAGTCTTGCTTCTTCAGCTCGGCGATGATCCGGCCGATGTTGTCGTCCAGCGCCGTAATCATTCCGTAGTAGGCGGCGATGACATTGCGCAGTTCAGGTTCGGTCAGCTGCCCGAGGCCGAGTGCGTTTTGCATGTTACGTACTTGCGGATGCAGGCCGTCATTCGGGAACAGCGCGTCGTGCGGCATGACTACCTTGTCCGGGTAATAGAGATCGTAATAGCGCTGCGGGACTTTATAAGGCCAGTGCGGAAACATGAGACCGACATACATGGCCCACGGCTTCCGAGCCCCATCGTCTCCTTCGCTCTTGCGCCCGATAAAGTCGATCGCCCAATCGGTGACGACCCGGTCGTGGTCATAGAAGCCGAGATCCTGGTTATAACCCGTGTCTCCATCCGTGACGATATCCTCGCGTATGCCCGCGTTCAGAATGTTCTGCCGCTTATCTGCCCGCACATGCCCTTCCAACCGCGAATAGAGCGGCGTTGTGCGCGGGTACGGCTTGAACGCAGGCCTCTTCTTGATAATCTTGTATTCGCTAAAGCCGCCGTCCTGATAGTCGCCGCAAAAGTCCATTTTGCCGAACATGGCAGACGTTATCCCCGCTTCGTCCAGCTTGCGCGACCAAGTCATTTCCTCGCGATCGAGCGGACAGCCCAGGAACCAGCTGTCAATCTGATTCGGATATTTGCCCGTGATGAAGCTCATCCGGCTCGGCGTGCAGACGGGACAGTTGCTGTACGCTCTCGTGAAATGGGTGCCGTCCATGGCCAGCGCGTCGAGATTCGGCGTCTGGATAAATGGATGCTCGCGGTATCCGCTGACGAGAGGATGATGCTGGTCGCTGCAGATGACAACAATATTAGGCTGTTTAGACTGACTCATTAGTCCGAGACCTCCTCTAGGCAAATGATTGGCCGGAGACCGCAAAGCTCCGATAATGCGTACGGCTGCCTTCCGCGTTCGAGAATCCGACCATGCCGGACAAATAGGGGCGATCATCGTCGATATAGTCAAGAAGAAGCGCGCCGTCCACCGCGATTTGAAAATGATTGCCCTTCGCTTGCACCGTGATGGTTGCTGCCCTCCCGGTTTGCCAATCGGAGGCGCACTGGCTTAACACGCGATAGCCGTTATCGTTCTTGTAAAGCGCAAACCTGCCGTTCGGCGCAAATCCGACGGCGTAAGAGCGGATGCCGCCCTGCACGCGAAAGTTGATCCGGTGGTGCCCGCCCAGCTTTGGAACGACAACGGCTTCAAAGGAATAATCGTCCCACGTCAGCTGACCGGTATAACATTCCGCCGGCTCTCCGAAGTAGCTTCCGCTCAACTCGCCCTCCTCCAGCGTCCAGATCCCCCGCAGATACGTCATCTGACTGACCTCGATATGCAGCCCGTTCCACTTCTCCAGCCGTTCTCGGGAGAAGTCGACCGCATAGTCCGGTTTACCACCGAACGCGACATCGTCGATGTATACGACAAGAGACGGTCCGTGCGCTCCCTTACCGTTCAACGGGATCATCTCAATGCCAGCTTGCTCCAGACAAGCACCGTTCAGGAAAGGAATGGAGAAGCTCAGGGACGTCCAGCGACCGGCGCTCAACTGCACGGTTTCCCCGTAATAGTAGGCGCTTTCGTTGCCATCTTTGACATAGAGGCGGGCCTGAACCCGCTGTTCGGTCGGTCCCGGCAGCAGCACCTGGGCTTCGATCGTCTGACCGGGATATAGAATCGGCGAGAAGCCCGGATCATAACGGCTGTCGTTGAAGTCGTGCGGGCGATAGTAAGTTTGGTGAAACACCCGGTACGCGCACCCGCCTTGCACGCTATCGAACGCGACCTTCAACGATCTGTCGCCGGAAGCCGACGCCTGCGTCGTGTTCTCGATCCAACCCGTTACCGGCAGAGGGTCATTATGCTCCAACCGGAACGCGTGCGTAGAGCCTGGGTATTCGAAGTGAAATCTCGTACCTTGATCCGCGAGAACCCCGGCCCACTTTCCATGCGGTTGCTCGCCCTGAAGCCTATAGCCGATTCGAGCGATATAGGTGGCGCACCATGGTATATCCAGAATGTTCAGCGAGCCAATTACGCTTGAGCAACATAGAAAGTCATTGATCGGGCTCCTCCACTCGTTGCCGATCGCATCGATTCCTCCGCGCACGCCCATGATCGTCGCCACATTGCCCACATTGCAATCGGTATCCCAGCCGCACATGTTGCAAATGTTGATCGTTCGGGAGAAGTCCCCTTCGCCGTACAACAGCGACAAGATTATCACGGCCGAGTTCGGGATGATGTGGCAATGCCCCAGATACTTATCGTAGCCGTAATCCTCCTTAATGAAATGGAACGCGTCCCTCCAGTTGTCCGGATTCGACTTGTAGAAGTCGATCACCGCGCGAGTCACATACGCATACTCGCAATCCTTGGGGATGACCGCAAGACCGCTCTCGATGATTCGCTCGATGTCCTGTTCAGTAAAGGCGGCTGCAATGCATGCGGCGATAAACATGCCGCCGAATTTGCCGTTTCCATCATGCGATACAGAGGCGCTCTTATCCGCGAACTGCGCAGCCAGCTCCGGCCTTCCCGGGGCGATCAGCCCCCACGTATCAATGAAGATCTGGCCGCCGATCTGCTCGGCAACGGCTACGCCGTTCTGCTGCATGGAGCCTGAGCGCGGTGCCATGATGCCGTTTTTCAAATTCAAGTATGCCGTGTGCTCCGTGGACTTGCCGTAGCCTCCCCACCAATAGAAGCCATGCCCGTCCGGTGCGTAGTTAAGCCAGGTCAGCCCCATCTGTTCCGCCGTAATGGCAGAACTGCACACATAATCCTCGAGCGCCCGCAAGAAAAAAAGTGGCCCGTTTGTGTCGTCGTCCGCCGCGAAATTTTTAAAATCGTGCAAATAGCCGCCGATCTCGCCGAACGCGCGTTCAATTCGCTCATACGTCCAATTCTCAATGTTGCCGCCGTGCCTGACGCCGATCACTTTCGCAAGCCAGCCTGCATATACCCGCTCGATATAATCTTCTTGAATGACCATGAGAATCGGTACCTTCCTTTATTCAGATTCATCTACCTCGTCTGCAAATTTCCACTTCGCTCCGTTATCCCTTCACCGATCCCATCAACATTCCTTTGTTGAAATATTTTTGAAGAAACGGATATACCGCAATCAACGGCAGCGATGTAATCACGATTGCCGCCAATTTCACGGTGGGACTGTATTCGAACACTCCCGATACATTCTCCATACTGTCATTGGCTTCATTCATCATCTGACGCAGGAACACTTGCAAAGGCCATTTGTCGGAATCATTCAAATACAGTACCGCATTAAAATAAGAATTCCAGTTCTGTACGCCGTAAAACAGCGTGAATGTAGCGACCGCCGGCATCGACAGAGGCAGAACGATGCGCCCAAACAGCCGCCATTCGCCGCAGCCGTCTATGCGCGCCGCCTCTTCCAGCTCCAACGGTATGCTCTGGAAGAAGCTACGCATCACAATCAGATGGAACGGCGCGATCGCGCCAGTCAGGTAGAGCGACCAGTAGCTATCGATGAGATGCAGGCTCTTAACGACGAGATAGGTCGGAATGATACCGCCGCCGAACAGCATCGTAAACAGCACCATCATATTAAGCGCTTTGCGGCCCTTCAGCCACCGTTTGGACAAGCCGTAAGCCATCAGCGAGGTCAACACCATGTTGATAATCGTGCCGACGACTGTGATGTGAACGGCATTCAGGAACGAAGTCATGAATTGGCGACTACTCATGAGATATCCATACGCATTGATCGTCCAGTGATGGGGAAGGATGAAAAATCCCCGTACCAGAATCTCTTCTCTCGGGGCGAACGAAGTCGTGACCACGTAAAGGAAGGGAAGCAGGACGATGAACATACTGATCAGCAAAATACCGATAGTAAGTATCGTAAAGGCCGGTTGGCTGCCACGGACATTGTAGCCTCTCATACTAATAAACCCCCTCTTGACCGAACACTTTGGCCAACCGATTCGCCAGGATGATCAAAACCAGCCCGATGACCGACTTGAATATGCCTATGGTCGTCGAATAGCTGAAATTGCCTTGCAGCACACCGTTGCGGTAAACATACGTATCGAAGACATCGGCTACGCCTAAATTGACCGGATTCTGAATCAGCAGAATATGCTCGAAACCGAGGTCCAGCACCTGGCCGAGCCGGAGAATAAATAAGATGGTAACGGTCGATTTCAACGCCGGAAGCGTTATATGCCATACTTGCCTCCACCGGCTGGCACCGTCGACCACAGCGGCTTCGTACAGCATCGGATTGACGCCGGCCAGCGCCGCCAGAAAGATGATCGCGCTCCAACCGGATTCTTTCCAAATATTTTGCAGAACGTACATGGCGCGGAAATAGTGCGAATCCGTCAAGAATTCGATACGGTGATACCCAAGGCTCTCAAACAAATTGTTGATACCGCCGTCCTGCGTGGCGAACAGCACGACAGTGATGTTGACGACGATGACCCAGGACAGGAAGTGGGGCATGTAGATGATCGTTTGCACGCTTTTGCGGAACCATGCCTTGCTAACCTCACCCAACAAGATGGCGAGCAGGATAGGCGCAGGGAAGAACAAAAATAAATTCAATCCGCTCAAGAATAGTGTGTTACGCAACAACATCGATAAGTCGGGGTCCGTCAGCAGCCGATGAAAATTGTCCAATCCGGTCCAAGGACTATCCAGAAATCCAAGAAACGGATCGTACTCTTGGAATGCGATCACAAGACCGCCCATTGGAATGTACCTGAAGATGACGAAATACAGAAAACCCGGCAAAATCATCAAATAAATCGGGATCCCACGGAGCCAAGCCGAGGAACCTCTGGATCTTGCGACATAGGAAGAAGTAGTCTGCTCAACCGCTTCTTCCTTAAATTCCATCCTCATGTTGTTCCTCCTCAGAGGCGTTATTTCTGTGCTGCTTGGTAAGCGTCATTGTATTCCTTCGTAATCTGATCGCCGCCGTCCTTTTTCCACTGCGTCACCGCCTGATCGATATCGCTGATCGGCTGATCACCCATGATGACTTTGGTCAGTGTTGATATGAACTTCTGGTCAATGGTCGTCCCCAGTTTGGTCGCCGTCGGCGATTCCAGCCCTGCCGCCGCGTCCGCCCACTTAAACGGCTCACTATTCTTGAACCATTGATCGACGTTGTTAACCGTCGTTGGATCGTCCCACAGGTGGATTTGGGTATGCAGATCGAATCGACGAAGCAGCAGCGTGGAGATTTGATTGGCACCGTCCTGGTCGAAGGCATCCAACTTGGTATACTTGTCGCCGTCCTTCTTATAGTCGACCCCTTCGACGCCGTTTTTTGTCAAAATATCGCCTTCATCGGATAAGAAGTAGTTAAACATATCGAGCAGACGGGTCTGCTTATCCTTATCAATCTTGGCGTTGATTACAACCTTCTGAGTGATGGAGTTCGTTGATGTTCCCTGCAGGCCGGTCGGTCCCTTCGGTGGCAGCAACTGCACGGTCTCCGCATTCGGTTCAATTTTCTTTAGCTTCGGAACGATCGATTGATAGAAGCTGTTAGGTACGACATCATCTATGCCGACCTCGCCCGCCGATTCGTACTTGTCCTGCGGATCCTTTACTTTGTTGATTGCGAAGTCCTTGTCTAACACGCCTTCCTTGTAAGCCTTATTCAAAAAAGTCGCAAAATCCTTGAGTTCTTGCGTTTGTGTGTGCCAACTGATCAGCTGGCCGTCCTTCACGCCCCAGTTATTAACCAGACCAAAGGCTGCTTTGATCGGATCGATATGTTTGAAATCTGTCTTATTCTGAACCAGGGAAGCTGAGAAGCCATAAGTATCAGCCTTGCCGTCTCCGTCCGGATCCTGTGTAGCGAAAGCCTTGGTTACTTCGTAGAATTCGTCAATCGTAGTCGGCATCTGCAATCCGAGCTTATCCAACCAGTCCTTGCGGATGCCAAAGGAGGTTTGCGTCTCAATTTGATAATAAGGAAGCCCATAAATCTTGCCTGATGGATTCATGAATTGCAGCGATTCTTTACCGCCCAAATATTGCGTCAAGTTAGGGTACTGGTCGATGACGGGAGCCAAATCCAGGAACACGCCTTTGTCCCGCCATTTCAGGAAGTCATCCTTCTGTACGAGGAAGGCGTCGGGGAAGTTGCCCGCAGCAGCCAGCACGTTCAACTTCTCTTCGTAATTGTCCTGGGAAATCGCCTGGAAATTCAGATTGACATTGAACTTCTTGCTCAAGAACTGAGCAATCGCGCTGTCATTTGACCAATTTGCGCCACCATAGCTGATGGTCAAAATGTCGATGTCCAGTTTTTTCGATAGATCAGCCTTATCGGAAGCCGGTTCGGACGATGTTTCCATTTTACTCACGTTTCCTGAATTAACCGTATTTGGCGTGTGGTCGTTCGAATCCCCGCAACCTGCAATCGTCCCCATAGCAAGTACTGCCGCAATTGAAATCGGAAGCCATCTCTTCATTACAAATTCCTCCACTTGAACGTAATAAGCCGTTCGCTATAAAAAACCGCAATATTTTGAAATGAAAATGCAATAATGGAACCGGTTCGATTTTTATCTACGCATCATTTTCCTACTCCAAGCTTGTACTCCGAAATAGGAACTTGCCAATAAATAAGCGGATCTCCGGTTGGCCGGTTAACAATGATATGTATATAGTATATAATTCCTATAGAATTATATGGATTTATAATAACAAGTTGCCCCTATGGCGTCAATATCATTTTGCTATTAATCTGTCTAATTTTATAAAGTGTGTATTTCTTGGGATCACAGGGCTGTATAGACACGTAAATTGTCTTTATTGTAACCAAACAAAGACAGCTGATATGTGTTAGCATCACTTAGATCAGACAGTGATACACCTACTCGTCTTATGGGTAATCCATTCTAATGTTGATGAAATAGTTGTTTCGCTGCATTGAACACTTCTTCTGCGGGAAACTTCCGTGCTAATGTCTAGTAATACTACTTCAATTTCCCAAGCTTGAGCATAATCTCGAAGCAAGGTCATTCCGTTTCCTATTTCCCTCTGACAGTTAAGTGTAGTCAAAATTAGAGGATAGTCATCAAGACCATTTGCTACGCACCATATAACCTCACCGTTACTCCACACTTTTTTCTAAGTCTTGGCAGAGAGTAATTCGCTAAATCGCCAATCGTTAAAATGCCCATCTTATAAAGATGCTTCTCCATCCTGGAGCGAATTCCCCCGAGTCTTGAGCACTTCTATTGAATAATAAAAAAGACCACCAACCCGCTGTTTGCGGGCTGGTGGTCTTTCATTTTTTAGAACGTACAGATCTTCGGTATCTGCGTTTCTTTAGGACTCTTCTCACCCGATGTTTGAAAATGGAGCGGTTTCTCGTATGGTGTTTTAAAACCTTCCTTTTCACCGGAAATTCAATGTCTGTGTTTCGACTTTGCAGGATCGGCGACATATATTCCAAGTGAAACGGCCGCTCCTCTACGTTTTCCCATGGCTTTATGCTTCTTTGGGCTTTAACATAGTCGGGCTCCTCGAACCACATCGATTCTTTCAGCATAAGAATATCATCATCACGGATGGGTTCTTTAACGACCAGTAATTGGTACATGATTTGAAAGGCAACATTAAGCTGGGACTGCCGAAGGAGGGTAAGTTCAAATGGCTCGTATCCGGAACGAAATAAAGGGAAATAAAAGAATTCCATTCGAAGGACCCTAAAGTCTATAGGGAGACTGCTTTCCTCGTCCCATAACGACCATTTGTCAGTGGGGGAAAATAAAAATTCGTCGCTGTCCGGCATCTTCCCCGCGTACTTCGTCCAATATCTCGGAGAATGTTCGTTGAATAACTGCTTATAATGGGGATTAACAATATGCGAAGTAACATGCGCGTATGGCGCGACGATACAAACGACAGCCTTATGCCGGCATATCCGGTAAATCTCATTTAAAACGGCTTGAAGATCGTCAACATACTGTAGACTGTGGGAAGCCATTACAAAATCAACCGAGTTATCGTCGAATGGGAGCCCTTGATTGATATCATGAACGATGTCTGTCTCAGCGTAATCCATTTTATCGATCCCTATGCATTCCCGAAATTTATTTTTCCCGCATCCTAAATCAATTCTCAACTCTACACTCCCTTCTAACCGCATTCTCGTCATATAATATTCTCAGGGCAGACAAGTGGTATATGTGTTTGTCTTTGCCATCGCAGGCCCATTTCGTCATTCCGGACCATCCGGTGCGCGAGCTGCTCCACGTTTTTTGGCAGGCACCGCTGACATGCACGGCCGGCGGCTGCTTTTCTAACAATCATGGGCCCTTCTTCACTTTTCCCCTTTGCCATAGACTCATATAATCCCCATTCAAGCAATGTAAGTATATTGCTGGATAGCAACAAAAGGGCCAATCTTTCAGCCGAGAGAATGCGTCGGCGAGAGATCGGCCCTTCAGTTGTTTATTTTTTTATTCTTCTTCCTCCGCGATGACTTCTACCGATGCGCTTGCTTGGCGGGTCGGGCCGTTGTCCGAGACGAGCGTCACGGGGCTTATGATGATTGTGTCTTTTTTAACATCCGGAAGAACAAATGGAACGCGAAGCGTCTCGATCGCCCCAACGTCAAAACGTTCAATTCGCAGCTGTATACCGAGCAACGGGGCTGTCAGCAGTACGTTTATCAAAGGAACATTGCCCGTGTTCCGAGCCTGAATGGTGAAAATGACCGTTTCACCCGGTCTTCCGACCGAGCGGTCAACCGTTTCGGTGAGCGAGGCATCCGGAAGCGCCTGCGTCTGTACAGTGACCTCCGCCTGCTGCACCGGCGTCTCGTCGGAAAAGATCGAAGCTGTGTTCCGTATCTTCGTCCCTCCCTCGGTTGTCGCCGGTACAACCAGCTGGAGCGTGAACACACGGCTCTCGCCGGGTGCGAGCTGCGGAATGCGGGTACTGAATCCCAGCAGCTGATCGAAGACACGGACATTGTTAAGCGTCATATCCGTGACGTTTGTCACCGTGATCGTCTTATGGACTGTCTCACCCGGTCTCGGCTGTTCAGGCTGTGCTTCAACCGACACTTCCGGCAGTTCGGCGGGAACGGCGACGATAACCCTCACCTCATCCTGAACCGGCAGAGAATCGGCCGGCTCTTCCCGCCAGCGGACCGTTACCCGATTCGCAATGACTTTCCCCTGCGCCGTGCCAATCGGCACCGAGTACGTGACACTCACTCTCTCCGTAACGCCTGGAGCTATCACCGGAATCGTGATCTGCCCGGTCAATGTGTCAATGACGACGACGTTCGTCGCCGGATTCGGGCCGGTATTCGTCACCTCGATGGTGTAGTGGATGATGTCGCCCGGTGCCGCCGTATTCCGGTCCGGACGCTTTCGAACCTGGAGCGTCGTTTCTGCGACAGGTCCAGGCTGAACGACAACCTCGGCAGTCGTCTCCAGCAACGGCGTTTGATCGGTGACGGCTGTGAATGTATTTCGAATGACGCTTCCGTTCACTGCGTCCGCCGGTACGGTAAGTGTCACCGTTCGGGTAATTGTCTCGTTCGCTTGGAGTAGAGGGATCGTCTCATTTAAGCCCAGCAGCGCATCGGTCAGCACGACATTCGTCTGAACGGCATCCAGCAGATTCGTGACGGTGAGTGTAAAGGTAATCGTATCCCCCGGTGCGGCGGTATTGCGGTCAGAAACCTTATGGATCAGAAGCGAAGGGCCCGGGGGCGCCTGCACGATCACCTCGGTAACCGTCTCAACCAGCGGCGTTTGATCGGTGACGGCTGTGAATGTATTTTGGATGACGGTGCCGAGCGCTGCGTCCGCGGGAATGACGAACGTCACCGTCCGGGTGATCGTCTCGTTCGCTTGAAGGACGGGGATCGTCTCGCTCAGCCCCAGTAGCGCATCGGTCAGCACGACGTTGGTCTGTGGAAAGTTCAGCAAATTCGTGACGGTGAGTGTATAAGTGATCGTTTCCCCCGGAGCAGCTGAATTCCGGTCCGGAAGCTTCTGGATCAGAAGCGAAGGACCCGGGGGTGCCTGCACGATCACCTCGGCGATCGTCTCAATCAGCGGCGTTTGATCGGAACTGACGGTAAACGTATTTAGGATGGCACTGCCGAGCACTGCATCTGCGGGAACGATAAACGTTACCGTCCGGGTAATCGTCTCGTTCGCTTGAAGGATCGGGATCGTTTCGCTCAGCCCAAGAAGCGCATCGATCAGCACGACGTTGGTCTGTGGAACACCCAGCAAATTCGTGACGGTGAGTGTATAAGTGACCGTTTCTCCCGGAGCGGCCGAATTCCGGTCCGGAAGCTTCTGGATCAGAAGCGATGGACCCGGGGGTGCCTGCACGATCACCTCGGCGATCGTCTCAATCAGCGGC
>NZ_JACVTM010000014.1:0-162539 GCF_016624415.1 Paenibacillus sp. S28 | reverse complement strand
CGATTCAGCCGCTTCACCTTCAGGCGAGAAGCATCCAGGAATGGCATCTTCAATCCGGGGCGGTCCATTCGGACCATATCCAGAACGGGGCGATCCAGAACAGACACATCGCCGCTAGGTCGGTCACCGGTGAACAGCTTGCTTTTGCACCCGTTCAGAGTGCTTCGGGACAGCCGGCCCTTCAACAGTACGGCATCACTTCTTTCCGGATCGGCGAAGGCCAACTGCAGGTTGAAGTACCGGTGACACTGCCGGAACCGTATCCAAACACCCATTATGTGATCGTGGCGATGTGCAATCATCCCGATTTCTATGCCGTATTGAACACGCAGCGGGAAGATATCGCCTTTATCGAAGTGGTGAGAAGACGGGTGGGCCCGGAAACCTTCGGTTTCCTGTCCTGGATCGCGATCGGCTCGGTCTCTCCATCAGGAAAAGGAACCACGGGCTATGCACAGCGCAGCATGAGGCAGCGAAGCGCGTTCAGGACTGAGGCAGAACCAAAAGAGAATAAAGATAAGGAATAAGTAACAAGCGCGGGGCAGAGTCCCCGCGCTTTTTTGTTATGCTCTTAATAATCAGCAAGTATCGCGATGAAATCCGTGAACGATACCTAAATACATTGCACAAACGCCGCTTCCACGGCATTCCCCATGGCATAGGATGTGATGAGATACGTGCTGATATGACAGGGAGGGATATGTCGAATGATGAGGCGGATAAGATACAGACGAACCTATCGACCAACCCGCCGAAGGTACCGACAAGCATCGAAGACGGGCGTATGGTCAAGAACCAGGCATCGAACCAAGCCGCAGGCAAGGCGGATGCCCCATACCGACCTTCCTCCGGTCTTATCGGTGATCATCCCTGCGATGAATGAACAAAAGACGATCGCTGCCGTGGTCCGGGAAGCGCTGCGGGTACATCCTTCCTGCGAGGTTATTGTCGTAGCCAACGGCTGCCGCGACCGAACGGCAGAGTCGGCCGAGTCTGCGGGGGCTCGTGTGCTGAGGTATGAGCATCCGCTTGGGCATGATGTAGGAAGAAGCGCAGGGACCCAGGCCGCCCGGGGTCAGGTAATGCTGTACCTGGACGGAGACATGCCTATCGGTGCCGGCCAGCTTCGTCCCTTCGTCACGGCGGTTATTGGCGGGGTGGATGTTGCGCTGAACCGGTATAGCGGCCCGGTTCGCCGGCGTCAGGCGCATCCGGTCGTTCAGGCCAAGCATGTTCTAAATACGATGCTGCGCCGCGCCGATCTGCTTGGAGCCTCTCTGACCGCTGTCCCGCATGCATTAAGCCGCCGCGCCGTCGACATGCTTGGAGCCGAATGCCTGTCGGTCCCTCCCCTTGCTTTAGCGAAGGCAGTCACCGCCGGGCTCAAGGTTGAAGCGGTTCATGAAATACCCGTAGGACGGTTAAATAAGCGGAGAGCCAAAGTGGACGGAAAAGATCCACTGCAGGAGGTGGTTCTTGCGGATCATATTCAGGCAGTGAAGTGGTATTTGTCGGTAACGGATCCGAGGGGGCTTCGGAGCGATCTGGGACGGGAACGAAAGCGGGTGAGAAGGTGAGCCTGATGAGAAGAAGAACAAGAAGAAGTGTAACGGCTCGGTCTCGAATAAACTGGGCCGGGAGGAAGCGACGGCAGGAAAGGCGCGCCATTCCGAAGCGGAGCCGTGCGGCGCTACCGTCAATCTACCGGGCGGGGGAAGGCAAGCTGGCGGATGCCGCTTATCAGGCAGGACTCCTTGCAGGGGGCAAAGCCGATGCCGAAGAAGGGGAAGGGGATGTTCTCCTCTATGAATCGCCGCTTCAGCGGGCGTTCTCCGATTGGTGCGCGGCACATGTGAAAAAGCGTCCGGATATTCGAACGATGATCCGGCTGTCAAAGAGCTACACTGGCGGCTATGCCAAAGCCTCCGGGCGAAAGGACACCCGTATTCCGCTGCCGCTGGCAAGGACGGCCGCAGCCGTCGTCTGTGCCAGCAATGAACAGGATACGCTGGGCAAGGTGCTTCAGCAATTGGAACGGCTGCCGTTCCAGGAAGTAATCGTCGTACTGAACGGCTGCCGGGATCAAAGCTACACGGCTGCACGCAATCACCGGATCGCCAGCATCCTCCATGTTCCGGGACGGCTCGGACATGACGTGGGCCGGAGCATGGGGGCTGCCATGACCTCGGCGGATATCGTGTTGTTTACGGACGGGGATGTCGTGATCTCCGCCGAGGAACTGGCTCCTTTTATATATAAGGTGGATGAAGGGATAGACGCTGCGCTGAATGACCTGAATCCGTATTTGCCGCCATATATGCATCAGGATGAGGTGACGCGGTGCAAAAGCTTTTTAAATACGGTGCTCGGGCACCCGGAACTGGGGGCAAATTCGCTAACGGCCGTTCCACATGCACTGGCAAGACGTTTGATTGAAGATATCGGCAGCGAGCAGTTGATGGTTCCCCCCAAGGCCCAAGCCCTGGCCCTAGCAAAGGGACACCGCTTCGCGCTGGTGCAGCCGGTTGACGTGATCAGCGCAAACCGGAAGCGTCCCGGGAATACGGGCACCGGCAATGCGGTGGCAGACCTGATTATCGGTGACCATGCGGAAGCGTTCCACGCGCTGATTGATGCCGGCTGGATGCCCCAGTCTTCTTCAGTCTCGCGGACGGAAGTCGCCTTGCGGAGGAATGCCTGATGAGTCTGAATCAGCGAATGACGAGCATCATCATCCCCACGCATAACGGCCTGCATCTGCTTGCCCCCTGCATCGAGGCGATCCGCAAATACACCGATACGCCGTACGAAATCATTGTTGTCGACAACGCATCGACTGACGGTACCGACGGCTACTGCATCAAGGAGGGAATTCCATTTATCTCCCTTCCGGCGAACCGCGGGTTTCCAGTCGCCTGCAACATCGGTCTGGCGGCGGCCGGAGGGGACGATCTGCTCCTACTCAACAACGATGTGACGGTTACGACGAACTGGTTATCCAATATGCTCGCCGCCCTGCACAGCCGGCCGGATGTCGGCTTGGTCGGGCCTGTTACCAATGCAGCCTCGGGTAGACAAAAGGTGGATGTTTCTTTTAACAATACAGAAGAATTCCAGCTGACAGCTGTCCGAAACAATCAACCAGATCCGTCCCGCTGGGTGGAAGTGAACCGGGTTATCGGCATGTGTCTGCTTATAAAACGGGAAGTGCTGAGCAGGATCGGATTTCTGGATGAAGCATTCTCACCAGGTCATTATGAGGATGACGATTACTGCTACAGGGCTCGGTTGGCCGGCTTTCATCTGCTGATTTGCGGGGATGCGCTCGTTCACCATCAGGGCAGCGCCAGCTTTAAACAGGCATCCTCCGAACAGATTCAACAGCTGATTGACCGGAATCACCGCTTGTTTATAGAGAAGTGGCAGATTGATCCCCGCCAGTTTATAGAGTAAGCAGGCAGCATATCTGAAGGAGGAGTGGTGCAGTGAGAGGTATTATCTTGGCAGGCGGGACAGGTACCCGATTGTATCCGCTGACCCGGCTGATCAACAAGCATTTGCTACCTGTCGGAAAGTATCCCATGATCGTATACGGCATCGACAGATTGCGCCAGGCAGGAATCAAGGAAATTCTTATTGTCATGGGCAAACAGTCCGCAGGTTTGTATACGGAATTTTTGGGAAGCGGTCAGGACTTAGGTGTGCAGCTAACCTACCGGATTCAGGAGTCTGCGGGAGGAATCGCTGAGGCGCTGGATCAGGGAAGAAGTTTTATTATGAAGGACGAAAAATTCGTCGTTCTGCTTGGAGATAATCTGTTTATGGATGATTTGAGCACGTATGTAAATAAATTTGCGCAGCAGCCTGCCGGGACGGCGCGGGTTCTCCTGAAGCAGGTTCAGGATGCCAGAAGGTATGGTGTCCCGGTGTTTGACCGGGCGCGCCCGGAGCTCATCAGCCGGATTGAAGAAAAGCCAGCGAAGCCTAAATCTTCTTACAGCGTCACCGGTTTTTATATGTATGACACCGCCGTGTTCGATATCATTTCCGGGATCCGTCCATCGGACAGGGGAGAACTCGAAATAACCGACGTCAACAACGTCTATGCGGCAGACGGGCGGCTGGAGTACGATATCCTGCAGCATTGGTGGGGCGACGCGGGAACCTTTGAATCTCTGCAAGAAGCAGGCAAAAAAATGAAGGGAATTCTCCTATGAGCCGCCCTCGGATCCGAAACAGAGCCTTCATTCCTCCATGGAAGAGGGCTCTTCGTGTCAAATTGGCCAAGCGACGTTTAATACTCCGTCGGCGGCATGCTCCCCTGAACCGAAAGGAGAAAAGAAAGCACAAGTACGGCCAGCGGGGAAATGGTGTAAAGCATCCGAACCTGCCGGGGCTTACTCCCCTCGCGGTGCATCCTCTTCCCCAAGAGAGGCCCAGTGAACCCAGTACGGAGCCCTCGATCGATATCCAAAAGGTGCAGGACGCTGCTTACCAGGCCGGATATGCAGAAGGGGTGGAGGAGACAGTCGCCTCCCAGCTTCCACCGTATACGGTACTGCCGGATATAGGTGCCAATGAGGTAATCGCCGCGGGAATATCGGCATACCGGGAACATTGGCTCCAGCTATTGCGCCCCGAAGAGGTCCATGGCCGCATGGCGCATGCCTTGGCCGTTGGCCAGCCCCTGTCGGTTGTCCGACTGGGAGACGGAGAATTGCTGGCCCTGGCCCATGACACCGTGCTTCCGCTGGAGGAAGTACGACAAAAGGGGCGCTTTCTCTCGACAGCAGGAATCCAGCTGCCTGATCCGCAGGCACGAGATATGCTGGCCGATTCGCTCCGCATGGCCGGGATCATCGGCATTCCGCATTCCCGTCTGCCGACGTTCCAGGGCCTTTTGTTCCCGGTGCTCCGGTATTACGGGCTATCTTACCGCAGCCTGACACTGACGACATCCACGATGAATTATGCGCTGCATGAGCATGGTCTGCTGCAGCAGCTTCTCCCGGGGAAACGGCTGCTTCTGATCGGAAACCGGGCTCCCGAGCTTGCGAATATGCTGCTGGCTTCGGCTTCGCTGACCATAGCCGGTGTAATCAGCCCGGTGCGGGGATTTTCGGACATTCCAAGGGTAATGCAGGAGGCGGCCATATGCGAATTTGACCTGGCTCTCGTGGCCAGCGGCATTCCCGCGGTCGTGATCTGCGAGCGTATCGCGAGCCAGCTGGGCAAAGTTGCGCTGGATTTTGGACATCTGGCGGATAAGCTCGTTTCCGGTGAGATTCCTTATGCCAGATAGTAAGGTGTATAGCGGAGAGAAATATCATGTGTGCAAAACGGGGAGGGATTGAAATGAAAAATCGGTTCAGGAGTGCAAGGGGCCGCCGGCCAATCCGGCAGTCTCCTCCCTCATCCTCTGGAAGCGACCGATATAACGAGGGTTACGAACGCGGGTACACGGAAGGGCTGGTAAAGGGAAGTGACACATTCCATATTCCGTTTCAAGGCACCAGCATCATCATTCCGACCTATAACCAGGCCGAATATCTGATCCAGTGTATAGGGAGCATTGAGGCCCATACGCCGGAACCGCATGAGATTATTGTCGTTGACAATGCGTCTACGGACGATATTGCCTCCTGCCTCAAGCCGTTTGGCGGGAAAATCAGGTTTGCAAGGCTGGAGGAGAACCGCGGATTTGCCGGCGGCGTCAATTACGGCATCATGATGGCCAAGGGAGAAACGGTTGTCATCCTGAACAATGATATTCTCGTCACCCCGAATTGGCTGACTCATATGCTCCGCTGCCTGGACAGCGACCCTCAGATCGGCGCCGTGGGGCCTGTGACGAACTATATCAGCGGGGAACAGCAAATGCCGGTTCCTTACGAAGATGTGAAGGAGATGTGGGAATTTGCAGCCGGTCATAATGTGCCGGACGAAGGGAAATGGCGTGAAGCCGACCGATTGGTCGGCTTTTGCCTGCTGCTCCACAGAGATGTTCTGCACCGCATCGGTTATTTGGATGAGGGGTACCGGATCGGCAACTATGAAGACGACGACTGGATCATCCGGCTCCGGCTGACCGGCCGGAAATTGTTTATTGCCGGGGATTCGTTTATCCACCATTTCGGAAGCGTAAGCATGAAACAGTTGGGCCAGCAGTTTGAGTCGGTCCATCATCATAACGAGTCGTATTACACGAATAAGTGGGATAATCCTTACGCTTGGGTGACGAACATGAAGGAAGGCGCGCTGGCTCGGTTTCCCGGATTGCGAAGCGGGCATGATTTTTACCCGTCACATGTACTGGTACGGGACCAGTCTGGCCTTGTGTATTTTCTGCTGAACGGGCGGAAGTACGCTCTTAGCGGCGGGGCGGGACAAGTGGGTACAGAAGCCGTACTGCTGTCAAGGTTAGATATCCGGCAAATTCCAGACGGTGAGTATTCTCTGACAAGCGAGCAGATCAGGGAAATGCTGGATTCGGCAGCAATGGATGAGTCCTTATCGGCCGGGGAGGCCGGCGCCGGTCAGCTGGTGGAGGGCCCCGGTGGACGGGTATACCAATGGTCACGCGGAACGCTGAGGCCGTTTGCATCGCTGCATACCCTGGAACGATGGCATATGGCGTTGAGAAAACGATCGGTGTGGCCGCTCGAGCGGTTAAATTCTGTGCCGGAAGGGGATCTGATCATCGCCCCCCCGCACCTGGATAATCCCGTGCTTTGACGGTTTTCTAAAAAAATGATGAGAAAAAAACGGATGCTGCCTCCAATCGCGTAACTGACTTCAGGATGGTGGCATAGGATATAGCAGGCAGATGCGGATCAGGCGGACCGCCTATTCGCAGAAGGCGTGACCTATCACCAGGGAGGGACCGGAATGCAGAGCAAAATTGACGAAATGCTTACCCATATGTCACATTCCAAGCAGCAAATGGCCAGGGTTCTGGATGCCGAGCGCCAAGTGGCGGTCCGGATGGCCCAGATTATTCATGATTTGCCCGATGAACATCCTGAATTTGACGGTGTGAGCGGGTTGATTGAAAATTCCAGCCAGATCAACAAGAGCATTATTTCTTACCTTAGCAGCATTGCTGACCTGCAGGAAGCGCTGGCGGAAACGTTGAATCATGTGGTGAAAGAGATGGGCAGCAATGAAGAGGAATAATTTCGGGAGAAACGTAAGGGAGTGCTGGATATGAGCAGAGAACAGGCCTTTTTGCATATGCTGGACGCCGCCTCCAAAATCCAGTGGAACATCGCCATGATTCTGGAAGCCAAAGCGGTCGAAGCCGAAAAAATGCGGAACTGGACGCTGAATCATTTGAACTCGGATGCGTTTGCAAGCCATGAAAATCAACTGAGCGAGCCTCTGCAGATTCACGGTCAGATCGTGGAGCTTTTGGAGGGGCTTACGAAGATGGAGAATGGATTGTGCAGCAACTTGAAAGCATTGCTCGTACAGGAAGAAGAAGAGTACGGCGGCGGCGGTGGTGGTGGTGGAGAAGGCATGTTTGGCGGCGGTGATTACGGCGGCCTCGGAGACATGGGCAAATGAGTTTGCTCCTTCGTGAGCAGGAAACGAAGCTGGAGCTGATTCAATCTATCGCGCTCAGCCAAAAGGCGCTGGCCCGGATTCTCGGGAGCATCGCCGACATTTCTTCCGAGTCGGATCTCTCTGCCCGGGCACTTCTTGAAAATATCCGGCTCCTGACGCAGCATCAGGACGCATTATGCCGGATGCTCACGGGCATCAGCCTGTGCCAGCCCCGAAGCGGGAATTCCGCGCCGCCCTGGTTAAACGCATCTCTATCCGCCCATTTCGCAGTCACCCGAGAATTACAGGAGGATTAACGGATGATAACGAAGAAAAAACGTCATCGGAGGCCAAAATCCGTGAAGCGCCTGCTGCTTAGCCGTAAGGCGCGAGTCATCAAGTTGAAAAAGCGGCGTAAACACCTGCTACCCAAAAAAAGAAAGCATCGGATCAAAAGCATTCGCAGAAAACGGAAACGGGTCGTAAAGCCGGTGCTGCCTGTGCCTGTGGCTCAAGGTGTAGAGCCTCATACCAGTCCAGACTCGGCGTACAGCCAAGGATTTGACGAAGCTTACAATGAAGGGTTCAACGCGGGTTTTGCCAAAGGCTATGAAGATGGTCATTTGCTAGCCTACCAATCCAAGTAATAACATGAGGGAACGGGACACAGTCAAGCCTTTCGCTCCATGGGATAGCCATGGGGCGAAAGGCTTTTTGCCGTTTTTTGGCAGGGCATCCGCCAATTTATCCGCGCGAAGGCAGTCGTCCATGATGCAATTGCCTCTTCCGCATATATTTATATTGTTCTTTCACAATTCAAGACAGACAGGGTGAAGACTGTGGAAAATGTGGCTGAAACGGCGGCAAGCTCCAGTTACCTGCAGGGCTACGAGGACGGCTTGCGCCTTGGTGTCTGTCAGGCTGTCATGGAACGGATACCCGCTCCGGAGCCTTATTACCGGGACATGAAAGTATTTTATATTCCGCAGGGCTTTCATGCCATTGATCAGGGTATATCCGCCGCGCTTAGCAGCCTGGTCAGAGAATGTATCGTCGTAGAGGCTCCGAAGATGCTGGAGCTTGCTCAAAAGGAGCGTCCGGATCTCATCCTCGTATTGAACGGACTGCATGTATTTCCCGAAAATCATTTGGAGGATATCCGGCGGGTTCGCGCGATGGGTATCAAGACGGCCGTCTGGTTTGTCGATGATCCCTATTTTAGCGAGGATACCGCGGCCGCATGCACCGCGTACGACGTCGTGTTTACCCACGAGCTGGGATGCGTGCCTTTTTACAGTGCTCTTGGGGTCAAAAGAGTCCACTATTTGCCGCTGGCCGTGAACGCTGACATGTTCAAGCCCCTGCGCTGCGGACCGGAGCACCTGTACGACATTTGCTTTATCGGCAATGCCTTTTGGAACCGTGTCGCTATCTTTGACGAAATGGCACCGTTTCTGAAGGATAAGAAAGTGTTGATTGCCGGGGGGTTCTGGGAGCGCTTGTCCCGGCAGGATTTGCTGGGCCGCTCGGTACGGCTTGGGTTTATTCCGCCGGAGGAAACAGTCCGCTATTACAATGGGGCGAAAGTGGTCATCAATATCCACCGTCCCGACGAATGGGGGCAGGACAACCGCAACAGTCATCGGATCAGCGGCAAATCGATCAACCCCAGGACCTATGAAATCAGTGCCTGCGGAGCGATGCAGATCACAGATATCCGCGAAGATCTCACCAATTACTACAGACCAGGCTATGACATCGAAACCTATACATCCACTGAGGAACTTAAAAACAAGATCATCTATTACCTGGAGCATGAAGAGGAGCGGAGAATCATGGCGGCCCGCGGACTGTACACGACTCGGCAGGAGCATACGTTTATTTCCCGGATGAGAATGTTTCTGGAACAGTTCTGACACCGGACAATATCAAACAAGGGAGTGTCGATATGTCGAAGGTTAAATGGCCCTCAAGGGTCCCTGAGCTGACCCTGAGTTACGATTCCGCCCAAGCGAGAGCGAGGGGACGACAGGACGGCTATCGCCGCGGATATGACGAAGGTTATTTGCGAGGCCGTGCGGACGTGATCGCCAGCCGGCCGGCGGAATCCGTCCCGTTCCGTCAAATTCGCGTCTTGTATATCGCTTCGGGCAAGGGGTACCCTTATTCGCCGCTGGACGAGGCCATCTCTTCCACACTCCGGACGATGGTCGCCGAGGTGGTTATTATCGAACCGGGGCAGATCACCGTCGAAGCGGTTTTGCAGGCGGCTCCAGATCTGGTGCTCGCTTTGGACGGCATGTTTGTAAACAACGAAATGATGGATATCATTCGGCAGCTTGGAATCCGTACGGCCGTCTGGCTTACGGACGATCCCTACTATACCGACATGACGACGGAGAACGTTAAACATTACGACTACATCTTCACGTTGGAGTCCAACTGCATTCCTTTCTATCAGCAGTTGGGATGCACGCATGTCTATCATTTGTCTTTTGCCGCACACACCGAATACTACCGGCCATCTAGGAATATATCTCCGCTTCGCCGGGATGTCAGCTTTATCGGCTCGGCGTACTGGAACCGCATCGGCTTTTTTGATCCGATCATCGACCGGCTCATGCAGCATAATACCGTATTCAACGGGATCTGGTGGGACCGTCTGCCTCAATATACAGCCTATCAGGACCGGATCGAGCTCAACAAATGGATGGGCCCGGCCGAGACCGCGGAGGCTTATAACGGCTCAAAGATCGTCATCAATCTGCACCGCTCCCATGAAGACGATACCGTCAACAACAACGCTATTAAAATTCCCGCAGCTTCCCCTAATCCCCGCACCTTTGAAATTTCCGCCTGCGCGACGCTTCAGCTAAGCGACAGCCGGAGCGACCTGGCCAAATTTTATACGCCTGGCGTGGAGATCGAAACTTACAGTTCACCGGAGGAGTTATTGTACAAAATTGAATACTATCTTGCCCACGAGGAAGAACGCAGACAGATCGCCTTGAACGCCTTGGAGAGAACGTTCAGAGACCATACGTACGGCAAACGCCTGAACGAGATGCTCACGATCATTTACCCGTAGTCTCTATACGTTTGGAGGCTTTTTTGTACGAATGACGGGTAGCATGTGTCAGTGCCGGCAAGTGTCGCCTCTCATATCTTGTATTATCTGGGTGAAAGGAGGTGTGATTCGCACCCCTGTACGATTTTTGCAGGTGGGCCTAAAACATGGATATGACTAAACCCAAATTGATGCTGTTCTCGCATGTCAGCAACACCAAAAGCATTACAGGAGCCGAGAAGCTGCTGCTCCTGTTCTGCCGATGCATGGCGTCTTATTTCAATTGCATCTTGGTGGCTCCAGGTGAAGGTAAGCTGACGGACCATGCCCGAAAACAGGGAACGGTGGTCATGATTCAGACCTTTCCCTTGCTATACGGGATGTATACTCCGGATCCCCGGCTGCCGTTGAATGCCGATGAGCTACGCAGCCATCCCGATTATGCTTCTGTCGTCAGGCTCATCGGAGAGACCGCGCCTGATCTGGTGCTGACGAACACGATCGTCAACGCGCTGCCCGCGTTCGCCGCTAAACAGCTGGGAATCCCCGTCATTTGGAAAGTGACGGAGGTGATTCAGGAGAACGAATTCACGTCGGAAGTGCTAAACATTGTAGACAATTACAGCGATTGGATCATTGCGATTTCGGAGTCTGCCGCCCGTGTGTTTTACGGGCGAATTAGCAGTCCGATCAGCCTGCTCCCTCCATCGACGGACAGCGAACGGCTTCACTCCTTTGGTGATCTCGTAAGGCAGAGCGAACGAAAGGGGATCGGGCTAAAAGAGGAACATAAGTGCATCGGCTACATTTCCGCTTTTATTCATCCGGAAAAAGGCCTAAGAGAGTTTATTCGTATGGCGTTGTCACTATGCTCGGGCCATCCCGATTGCCGTTTTGTGATCATCGGGCGGGCTGCGGATCACCGTTATTACGATGCCTGTTTGACGGATGTCAGATTTTCGGGTTATAGATCAAGATTCCAATTTATCCCGTTCGTGGAATCGGTTCAGTCGGTCTACAGCGCGATGGACATTCTGGTCGTACCGAGCATGGTGTCCGAGGGTTTTGGCATGACCGCGCTGGAAGGCATGTTGTGCGGCAAACCGGTTGTGGCCTTTGCATCCGGGGGGCTCGGTGAGCTGATGGAAAGTACAGGCAATGGACATTTGGCGGTACCCGTCGGGGACGCCCAAGGGCTCGCGGATAAGGTTGCCATGCTGCTGAGCGATCCGGCTGCCCTGAAGAATATCGGCATGCACAATGAAGCGGCGGCGAGGGCGTTGTACGGAATTGAAGCCTACCAATGGAGGCTGGATCAAATCGTCAGTCAATGGCGCGAATACCATCCTCATTGGCTGACAGCCGGAAACCGAAGCCCCCTGCTTGTGGAGGGATCCCAGGTACAAGCGGAGCCCCCGGTTGACAAGGCACAGGCCCCCCGCAAAGTGCGGAGGTCCAGTCGAAGAAGATTCTATTATGTACGGATTACCCGCAAAAGGAAGTTGAAGAAGCTCGCGAAAAGGCCACGAAGATCCGCGCGAGGAAAAACCCTCCGAAGATCGAGGAGCAAGAAGCGTAAATCCGTCGGGCGACGGAGGGCAGCGAAACGATAAATTAGGAGACGGAAGATATGAGAATTATGACCATTTTGGGTACAAGGCCAGAAATCATCCGCCTCAGTCTCGTTCTTCCGAAGCTGGACCGGTATGCGGAGCGCCACGTGCTGGTGCATACCGGGCAGAATTTTGCAGAAAGGCTGAGCGGGATCTTTTTTAGCCAACTGGAATTGCGAAAGCCCGATTACGTGCTGCAGGACTCGGCAGCTTCCCTGGGAATGCAGCTGTCAGCGATGTTCTCCCAGATGGAAGAAATCCTGAAGCGGGAGCAGCCCGACAAAATTTTGCTTCTTGGAGACACCAACAGCGCTCTTTGCGCGATTCTGGCCGAAAGACTCGGATATCCCGTGGTACACATGGAGGCCGGAAACCGCTGCTTCGACCTGAACGTTCCGGAGGAGAAGAACCGGCGTATCATCGATACGATTTCTTCTATTAATATGCCGTATACAGAACAGAGCAAGAAGCATTTGATTGCCGAGGGTTTTCCGAGCAATCGGATCGTTCTTACAGGAAACCCCATTTATGAAGTCATGAAGCATTACGAACCCCAGATCCGGAGCAGCAGTATTCTGAAAGTCCTAGGTCTTAAGCCGAAGGAGTATTTTCTTGTCACCGCGCACCGTGCGGAGAATGTGGACCGGCCAGAGCATCTGGAGCAGATTATGCATGGGCTCAACCTGATCGCTGAAAATCACGGCCGTCGTATCATCTGCAGCATTCATCCCCGGACCGCTTCACGGATTGCCGAGCACTCCGGATTTTCCATGAACCCTCTGGTGGAATTTCATGAACCCTTTGGATTTTTCGACTTTGTCCAATTGGAGCGATCTGCTTGCTGTGCATTAACGGACAGCGGAACCGTGCAGGAGGAGTGCTGCATTATGCAGGTACCGACTGTCACGATGAGGCGAACGACGGAGCGGCCGGAAACGGTGGATTGCGGAAGCAACATCGTATCAGGCGTCGATGCGAAGCGGATTTCCGACTCAGCTGCCCTGATGCTTGAGTTGAACACGATGTGGCAGTGTCCCCAGGGATACCTGGCCGAAGATGTATCGGATAAGGTTGTCAAATTTCTGCTTGGAGGGAATGTGCATGTTTGAAAATCAGCGTATATTGGTGACCGGTGGCACCGGATCATGGGGCTATGAGTTGGTTGCCCAATTGCTGCCGCTCATTCCAAAGGAAGTGGTGGTTTTCTCGCGGAATGAATCCTCTCAGGTCGCAATGAGCCGGGAATTCGAAAATGACCGGCTGCATTTCCGGATCGGAGACATTCGTGACAAAGAAGCTTTGATGGCGGCATGCAAAAATATCGATTACGTGTTTCATCTGGCGGCCCTTAAGCATGTTCCGGTATGCGAGGATCAGCCTTATGAAGCATTAAAAACGAACGTGATCGGCACGCAGAACGTCATCGAGGCCGCAATTGAAAATAAAGTTAAGAAAGTATTCTATATTTCGACCGACAAGGCTGCAAATCCCTCCAACTTTTATGGGATGACGAAGGCCATCGGGGAGAAATTGATCGTATACGCGAATCTGCTTCACACCGATACCCGATTCGTCACCGTGCGGGGGGGCAATGTGCTTGGAACCAACGGCAGCGTCGTGCATGTGTTCAAAGAACAGATACGTAATAAGGGCTATGTGTCTATCACCGACATGAAAATGACACGTTTCTTCTTAACGCTTCGCGATGCGATCGCCGTGCTGTTCAAAGCGGCGGAAGAAAGCGTCGGCGGCGAAATTTTCGTCATGATGATGCCGGCCTGCCGGATCGTAGATTTGGCGGAGGTATTGATCGAGGCTTCCGGACGGGAGGATGTTCAAATTGTTGAATCCGGCGTTCGTCCGGGTGAAAAAATTCATGAAATTTTGATGAGCGACTATGAGAGTCTTTCGACCGTCGTGTTTGACGAAGAATATCTGGTCATTTTGCCGACACTCAACATACCTGGCCTGAAATATCGGTACAGTCACTGCCGGTCGGTTTCGTTCAGCAGCTTCTCTTCAAACACCCACCTGATGAGCAAAGAGGAAATCCGCAATATCTTGGAGCGCGGGGGGTTCTTATAATGAAGCTGTTGATCCTGGGAGCAAGCGGGATGGCAGGCCATATGCTGGTCGATTATTTCAAGCTGCAAAGCAAGCATCAGGTCTTCTACACGACCCGGAATCCCCGCAACAGCGGTGGACTAATCATGGATGCTTCCGATATCGGGACAGTGGATAAATTGGTCGAGATCGTGAGACCCGATTGCATCATCAATGCCATCGGCGTACTCAACCATTTTGCGGAAGAGGACAAAATCAATGCCTACCATATCAACGGCTTTCTGCCGCATCGTCTCCGCCGGGCGGCGGATTCGGTCGGGGCCAGATTGATTCATATCAGCACCGACTGCGTGTTCGAAGGAACGCGCGGAGGTTACCGGGAGAACGACGTACCCGATGGAACGAGCGTCTACGCATTGACCAAAGCGCTGGGGGAAGTTCAAGCCCCGGGACATTTGACGATCCGTACCTCCATCATCGGCCCGGAGATCCGCTCACACGGAATCGGGCTGATGCACTGGTTCATGCACCAGCGGGGAACCGTGACAGGGTACTGCAACGTGTTCTGGAACGGGGTAACCACGCTGGAACTGGCAAAAGCGATCGATACTGCATTATTTATGCCATCATTATCTGGGCTGATTCATCTGGCTCATCCGGAACCGATCAGCAAGCACGATCTTCTTCTCTTGTTCCAAGAGATTTGGAACCTGGAGGATGTGACCGTGGTTGCGGGTAATACCCCCGTTCAGGACCGGACGCTGGTTTCGACTCGAGGCGACTGGACTTACGAGGTTCCGCCTTATCGAGATATGCTGAAGGAGTTGAAGCAATGGATGCAGGAAACGACTCCCTACAGCGCATCATTCTAATCACCGGAGCTTCGGGGTTTACCGGCAGCCATGCCTGCCGGTATTTTGCAGGGCAGGGTATGCAGGTTGCCGCGATGGTTCGCCATATCCGTGAAGACGATAAGGTTGAGGGCGTCCAATATTATACATGCGATCTCCTTGACAAGAAGGGCATTGAAGAACTTGTCGGGACCATTGCTCCGGATTATGTCCTGCATCTGGCCGGCAAAAACTCGGTGCCCGAGTCTTGGGCGGAACCGGTGCTCTATATGGAAACCAACGTGCTCCCAACGCTCTATCTCCTGAATGCCCTCCGTCCATATCCTTTCTGTCGGATATTGATCACCGGTTCAATGCTGGTATTTCCTCTGTATCCGCCGTTTAGGCCGCCTCATCCCTACGGCCTGAGCAAAAGTTTGCAGAAGGCAGCGGCCCTATCATGGAAAGAGCTGTTCGGCCAGGCTATCATGCTGGCAGAGCCGTCTAATCTTATAGGCCCGGGTCCGTCGAGAGGCTTTTGCAGTTTGCTGGGGCAGCATATTTCAGCCTGGGAACGGGGGGAAGCGGATGAAGCTTTCCATATTCCCTCACGCATTATACGCAGAGACTTTTTAGACGTCCGTGATGCGGTTATAGCTTATAAGATTTTGCTGGAGCAAGGACTCCCCGGAGAGATCTACTCCGTCCGGTCAGGAAAAGAATATACACTCGGCGAAATTACAGATCTTTATATGGACATTTTTGAGAAGCCATTCCCTATCGAGTGGGGCGAGGGAGAGAACTCCAGCCAGGAAAGTCCAAAGAATACGGCCCCCAGGATGAAGGGACTGGACTGGGAACCTTCCATTCCTCTCCGCACATCCCTTACCGATGTTCTCGAATACTTTCGTACCTGTGGAGGTGATTCCAGATGAGACCTTTGGTCACGATTGTCATTCCTTTTTACAACGATCCATATGTGGAGCAGGCGGTTGAAAGCGCCTTGTCGCAGTCCTACAGCCCTATAGAGATCATTGTGGTCGATGACGGATCGACGCAGCATGCCGAACGATTGGCACCTTACAGGCCCTACATTCATTATCTGGGAAAAGCTAACGGAGGCACTGCCAGCGCACTCAATCACGGAATCCGCCATGCGTCGGGAGAATATATCGCGTGGCTGAGCTCAGACGATTTGTTTTACAGGGACAAAATCAATAACCAGGTGTTATTCATGCTGGAGAGGAATGCGTGGATCTCCCATACCAATTTCAATAATATCGACAAGAACAGTCAAGTTGTGAAGTACCATGCTGGCGTATCATATGAACGGTTGATTGATTTCTACCGGTACTTTCTGAGCCATGCCAACCCAGTTAACGGGTGCACGGTCATGATGAGAAAGGAATTGTTTTGTTACATCGGGCTGTTCGATGAGTCCCTTCCATACACGCATGACCTGGAGATGTGGGGCAGGGCGATTCAAGCCGGCTTTTCGTTTCATTACTTAAACGAAGCGCTGGTCGGCTACCGCTGGCATGAGGCGATGGGAACCCTGCGGCATCAGGAAGTCATTAAACGGGAGAGTGCGGTCACTTGGCAGAAGGTCAGTTACGCGATTGGCCGAATCTCAGCCATGATGGAATAATAGGCAGTCTGCCCGGTGATCTTCACCAGATTCACTGAAAGCACCGGAACCCTTGGTTTTGGTGCTTTCTTTCATCAATTTGATATAAGCTGACGGCACAGAAGTGAGATCGGTGAATCCAGTATCCCACCGGACTCATGGGAAGGAGAAGAGATGAAGATTTTACTGGCAACCTACTGGCTGATTCCCCATGTTGGCGGAGTATGGAAGTATATGACACAACTCCAACAGAGGCTAGAAGCGATGGGACATCAGGTGGATCTTCTTGGAAACAGCCCGGATTATTCTAAATTCCACATCGTAAACCGCGGCCGGGAGCTCCCCAAGGACCGAATTCGCCCGTTTCTGTCCGCCAAGCTGGCACAGGAATATGCACCTCAGCTGCATGCTGATCGGATCATTTATTTCTACGAAGAAGACCGATATCATTTGGAACTTTCCGCCGCATACTTCGGTCTTGATCAATATGATATTATACACACCCAAGATATTTTTGCGGCTAGAGCGATCAGCCGCGTGAAGCCGGCTCACGTGCCCCTGGTAGCGCAGGTACACGGCTCGGTTTCCGGGGAGCTCCACAATCATTTTCGATTGAATCCTCACCTTGGCATCACGGAGGGATCGCCTGCATGGAAGTATCTGAAGTCTATCGAGTACTATGGGGCTAGCTCCGGTGCCGTTACGATTACGTCAACCCATTGGCAGAAAAACGAACTGATACGTGATTTCGGGGTCCCTGAGAACAGAGTTTGCGTATTCCATTACGGTTTGGATACCCTCGATTTTTGGAGGAAGGCCCAGGCTGGAACCAACATGCGGCGCCCTGTGGATAAAAAGGTGATCATCTTCCCGGCCCGATTGTCTTTTGTCAAAGGTATCGATGTACTTATATCTGCGCTTGGCATGCTGAAATATATTCGGCAGGATTGGGTATGCTGGATCGTCGGGAACGGGGAGAAGATGGAAGAACTGCAGCGGCAGGTTGACGGGTTGGCCTTGAGCAACGACGTTTTGTTCCTAGGCGAACGCCATGACATCCCAGCTCTTCTCATGCAGTCGGATATATTCGTGCACTCCTGCATCCAGGACAATCAGCCGTTCTCGGTCATGGAAGCACAGATTGCCGGGCTCCCTGCGTGCGTATCGAATGCCGGTGGCCTGCCGGAGATGGTGGAACATGGCCGGACGGGTCTTGTTTCGCCGATAAAAGATCCGGTATCCTTGACGCAGCATTTGCATCAGCTTCTAGAGGATGAGAGGTTACGCAAACAACTCGGCCGCAATGCTTCCGCCTGGGGAGAGGAGCACTGGTCCTTGGATCGGATGGTTGGGCGGCTGTTGGAACTGTATCGTCAGGTTATTGGCTAGTCTTGAATCAAGAGCCCAGGAAGGGATTGAGAGGCTTATGTCTGAAGAACCTTTTAAGGTCATAGGTGATTTATATAACCGTATTTTCACGGTCCAGTCTTCCCATTTGGAAGTAAAGGTAGATTATTTGGTCTGGAATCAGATTTTTGCGAATCTCCCGAAGGATTACAAGCTGCCGGATATCCCTGTTCTGCAATTAGACCGCCCCTTTGATATAGGAGAGCGATAATCTATCCCACGTACCGTCCCTAGGGTGGTACCTCATATGGCAAAAACGTCCAAATAAATCACAGGGGGAATAAATATGTCCATATTGCGACTGGTGTCGAATGCCGACGGGCCCATAAACAGCCGCTGTATTCAATCTGTTGATTTGGAGATAAACAATTCCGGGGAAGTTCCCTTTGAAATGCTGATCCACGGGTATGGCATTGAGGGACTATTTTATATCGGCCTGATCCATGCGGGGGCGGATGAGTGGGTTGGTGTTCACGATATTATGACTAACTATTCACCGTTTGAGCTAGTACTTGTTACCAACATTAATAACCTGGCGCATACGTGTGTTGTTTTCAAGATAAAGAATCAGGGCGTGTTGATTGCTGAGTACACACAGGAGGACACGATGAGAGAAAACTAAATGGCTGCAGGACGGGAGGAGGAGTCAATGAAGGTCTTATTTGTATTTTACGTGCCGAGCGGCGGGATGGATACGATCAATCGTTTGCGCTGCCATGAACTGAGGAATTATGGAATCGAGGCTTCCTGTTTGTATTATTTCTGGGGGGCGGGCATGCAGAACAGGGCGGATTTTCCGATCTATATTACAAATGATGACGCGGAAATCAAACAAATACTGGATGCGGGCGGTTATGACGTGATCGTAGTTACGACAGATCATGAGAGCTTCCCGCGTTTCCGCCAACTTGGGTATACCGGCAAGCTGGTGCTTGAAATTCAGGGTTACGGGCCACAAGAGGTAGCCCGAAGCAAGCTGACCGAGGCCGTTCCCTATGTGAATGCTTACGCATCCGCCTTAATGAACCCCAGCACACCGCATATCACTGCTTTATTCCAGGAACTGTTTCCGCATATCCCCTGCTATATCATTCCTAACAGTATTAATTCGGAGACGTTTACCTATCGCCAAACGACTAAGCTTTCCAACCCGGTCATCGCCTGGCTGGGAAGGATAGACGATAATAAAAACTGGCGGGAATTTTTGTATATCGGCCATCAACTAACGCATTTTGTGCCCGATTTGCAGCTGTGGATGTTTGAGGATCCCAATCTTGGTGACCCCGATCAACGCCAGCAGTTTTTAAAAGTTGTGGACGACTTGCAGTTGGGCTCCCGGCTAACCATGCACGCTAATATTCCGAATCACGAAATGCAGTACTATTATTCTTCGATTGGAGATTCGGGCGGATTTATGTGCTCAACTTCGAAAGTGGAGGGTGGGCCACTATCGGTATTGGAAGCGATGAGCTGCAGATGCCCTATTTTAGCATCCAATTCCGATGGAGTAACGATCACCATCAAGCATAATGTTACAGGAAAGAATTATAATCTGGGAAATGTTCACCAGGCTGTCATCGAGGGATTGAACCTCATGCAAGATGTTGGACTGAGGGAGAGCATTAGGGATGCTGCACAGCACTTAGTTAAGACAGAATTTACTCCGTATAGGTATAGCGTAAGTTTCATTGATATGTTGAACAATATCTAGATTTTAAAACGGGCAGCGACTTGAAGATTTAAATAAAATGTATAACCACAAACAAATAAGGGCTTGCCGTTGTAACGGTAAGCCCTTATTTGTTAAGACTGCGCCGGTTTCGACAAGGGTGATTCCCTGGCATCGCTGCTAACTCACCCCGCTAAGTGGCTGGATGATGCTCATATCAGGAATTTTATAATCTATAGAATTAGCTTGAAGTGATCTAAGAATTGGATTCCAAATTTCTTCTTCATAAGGAGGGAGTTCCGATAATGAAAATATGGAAGCGAGTGTGAGCGGTGGATCATCTTTAGTCTTGTTTTTTTTCTTGTTTCTAATAGATAAGCTCCTTAGCATGTATCTCCATTTTTTGCGCTTCCGTCTTTGATAAAGTTTTTTTTGGCGGATTCGCTTTATGGCTGTTTTTTTCTTAGCAGTCTTCTTCTTTTTAGGAAGCGTACTTTTCTTTTTCTTCTGAGTAATAGGCGCCTTCTTCTTTGACTGCTCCATTTTCCATCTCCTCCATCTGATGTGTTTTGATTTTGCAGATCATGATCTGGAGCAATTTCGTTACCTTGATCGAGATGCTTGCTGCGTGCGAGCTCATACAACTCATGTAGGCGGGAGGTCAATGCAGGTAAAGACCAGTATATTTCTCCTTGTTCTCTGGCTTGATTTGCGATGAAAAGGAACATTGCGGGGTTCTCTAAAGCAGATCGCAGTAAAATATATAACTGATCGCTATCTCCGCTGCGAAATACAAATCCAGTCGAATCATTTTTTATCATTTCAGGAATGCCTCCGGCATTAGAAGTGATAATCGGTTTACCAGCAATTTGGGCTTCAATAATGGCGAAAGGCTGGTTGTCCTGAATGCTCGGGAGGACAATAAAGTCTGCTTGGCGTAACAATTCTGGGATATCATCACGCTTCCCCAAAAAGGTGACGTGGTCTGTGAGACCAAGCTCCTGCACGGCTCGCTTTAATTTATCGCGGAGTGATCCGTCACCAACTAGCCAGCAGACCCAGTCTGTGCGTTCTTCCTTCAGCTTAGATAGAGCATGAAGCAGATAGATGTGCCCTTTTACAGCATCGAAGCGTGCAGGACACATAAACACTTTCTTTGCGGTAGGTTTCATTATGGTAACATCACGCATCATGTTTTGTTGAAATTCATCCACATCTATACCGTAAGGGCTTACCACTACATGGTGTTCGGGAACAGAAAATTCAAGAACTAATATATCTTTAAGCCACTGTGATGGAGTGATGGTTACATCGCTAACGGTTGCACCCAGATATTCGCGCAGGGAACAATAGTGCCATAGGCGAGAACTTTGAACTTGCTCCGGCAATTCCGATTCCGCCCATTCAACAAACACTTCCTTGGCGAGGCATCCGTGAATTGTCGTTACTAAGGGGGTGTTTGGTGGTTTAACACGTGACATTGCATGGGCGCTCACGATGTCCTGCGCGTGGATCATATCATATTCTTCCAAACCGAAATACATGATAGCGGCTTCCATGCAGTATCGATCGATCTCGGATTGCTTAATCCACGGATCAATTCCAGGTAAATGGTGGTCCATATATTGGTGTGTCTGATTGGCGATCAATGATTGCAGCCTTCCTCTTTCTATATACAAGTCTTTATTTGAGATACGAAATCCTTGACCGTCCGGCGTCGGGGAGAAGATATCAGTGGTATGCCCCGCGCGTTGTAATGCTTTGGTCAGTTGATTGACATATGTGTTCACGCCACCGGCATTAGGCAGCGCCCAACTGCAGGCGATTAATATTCTCATCTGTTCATCTCCCGATTGACTAATCTGTCGTCCCCATATCATATGAGCTATTCATACCGTTGCTCACGTACATATACCTATTTCCCGCCTCAGCAAATTTACGTTTTCATCGGAATGTACGCTACGCCTGCATCATTTAAAAAAGCGGCCACCAATCTCCTGTACCCATGACAGACACGGGACTAACGATTATGTAATCATAAAATGATCCGGCCGCCTGTTTTTCAAGACGACCGGATCCAAATTCCAATATGGCCCGCTTAAGGAACTTCTCTCCATCAAATACGATCAATATTATTGCTGAGTTCGTTGCTCCGGATACCGGCGATAGTAATACAATATTTCAGGCAGGTTCTCAACCGAATAGCCTGTAAGCACATAACGCGTAATGAAATACATATCTTCGCTAACCGTCTCCGTTCCTCTCGGATAACGCTCCAACCCGCCGAGAAGATCGAACAATGAGCCTCGCATCATCAGCGTCCCATGGCATACACAATGCCCGCCAGACATATATATGCCGGCAATGTTCTCATAGCCATACTTTACAAAATCGAGGACATACTGCTTTTCAAAATTTCCATCTTCGAACCAAGCTATTGATGTGCCGCAAAGGCAGAAATTCGTATTCTCCTGCAGAAATCTGACCTGTTTCTCAATCCGCTCTGGATGTGAGATGTCATCTGCCGCTTGTGTTGCGATGAACTCGCCTCTTGCTAAGAAATAGCCGGTGGTAAACGCACCGGAAAAGCCAATATTATAAGGCAACTGATGATAGACAAATCTGTTTTCTCTGATTACGGGATGATTTCTATGCTTCATCACCCATTGTTGAATGATTAGATCTGTATTATCTGTGGAACCGTCATTTACGACAATAATTTCAATATGAGGATAGGTTTGATGAATAAGGCTATCTAGCGTTTCCTCAATATGTCGGGAAGCATTATAAGCGCCTATTACAATACTGGCTAAATTAGGAACCCTTTGGAATTTCACGTATTGACCTCCTTATTTACTGCGGCTGTAAGCCGCAAGCTTATTCATGATATACTGCTGCTGATCATCGGTAAGAAAGGGATGCACGGGAAGTGCGAGCGCATGCTCAGCTACCTTCTCGGTAACTGGAAAGTCTCCTGCCCTATAACTTAAAGAGGAGAATGCTTGCTGTAAATGAAGCGGACATGGATAATAGCGGGCAGTAGTAATTCCATGCTGATCCATGTGGAGTAATAATTTGTCTGGATCCGGGACCTGTATGACATATAAATGGTAAACATGGCTGCAAGCCGGATCGCAATACGGTAGGATTACGTCGTTCAGATGTGCGAGCTGATTCGTGTAACGCTCAGCCAGTTCCTGGCGGCGTTTCGTCCATGCGCTTAATTTTTGCATTTTGATTCTCAGCATTAAGGCCTGAATTTCGTCCAGCCGGCTATTAAGTCCAACTGCCTCGTGATAATATTTCAGCTTTCCCATCCCGTGGAAAGCGAGTACCCGGATACGATCTGCCATTTCGTCGTCATTACTCGTAACCATGCCTCCATCGCCGAAGCCACCTAGATTTTTAGTTGGGTAAAAGGAGAGGCAACCCGCATGGCCTAAGCTGCCTACCTGATTGCCTTTATATTCCGCACCTATAGCCTGACATGCATCTTCAATAATGATCAGTGAATAACGGTGTGCCAGTTCGGCAAATGCGTCCATATCTGCTGGCTGCCCGAAAAGGTGCACAGGGATGATCGCCTTGGTACGTTCCGTTATCTTTGCTTCCGCGTGGGCTGGCGAAAGGTTATACGTTCGCTCATCGATGTCGGCAAAAACTGGGGTTGCCCCTACGCGTACAATAGCTTCGGCTGTAGCAAAAAATGTAAAGGGAGAAGTAATTACCTCGTCTCCAGGTCCGATCCCATTTGCCAATAAGGTGAGGATGAGAGAGTCGGTTCCATTTGCTGTCGATATGGCATGTTTAGCTTGAGTAAGCAGCGCTATCTCCGCTTCGAACCGCTTCACCTCTGGTCCTGCAACAAAAATACCCTTATCCAGAACCTCGGACAATGCATCAAGAATATGCTCATTACGTAAGACCCGATATTCTGATTGTGGATCAAATAAAGGAATATGCTTCATTGGTAGAGACTCTCCTTCCAAGTCACTTAGCCGCGACGCCTTTGACTATCTTTCCATCTGTGACGTCCTTGGTAACGATTGCCCCTGCACCGATCATCGCATTTTCTCCGATAACGATACCTGGCAGCAGCGTCGCGTTATTGCCGATTCTGGCTCCTTTCTTAATATGCGGCCCTTTCAGAGGAACCTCTGTAGGCTCCATGTATTTGTCATTCGAAGTAGAAACTTCCGGACCAATAAAAACGTTGTCTTCGATGATCATGTCCGCGGTAATATAGGCCCCGGTTTGGATAACGCATTGATTTCCGATCTTTGTTCGGCATTCCACTTTTGCATTGCGGCCTACTACCGTCGAATGGCCAATGTTTGTTTGTTCCCTGATACTGGCCAAGTCGCCGACCATAACGTCTTCCCCTAGTTGACTACCTGCATAAATAACGGTTCCGTTGCCAATGCTTGCGCCTCTCCCGATGACCAATCCTCTTTGATCTGTGACATTATGAATGACTTTGGAATTTTTGAAAGGTTGACAACCGAGGTAACTGCCGTTTCCGATAGATACGTCATCTCCAATGATTGTGTTTTGAAGTATGACGGTATGATGGCCAATTCGGACATGGTTTCCAATTGTGACTCCCGATTCAATAACGATATGATGGCCGAGTACGACATCTTTGCCGATCGTCGCATTCGTCGAGATCACGTTCGTCGAATCATCATTCCGCTCACTCATTTGGATTCCTCCGCTTGTAAAATCTTCTTAGTGATTTCACCTGTGATCTCCATGACCAGAAGTCCACCCTCACCAGGTACATTGGGCTGCGTTCCGTTTTTGATACATGTGATAAAATCAAGCAGCTGCAGCCACAAGGGCTCCTGTATAGGAACAGCAATTTTTTCAACGATATTTTGTTGGGTGTAATTCATGTTTAGCGAGGTTTGATAAAAGCGAGTCGAACGGGTGATAAGCAAATGTTTATCCAATAAATCGGCTTGAATGAAAGCAGTCTTCGTCACAATTCGAATCGTTCGAATCTTCTCCTCCGTAATATAACTCGCCGTTACCTGCGCGATGATCCCATTGTCCATCCGAAGGAGTGCCGATGCATGACGAATGATGCCTTGATCTACGTATCCGACAGCCTGGATTGCCTCGGTTTTTGTCTTAAACAGATGGTTCATAATGTAAATATCGTGAATCATCAGGTCATCGACAACATTGACGTTTTGCCATCTGGCTTCGAATGGACTCATGCGATGAATGTCTACCGCAACAACATCTTCCTGCTCAATGATTTGCCGCAGTACCCGAATGACGGGATTATACAGTTCGATATGTCCTACTTGCAGCTTCACGCCGGCCTCAGCTGCACGTTTATTTAAATCCATACCTTCCTTCATATTTTGAGCGAGAGGTTTTTCCATCAGCATGTGGACACCTTTGGCTATACAAGCCAGGCCGACTTGGTAATGATGAAAAGTGGGAACTGCAATCGATACCGCATCAACCTGCCCAAGAAGGTCCTCCATACTTTTGAAGGCCATTGTCTGGTACTTAGCGGAGATGTGCTGTGCCCGCTTTTGATCAGCGTCATATATCCCGATCAGCTCGCAGTAATTTGATAATGCAGTATAAACCCGAACGTGATTTTCACCCATTACGCCTGCACCGATTACACCTACCCGCATGATTTATACTCCTCTTTCTGCGATATCACGGCATAAATACATGAATTCATACCACTTCTTGCAGACTGCTTCGGGTGCAAACTGTTTACTCTCATTTAGAGCAAGCTGCGAAAGATAGTTCCGGTAAGCATCATTGAAAAGAAGTTCTTGAAGGGCGGAGGCGTATTTCTCCAGGGCATCAGGGAGCCACCAATAAGGGGGGGACCCCCAGTTTACGTCAAAAATCAGCCGTTGACTCGATGCGACATGATAGATCCCACCCATTGCGGCTGCGATAACCGGGACACCACAAGACATGGCTTCTAAAATTTGGTTGGGGCAATTTTCAGTCTTACTGCCACAAATCAGGATATGCCAGCTGCCTACAATCTCCGCCATCTGATGATGTGGTACATTCGTTCGGATAAAAAGGTTCGGGGGATGGTCGTTTAACCAGCCATGCTGATTACTAGGCGGGGCGGATAGGATCATTTCGAACCGAATGTGCGGGAACCTTCGTGCGAGAAACGGCATAACCTCAGGCCCCTTCAACAGACCATTCAAATCATGACCAATCCATCCGACCACAGTCTCACTGCTTTTCCTTCTGGGGTAAAAGATTTCGCTGTCAACAATGTTTGGAATGATATGCATGAGATGAGCTGGGTAATTGTACTCCTGCATATACTGCTTTTGGAACTCCGAATAGACAACCATCGGTACATGGCGCTCGATCGGACGGTGCTGGTCGAAATTAGGTCCCGTGCTCCAAAAATCCCCTTTGTAAACCTGAAAATCCGGTGTGTAGTTCTGAACAAAATGGTTCCACCAGCCGGGAGCGTATTTATCGACCAGCAACGCGTTACTCGGATAGATGGGCACTTGCCCCGGATTGGGAGCAAAAGCGATCCGTAAATCCGGCGGACAAAAACGAGGCAGCCATTTGGCCCGCATATTGGCCTCCGTATAAGGTCCTGACATAGCTTTTGCTTGAAAATAATCCATAATAAATTTAAATTGAAACATTATGCATCCCTCCTGTCCTTCATCGGTGTATCCCAAGCTCCCGCCGGTACCATTCGATCGTCCGTTCTAACCCGAGATCAATACCGACTTGCGGATCATATCCCAGTATCCCTTTGGATCGAGTTAAATCCGGTTTGCGGGCTGGCATGTCCTCATACCCGGGTCCATATGCCTCCTCGTAAGGCTTAATCAACATCTCCGACGAGGACCCGGTCATCCGAATCACGAGCTCGGCTAACTGCTTGATCGTAATCGATTGTTCAGAACCAATATTGAAAATGAGGCCATCGGCTTTCGAGCTTAATGCCTTCACTGTCCCTTGCACCGTATCGTCAATAAACGTAAAGCATCGGGATTGTGACCCATCTCCATAAACCTCTAGTGGCCGGCCTTCCAAGGCAGCCATAATAAAACGTGGTACAACCATGCCATATTGGGAATTCGTTTGACCGGGGCCATAGGCATTAAAATAACGCAGAATCGTAACCGGAAGGCCTTTCTGAGAATAGCCTAAGCACATGTGTTCATCTAACGATTTAGCAGTCGCATAACACCACCGATGAATGGACGTTGATCCATAAACACGGTCCGAATCTTCACGAAACGGCAGATCACGATTTTTACCGTATACTTCTGAGGTTGAGGCAAAGACGACCTTTCTCCCCATTTCATAAGCGAGTTCCAGTACGTTTCTTGTACCGTCAATGTTGCCTTCTATAACTTTCAGCGGATTTTCCACCGTGTTCTTAACACCAAGTACTGCGGATAAGTGAAAAACAACATCTGTTTGTTGGATCAGTGTTTTCATGAGATCGCGGTTCAAGACGGTACCCTCAATAAAGCGGTGATTCGGGTGATGCAAAACCTCGTTAAGGAATTTAAGAGAGCCGGTAGACAGATTATCAAGTGACCATACCCTGTGATTCATGGACAACAATTTCTTCACCAGGTTGGATCCAATGAATCCTGCGCCGCCTGTAACTAAAATATCCATAAGGTACACCCCTTGTGATCAAGATCCCTTCCTTCGGTGCACAATGAATTGCGAATGTCTGAACAGGCCACCTCATAACAAGGAGAATGATAGACGATCAGGGCCTATGGTAGGTTGGCATAATACCTTGTTGAATGAACGGAAGGTTGATATCATATTTTTATCGTTTGCCGTTTGACATATCTTACGGCCACTCGTGTAAGAAAGTACTGGTCAACAATCTAAAATCCCATTGAAACCTTTTTTGGATATCCTCCCGCAAATTTTCACCATGAGTCCTCTTATTAGAGTAGAATGATATTTTTGCGATCTGTTATATTTCTAGTGGCGTTACGTGTGTCAACTACGATAGGGGTGTGCGCCACTAAGGTCTCATAAGGGATATTGGAATGATCCGTTAAAATGAGCGTGCAATCGAAGTGTTTCATGTTTCGGGCTGTGAGCTCAATCGAATGAAGTCTGGTTTCTCCGACTTTCAGTTCATCGACATAAGGATCAAAATATTCTACTTGGGCTCCAGATGCTATAAGCTGCTCTATGATATGAATGGCAACCGACTCTCGAATATCATTCACATCTTTTTTATACGTGACGCCGATAACAAGGATATGACTCCCAGGAAGCTCTTTTGGAAGCAGAGCCTTTGTAACCCGTTCTACAATATATCCAGGCATATCCTTGTTTACCTGATGGCTAAGCTCAATGAAAGGCAAATCGTTGTCGTGTTCTCTTGCCTTCCATAATAAATACAGGGGATCGACGGGGATGCAGTGTCCACCTACCCCTGGACCAGGGTAATACTTCGTAAAACCGTAAGGTTTAGTTCCGGCAGCTTCAATGGCCTCCCAAAGACTAATATCCAATTTCTCGCACAATCTCAGTAAGCTGTTCATAAACGAGATGTTTACGTAACGCTGACAGTTCTCCAAAATTTTTGTCATTTCAGCAACCCTTGGTGAGGATACTACAACGATTTGATCAAATACGGCTCCATACACTTGTTTGGCAAAAGTTGTACATGATGGGGTAACGCCCCCTACAACTTTAGGGATTTTCTCCAACTCCCATTTTGATCCGGGATCGATTCGTTCTGGTGAATAAGCGAGTGAAATATCTCTTCCTACCAGGAATCCGGTTGACTCCAGAATAGGTTTAATTCGCTCCTCGCTCGTTCCTGGAAAAGTGGAGCTTTCGAGCACGACGAGCTGGCCCCGTCGGAGATACTGAAGCGAGCTTTGCAATGCCCCTATGACATACTTCAAATCAGGCTGATCGTCATCCCCAAGCGGTGTTGGAACGCAAATAATGATAACATCAACTTTTTCGATCACATCAAACGAACTGCCGACATAGAATCTATTTTTACTGAACAGTTCCCGGATGTCGCCTTTCTCATAATCCGAAAGATAGGGTTGACGCTTGTGTAACATATTAATCTTTTGTTCATCTACATCGATGCCGTATACAATGTGCCCTTTCTCGAGAAATAACCGGGCCAATGGTAATCCGACATATCCCAGCCCGATTACGCCGATTTTATACTTCGGAATATCCACCATCATTCTTCCAACTCCCTTTGATCGATCTCGTAGCATAGTACGCGGAATAACTAAAACTGCGTTAGTTGATTGTCCAAATTAGCAAAAATAGTGGAGTATCACGAATTTTCATAGATTCTGTGACAAATGATTTTCGTTTAAGGACGGGGTTGAACTAACGTTGAAGGCGTCCATAATGAGACAAGGGCAGCGAAATCCGGATCTAACCGCTCGGCCTGTCCGTTCAGGTCCGGATTTTCTGGGAGGGAGAGACGTGCTAACGAGTAGGTAGACGTCTTGAATGGCTATAAATTTAAACATATGTAATGCTAGATCGATACGGCTATGTAGACATGTGCCCTGAACCCGCTCTTGGCCATTTCACGAGGGACTTAGTTATAAATAGATCAGGTAAGTAAAACATCCGCCCTATGGGACGGATGTTTTTGAAAGAGGATCAGCGGAAGAGTTTAGTTTTAAGATATAGAAAGTACTAGTTCCGGATCCTTTTCCCTGGACCAAGGACCAGATGAGAACGAACCGTTCTCCCCGCTCGTTTGTCCATTTATTCAGCTCGTAAATTCCGCTACAAGTTATCAGCGAAACTTCGATACGTCTCTTGAAGCCCCTGTTCCAGCGAATAGACGGGTTTCCAAAGGAGCTTTCGCTGAATCGCTTGATTCGATAAGCAGCTGTGGCGGATGTCTCCTGGCTTGTCGGGGCCGTGCTGCACATTCATTTCCCGGGAATGAAACTTGCGGAGGAACGACACCAAATCGTTAACCGTAGCCGCTTTTCCGGTGCTGACATGCAGAGTCAAATCCTCAGGATGGCTGCTTGCCGCGATCAGAGCTTCGACAACATCCTTGACATAAATAAAGTCCCGCGTCTGATTTCCGTCGCCGTTGACAATCAGCTGCCGGTCATGGTGGATCCGGTCCATAAAGATGGCCACGACGCCGCCTTCTCCCTTTGCGGTCTGACCCGGTCCGTACACGTTGGCGAAGCGGAGAATAGCATGGGACAATCCGAATAAGGATGTGTATAAACGAATGTACTGCTCGCCGGCCAGCTTGGAAAGGCCATAGAAGGAAATCGGGAGCGTGGGGTCACTTTCCGTCATGATGTCCTTTTGCAGGTTACCGTATACACCTGATGTGGAAGCAAAGATGACCTTGCGGACCTTTGCTTCCCTGCAGGCGTTCAGTATGTTAAGCGTGCCCCCAATGTTAATGTCCATATCCAGGAAAGGATCCCGTATCGATTGCTGCACATCCGCCTGCGCAGCCAGATGGACAACGGCATCCGGCTGAATGGAAGTAATCATCTTATAGGCATCCGGGCTTCGAATATCAAGCGTATGAAGAACCGCCTCTGGAGGGACTTTTTCGGCTCGGCCCGTGGACAGATTATCAATAACATGCACCTGCGAACCAAGAGACGCAAGACGACGGACAAGATGCGAGCCGATAAATCCCGCGCCGCCTGTCACGACAACCGTATTCATGCATCTACCTCCTGTGTGTTAGGTCATGATCTATCGTATGTGGAGGAGAAACGTTCGGTATTAGGCGATCCAACCATTTCCGCGGCTGATGCAAAGATCTCGGGCGGGATGGGTAAAATGAAGGCAAGGAAGGGTAAAACCGAATGCCTTCAAGCAAATGGGGGATGAGCCATGCACGTTAAGAAGTGGTTAGGAGCGGCCGGGTGCCTGCTTTTGGTCGTTATTGTCGCAACACTCATAGCGGATCGTGAAGCGAACCCGCCGGATCCGGTCCGGGAAACAATGGCTGCAAATGGAGAGCAGATCCAGGAGTCGACAGGGATATTCAAATGGAATGATAAAGAGGTACGGAGTGTGGAGTGGGAAGGGAGAAATCAATCCTGGATTTTACAGCGGGAACCGGCTGCGGCGGGAGAGAGCATGTCAGGGAGCGGATGGCTGCTTAATGGAAGCGAACTCCCTGTAAGTCAAGCGGAATCGAGGATTCGAAAGCTTCACGAGTTGGGGCAAAACGGGGGTACCCGCCGCGCTTCGGCTTTAAGCCATGAAGTGATCGTTGGTACCATTACGGTTACTTTAAGCGGATTAAAAAAGGAACCGGAAGTTTACCTCATCGCGGTCGAATCGGATCACCCCGAACAGGTGTGGATCCTGCGCAGTGGCGATCCTTTAGCTTATTTGGTATCCAAGGATGCATATTTGGAACTTGAGCAGCTGCAGTAGCACCGGTCCCGTCATGCCAAAACCTTTCAGCATACCGGATCATGCGGGTGGTCATCCTAAATGGTGTTATTAATACACCTATTAGAGATGGAGGATGAACTCATGCTACGATCCAAAGCGATTAGTCTTTCGGTATCAGCAGCCCTGCTCGTGAGCATGGCCGGTGTTGCCGGCTGTACGACGAAGGAGCCTGCAAATACGAACATCCGCACCAAAAACGTCATTGACGGCAACGGCAGAACGGGACGTATCGGCGTGAATTCCCTGCGGGAAAACGGCTTGATCAGTCCGAAAGGCTACACATACAATACGAATAGCACGAATAACGGCAACACAGCGACCACCCATAACTTGACGAATGCCCAATTGTCGCAAAAGCTGTCCGATAAAGTGGCAGCTATGAAGGAAGTTAAATCCGCCAACGTTCTCGTGGCCGGTGATACGGCCTACGTTGCCGTGTCCCTGCGTGATACGGCCAGCAATACCGGCGGAAACACGGGCGGAAACATGGGAGCAAAAAGCTTCAGCGGCACCCACAACATGATGAACGGAAGCAGCTTTAACAATGCCGGAACGGCCAATGGAAGCAGCTTCAACAACCGTTCGAAATCGGGAACGGTGCGTAACGGCGTTCGCGGAACCGCTCCGAATGCCGCCGCAGCACATCATAACATCCGCAACTATTCGTCTAAAGGGGCCAGCATTACGGGGAACAACGGCTATAATATGACGACGTACGGTACGGCAGGCACGACGGATAACGGGGTCGGCACCAACAACGGTATGGGTACCGGCAATGCCATGGGTTCCACCGGTAACCGTACCGGCCTGATGGGTGCCGGCGGATACAGCGATTACCGCAATGACACGATCACGTCCGACATCAAAGACCGTATCGCCAATACGATCAAGAGCACGGATAACACAATCAAGAACGTCTATGTATCTGCAAATCCGGGCTTTGTCCAAGGATTGGCTAACTTATCGGCACAAACACAAGGAGGACATCCGATCAAAGGACTCATGTCCGACCTGTCGACGATGGTGGAGCGAATCTTCCCAATGAATGCCGGGAATGGCAACCGTACTACCAATTACAATGCCCCCGTACACCATTTTGATACGACCAATCGGTAAAATTGCCGATAAAAAGGGGCTGCCATAAGCTTGTTATGGACAGCCCCTTATACATAATTCGTTTTTTAAAATACCTTACGTCCTTTAACCCAAACGCCTTGAATATCCAGCTGGTTATCCAGCAGCAGAACGTCTGCCTGCTTGCCGATTTCGATCGTGCCGGTGCGGTCTTCGATCCGCAGCCGTTTGGCCGGGTTGAAGCTGGCGGCGAGGGACGCCTCTTCGATCGACAGGCCCACGTTGTTGATGAGGTAGCGGAAGCCTTTAATCATCGTCAAGGTACTTCCGGCAAGACTGTCCCGCTGACCCTTCAAGGTAGCGATTCCGTCATGCACCTCAACCGGAAGGTCGCCGATCATGTATTCCCCATCCCCGAGTCCGGCTGCGGACATGGCGTCCGTAATCAGGAGCAGATTGTTATCCTGCTTCAACCGGGCCAGGATGGAGATGCAGGCCGGGTGCACATGGATGCCGTCGGCGATGATTTCCGCGTGGATGCGCGGATCGCTCAGCACCGCCCCTGCGGTTCCGGGTTTGCGGTGGTGCAGCGGCGTCATTGCGTTAAAGGTATGCACGCCTTGGCGCAGACCAGCTTCCACGGCCGCTTCCACCTCGTCGTACGTCGCATCCGTATGGCCCAGCGCGGCGTTGATACCGTGCTCGGTCATCCAGGCGATCGCGTTCAGCGCGCCTTCGCGCTCCGGCGCCAGCGTCACCTGGCGAACGAGACCCGGATACGCAGCTTCCCATTCTTCCAGCCATTCTACATTTGGCAGGACGATATGCTCCGGATTTTGCGCTCCCGGCCATTTCGGGCTGATAAAAGGCCCTTCCAAATGAACGCCCTCAACGGTTGCGTAAGGCATGTCATGCTGCGTATACTCGTGAACCTCCTTGAGGACGCGGTCGATCGCCGCCTTTGGCGCGGTCATGGTCGTCGGAAGAATCGAGGTGGTTCCCTGTGAGCAGTGGAAGGCGGTAATGGTATCCAGCACTTCCTTGTTTGAATCCATAAAGTCCTGGCCGTTGCCTCCATGCACGTGGACATCAATAAAGCCGGGAACGATGTATCCGTCCGATTTGTGTTGGCTTGCGGCAGAGTCCGTCCAGCGCTGCGGCAGATCGCGGGCAAGCCCCGCATAGACGATCTTGCCGTCCTGGATGGCGACGGCTCCTTCTTCCAATACCCCTGCCGGCGTTACGACCTTGCCGTACAAGAGCTGTACGTTTTCTTCACTCATCCTAACAACCTCCCTGCACCTTGATCCAGCAGCACCACGACGTTCGGATGGCATTGCAGCAGCGATGCCGGGCACTGCGTCGTAATCGGTCCTTTCAGCGCGCGCTTCACGATCTCAGCCTTGTCTTCGCCACGAACGAGCAGCAGAATCTGCTTGGCCTTTAGAATGCTGCCGACCCCCATGGTAATCGCGTGCTTAGGCACATCGTCCAGCGACGGGAAGAAGCGTGCGTTCGCCGTGCGGGTTTTTTCCTGAAGCTCAGCCACGTGCGTTCCGCCGTCCAGGCTGTCATCGGGCTCGTTGAACCCGATATGCCCGTTGTGGCCGATGCCGAGAATTTGCAGGTCCACCGGGCCGTTCTGCTCCAGCATGGCGTCGTACTTGACGCATTCTTCCTCCAGATCGGCGGCGTTGCCGTTTGGAACATGCGTATTTTCGAGCTGAATATCGATATGATTGAACAGCTTCTCGTTCATAAAGGTACGGTAGCTCTCCGAATGGCCCTCAGGCAGGCCGACGTACTCGTCCAGATTGTAGCTGGATGCTTTCGCAAAGCTGACCAGGCCCTGCTGGTACATTTCGATAAGCCGTCCATAAATTCCTACCGGGGTGCTGCCTGTGGCCAGGCCGAGTACCGCTCTCGGTTTGGTATGAAGCAGGCTGGCGATCAGGCTGGCCCCGGTGGCGTTAAAATCAGCTTCGTTTTTAAACGTATAAATGTTCATGCTTGAAAATGACCTCCTCTGGATTTTCGGTAATTCTGTACGTTATGGTAGGACTGCTCCAGCTTGGGAACATACTGTCCGAACTGCTCGCTGTTCATCCCCATAAAGAGGATATCGACGAGATGGAGCTGGGCGATGCGCGAAGCCATGTCTCCCCGGCGCATTCCTTTTTCCAGGGAAGAGGCAAACAAAGGAATATCGGCCATGGCAGCCAGCGTATTGCTGCTGTACGACGTCAGCGAAATGGTCGCTGCCCCGCTGTCTTTGGCGCAGGCTAGCGCATCGATCGTTTCGAGCGTTTCCCCGGAATAGGAGATGGCGACCGCCACATCCCGGCCCGACAACGTCGAGGCGGAAGTAATTTGCATATGTGAATCAGCGAAGGCGGTACAGTTCTTACCGATCCGGATCAGCTTCTGGTAAAAATCCTGGGCGACGATGGACGAGGTGGCTACCCCGTACAAGTCGATCCGATCGGCGGCGCAGAGCAGGCGGATCGCCTGGGCCAGACGGTCCATGTCGAGCAGGGACGTCGTGTCGCGGATGGAGGCCAGGTGATTCGCTTCCATGGCCTCTACGATTTGGGATAACGGATTGTTAGCCACGATATCCTGATAGGAAGACATGCCGCTCCGCTCCTGCATTTCGGTATGGGCGATTTCGGCGGACAGCTTCACCTTTAGATCCGGGTAGCCCTTGAGATGGAACGCTTTGCAGAACCGGGTCACGGTGGCGGGACTGGTCCCGCACTGCTCGGCCAGCTCCTTGATCCCCATGTGAACGACTTCGGAAGGGGAGGAGAGGATAAAATCGGCGATCCGGCGCTCCTGCTGGGACAGCCGTTCCTGCTCCTGCGCCAAGGCGTGTAATATAGGTGCCAATCGCAAGCCTCCTTGGATAAAACTATTTGATGCTGCAGAAAATGAAAATAATTTTAATGATTAATTCTAATTTAGAGAAAATAATTTTTGTTTCATACCCATCATAGGCCATTTGTCTTACGTTTACAAGGGGCGGGAATGTTAAATTTCTGTAAAAGCGAAGCGCAAAAAACCGGACTCCTTAGAGTCCGGTTTTTATAAGAGATTTATGCGCGTGCCTTGGATCCCTGCGTATTCCGCAGTTCCACGCGAATCAGCTGCCATAGCATGAAAGCAAGCACGACCATCTGTGGAATGAACGTTTCCCAGGTCGGATACATGCCAAGCCAGGATACGGACGGCAGCCCGGTTTCCGAATGGGCGGGAATGCGACCCGAGACCTGGAGCGAATGGATGCTGTCTCCGAGGAAACGGAAAACCAGGTAGTAGATCAGCACCGTCGCCGCCAGGAAAAAGCCGCGCAGAGGCAGGCGGGCACTGAGCACGATAATCGCATAAGCGAGCACGGCCAGAACGGCAAAGGCGCCGGCGATTCCAAGGATCAGCTGCCCCATGTCAATGGAGGAGGCCATCCCGGCATAGAAAATGGTCGTTTCCGCGCCTTCACGCAGGACGGCTATACCAGCCAGCACGAAAAGAGACCACAGACTTCCTCGGGCCAGCGCCTGATCCATCTGGCTGCCCACGTATTTGTTCCAGGCGGCCGTGTTTGACTTGCTGTGCAGCCATTGCCCGACGGTCAGCATCATCACCACGGCCACCAGACCGGTGATGCCTTCGATCAGCTCGCGGGCGCTGCCTGAAGCCGCTTTGGAGATGGAGAAGGTGAGCACGACTGCGAGCAGGAGGCTGAGGACGAGGCCTGACCCGGCTCCGCCCCAGATCCATTTCTGGCCGCGCGTATTTCCGCTTCGCTTCAAATAAGACAGCAGGGCGGACAGCACGAGAATGGCCTCCAGGCCTTCACGGAGCAGAATCAGTGCGGCATCCCAGGCGGTATATTTGTGATCGACCGCAAGCGGGGTGAGGGAGGACTTCATCTCGTCCATGATTTTTACGGCTTCATCCAGTTTGGGCGGACTGGAGAGCAGGTAACCGGAAACGGCCGACATTTTAATTTCAATATCCGTGTAAAGGTCCGGAGCGGATACCCGCACCTCTCCCTCGACCGCCGGCCAGATGGAAATGAACTTCGTCATCTGGTCCGCCGCTTCGCTGCTTCGGCCGGCCTGCGCATCTTGGCGTGCGGTTTCGAGGATGCCCAGCACGTCGGATAGCCGGTAATTTCCGTCACTACCGGAATCAGCAGCAGCGATTTTTCCTTCGGTATAACCGGTCATCAGCGTAGTCAGCTTCTGCATTTCCTTCACGGCCTGCTCTTCGCGTACCGGCTCAGCCTGGAGGGCGATCCGCACGAGGCTGAGCCCGGTTTCAAGCTGTCCGTAGACCGTGAAGTTATCGCTGCGGATCGGAGTTTCTGCCGTCGGCCATGCATCCACGATCGACTGATAGCTTCGCTTGGCCGCGTCCCAGTCCCCCGCCTGCATGGCCTTCAAGCTGTCCTGCGCCAGAGGCAGAAGCTTCTTGGCCGATTCCACGCCGCTTATGGCGGCGCCAGTAGATCCGCTCGGGCTCTCGGCCGCGGTGACGTATGCGTTGACCGCCTTGGCCAATGCAGACAGCGCGGTTTTTGCCTCCGGTCCGCCGCTTGCAAGCTTGCTCTGCGCGTCTTGAAGCGCAGCGTCGACGGCCGCGGTCAAGCCGGCATGATCCGTGTCCCCGGCTTTGACCGGCTCCCAGAGCTGTTTGAATTGGTTCAGATCCTCGCTCGCTTTGGACCATTCCTGCTGGCCCGCTTCAACCAGGGCGCTGCCTACAGAAGGCAGAAGGGAATCCAGGGCGGGATTTCCTTCCGCTTCGGCGCGCGGGGCCAAGATGCTCATGAGGAGCATCGCAAGGGTCAGCAGGGCGCCGAGCAGCGGGCGGTTCCGTCGTCCGGTACGAGGTGTAAGGTTGCTTCGCAGCATGGTGAAGTCTCCTTTATGTCAATTCTGCTAGAGTTTGATATCTACGGGCTACAATAGCGTCTCTCCGATATAGCCTCCCGAAGAGGCGCCGGGGAAACAGGCGAACACCGCGCTCCCGACATGCTGAATATATTCGTTCAGCCGGTCGCTCTTCGCAAGCTTCTGCTGAAGGGGGATGAACTGCTTCTGCAGGTCGCGCTGAAAGCAGATAAAGAGCAGTCCGGCATCCAGCTGGCCGGTCTTGGCGTCCATGCCCCCCGAATAAGAATAGGACCGGCGGAGGATCTGCACGGAGCCGTCTCCGCGGGCGAGCGCCATATGCGAATTGGCCGGAATAGCCGGCGATCCGTCGGGCCCTTTGGCGGACAGGTCGACCTTGTCGAACTCGTGCTGTCCGCCAAGCGGTGCGCCGCTGGCCCGGTACCGTCCGAAGGTCTCCTCCTGATCCTTCAGGGAGGATCGGTCCCACACCTCAATCCGCATCCGGATCCGGCGTACCACCATGTAGCTGCCGCCGGCCATCCAGGCTGCACCGCCTTCGGCCCCGGCCCAAACGACCCGGTTCATCTGCTCGCTGCTTGTCGTATCCGGATTGGCCGTGCCGTCCTTGAAGCCGAGCAGATTCCGCGGGGTTCCGCCTGCGGGGTCGGCGCTGCCGGTCCGCTGGAAGCCCTCCTGGGTCCAGCGGAGCACGGCCGTGCCGCGGGCAATGCGCGCCAGATTGCGGATGGCGTGAAACGCCACCTGCAGGTCGTCCGCGCAGGCCTGAACGGCCAAATCGCCGCCGCACCAGCGGGCGTCCAGCTGATCCCCGTTAAAGGCCGGGAGATCGGTGAAATTGGCCGGCCGCTTGGAGGCGAGCCCGAAACGCGAATCAAACAGGGACGGCCCCGCGCCGAACGTCAGGGTCAGCCGGGAAGGTGAAAGACCTGCCGATTCTCCGGTATCCACCGGCGGCAGGTTGTGATTGGCGCTCTCTTCCCCGAGCATGGAGCCTTCGGTCATGGCCGCAGCTGCGGCGGTCCAGGCTTGAAACAGCTTCTTCAGCTCCTTCGCATCGGTCGTGGTCACGTCGAAAGCGGCGAAGTATATGAAGTTTTGCGAAGGGGTGATAATGCCGGCCTGATGTTTCCCGTAGAACGGGATGCGGTCTTCGGTGTCAGGCTGGCCGGCAACAGCTGCCGCAGTCTTCCGCTCCTTCGCGGCGAAAAGGCCGCCGATACCGGCGCCCCCGATGATCAGTCCCAGGCCGCCGGTGCCCGCCAGCCGCAACAAGTCGCGGCGGGACAGCGGCTTTTTCAAAATCGACGAATCTTTGGTTTCCTCATGCTCACGGTTTGACATGCTTTACACTCCAAGCAGGGTGCCCATATTCGACAGCGGCTCCGCCAGGGCATCCAGGTTTTGGCTGAGTTTGCGGACTTCGTCCTCTTTCAGCTCGGTGTAGCTGACGTATCCGTCGCCTTTCTTGTAGGCGTCCAGCTCTTTCTTGAGCGCATCAAATCGCTCCCCGATCTGCTTTTCTAGATCCGGGTCCTTTTTGGCCAGGTCGGGCTTCAGGATTTCGTAAATTTTGGCTGCGCCTTCTACATTGGCCGCAAAATCGTACAAGTCCGTGTGGGAGTACAGCTCCTCCTCGCCGGTTACCTTGGAGGAAGACACTTCGTTCAGCAGCTCAACCGCTCCGGTTACCATCAGGCTGGCGTCAATATCGACCGTCTCCACCTTGGCACGGAGCAGCTGCGCGTCCTGCAGAAGCCGGTCGGCAAAGGCTTCCTGGCCGTTGGTCGTCTTATCCTCCCACAGTCCCTTCTCGATCCGGTGGAATCCGCGCCATTCGGCGGCATCCACATCGTTCACGCGGGCGTCAATGTCGGGATCCAGATTGCCAAGCGCCTCGGCAATCGGTTCGATCCGCTCGTAATAGGAACGGGCCGGGGCATATAGGGCCTTCGCTTCCTCGAGCTTGCCGGCTTTCACCGCTTCGGTGAATTTTTCCGTTTGCTTCACGAATTGATCGCACTGCTCCACCGCGAAGGTGCGGTAGGATTCCACGGCTGCGCTGAAATCGGCCGTCTGCGCCGCAGCTGTATCGGTACCGGCGCTTGGCGCCGATGTGTCAGTATTAGCGGCTGACGTCTCAGTCTTTGCCTCGCTGGCAGCAGAATCCGCGCTTTCTTTCTCCGAGCAGCCTGCGAAGAGCAGGGAGGAGAGGATAATACCAGCGGGGATGATCGTATGTAACTTCAAGTTCAAAGCAGCTCCTTTTTTTAGATTATAGAATGTGTACATTTTCAGCGGCGCTGAATGATTCTGTAACCGCAAGAAAAATTTCCTCTATTTCTTATAGAAGAAACGGGGGAAAGATCAATTTGATAATGATTCTCAATTTCATTGATAGCAACATCATAATGAGTTACCGACGATGTGTCAACTGCCATTTTAAAATGCCGAAATCTCCCTTATTGTAAGCCCTTTCAAGGCAGGTGCCTAATTTTTAAGCATAACGACACCAAAGCCCGGTGCCTTACATAATATGAGTTGACTGTATCCCTTTACCTTGTTATACCATACAAACCCGAGCAAGGAGGGGTGACACCATTGAAGGGGAACGATCATAAGAGCAAATTTTTGTTGACTCATCGTGAGCGCGAAGTATTTGAACTGCTCGTTCAGGACAAAACGACACGCGATATCGCCGGTCAGTTATTTATCAGCGAGAAGACGGTCCGGAACCATATTTCCAATGTGATGCAGAAATTAAACGTCAAAGGCCGTTCTCAGGCCGTTGTCGAGCTGATCAAGCTTGGGGAATTAAAAATCTGATCGAAGCCTCTCTTGCGACCTTGGCCTTCTGCAGGATGTCTTCCTTGACGGGAAGACATGCGGGAGGTTCTTTATTTTGTTCACTTTCCATCTTATGCGGGGATTTGGTTACATGAGAAAGGGTACCCTGTCGGGTACCCTTTGCAGATGGTTACTGTCTGATGATAAGAATGTCTTGCGGCGGTCTGCCGGTGCTTTGGATTTGGGAAATTTCGGCGTTCGTCAGGTTGCGTCCAACGAGGATGAAAGAAGACGTGACGTTGTTAAAGTTGAAATTGCCCAGGTTGGCTACATTTTGGCTGCCACGGAACACGCGGAAAGATCCCTGGAAATTAATCCGTGAGAACAAAACAAGTGTCACTTGATTGCTCTGCACCGTATTTCTGAGACGGAAGCTGGAGAGAAGATTGTCGAAGCGGAAAGCTCCAAGGTCGCGGACCGCAACTCCACCGCGTCTGAACAAAATTCTGCGGCCCGTAAAATTAATGCCGGACCAAAGGGCAAGACGTACATCGCTGTTTGCCAAATATATCACTCCTTTTCTTAAGATTGATATATTCTATGCCGGCTTCACAAATCGGTATCGGACAGATGATAGCGTGCAAAAGTTTGATTTTCAAAGATTAATATATATGAGCACGTGGGGGAGCGGAAAGCGCTCCGGCTAAGGAAAAAAACGCTATATCCAAACTTTATCGCTTCATCAAGGTGATTGCATGAGATAATGAGCGAGGCAGACCAATACCATTTTTTGGAGGAATACATATTGTCAAACTTTACGATTCGCCGTTTTGGCAGGGAGGATTTTCGAGCGGCCGCGGCGCTGCTGAGCCTGATCTGGTCGGAACCCGTCACCGCCAAGCAGCTGCAGGACGAAGAGGAAAGCATTCCGCCGGGCCAGCTCCATTACGACGAAGAGGGGCGGCTAATGGGCTGGGATCGCCCGAAATGGGTCGCGGTGAACGGGGAGGGAGAGGTCATCGGTTACGCCATCGCCTGGCGTGCGCCCTGGAACGAACCCGGCAGCCTCAACGTTACTCTTGTCGTCCATCCGGATGAACGCGGCCGCGGAGCCGGCAGGGCTCTGTCCCGGGAAGTGCGCGAGGGGGCACGCATGGTTAAGGCTTCCCGTCTCGTTTGTTTTATGAGGGAGAATGACGGGGCCTCGCTGGCGTTTGCGGAACGCCGGGGCTACCTGCTGGAACGCCACACCTTTGAATCTGTGCTGGACCTGTCGTCTTTTACCGACCAAGCTTTGCTGCCAAGCATTCGCAGCGCCGAGTCATCCGGCATTATGTTCGTGACGCTGAAGGATGAGCCTGGAGAGGCGCAGGAACGAAAGCTTCATGAGCTGTACAGGATCGCCCATCAGGACATTCCGGGATACAACGAGGATTTCCCCTGGTTTGAGGAATGGAAGAAATGGAACATTAACATGGCCGGCGTGCGGCCGGAGTATGTACATATCGCTAAGGACGGGGACCGCTATGTCGGCGTCGTGACCTTGCAGCAGAACGAACAAACCCAGGCGATGTACCACCAGTTTACCGGTGTGCTGCCGGAGTATAGGGGCCGGCGGATCGGGCTGGCGCTGAAGCTGTTGGCCATACAAACCGCACGCGCTGCCGGTGTGCCTTATTTGCGAACCCACAACGATTCGCTGAACGGTCCCATGCTTCGCATCAACCGCGATCTGCTGGGGTTCCAGGCGGTACCCGGAAACTTCAAAATGGTCTGTTCTCTGGAAAAGGGGCCGTCATAAAAACAACAGCATAAACAACCCGATCACGATAAAAATCGAGCCGAGCACGATCGCAAGGAAGCCGCGGATCTTTTGGAGTTCCAGGTAGGATTCGCTGGGCTCCGCTTCTTCTTCTGTCTTCCAGCTTTCACTGCTCCGCCATCCCCTCCCCGGGTTCCGGCGGTTCATGATGCCGCCTCCAATCAAGATCAGCCCAAAGATGATCAGATACACGTTCATATCCATCAGCTCCTTTCTATATAGAACGTCTGAATGGAGCCTGCGGTTCCAGAACATCGGTAATATGCAAATGAATATCATTTTCCGCAATTCATGAGAAATCCCGGGAAATGAAACATGCTAGGATAGAATGAACTAAAGAAATGAATGTTATAGGGCAACTGTCGGGCCGTTATTACAGGAAGTTCATGCAACTTTAGTTCAATCTATATAGGATAATGGCAGAATCAACGAATCCTCAAAACTTGGAGGAGGATACCCGTGGATACGAAAAACACAGCACTTCCGCAAATCGTTTCGGAACAAGAGTGGATGGAAGCGCGCGACAAGCTGCTCGTCAAAGAGAAGGAGCTTACCCGCGCGCTGGACGCGCTGGCCGCAGAGCGCCGCAGGCTGCCGATGGTACGGATCGGCAAAGATTATATGTTCGAGGGACCAGGTGGTCCAGCGCGACTGCTTGATCTTTTTGAAGGACGCCGCCAGCTCGTGGTGTACCACTTCATGATGGCTCCGGGAGCCAGTCAAGGCTGCACAGGCTGCTCCTCTTTTGTCGACAACATCGGTCACCTTGCCCATCTGAATGCCCGTGATACGACCTTTATTCTCGTCTCCCCCGCGCCCCTGTCTCAGATCCAGCCGTTCAAAGACCGGATGGGCTGGAATGTACCCTGGTTCTCTTCGAACGGGAACGAATTCAACAATGACATGGGGGCTGGGGGCGGATTCGGCTTAAGCGTCTTTCTCCGCGATGGAGATGAGGTGTTCCGCACCTATTTCACGGCCTCCCGCGGCGTCGACCGGATCCGCGCGGACTTCAATTTGCTCGACCTGACACCCTTTGGCCGCCAGGAAACGTGGGAGGATTCGCCTGAAGGATGGCCGCAAACCCAGCCTTACATCTGGTGGCGTCTGCATGACGACTATCGCTAATCCGTTTTGACGACACGCCATGCCGCTCCGCATTGGGTTATGAATCAATGCTTCGTTTAATGGCGATAGCGGGGGGGGGCCACGCGTACCCATCCCCAACTCAAGGTTACCACCGTCGTTTTCTAACCGGTGTTCTTTCCAAAAATGAAGGCAGCCTCTTTCTCCGACACGGAGAGAAGGGCTGCCTTGTGCTGTCTGCTGATCCGATATCAGGCCAGCTTCTTCAGCATGGCGTTGATCATGCCGGCATGCGATGCTTCATGATTAATGTTCATGACCAGCAGCTCGTCGATCGTCTCGGCTTTGGCAAAGTTGTCCGCTTTGGCGACTGGCTGATTTAGGTCGTCACCGAGCTGCTCTTGGAACACGCGAATCTGCTCGGTGAGCTGCGAAATCAGGGTATCCCACGCCGGTGCCTCGCCCTGCCAATCCGCCGGTTTCGTCCCCGAAGCAAAATAAGGGCGGTATTCTGCCGGAATGACGCCGTCCTTGCCGCTGTACTGGAGCACGAGCATGTCGGATATGACCAGCAAATGCCCGAGGTGCCAGTGGATATTGTTGTTGAATCCGTCGGGGACGATATCCCGCTTGGATTCAGGCAGCGCGGACACCTTGTTAATGATGCCCGTGCGCACGCGCTCGATTTGGCCGAACAAATAAGCATTTCTCATTATTGTACCTCCGTCGTTCTCCGATTATGATGTAACAGTAGTTATTGTAAATCTGCCCGGCTTGTTAGGCAACCGCCGAACGTCCCGGAGTCTACCCCAGCGGGAACCTCTGCAGAGCATGTGTTGGGAAGGGCTGAGGGTCCGCAAACAATAGATTGCAAGGGACGGCAGCTCACCCGCAACCTGTATGCAAAATGATTGGCATGAAAAGAAAAAGTTTAAAAAATGCTTATCGGTTAAAAGCTATACCGGTAGTTTGTTACGAGTAAGGCAGTAAAGGAGTGTGGCACCATGTACAAGGTGGTTTTGGTCAGACATGGGGAAAGCGAGTGGAACCGCGAGAACCGGTTCACCGGCTGGACGGACGTCGATCTGACGGACAAAGGGGTCCAGGAAGCGATCAAGGCCGGGCATCTGCTGCAGGATATTCCCTATGAAATCGATATCGCATATACGTCCGTATTAAAGCGGGCGATCAAAACGCTGAATTATATTTTGGACGTCAACGACCTGCTGTGGATCCCGATCCGCAAATCGTGGAAGCTGAACGAACGGCATTACGGCGCGCTTCAGGGACTTAACAAAGAAGAGACGGCGAAGAAATACGGCGCGGAGCAGGTCATGCTGTGGCGCCGGAGCTACGACGTGCCCCCGCTGCAGATTACGGCCGACGATGACCGCTACCCTCCCAAGGATAAGCGCTACGGCAACTTGACGAAGCAGGAGATTCCGCTGGGAGAAAGCCTGAAGGATACGATCGCGCGCGTGCTCCCTTACTGGGAAGCGGAGATCGTGCCACAGATCAAGGCGGGCAAGAAGGTGCTCGTCGTCGCGCACGGGAACAGCCTGCGGGCCTTGATGAAGGTGCTGGAAAATATCAGCGAGGAGGACATCGTGGATCTGAACATCCCGACCGCGGTGCCGATTCTGTACGAGCTGGACGACGATTTGAAGCCGCTGAACCGCCATTTTCTGGGGAGCCCGGAGCGCGTGCAGGAGAAAATCGACGTCGTCGCCAACCCGTCGAAAATTATGGAATAGCGGGGCCAGGCATCGGATTTGGGTATCAGCAGTATCCATTGGCATTGAGGAGTGATCTCTTTGGGGAGGTGACTCCTTTGCCGTTTTTATGGTAGGTTAGTAATGCCGATATATTTAGATCGGGCACAGCTTTAGAAAGAAAGAGAAAGAAGGGAACGGCTTTGCCTTTTGTCAGATTTACAGGTTTTGAAAAGAATGTGGTGGAGACCGCCGCACCGGCCATTATCGAATGCATTTCAGGAATCGCCAACATTCCGGAAGAAATCGTCAAAATTGAGCTTTTACATGTGGAAAAAATCACAAACAGCCCCCGGTCCGTGGAAATTTTCATGTTCCCGCGCGAGGAAGAGAAGCATCATGCGATCGCCGAGAACATCAACCGGATCCTCGAGAACCTCGGTTGCCCGCATACCCATATTTTCTATGTGCTGCTGAATCCGTCGCTGTATTATAAAGAGGGCCAGCCGCTGAAGCGGATTCCGGCCAAGACGCCTCCCGAAATCAGGCTGTAATCAAGCCTTCAGGAATAAATCTCTGTAAAGGAATTGGAATATAGCCCAATTCCCGCTATAATCGTATGTAGATTACGGCATGAACCAAGTCTTCATTTATTCCAAACGATAAAGGAGCAGTTGAAACCATGGCAAAAACATTGATTTTCGGGCACAAAAACCCGGACACGGACACGATCACATCGGCAATCGTATACTCTTACCTCAAAAATAAGCTCGGCCATAATACGGAGCCGGTTCGTTTGGGCGCCGTCAACGGCGAAACGCAGTTTGCGCTGGATTATTTCAAAGCCGAGGCCCCTCGCCAAGTGGAAACCGTGGCTAACGAAGCAAGCGAGGTTATTCTCGTTGACCATAATGAGCGCCAGCAAAGCGCGAGCGACATCGATCAGGTGCGCGTGAGCGAGGTTATCGACCACCACCGCATCGCGAATTTCGAGACAAGCCATCCGCTGTACTACCGCGCAGAGCCTGTAGGCTGCACGGCAACGATCCTGAACAAGCTGTTCAAGGAAAAAGGCGTTGAAGTTACGCCGCAAATCGCCGGTCTGATGGTATCCGCGATCGTATCCGATACGCTCCTGCTGAAATCCCCAACCTGCACCGAGGAGGACGTAGCCGCTGCACGCGAGCTCGCCGACATCGCCGGAGTCAACCTGGAGCAGTACGGGCTGGACATGCTTAAAGCGGGTGCAGATGTCAGCAGCAAGACGATTGCCGAGCTGATCTCCCTGGACGCCAAAGAATTCCAAATGGGCAGCAGCAAAGTGGAAATCGCCCAAGTGAACACGGTGGACCCTAACGACGTCCTGAACCGTCAGGCTGAACTGGAGGACGCCCTGAACGCGATCATCAGCGAGAAAGGTCTCGATCTGTTCGTGTTTGTCGTAACGGATATCCTGAACAACGATTCCGTGGCGCTGGCCCTCGGAAAATCCGCTGCTGCGGTTGAAACGGCTTATAACGTGAAGCTTGAGAACCATACGGCCGTATTGAAGGGCGTTGTGTCGCGTAAATCCCAAATCGTACCGGTGCTGACCGAAACGCTGAGCAAATAATTACATTGAACGGCTGAACAGGAGCAGGCTGATTCCTTGAAATGGGAGGACGGCCTGCTCGTTCTATTTTTGCGATCGAAATCAAAAAACCTGTTCATCGCTGAACAGGTCTGTTGGATTAGCTTCTGTGTATCTGGGAGAAGGGATTGTGTTGCCAGTTAAGCTTCTTCGTCGTCTTCTTCATCGTCGGCTTCTTCGTCTTCGTCCTCATCCGCCTCTTCTACGAATTCGGATTCTTCCTCGTCTTCCGCCTCTTCATCTTCTTCTTCGATGTCGTCGATCTGCTCTTCCTGTTCTGCTTCTTCGTCAGCCATCAAGATGTCCAATTCCAAATGTTCCATATCTAATCCCTCCAATTTTTAAAACACTATGATTAGTGCATATTTACTATATCACCAGTTTGGTGAAAGGTTTGTCGCAATATGGGCCGGGTTCCGCATTATTTTCCGCTATATTTCGGCAAATGATGGCGGCTGTGGCAGTTTTCCTAATGCTCTTCATTTAAGGGGGTCGACACCGAAAGGCAGATGGATTAATCTGGATTCAATTCATTCAATGCGGTTCGAAGGAGGAGACATGAAATGAGGCTGGAGACGAACAGGCTGGTCATCCGCGAGTTTGTGCCGGAAGACTGGGAGAGCGTGCACCGGTACGCATCAGACCCCAAAGTTACCCGTTATACCCTTTGGGGTCCGAATACCGAGGAGGAAACGAAGGATTATGTCGCAGGCATGAAGGCGATGCAGCAGAAAGAGCCCAGGACCCATTACGAGTGGGCGGTAACCCGCAAAACGGACGGGGAGCTGATCGGCGGCTGCGGAATCAACGTCTCGGGCTCGAACGGAGAAATCGGCTATTGCTTCCATGCGGATCATTGGGGCCAAGGCTATGCTTCGGAATGCGCGAAGGCGATGCTGGAATTCGGCTTCCGGCAGCTGGGAGTACACCGGATTTATGCGACCTGCCGTCCGGAAAATATCGGGTCCGAGCGGGTCATGCAGAAGATCGGCATGCAAAAAGAAGGCTATCTCCGCGAGCATATGCCGACGAATAAAGGAGGCTTTGCGAACTCCTGGCTGTATTCGATCCTGTCGCATGAATATATGCCTGAGTCGTAAACCTGGCCAGTCCGATATCGGCTCGATTCATACAATCCCATGGCGCGTCGAATCCTATACTGCATACGGCGGGCACAGGCTGCCAGCAGGCTGGTTTCAACCGTCCTTTTTGAATGTAATAATTCATGGAACCGACTCACATACACAGGAGGATGACGCAGAGGATGAAGGATTGGTATGAAAAAAGCTTTGGAGAGGATTATCTCCTGGTATATAAGCACCGTGACATCGAAGGGGCAGCCCGGGAGGTCAAGACGATGATCTCCTGGCTGGACCTGCCGCCAGGGGCGCAGGTGCTCGACTTGTGCTGCGGAACAGGCAGGCACTCCCTCGCGCTGGTGGATGCGGGCTACCGCGTCACCGGGGTTGACCTCTCCGACGTACTGCTGCGGGAAGCCCGGAGGCTGGACACGAAGGAGCGGGTGGACTGGCGGCAGGCCGATATGCGCGAACTTCCGCTGGAAGGCGGGTTTGACGCGGTCGTCAATCTGTTTACGTCGTTCGGGTACTTCCGCGAGGACGGGGAGCAGCTCAAAGTACTTCGGGAGATTCGCCGAATGCTGAAACCCGGAGGGTGGTTTATTATCGATTTCATGAACTCCCCTTATGTCCGGAGACATCTGGTTCCGGCATCGGAGCGGGAGGAAGAGGGGCAGCGAATCGTTGAGAAGCGCCGAATCGAAGGGGATTTTGTAATCAAGGACATCTCCATATCGGATATGCACGGCACTAAGGGCACACGGGAGTATCATGAGCGGGTGAAGCTGTACACGCGCGGCCGGCTGGAGGAAATGCTGCAGGAAGCCGGGCTCATGACAGACGAAGTGTACGGCGGCTATAATGAGGAAGTCGATTATGACGAGGGGCGCTCACAGCGGATGATTTTTGTGGGACGGCGCCCGCAGGAAGAGAAAGCATAAATGAAAGAAGGACGGGGCATTGAATATACCCGAGATTACGCACTATGAAGACGGCATCATTCAGGTAAAGATGGCGATGTCATTCCCTTTGCGCTGGGTAAACAGCTATATTCTGCGGGGGCCTTCAGGCGGGGTTACGGTGATCGATCCGGGACCGCGGACCGCGGAGAATGAAGCTGCCTGGAATAAGGTATTGGATGAGTTGGGCATCCCTTTCGGGAACGTGGAGTCGGTCGTGCTTACGCACCATCATCCCGATCATTTGGGATTGTCGGGGTGGTTCCAGGAAAAGGCGGGCTGCCCGGTCCGGATGTCCGCGCGGGCGGCGGAGGAAATGCAGCGGATGTGGGGCGAGGCATCCACGATGAATGACGACCTGCCGCTATTGTTCCGGCAGCACGGCATGCCCGAGGCGTGGACAAGCCAGCTGCCCGCCCATTTGGAGAGCTTCATCCCGCAGGTGGAGCCGCTGCCTTCGGCGCTGCCGCTGACCGAAGGGGAACCGCTGGAGATGGGCGGGCGGCGATGGATCCCCATCGAAACATGGGGCCATGCGCCAGGCCATATGTCGCTGCTTCATGAGGAGAGCGGGGTCATGCTGTGCGGAGATGCGGTGCTGCCGCAGATCTCCCCGAACGTCAGCCTGCTGCCCGGAAGCGATCCCGAGCCGCTGCATTCGTTTCTGAACGGGCTCAGGAAGCTGCAGAGCTTCCAGGTAAAACGGGCCTATCCGGGACACCGGAATCCGTTTGACCACTTTGAGGCCCGGCTTGAAGCCCTTCTGCAGCATCATGAAGAGCGGCTGGTGCGGGTGCTGGGACGGATTCAGGCAGGGCCGGCGACCGGCTTCGAGCTGTGCGCCGCCCTGTTCGGCACCGGGCTCGGCATTCACCAGATGCGCTTCGCCATGTGCGAGACGCTGGCGCATACGCAGGAGCTGGAGCGGCGCGGCCAGGTTATGAAGGTGCCGGGTCATGACGGCATCTTCCGATATGAAGCCGCCGTTACATAGCGGCAGGAAGAGCAGGAAGGACGGCCAAGAGGCCGTCCTTGTTTGCGTTCGGAGTGTTGCATCCGTCCCGGCTCCGAACCTTCTGCGTTATTTTCCTCGCCAAATGACAAGAGAAGGGCTGACGAATCAGCCCTCCTCTATGATGATAGAGTTGTTTTAGTGATCCTCGGGAAGCCGAACCTCATCGGGCCCGTCGCCCGTTTCCTTCTCCGCCTGCTTGCCGTGCGCGATCCGGCTGCTGGCCGCCGCGGCGACCGCGCCGACGATATCGTCAAGGAACGTATGGGTTTCCCCGGTGCTTTTGTCATTCAGGCGCTCCAGCACGCCGGGCTTGAGCTTATCGATATACCCGTAATTTGTAAAGCCGATGCTTCCGTATACGTTCACGATGGAAAAGGCCAGCACTTCGTCGACGCCATACAGGCTCTCGTCATTTTCCAGCATGTCCTGCAGCGGGGAGAGCAGTTTGCCCTGCTCGGCCAGCATATCGAGCTGGATGCCGGTCAGCACCGCGTTTTGCACCTCGCGCTTGCTCAGCACTTTCTCCACGTTCAGGATGCATTCCTCCATCGTCAGGTTCGGATAGTACTTTTTCTGCAGCAGCATAACGAGCTCGGCGATCTCCTCCACCCTCACGCCCCGGTTATGAAGCCATTCCCGCGTCGCTTCGGATACCTTTTTACTGTTTAAGCTGTATGGAATTTTTGCTTGCTGTGCCTCATTTGCTTCACTCATTACGTCACCCCGTCATCCAAGTATTATGTAACTTCACGCAATTTGATTGTATGTTTTGCAGTATATCTTTGTCCAGTTATGCCCATTTTGACGCATCCTCAAGCAGCAGGGAAGGCGCAGGGGCCTGAATAAAATTAATATGGACCGGCTGTTATTTTTTCGGAAGGGGGCTCGTATACATGGTAGTACAAACTGTACAAAATGATTAGGAGGAACCAGACTTATGACCAAGCTTAACAAAATTCGCGGCATTTCCGCCGCCGGATTGCTGGCCGTTCCCGTTATCCTGTCCGGCTGCGGTTTGTTCGGGACCCATTCGGCTTCGGAAGACATCGATGCGCCGCCGAAGGCGGTCGAGGAGCAGATGCTCAATATGTCGGACGGCACAGGCACCACAGGCGCCAAGGCTAAGGCCGAGCTTACCGGCACCCCGACGACCGTGTATTTGGCGGACGGGAACGGGATGCTTGCCCCCGTCACCCTCGGTCTGCCGGAAGTAAAGGATAAAACTTCGGTTCAGCTGTCGGTGGAAACGCTCGTCTCCGGCGGAGCCTATGCCAAATATATTCCGGAAGGCTTCACGGGCGTCCTGCCTGCAGGAACCGAGGTCAAGAAGGTCACGGTGGACAAGGATAACAAGCTGGCCGTTGTCGAGTTTAACAGTGCATTCACGAAATACAAAGCGCCGGATGAGCGCAAAATTCTCGAATCGCTGGCCTGGACCCTGACCGGTAATGCGGATGTGCAAAAGGTCCAGCTGTGGGTTGACGGCAAGAAGCTGTCGGAAATGCCTGTAGGGGGCACTCCGCTAGATCAGCCGCTCAGTCGGAGCATGGGCATCAATCTGGAAGTCGGGCAGGGGGCAACGCTGACGAATTCGTCGCCAGTCACCGTTTACTTCTCGGCGGCATCGCCGGCAGGCATCCAGTATTACGTTCCGGTAACGCGGCTTGTCAAACCGGGCCAGGACGCGCTGCAGTCGGCACTCGCCGAATTGATCCGCGGCCCGCAGGAGACAGACGGCCTGGAACAAGTCATGACCGACGAGACGCAGCTGCAGTCCGTGAAGAAGGAGAAGGACGGCACGGTAACGGTATCCTTGAAGGAAGACATGTTCGCCGAAGGCGATGCGGTACCGACCGAAATGCTCCAGTCCGTCGTGCTGACAGTGGCGGAAAACGCGGGGAATCCAAAGGTCAAAATCGAGCTGAACGGGGAGTCCAAGGTCGTCGGAACCGACAATCTGGACTACAGCCAGCCGGTCACACGCCCCGATTATATTAACGAAATCCCGCTTTAAGGGCAGCTCAGGGTGTTTTTATCCCTCCATTTTGGTAAAATAAAGGTTGCTTAAACAGGATGCGAACGAAGTAGGAGGCAGAAATGATGAGATCAAACGGACGCAGCAGCCATCAGCTTAGGCCGATGAATTTGACAGTGAACGTAAACAAGTACGCGGAAGGCTCCGTGTTCATTGAAATGGGGGACACCAAAGTCCTTTGCACCGCCACGGTGGACGAAAAGGTTCCTCCTTTTTTGAAAGGACAGGGGAAAGGCTGGGTAACGGCGGAGTATTCGATGCTGCCCCGGGCGACGCAATCCCGCAACCAGCGGGAAGCCGCGCGCGGCAAACTCAGCGGACGTACGATGGAAATTCAGCGGCTGATCGGCAGAGCGCTACGCTCCGTTGTGAATTTGCAGGCGCTGGGCGAGCGGACTATCACGCTGGATTGCGACGTCATTCAGGCAGACGGAGGTACGCGCACGACGTCGATTACCGGATCGTTTGTGGCGATGGCCATTGCGATCAACAAAATCGCCCAGCAGCACAAGCTGCCGGTGTTCCCGATCAGCGACTTTCTGGCTTCGGTCAGCGTCGGGGTGGTCGGTGAAGAGCCGCTGCTCGATCTGAATTATGAGGAAGATTCGAAGGCGAAGGTGGACATGAACCTCGTCATGACCGGCAGCGGCGCGTTCGTCGAGCTGCAGGGAACCGGCGAGGAAAGCCCGTTCACGCGGCAGGAGCTTGATGAGCTCCTGAAGCTTGGAGAGCAGGGCATCCGCGAGCTGATCACCAAGCAGAAGGAAGCCCTTGGCCCCATTGCGCTGATGATCGGCTCGGGACAAGCCGGAAGAGAGGCCTAGCATGATTCCGGCGGGCGATACGATTATTGTGGCGACGAAGAACAAAGGGAAGGTCAAGGAGTTTGAGCATGCCTTCGCCCCGCTGGGCAAACAGGTGAAAAGCATGTTCGACTATCCTGGCATCCCGGATGTAGTAGAGGACGGGAGCACGTTTGCGCAGAATGCGCTGAAGAAAGCCAAAACCGTAGGCGATGCCCTCGGGCTTCCAGTGCTGGCCGACGATTCCGGCTTATGCGTTGACGAGCTGGAAGGCCGTCCGGGCGTGTACTCCGCCCGGTTTGCGGGTGAGCATGCCACGGATGAGCAGAACAACGAGAAGCTGCTGCAAATGCTGGAGGACAAAAAGATGGGCGCGGACGTTCAGGATTCGCTGCTCAGCCCGGCGAGCTTTGTCTGTACGCTGATCCTGTATGATCCGGCAACGGGCGGCTTCATTGAGGCCTCCGGCTCGGTTCAGGGCTGGATTACCGCCGACCGCGCCGGCTCGGGCGGTTTCGGGTACGATCCGCTATTCTATCTTCCCGATTATGGGAAAACGATGGCTGAGCTGACGATAGAGGAGAAGCAGGCGATCAGCCACCGCGGAGCGGCGCTCCGCAGCCTGATGGCCAAGCTGACCCCATAAATAACGTGTTTCCGATAAAGGCTGTTCTCTTGGATCTGTCGGATCCAAAAGAGCGGCCTTTTCGCCGTGTCCTGTATTGGCGTCCCACATAGTAGATCCCACAAAGCAGAGCACGATCATATCACAGCTGTGACCCGTCTGAAGGGGATCGTGCCTTTAACCAAATTTTGTGATCGCTTTCCGGCGGATTATGGTAGAATGGGCGTGCGCAAACTTTGAGAAATGAGGTGTTGATGTGAGCAACACAGCTAAACCGGAGATGGAGCTCCGGTTCATGTCGTATAACATCAAAAACGACTATGACAAGGAAGGCGAGAATACATGGAACAGCCGGCGGGACCTGGTTGCTGGAATCGTCCGCTTCCACCGCGCCGACTTGGTCGGCATGCAGGAGGTGCTGCATAACCAGCTGACGGATCTGGAAGAGCGTCTGCCGGAGTACGGCTGGATCGGAGCCGGACGGGAGGACGGGAAGCAGGACGGCGAATACGCCTGCATCTTTTACCTGAAGCAGCGGCTGGAGCCGCTGGAGCATGGACATTTCTGGCTGTCCGAAGAGCCGGAGAAGCCGGGCAAATTGGGCTGGGACGCAGCCTGCACCCGGATGGTAACCTGGTGCCGGTTCAAAGATACATATACGGGAAAAGAATTTATCCATCTGAACACTCATTTTGACCACATCGGGGTGGAGGCGGTCAAGCAGAGCGCGCATTTGATCAAAAGCCGGATCCGGGACTTGGTGGAAAGCGGCGCCGCGGTGCTGACCGGGGATTTCAACGTCACCAGCGATTCGGAAGCCTACCGCATCCTCTGCGGCGAAGAAGAGGGCGGGGCTCTGCTGCGTGATGCGGCGGTCAGCGCGGATTACCGCCATTTCGGCCCGGCATTCACCTTCCAGGGCTTTGACTCCCGGGAAACGGCCGCGCGGCTGTTCCCTGCGTATTTGAACTCGGGCGAGGAGCATGGTCTCGAGTTCGAGAGCGCCATCGATTTTATTTTCGTGACCGGCGGGGTACGGGTGCGCAATTTTGGCGTGATCACCGACCACCGCCATGGCAAAATGCCGTCCGACCATTTTCCGGTGGTCGCCGACCTGCTGGTGTAGCAGGCATTGGCAATTCGCATATAGCAAAAAAACATCCGTTTGGCTTCGTCAGCCGCGGATGTTTTTTTGTAATACGCCCATCTGGTTATCTGTTTAGCGTCGATGTCTCGGACCCTGCGCCGGCCGTTTTACCGTCATGGCGAACCATCGTCAGGAACAGCAGGGCGATCAGCAGGCTGGCCGACGCGACGACAAACAAGGAGGCGTAGCCGAACTGGTCGATGATCAGCCCGAGCAGCGGCGGCGAGGTGATCGCCGCCAGAGAGGACACGAGGTAATACAGTCCGGTTCGGGTTCCGATGCTCGCTTCGCTTCCGGTCGATACGATGAACGGATAGGAGTTAATATTGATGCACGCCCAGAAGATGCCGCCGAGGGCAAGCAGCACGCGGAGCGGTCCTACGGTCCCGATGAACGGAACGGCCGCGAACACGAGAAACAGGCCGGCGACGCCCGTCAGGATGATCTTCTTCTTCCCGTAACGGTTGCCGAGCCAGCCGCTCGGGATGGCAAACAGGACGAAGAACAGCGAAAAGAAGGTCAGGGAGAAGGATGCGGCGCTTTCCTGCAGCCCCATATGATGCTTGCCGTAAAGCGTAAACAACGATTCGACGCCCTGATACCCGACGAACCAGAAAAAGATGGCGATCAGCAGCAGCACCGTCGTCCGGTCCAGCTCGCCGCGCAGCTTGATCCGGCTTCCTTCCTGCGGCGCGGAGGAAGGTGTGGAACCGCTTCCCCGAACGGGGACGAAGCGGTACAGAATCCACAGCGACAGCAGGGTGATGACCGCCGCGGCGATAAACGGGAAGGAGCGGTTCTGGTTGTACAGCAGCGATCCGCCGGCAAACGCAAGAATGCCGCCTACGCCGCCCATGAAGTTGATGACGCCGTTGGCTTTGGTCCGTTTCCCTTCCGGCGTGATGTCCGGCATGAGCGCGATCGTTGGCGAGCGGTAGAGGCTCATTGCCAGGTTCATCAGCATCATGAACAGGACCAGCGTCAGCAGGCTGGTGTGAAAGGGGATCAGGATGACGAACAGGGCAGCGAGCGGCATGCCGATAAGCAGGTAGGGCATCCGCTTGCCGAAACGGGAGACGGTCCGGTCGCTCCGGTTGCCGATCCATGGCTGCAGGAACAGGGCGAAATAGTTGTCGATGGTCATCATGAAGCCGATCCACGCGGCGCTCTTCAGATACGGATCGAGGAAAAACGGAACAAACGCATTGTACAGCGCCCAGGTAATGCTGATGCTGAAAAATCCGAAGCCGAGCAGCCAGGTCTTTTTCATGGACGACAAATCCTCCGTTTCGTGTTAGGGGTCATTTTCCACTATTATACAACAGCGTTGCATCCCGGAGCTTCATGCGATTGTAAAATTTATTTAAGGAAGGATATTCCTTCCGCGTGTCGTATTATGTTCAGGACACCCCGAGTGGGAACATAATAGGAGGTTTTTGTCATGTTGAAAGGAATTTCTGCATTGCTGTCTCCTGAGCTGTTGAAAATATTAAGCGAAATGGGGCACGGGGACGAGATCGTATTCGCCGACGGAAATTTCCCTTCCGCCAGTCTGGCCAAGCGGCTGGTTCGGGCGGACGGCCACGGCATTCCCGAGCTGCTCCAGGCTGCGCTTGAACTGCTGCCCCTGAACAGGTACGTGGAGTACCCCGTCATGCTGATGCAGGTGGTGCCGGGAGATCCGGTGGAAACGCCGGTGTGGGAAGTATACCGCAAGATCGTGCATGAGACGGAAGGGGAAGACATCAAGTTCACCGAATTGGAACGTTTCGAATTTTATGAACGCGCGAAGAAAGCCTATGCGGTCGTGGCGACCGGAGAACGTGCGTTGTACGGCAACCTGATTTTGTCCAAAGGGGTCATTTCTTAAGGGAATGACAGATATGAAAGGTCCAGATTCCTCATCCCCAAGCAAGCAAAAACGGTGCTCTCCTCGCCTAGGAGGAAGCACCGTTTTGTTGTATTTTCTGACATGTCACGAAAATGTAACACGTTTAGAGCTGGGGCAAAATATCCGCCCAGACGGCGTCGAGAATGCCCTGCATATCATCCTCGTCACTGTTGATGGCGATCACGGCCTCTTTGTCCGGGATGACGACGCAGAACTGTCCACGCATGCCGTCGGCGCGGTACGCTCCGTGCGTGCACATCCAGAATTGGCCGCCGTAACCCGCACCCCAGTCCGCCGTTCCCGGCGTGTCGATTTGCTTCCGCGTAACCTCGCCGATCCATGCCTCCGGGATCAGTTGGACGCCCTGCCACCGCCCCTTCTGCAGCAGCATCTGGCCGAACCGGCTCAGCTCTTCGCAGCTGATCCACAGCCCAGTGCAGCCGAGCGTGACGCCGAGCGGCGACGTGTCCCATCGGACATCCTGGATGCCGAGCGGCTCGAACAGCCGCGGCACCAAATAATCGCGCACCGTCTCCCCGACGGCTGCCTGAACCATGGCCGAGATCATAAACGTATCGCCGCTGCTGTACGTGAAGATCTCTCCGGGCATCCGGTCCAAGGGCAGGGACATATAGTATTTGGCCCAATCTTTCTCCTGCAGCGTTTCCCGCTCTTCCGCCCAGAGCGGCGGGGCATCGTGGCCGGAAGCCATCCGGAGCAGATGACCGAGGGTCAGCTCTCCCGGTGGATAGGGCGAATCCTTCACCGATTTTCCATAGTCCGGAAAAAAATCGTTTAACCGTGCATCCAGTGTCAGCTTTCCTTCGGCGATGGCAAGTCCGACCGCCATGCATGTAAAAGACTTGCTGACCGAATGCTGAAGCCGGCGGGCGTCGCCATCCCGGTCCCAGAGCCCCAGCAGCTGCCCATTTTGCAGCACCCGGACCGATAAGACGTTCAGTTTCCTGCAGCCTGCGTTATCGACAAAACCGCCGATTTGAAATGTCATCGTTAAGCCTTCCTTCCGCTTGATCCCTATGGCTGAAACGGGTTACAGCATGTGCCGTTCCGCTACGGCCGTCAGGAATAGGATGAAATCTATAGAAACGTTTCCACATTGACTCGTTAATCTTGAGATTATTACAGATTACTTTATCTTGTCAACTCCATTTTGTAAGCGGTTACTATTCGTCATCAGATAGGGATTTTGTCGCATTAACGTAAGTGAGATCAGGGATTTGCACAAAAATACAGTTCGCTGGGCCTTTGTAAAAAAGGTTGTTGACAGGTTTAGACAACGGGCTTATGATGTTAATCGAAACGATTCGAAAAAATCGCTTTCATCGCTTTTGACGCTCCTGCGGCAGCTACCGATAACGCCCGATGAGGCTGAATCGGATCTTGCTTAGGCGGGAACGCAATCGGCGATCAGAAGAACCAATGACGGGCCGAAACTGTCCGTTATCGGCTCAGCCGGGCCGGCTTCCCGAAAGGGGGCTGCTGCTGACTAAGGCGGACAACACGATAGAGCAGTCGAACTGAAATGAAAGGGGTTACATATGGCGCATCTAACGATCGATACCGGCTCGCCAACGCTGCGGATGACGACCAGCATCCATGTGATCTCTCCGGTGGATACCGGCGTCCCCACTTCAAGCACGTTGTATCTTCTGCACGGAGCGGGGGACAACGCCAGCACCTGGCACCGCCTGACGACCGTGGAAATGTTCGCGGCGAGGCACGGCTGTACAGTGATCATGCCGGAAGCAGGACGAAGCTTTTATACCGACATGGTTTACGGGCTGGACTATTTTCACTACATCACGGAGGAGCTACCCGAGCTGTGCGGGCGCCTGCTGCATTTGAATACCGATCCCGAAAGAACGTTTGTGGCGGGATTGTCGATGGGCGGCTACGGAGCGCTCAAATGCGCGCTCACCTACCCGGAGCGATACGCCAAAGCAGTATCTTTCTCGGGAGTGACCGACATCCGTCAGCGTCTGAACGACCCGGCGATGCCGGAAGGGATGCGCAGGGAGATGCAGGCCGTCTTCGGACCGGGGCTTGAGGTGAAGCCGGATCAGGATGTGTATGCGCTGTCCGCGAAATTGATCGAAGAGGGCCGAAGGCTGCCGCCGGTGCTGTGCTGCTGCGGATCGGAGGATCCGTTCGTAGAAATGAACCGGCAGTTTGCCGCCAGCATGGAGAACAGCCCGTTCGATTTCCGGTATGTTGAGGGACCGGGAACGCATGACTGGCTCTTTTGGGAAGAGCATTTAAAGACCGCTTTTGATTTTCTGTTTGAAGACAAGACCCAAGAATAGTGAGGAGATGCCAATTGAAACCCGCAGCCTTAGGGCCGAACAAAAATGCAAAGGGGCGTTCCAAAACCGGTAATCTGTTTACGGAAATTTGGAAGCACCGGATGACGTATACGCTGCTTATTCCCGGCATCATCTGGCTGATCCTGTTTGCTTATCTGCCGATGGGCGGCTTGTCGCTCGCGTTTAAGTATTACAAAGCCAACATGGGAATTTGGGGCAGCCCTTGGGTCGGCCTGGAGAACTTCAAGTATGTATTCCGCGACCCGACGTTTGCCCAAGCGGTGTGGAGAACACTGTACATCAACATTATCAAGCTGATCATCACCTTCCCGTTCCCGATTCTGCTGGCGCTCCTGCTGAACGAGCTCCGCATGCGGAAGACGAAGAAGCTGTTCCAGACGATCTTTACGTTTCCGCAGTTCCTGTCGTGGATCATAGTTTCAGGGATCGTGATCAACGTCCTTTCCTATGACGGCCTGCTGAACAGCGCGCTGCAGCTTCTTGGACTTCCGACGATCAACTTCCTCGGCTCCGAGCCCATGTTCCTGCCGATGCTGATTTTGACAGACATCTGGAAATCCACCGGATGGGGGGCCATCATCTTCCTGGCGGCTATCTCGGGGATCGACCAGGACCAATACGAATCGGCGCAGATCGACGGCGCTTCGCGGATGCAGCAAATTTTCAAAATTACGCTGCCGAACATTTTGCCGACCGTCACGGTCATGTTCATCCTGAACGTGGGCGGCCTGATGTCCGCCGGCTTCGATCAGATTTTCAACTTGGCGAATGCGGCGACGCAGAACGTGTCCCAGGTGCTCGACGTGTACATTTACCGGATCACGTTCCAGTCCTCGACGGACTTCTCGTTCTCGACAGCGGTCAGCTTGTTCCGTTCGCTCGTGAACATGATTCTGCTGCTTGCTGCGGACCGCGTGGCCAAACTGATGGGCGGAGACGGATTGTTCCGTTAGGAAAGGAGTGTTAGAGAGATGAGTACGCATGCTGAGAAACGGCATAAATACCGGGTCGGTAAAATGACGCTTCTCGATTACATCATGTTTATCGTGCTGATTGTGTTGGCTTTAATTATTTTGATTCCGTTCCTGAACGTGATCGCGATTTCGCTCGCCTCACAGAAGGAGTATGCCGATAATCCGATGATGCTGTGGCCGAAGCATCCGACGCTGGACGCCTACCGTGCGCTGTTCGAGGACGGCAGGCTGCTGACGGGCTTCTGGAACACCATTAAAATTCTGGTGGTCGGCCTGCCGCTGAGCTTGTTCCTGACGAGCACGATGGCTTACGGCCTCAGCCGCAACAAGTTCCCGGGGAAAAAGTTTATCTTCTTCCTCGTCCTGTTCACCATGATCTTTAATGGCGGGATTGTGCCGCTGTACCTGGTCATGAAATCGCTGCACCTCACCGGTTCCCTGTGGTCTGTCATCCTGGTAGGAAGCTTCAGTGCCTTCAATATGATCCTGATGATGAACTACTTCCAGGGCCTGCCGGAGTCCTTGATGGAATCCGCGAGGCTCGACGGGGCGGGCGAATGGCGCATCTTGTTCTCCGTCGTCCTTCCGCTCGCGGCGCCGATTATGGCGACCATTACGCTGTTCTATGGCGTGGCCTTCTGGAACGGATGGTATGATGCGATGATCTTCCTGCGAAAAGCGGAAATGCTTCCGCTGCAAAACGTCCTGCGGACCATTATCGTCGAATCGTCGACAAACGTTTCGAATGCAGCCAGCGTGGACGCCCTGAACAAATCTGGTTTTTCCACGGGAATGAAGATGGCTTCGGTCTTCGTATCGATGGTGCCGATCATGTGCTTCTTCCCGATGCTGCAAAAGCACTTCGCCAAAGGGGTGTTAACAGGGGCTATCAAGACCTGATTACACAATAGATTTTTTTTACCACAAAAAATCTGATCAAAAGAGGGGAAAAAACATGAACACCAAAAAGCTGTTCAAACCGCTTCTGGCCGTTGCGCTGTCGGCGGTGATGCTGACGGTGACTGCCTGCGGGAAAGACACGGCATCATCCGGCGGCAACGAAAAAGACGCGGACGGGAACTACAAGGACAAATTAAAAATTTCCGTCGCGCAGACCACGGAAGTCAAAGACGGTGTGCTCGACAACGAGTTCCACAAGTACTGGATGGACAAATTCAACGTCGAGTGGGATTACAACTACGTACAGTGGGATTCCTGGCCGGAAAAACTCCGCCTGTGGATCAACTCTGGCGACCTGCCTGACGTGGCCAGCTGGAACTACGTGCACGGCGATTTCATGAACTATGTCGATCAAGGACTGCTCTACAAATTCCCGGATGACTGGAAAGAGCGCTGGCCGAACGTAGCGGCAGCCTACAAGCTGACCGGCCTCGGCGACAAGCTGGAAGAGCTGACAGGCGGTACTTACATTCTGCCGAAACCGGTGTACTACCAGAACAAACCGGCCGATCCGCTTGTGAACCAAATCGGCGTCATTGCGATCCGCAAAGACTGGGCCAAAGCTGTCGGGTTTGAACTGAAGGATGCTTACACCACAAGCGAACTGATTCATTATGCGGAACTGGTCAAAGAGAAAGACCCAGGGAAGCTGGGCTCCAAGCTCGTTCCGATCTCATACACAGCGGATGACGCTTTGACCAACATCATCATGGCCAACAGTGAGCACTCCCGCGTGGAATCGGCGTTCTACAAAGGAGAGGACGGCAAGTTCCATTGGGGACCAGCCGATCCGGAGACGCTGACCGGTCTGAAACTGATGCAGAAAGCGTACAAAGAAGGCCTGCTTAATCCGGAATTCTACACCTGGAAAAACAACGAAGGCAGCGACAACTTCAGAGTTAAAGGCGTTGCCGCGATGATGTCCCTGGGCGGTCTGGCTTCGTACAGACAAGACATGGACAAGAACATGCAGAAGAACCTGGGCGTAAGCAGCGACGACCTCGTCCATACGGCGATCGTTCTGGGTGACGACGGCAAATACCGCAACCTGGAGCAGCCGAACTTCTGGTCTGCGCTGATCTTCTCGCCGAACATCAGCAAAGAGAAGTTCGAACGCATCATGGATATTATCGATTACTCGACGACCAAAGAAGGACAAATGCTCCTGAACATGGGCTTTGAGGGCAAGGATTGGAAGTACGATGAGAACAAAGAGCCGGTCAGCCTGCTTCCGGAAGGAACGACCCTGGAAGACAAATATCCGGCACGTTTTGAAGGATTGTACATTTTGGGCGACGACTTCAGTATCGTGAACCCAGCGATCAAGAAGGAATACCGTGACCGCGCCGTTGAGCTGTTTAAAGAGAAAGCGAAACTGGGCAGCGAAGGCGGCAAGCTGGCAACTTACGACTGGGATGTGCAGCTGTACGATTCCAAAGCGAAGAGCCAGGCATCCTTCGATTACCAGAACGAGTATGCGAACCTAATTCTGCAAGGCGGCGATCTGGAAGCAAACTGGAAGAAGTGGGTACAAAGCAAGCAGTCTCTCGTTCAACCGGTTCTGGATGAACTGAACAGCAAATTTGCCAAGTAACAGATCGTTCTGAAATAAGGATAAGAACTGAGCGTTATACGCAGTCCGAGTCTAAGGAACCCGGTGTGCAGCACATTTTGATGCAGCCGGGTTCTTCTCTTCCACAGTGGTGCCGGGCCGGATTTCTTCTATTATATATAGGCCGGCCTGGCCACAGGGAGGAGACATCGTTTCTTATAACGCTTAAAGAATGCAAATGTACATCGATAGACGCTTTTCTTCATGAGGAATTTGCACAAAAGATAAGCGCCAAGGATGGGTTTCATCCTTGCTGCCCTTGTCGGCCAGGTTTTGTGCAAGCTCCTGAGAAAGGAGAAAGGGTCTGAAAGAGCCGGACCATTCGTGTCCGGAAGGCCTGGATCATCATACGACTTTGTTGTGGAGGGAATGGAATGGACAACCTGCAGTTAACCGAGCTGTTACATCAGATGACGCTGGAGGAGAAGATCGCGCAGCTGCTCCAGCTGACCGCCAATTTTCATGAAGGCGGCGAAAGCCAAATTACCGGACCGCTTGAGGAAATGGGGATCACCGAATCGATGGTGACCGCCAGCGGTTCTGTTCTAGGGTTATCGGGAGCACAGTCGGTCATCGACGTGCAGAAATCATATTTAAGCAAAAGCCGGCTCGGCATTCCGCTGATGTTTATGGCCGACGTGGTGCATGGCTTCAAAACGATCTTTCCGATCCCGCTGGCGATCGGATGCTCCTGGGATACGGAGCTGGCTGAAAAGAGTGCCGAAATTGCCGCGAGAGAGTCGGCGGTATCCGGTATTCATGTAACGTTCGCCCCCATGGTCGATCTGGTGCGCGATCCGCGGTGGGGACGCGTCATGGAGACGACCGGCGAAGATCCGTACCTGAACAGCCTGTTTGCCCGGGCTTTTGTCCGCGGCTATCAAGGCGGGAGCCTGAAGGAAGAGCCGGAGCGGCTGGCTGCCTGCGTGAAGCACTTCGCCGCATATGGCGCTCCTGAAGGGGGACGCGACTACAACACGGTCAACATGTCGGAACGCAATCTGCGGGAGCAGTATCTGCCGGCCTATAAAGCGGCACTGGACGAAGGCTGCGAGATGGTCATGACGTCGTTCAATACCGTGGACGGCATTCCGGCTACCGGCAATGAGAAGCTGATGCGCGGCATCCTCCGCGATGAGTGGGGTTTTGACGGCGTCCTGATTTCGGACTGGGCGTCGATCCGCGAAATGATCGCGCACGGCGCGGCGGAGGACGATGGCGAGGCCGCTTACCGAGCGATCCGGGCCGGCGTGGATATCGAGATGATGACACCTTGTTACGTACAGCATCTGCCGGACCTCATCGAGAGCGGACGCGTGGACGAAGCCTTGGTCGACGAAGCGGTGCTGCGGATAATGCGGCTGAAAGACAAGCTCGGGTTGTTCGACAATCCGCTGAGAGGAGCCGATCCGGAGCGTGAGCGCGAAGTGCTGTTCTGTCAGGAACATCGAAACGTTTCTTACGAGCTGGCAACCAAGTCGAGCGTACTGCTGAAAAACGAAGGCGGCCTGCTGCCGCTTGCGCCTGGGAAGAAGGTTGCCCTGATTGGGCCGTTCGCCCAGAGCGACGACATCCTCGGCTGGTGGTCCTGCGTCGGCGTGAAGGAAGACGCCGTGAAGCTGGGAACCGCGCTGCAGGAGCGGCTGGCTGAGGGACAGCTGGTCATTGCCGAAGGCTCCGGCGTCGTAAGCGTGGAGCAATCGCAGATTGATGCTGCCATCGCCGCGGCTCAAGACGTGGACGTGATCGTGCTCGCCCTTGGCGAAGATTCGGCCATGAGCGGGGAGGGCGGATCCCGCACGAACATCCGCTTGCCGGAAGCCCAGCTGGAGCTGGTGCGGCAGCTGAAGAAGATGGGCAAGCCGATGGCTGCGGTGATCTTCAACGGCCGCCCGCTGGACCTGCACGGCATCATTGACGAAGCGGACGCCGTCCTGGAAGCCTGGTTCCCGGGCAGCGAAGGCGGAGCCGCGATCTCCGACATTCTGATCGGGCGCGTGAATCCTTCGGCCCGGCTGACGATGTCCTTCCCGCATTCGGTGGGACAAATTCCGGTCTATTATAACCATTACAATACCGGCCGTCCGATGAATCCGGACAAAACGGAAGAGCGGTATGTGTCCAAATATATCGACAGTCCGAATGATCCGCTGCTTCCGTTCGGATACGGCCTATCCTATACGACGTTTGAATACGGCGAGCTGAAATTGTCCGGAAACGAGATAACGGCCAATCAGCCGCTTCAGGTCAGCGTGAACGTAACGAACACCGGGGATCGCACAGGCATCGAAACGGTTCAGCTGTATATCCGCGACGTGGCCGGTGAAGTGGTCCGTCCGATGCGCGAGCTGAAAGGCTTCGTACGTTTCGAGCTTGCTCCCGGGGAAAGCGCGGATGCGGTCTTTACGATCACGGAGGAACAGCTTCGTTATCATCATTCCGACCTTACGCAAGCCAGCGATCCGGGAACGTTCCAGGTGTTTGTCGGTCCGAACAGCCGGGACACCCTTGCTGAGTCGTTCCGGCTGGTTTAGATGAACAGACGGCCATGCGCATACACAAAGAACAGCGCATGGCCTTGGAGAGAGCTGACCAACAAGACGATGCAGGATGAAAAATACTGTAAAAGCTGCCTCGAAGCCGTACCGGACAGGTTCCGGCCGGCTTCCGGGATAGGAGGATGAACAACTATGACAACCATTACGAATTCCAAGCTTCACGTCCAGGCCGGCGATCTGTCCTTTACGTTCTGGGAAAGCGGCGACCTGTTCCAAGCCGTCAGCGGCAAGACGATGATCAACCAGCTGATGAGCAGCCCGCTCGACGGGGCTTTAAATAACCTGTATCTTCGCATCCATGACGATTCCGCTATCCGCTTCTACCCGCTGCTCGGCATCCGTTCGGACAGCCGGGTCAGCATAGGCGAAGGACGCATCGTCTGGACAGGCGAAGCCGAAGGGGTAGCGTACAGCGTAACGTTTGCGCTCAGCCCGCTCGGCGTATGGTTCTGGGACGTCCGGGCGACCGGGCATAGCCTCAAGGTCGACGTCATTTACGGCCAGGATATCGGGGACGCGGATCCGGGCGCCGTTCGCAGCAACGAGGCGTACCTGTCCCAATACATCGACCATACCGTATTCGAAGACAAAGACCACGGCTATGTGGTGTGCTCGCGCCAGAACCAGCCGCAGGGCGGAGCGTTCCCTTACATACAGCAGGGTTCGCTGACGCGTGCCGCGGGGTTCTCTACGGACGGCTTCCAGTTCTTCGGCCTGTCTTATAAAGAAACGAACGTGCCGGCATGCCTCAGCCAGCCTCAATTGGCGAACGAGGTTTATCAATACGAGTTCGCCTACACGGCGCTTCAGTCCGAAGCGGTAACGCTGGACGGGGAAGCACGCTTCGTGTTCTACGGCTTGTTCAAGCCGGATCATGCGGCTGCGGTAACCGAGCTGGAATTCAAGGACGAGGTGCTGAAAGCCTGGGATCAGGTGCAGGCAAATCTGGCCGCTGCGGCCGGTACGCTGCACGAACTGCCGCGGGTCCGCCTGAATCCGGAGATCGGCGAACCGCTGCGCACCCTGCCGCTTACCGGGGAGGAGCTCGAAGCCCTTTTCCCGGCAGCCGGAAGACAGGAGGAGGAAACCGAGAACGGACAGCTTCTTGCGTTCTTTACCGACACCTATGAGCATGTCGTGCTGAAGGAGAAGGAGCTGCGGGTGGAGCGTCCGCACGGGCATATTCTGATGAGCGGCGGCAGCGTCAAGCTGGGCGCCAAAGTCGTGACGACGACTTCTTATATGTACGGCATTTTCAACTCCCATCTGGTGGTGGGCAATACCAACTTCAACAAAATGATGAGCAATGCCCGCAGCGCCTTGAACGTGCCGAAAACGGCGGGACAGCGGATATACGTAAACATCGAGGGTGTGTACCGTCTCCTGACGATGCCGTCCCTGTTCGAGATCGGCTTCAACTACGTGCGCTGGTATTACAAAACGGCGGATGACATGCTGGTAATCACCAATTTCGCGGCGGCGGATGTGCCTGAAGTACGCCTTCATGTGCGCTCGGAGAGCGGCAAAGCGTATGAATTCCTGGTGACCAGCCAGGTCACCATGGACGTCAACGAGTTCGAAGCACCGGTCCGCATGACGGAATCGGCGGGTGTGCTGACGTTCCACGGCGCCCAGGATGCACTCCGGAAGGAAGCCTATCCGCACCTGAAATATACCATGCGGATCGACGGCGCCAAGGCGGCTGTTAGCGATGAAACGGCACTCGCAAGCGGCATTCAGGCTGGGGAAGCGTCGGTAGTGACGCTCAAGCTGGATGCTGCCTCGGAATGGACTTTGACGATGCAGGGGCTGCTGGACGGGGAAGACCTTCCTGAGGCTAACCGAAGCGCAGACAATGAAATCGCGAAGTACCGGGAGTTCTTCCGGGACGTGATGAACGGATTCCGCTTAACCGGCGGGGATGGCACAGAAGGCAAGGACTTTTTCAAAGTGAATGCGCTGGCCTGGTGGTACACCCATAATATGCTGGTTCATTATTCGGTGCCGCATGGCTTGGAACAGTACGGAGGCGCGGCTTGGGGAACGCGTGACGTCTGCCAGGGGCCGACCGAGTACTTTATGGCGACGCAAAAATTCGAACAGGTGCGCGACATTCTGACAATGGTGTATTCCCACCAGTACGAAGACGACGGCAACTGGCCGCAGTGGTTCATGTTCGACAACTACTTTACCGTCCAGCAGGAGGAGAGCCACGGGGATATCATCGTATGGCCGCTGAAGGTGCTCAGCGATTACCTGCGGGCGACCGAAGACTTCGGCATTCTCGAGGAAAAGGTTCCGTATACGGTCAAGCACAAGTTCCATTTTACCGAAGAAACCGCCACGATTCTGGATCACGTGTACAAGGAGATCGGTTACATTCGCAGCCACTTCCTGCATGATACCCATCTGTCCTCTTATGGGGATGGAGATTGGGACGATACGCTGCAGCCGGCCAACGCCCAGCTGAAGCAGTACATGGTCAGCAGCTGGACCGTCGCCCTGACGTACCAGACGATGACACAGCTCTCAGGCGCCCTGAAATCCGCCAAGCCGGAATTGGCTTCGGAGCTTCATGATATGGCGCAGGGAATCAAGCGTGATTACGAAAAATACATGCTCGGAACGGAAGTCATTCCTGGGTTCCTCTATATGGAGAATCCGGACGAGGTGAAGCTGATGCTCCATCCGACCGACAAGGAAACAGGCATTCAGTACCGCCTGCTGCCGATGACCCGGAGCATGATTGCAGAGCTGCTGGATCCGGATCGCGCGAAGGCGCATTATGAGCTGATCAAAGAGAAGCTCTTCTTCCCGGATGGCGTCCGTCTCATGAACCGTCCGGCCCAGTATGCCGGCGGCGTCAGCACGCACTTCAAACGGGCGGAGCAGGCGTCGAACTTCGGGCGCGAAGTGGGCCTGCAGTATGTTCACGCCCATATCCGCTTCATTGAAGCGATGGCGAAGCTCGGGCATGCCGATGATGTATGGAACGGCCTGAACGTGATCAACCCGGTCGGCATCCGCAATGTCGTGCCGAATGCCGAGCTGCGTCAAAGCAACGCCTATTTCAGCAGCTCCGACGGCAAGTTCAACACGCGTTATGACGCGCAGGCGCATTTTGATGAGCTGCGCAGCGGCAGCGTGCAGGTGAAGGGCGGATGGCGTATTTACTCCAGCGGCCCGGGGATCTACATGAATCAGCTGATCTCGAACGCGCTGGGCATCCGCCAGGAGCAGCAGGACCTCATCGTGGATCCGGTGCTGCCGAAGGTGCTGGACGGCATGCGCTTCGACTTCCGTTACGACGGTCAAGACGTGGCCTTCATTTACCATTTGAACGGCACCGGCGAGCGCCGCGTGAAGCTGAACGGCCGGGAGCTGGAAGCTTCGGCGGTGAGCAATCCGTACCGCGAGGGCGGACTGCGGATTTCGAAGGACGTGTTTGAGCAGGGAATGAAGCCGGACGGCCACAATGTGGTTGAGATTTTTATGTAGCAGTTTAAGGCGATCTTCACGGATCGCCCTTTTCCATGAGAACTGGAATATGGATAATTTTGGACCTAGCAATGGTTTGATACGGGGGAGCGAGGAACATTGGTTAGTATTAAGGATATCGCTAAAAAAGCCGGGGTTTCCATATCGACGGTATCATATGCCCTGAACGGCAGCAGCAAGGTGACGGATGAAACCCGCTCGAAAATTTTGGCGATCGCCAAGGAACTGAACTATGTGCCGAACGCGGCCGCGAGATCGCTGAAGAAGCGGGAGTCCCGGATCATCGGGGTATTTCTGACGGATTTTAAGGGGGACGTGTATGGCGACCTGCTCGACGGGATGAAGGAGGTCTGCAACGCCCAGGGCTACGACCTGATCGTATGCAGCGGCAAGCAGGCCCACCGGATGCTTCCGGAGCGGATGATCGATGGGGCCATTATTCTGGACCATGCGTTTACGAACGCGGAGCTGCTCAAATATGCTGAGCGGAACCACAAAATCGTCGTGCTGGACCGGGAGCTCGAGCATCCCAACATCAATCAGGTGCTGCTGGATAATAAGGCAGGGGCTACGCTGGCCACCGAATTTTTGGTCGAGCAGGGCCACAAGAAGATTTACATCGTGACGGGGCCTGATGACTCGTTTGACTCCATTCAGCGCATGAAGGCGGTCAAAATGGTAGCGGACCGCACGGAAGATGTGGAGTGGATCGAGATCCCCGGCGACTTCAAGAAAAGCGGAGGGGAACGCGCCGCCGAACAGGTCATAGGTGAGTATACCGGCCCGGCGGCCGTGTTCTGCCTCAATGACGAAATGGCCATCGGTTTTTGCAACCGGCTGGCGGAGACCGATTATCGGGTCGGGGAGCATGTGCATTTGATCGGCTTCGATAATATTGAGCTGACGAGCTACATGCAGCCGCGTCTGGCGACCATCAACTACTCCAAACGGAAATGGGGGGCGCTGGCGTCGGAGCAGCTGATCAAAATTTTATCCGGTGAGGAAGTGGAGCATGAGCGCATCTACGTCACGCTGATCAAAGGGGAATCTGTCGGAAAAAGCGCTCGGCAGGTTAACGTGGGCTAGATGAAGCACGCATGCACCGCGGTGAACAAACAGAAGGGTATCCGGCTGACTAGAGCCTGTCGGATACCCTTTTTGCATGTTCATTTTACATTAACGAATGGCCACGTTGTAGGTTTTCAACCAGTTGTTGACCTGGGCCAGGTAAGCAAACAGCTGCGGCCCCGACATCAGCTGGCCGAACCATGGCAGATTCGAGGACGCCTCAGGGGAAGCGGCGATCTCGAGAATTTTGTTCTTGTCGATCAGCGGCAGGATCGGGGCAGACGGATCGTCCAGAATGTCGAGCATCTGCTGCTTGACGGCGGCAAGGAAGTCCGGATTGTGGGTTTTCGGATACGGGCTCTTCTTGCGGTAGAGCACGTCGTCCGGCAGCACGCCTTCCAGTGCCTTGCGTAGAATGCCTTTTTCCCGACCGCCGGTCATTTTGATTTCCCAAGGGATATTCCATACGTACTGGACCAGCCGGTGATCACAATAAGGCACGCGTACTTCGAGACCGACGCCCATGCTCATGCGGTCCTTGCGGTCCAGCAGCGTCGGCATGAAACGGGTGATGTTCAGGTAGGACATGACCCGCATTTTGGCCTGCTGGCCGGTCTCGCCGCGCAGCTTGGGAACTTCCCGTACCGCATCGGCGTAACGATCGCCCAGGTAATCCAGCGGACGGATCCATTCGCGGATTTCGGGAGACAGCAGGCTGGCCCTCATGTCGGGTGCGACCGACCAAGGGAACGTGCCGGAATTCAGCATTTCCTCGCGGTGAAACCAGGGATAGCCGCCGAAAATTTCGTCGGCCGCTTCGCCGGAGACGGCTACCGTCGCCCCTTTTTTGATCTCACGGCAAAATAAGTAGAGCGAGCCGTCCACGTCCGCCATGCCGGGCAGGTCCCGGGTCAGGGTGGAGGCGTTCAGCGATTCCACGAGCTCGGGGGTATCAAATTCGATGTAATGGTGCTGTGTCCCGAGTTCCTCCACCATCCGCTGGATAAACGGAGCGTCGGCTCCCGGCTGGAAGGCATGCGATTTGAAATGCTTATCATTGCCGACGTAATCGACGGAGTAGGTGTGGACCTGCCCTTGGTTGGTCCGGTTATAATACTGAACGGCAAGGGCCGTCAGGGCGCTGGAATCCAGCCCTCCGGACAGCAGCGTGCAGACCGGAACGTCCGAAACGAGCTGCCGCTCCAGCGTATCCTGCAGCAGTTCGCGCAGCTTGGCCGCCGTTTCCTCCACGCTGTCTTCGTGGATGTGGCTGTCCAGACGCCAGTAGGCGTAACTGCGCAGCCCGTCGCGGCTGAAGATCATCGCGTGCCCTGCCCGCAGCTCCTTCATGTCTTTATAGACGCCCTGTCCCGGCGTCCGCGCCGGGCCGATAATGAACACTTCGGCCAGTCCTTCCGGGCCGACCACGGGCTCCATCTTGGGATGCTGCAGCAGCGCTTTGGGTTCGGAGCCGAATATTAAAGTGCCGTCGATGTAGGCGTAAAACAGGGGCTTGACGCCCAGGCGGTCCCGAGCCATAAACACCTGCTCCCGGACGCTGTCCCAGATGGCAAAGGCAAAAATGCCGTTGAACCGGTCCACGCAGGCCGGCCCCCATTCGATGTATGAAACCAAAAGAACTTCCGTATCGCAATGGGTCCGGAAGTGATGTCCTCTTTTGACCAATTCGCTCCGCAGCTCGGCCGCGTTATATAGCTCCCCGTTATAACAAATCGCATACACATCATCATCATCATGAACGATCATGGGCTGTGCGCCGTTTTCGGGGTCAATGACGCTCAGACGGCGGTGGCCGAAGGCGCATGGATTGGAGATCCATGTTCCCGAAGCGTCCGGTCCGCGATCCGACATCGTTTCTGTCATTTTGACAAGGATCTGCGAATCCTGGGTTAAGTCGCCGCTCCATTGTATAAAACCGGTTATTCCGCACATGATGGGTCATCCTCTCTTTGTCGTTTGTCCACTCGCTGTCCTTTCTGTTTGCCAAAGTGATACAGTTATATGCCGAATCGGGGCATAAAATGTCTGTCCTTTAACGAAAACTATAGGAAAGGCAGTGTAAGAAAAACGTGTCTGTCGACGTACTTCTACAGCAGGCAGGCCGCATTTAGCGGATGTTTTTCTTGCGATCATGGAATGGTTCAGCTTCGCTGAAAACTTATAAATTTCTATGATCTTTACAAAGGAGAGTAATGTGACATGGATAAGCAGCATTTTTATGTATCGGTACACGGCAGAAGCGTTCTTGCCGAACAGGGCGCCGCTCCTTATGAGCTGGTAATGTACTGCACGGTGGGACAGGCCAGGGAAGTGCAGCAGATGATGGAGGATATGCAGGAGCATGCCGAAGACTCCTTCCTGGCCTATACGTTTCCATGGCCGGATACGCCGGAGGATGATGTCAATTCGCAGTACACGGAGAGCCTGAACAAGCTGTACCGGAAAATATACGAATACGGCACGGCAGAAACGCGCCAGCATCTGACGGAGAACAAAATGCTGGGGTATACTTGATTTCTGAATTCCGGCTGACCAGGGAGAGGAGGAAAGCATGTATTATATTAAGGATGCCAAGGTGCGGCGGATGACGGAGCTGGACGGGGCCCGCTGCGCCGAAATCGGTGTGCTGCCGGGAGCGGTCGACGACCCTGCGCTTTTGGCTTATGTGGCCGAGCCGTCGCCGGGCTGCTACGACTTGATCCGGCTGATCCGCAACGATGCCGACACAGATCTCGACTGGTACGACAACAGCATGCATCAGGCGTATACCGATGTGACGATGCAGGCGTTCGAAGGCAGCTTTTTTCTGACGGCCGAGGAGGAGCGGGATCTGTTCCTGCGCGACCTGATCTCTTTTGGGAACGTAGAGGAGGACCTGCGGAGCAGGTTCGCAAAGTAAACGCAGCCATAATTTAAGAAACATAGCCGGCAGACTCCCGCCCCATACTATGGTTTAGGGGAGGTGAGCTAAATGGCGGACTTCACGAACAAAAAAGGCAAGAGAAGCAAGTACGCCCGACAAAACGCTTTTGCGGGTGGAGTGACGAGCAGAAATTCGAGAAATTTGGCTGTGCCCCATAACCCAAGACGTTTTGGCAACCAGTAACCTCCTTGAACCATGAACAAACCTCCGGGCGTTCCCCGGAGGTTTGTTCAGCTATTCTTAGCTGTTCACGCTTTACGCATATTCGCGAAGCACCTGAATGCCTTTAACGATGTTGTAGACGAACGTGCCGAAGTAAATAACGCAGAACAGCAGGATATATCCCAGGATCGAGCCGGCATGGTGGGCTGCCAAAGTAAAAAACAGCAGCGGTACGGCCGCAATGAACGGCAGCAGATGCGAGAGCAGCGCACGCTTGGCATGCCTGGCGACGTATTCGTCCCGGACAGCGATCCATACGATCACCGGCAGGATAAACGGGGCGAAAAATATGCTGAAGTAGGAAAGTGAAGATAACAACTGTCGCATGGGAAATGCTCCTTTACAACGTATTTTGTTAAGTTATTACCCATAGTATTTCCCGCCAATCGGCTTTCTCATTTTCCTCTTGAAAAATTGGCTAAATGCGGTATAATAAATAACGCATTCGCTTTTTTTATTACATAGCAAGTCCCAGTAGCTCAGCTGGATAGAGCAACGGCCTTCTAAGCCGTCGGTCGGGGGTTCGAATCCCTCCTGGGACGTACAAGGAAAGCCCTCACTCGAGGGCTTTTTCTTTAGATATAAGCAAGTAGAGCGAGAAGGGAGAGAGACCGGATGAATCAGGATATTAAAGTATCGCAGTGGACCGCGCTGCTGATCGAGCAGGCGAAGCGGGCCGGACTGTCTGCGGCCGCCATCGCTGAGGCTGTCCATAACAAGGACACTGAGCCGTTTATCCAGGCTGGGCTCGAGGGCGAGCGTTATACCAACCTGTTCGGCTACTCGGAGGAACACGGGGAGCCGCTGGCCCAGGCGGCAACGGAAGGCTACCGCATGACGTTTAACACGCGGAACGGGCTGAAAAACTGGCTGGTGCAGCGTTTTGGCCTGGATGAGGAAAAGGACTTTGAGGTTGGCGAGGGCGTGATTCACGGGCTGCGGCTCACCTTGGAACAGCTTGCTGCATTGCAAAAAGCACTGGCCGTAAATTGGGTGATTGCCGGATCGCGCGACCTTCCGGGCGGCATGGTGGAGCTGGATTTGTCCATTCGTGCCCTTCAATCCGCTTCTCAAGCCTAATTCGATCTAAATAGGCGTATGTCGGTTAGCTATAATAAAAGGGGCTGTCCCATGCTGTCGTGTCATGCACGACGGTGGGCAGCCCCTTTGTCATTTCGTTTCAATCGCTCCCATCGAACGATTCCTGCTTACTTCCTTGTTAACCACGCCTAGCCGGAAGGTCCACGCTAACTGATCAACATCAGGATAATCGAGGACAATGACAGGCAGGCACTGAGCAAATAGATGAACACGACCGCCTGTTTCGGGCTCAGCCCCCAGGACAGCAGCCGATAATGGAGCTGGCTTCGGTCGGCCTTGTATACCGGCTTGCCGTCCCGATACCGTTTGATTACAACGTAAATGTTATCGAAGATCGGCACACCAAGCGCCAGCACGGGAACGAGAATGGAAATGACGGTCACCTGTTTAAAGGCTCCGTCCAGGGCGATGATGCCGAGCATGAACCCGATAAACGTCGCGCCTGCATCCCCCATGTAAATTTTGGCGGGCGGCTTGTTGTATCTCAGGTAACCGAGCGTCACCCCGACCAGCAGCACTGCCATGATCGCGGAATGGGACTGGCCTTTGGCAATAGCAACGATAAACAGCGTAAAGGCCGAAATGGCGGCCACGCCTCCGGACAGCCCGTCCAGACCGTCCATAAAATTAATGACCGTCGTGACGCCGAAGATCCACAGAATCGTCAGAATAAACTGCAGCCACTCCGGAAACACGACCATATGGCCGGCGAACGGAACGGTGATCCCTTCGAATGAGATCCCTGAATAGTAGACGATCACTGCAGCGCCTACCTGCACGAGCGTTTTGGGCAGAGCGGCAAAATCCTTGCCTTTCGTCTTGTACCAGTCATCGATCATGCCGATGCCGAGGATGAGCAGCGAGCCGGCCACAATGCCGGCCATTTCCTTGTCCCAGTGTCCGGTGAGAACGATGTAGGGAACCATGAAGCCGAGAAAGATGGCGATGCTTGCCAGATGCGGTACGGGTTCCTTATGTATTTTGCGAGTGGTGGGCCGGTCGACGAAATCAACCCGGATCGCGAGCTTCCTTAAAGGAGGGATCAAAGCCAAAACGATAACAAGCGACACAATAAATCCAATTACATACACAATGGTCAGGCCTCCAATACTTAGCTTTGCAATTTGCTGTCGTTTCATTTAAAGTCTCTGGTTGGTTTTCGGATACAGTTAAATGTAGCATTTGTATTTTTAACTAGAATAATCGCTATTTTTGCAAAATACAACGATAAAATATTTAATATTTCCATAACATTCCAATCAACCGCTTTTTACAATTCTAGTAGAAAATAGGTCTATAGCACTTATGCTAATAGAAGAAGGGTGAGCCGATGTTGAAGAAAAATAAAATGTTTCAGGTACTGATGGCCTCTGCAGTTGTAACTTCCGTACTGGCCGGAGGAACGGCAGAAGCCGCTTCCACTGCAAAATCATCATCTGCGGGTCAGGCTGCAAAGATGACGTCGCCAAAACTGAAAGCGGCCAAGGTGGAACTCAGCGTGAACGGCGCGAGCGTCTCCGTCAATGCGGTCCAGCTAAACCAGGCGTACCTGGTAGCCGTGTCAGACATCGTCAAGGCTTTCGGGGCAAGCGCAAGCGCCGCCAAAGGGATCGTCACGATAAAGGATGCGACCGGTTCACGCGTCGTTCAGCTGCAGGCAGGAGCAAAGTCCTATAAGGTGAATGGAGAGGCCGCAGCCTTTACGAACGCTCCCGTGCTTCAAGATGGCAAAACCTACGTAGAGCTTCAATCGCTCGTGGAAGCACTGGGCGGGGAATGGATCGTGGGCAGCGGGCAGACGCAGCAGGTATTGACGGTTCAAAAACCGGAAGGAAGCTATTCTTCTGTACGCTGGAACGCCCAAGGGCAAATCATTGCCAGCCGTGACGACGGGGAGTCCGCCCAAATCGTTAAACTGGACCCCACAAGCTATGGCAGCACGGTGATCTCGACGGACGAATATGCTGCGGAATTGGCGGTGTCCCCGAACGGGCAGTGGGGAGCTTATACCGATAACGCCGGCCAGCTCTACCTGATGAACCTTGCCAGCGGGCTCTCGCAAAAACTCGGCTCCGACACTTCCGTCAAGACAGATTTGACCTGGTCGGCGGATAACAGCCGGATTTATTTCATCCAGGGCGACAAGCAGGAAAAAATATCTTACATGATTGTAGCCGACGGCAAGGTGACCGAAGTGCTGGCCGACAAAGTGGAGAACAAATCCGATGTGAGCCTGTCCGCGGACGGCAAACGATTGGTCTATATCGTTAATGTGACCGGCGTGGCCAGCAGCGATAAGGACAGCACGGAAGAATCGCTCAGCATCGACTATTCGGGCGCGGGCCAGCAGCTGTATTCCCTGGACCTCACGAATAAAGAAGCTAAACCGGTTCAGCTAACAACGGGTAAAGACAATAAATTGTATCCTGTCGCACTGGATGGCGGCAAAGCGGCGTATTTGAGCGCCGACCCGGATAGCGTCACTGCCAAGGACGTCATCAAGGTGATCGGCCCAGACAGCAGCGTTCAGGACCTGGCGAGCATCATCGATGTGACGGTTATCGCGGCCGGGCCATCGGGAACGCTTGTTGCAGCGGGCATCGCTGCCGACGGCAGCACGAAAGTGCTGAAGATCGACAGCGGCGGCCAGGCGCAGCTTTACAGCACGTCCGGAACCGTCAGCGAGCTGGCAGTGTCTGCGGACGGCAGCCGGATCGCGCTGATCGAAGACGGCAGGATTGTAGTCATAACAGGCGGAAAGACCATTCAGCTTACCAAATAAAAGCGGTTCTTAACCGAAAAGGAGAATAAACGATGAAACTGTTCAAAAAATTAACGCTGGCTGCCGTCACTTCCCTGGTAGCGGTAACCACCCTGGTCGGCTCCGCTAGCGCCGCCTCCGGCATCTCCGGCAAAATTACGATTAACGGGTCCACTGCGCTGCTTCCGCTCACGCTTCAGGCAGCCAAGGAATTTCAGAAAATCAATCCGAAAGTCAGAATCTCCGCTTCCGGCAAAGGCTCGGTAACCGGACCGCAGGCTGTGAAGAAGGGCATTGCCGACATCGGGGCGTGCGACTGGGACGCCAGCATGGACGTACCGGGCTTCAAGGCTTTTGAAGGCCAGGTAGCCAACAAGGTGGCCGTCATTCCTTTTGCGACAGTCACCAACAAAAACGTGAAGGTGAACAACCTGACCACCGAACAGCTGAAAGGGATTTTCTCCGGCAAAATCACCAACTGGAAAGAAGTCGGCGGTGATGATGCGGACATCGTCGTCATCACGCGCGCCTTTGGCTCGGGCACCCGCGTCAACTATCAGGCCAAAGCGCTGGCTGGCGGCGACATCGTCAAAAAGGCCAAAAACTACAAGGAAGTCGGCTCCAGCGGTGACATGAAAACCGCCGTAGCCACAACGCCGAACGCCATCGGATACATCGACCTGGTGTACGTAAACAGCGACATCAAGGCGCTGAGCTATAACGGCGTGCAGCCGACAACGGACAATGTCATCAACGGCAGCTACAAAATTTGGGCATACGGATATTACATGACCAAAGGCCAGCCGACCGGCGCTACCAAAGCGTTTATCGAGTATGTTCAAAGCGCGAAATTCCAGCAGGGTTCCCTGAAAAAACTGAAATTCATTCCGATTTCCGCCATGCGTTAAGGCAAGTGGATTGAGCCAATCCAAGCCAAGCCATATTCATGATCGCGGCCAGCCTCAAATACCGATGGGGCTGGCCGCTTTATAGGAGGAGAGCCAGTTTGAGCACCCCCGTGCAGCAGTACGTGCCCGAGGAACGTCAGGTGCAGACCCCGCCCGCGAAGCGTCGCAGGTTCAGCCGCAGCGCCAGGGTCCGTTTCACCAACCGCATGTTTACGTATTATTTCTGGTTCAGCATATTGGCGCTGTGCCTGGTGCTGGGCCTGGTGATCTTTTTTATCGGCAAAACCGCGCTTCTGACCTTCCGCGACATCTCTTTTGCGGATTTCTTCCTTTCCTTTAACTGGACCCCGGAGGAGGAGCACTACGGTGCAGCCGGGTTTATCATCAACACCCTGTCCCTGACGGCGCTTACGCTTGCGCTGGCCGTGCCGGTATCCGTCGGGATGGCGGTGCTGATCGCCGAAATCGCGCCCGGCTGGCTGAAAAACGCCATGCGGCCGATTCTGGACCTGCTGGTCGGGGTTCCTTCGATCGTCTACGGATACCTCGGCCTGACGGTGCTGATTCCGTTTTTGCGCCGGCTGAGCGGGGAGAATCTGGGCGACGGGCTGCTGGCGGCGGCGCTCGTGCTCGCCCTGATGGTGCTGCCGACGATATGCCGGATCAGCGACGACGCGATTTCCGCCGTGCCGAAAAAATACCGTGAAGCTGCGTATGCCATGGGCTCCACGCGCTTGCAGGTCATGATGCGGGTCGTCATTCCCGCCGCCGGCAGAGGCATCATTGCGGCGGTGATTATGGGGATGACCCGGGCGATCGGGGAGACGATGGCGGTGGTGATGGTCATCGGCAACACGGCGCAGCTCGCCAAGTCCCTGTTTACGCCGGCTTCGGTGCTGACCAGCAACATCGTGATGCAGATTTCCAACGTGGAGTTTGACTCCACCTGGAATTACGCGCTGCACATGATGGCCTTCCTGCTGCTCATCATCTCGTTTGTCCTGATTTTGTTCATCCGTTATTTGGGACGCAAAGGGAGGGAGCAGGCATGAGCGAATGGACGCGCACCCGCAAAATGCAAAGATCGCTTGTGTACGACCGGCTGGCAACGTACGGGTTCTACGGGCTCGGCATCCTGGTTCTGCTGCTGATCTTCTGGCTGCTGCTGACCATCCTGGGCAAAGGGCTACCCGGGCTGAGCCTCGAGTTTTTGATGAAGCTGCCCGAGGACATGGACCCCGGCGGCGGTATCGGGCCGGTGCTGTTCAACTCGTTTTATATTTTGATTCTGTCGCTGCTCATTTCCGTTCCGATTGGGGTCGGAGCAGGGATCTACATGGCGGAGTACGCCCCGCCGAATAAATTTACAGAGGTGCTGCGGATCTGCGTCGAGAGCCTCTCCTCCGTTCCGTCGATCGTATTCGGAATGCTGGGCTTGGCCATTTTTGCCGAGTATTTTCAAATTGGCTTGACCATTCTCGGTGGAGCGGTTTCCTTGGCCTTCCTCAACCTGCCGATGCTGGCCCGGGTGACGGAGGAAGCGGTGCGCGCGGTGCAAAATGACGTAAAGAACGCATCCTATGCCCTCGGGATGACCAAATTCCAATGCATCCGGACCGTCGTTATCCCGATGGCCATGCAGGGAATTGTGACGGGCATCTGCCTCGTGGCGGGCCGGGCCTTCGGAGAATCGGCCGTCATCCTGCTGACCGCTGGGCTCAGCACCTCCGGGGAGATGTGGGACTTTAATCTGTTCTCACCGGGTGAGACGCTGGCTGTACACCTCTGGTACGTGCAATCGGAAGCGATCGTGGAGGATGCCCGCCAAATCGCCGACAAGTCGGCCGCGGTGCTGGTCATCGTCGTCCTCCTGATGAACCTGCTGTTCCGCATTCCGCTGTGGATCAGCAACCGGCGCCTGAAGAAATAGGGTCTTCTAGAGGTTGTTCAAAAAGTCCTCTTTTGATCACGAAGTAAATCGGGAAGCTGATTCGGCATCGAATCTTGAATTCAGCCGGGTCTTCCGGTGCTCACGTACCCACTACGTACGCTTTGCTCCTCAGCCCCTAGCTTCATCCAATCTTCTCGGTGCTGAAAACCGACCTTTTTGAACATGCATTTATATGTATCATACCGAAATAAGCTTTGATCTAGGAAAAAAGGGCTGTCTTCCGGCACAATGACTCTGCCGGCGAGACAGCCCTTTAAGGTTGACTGAATTTTTCAGCTTATTCAGCGAAGCAGAACGCTTGAGATGACTGCAAGCCAATACCATTGGCTGAAGTGGCCAGCATGTTTGCCCTCAACGGCCCGTAATGATATCCAGCTGTGCGGAAGTATCATATACCATCTGGTAAGGGTCGGCGCTGTACGGAGTGAGCTCGGCCGTGACGGTATCCGTGTAGCCGATCTCGTTCAACGCCCGCCGCACTTCGTTCCAGTTGACGCTGCCCGACAGCAGCGGGACGAAGCCGTTCGGTCCGGCTGCCGGATTAAAGTCCTTCACGTGGACTTTGCGGATCCGCTCGCCCAGCGTCCGGATCCAATGCTCGGGATAGCCGAAGAGAAGGACGTTTCCGATATCAAAATAGGCTCCGACCCAGGGCGAATCGAGCTCGTCGATATACCGGGCCATCTCCATCGGGGAGAGCAGAAATTTGTTCCAGACGTTTTCGATGCCGATATGAACGCCGTGCTGTTCGGCCAGCGGAATGAGTTCCCGCAGTTCTCCCTGGCTGCGGCTATAACATTCCTCATAGGTGACGGAAGGCGTCACCGCTCCGGGAACGACCAGCACGGTGTCCATCCCGAGCAGGGATGCAAGCTCCAGCTGCCGGGTGACGATCTCCCGTCCGCCGGCGCGGACATCCGGATCCGCCGCGGACAGGGGGGATTTCCACAGCATGCCGGTCGAAAGGCTGCGCAGCTGAATGTTGTGACGGGAAGCCAGAGCCAGTACGGCCTCCGCCTCCTGTGCAGTGGTGTCCATGGTCAGCCCGGTTCCGCCGGACGGATACAGGTTCAGCTCGACGGCATCGTAACCTGCCTGCTCCGCATGAAGAAAAATCATCTCGAGCGGGGTTCCCTCCGGAAATCCCCATTGATTTATCGACTTCAGCATCGCTTCATACACCCCTTTGTCAGGTTTAGGTTCAGAGCTCTGCAGGCGAAACGGCGGCCAATCGCTCCGCCGAGCGGTATGCAGCCAGGGCCACTTCGAGCGCCTTGAGCCCGTCGACGCCCGTCACGTTCGCCTCGGTCTTGCCTTCCGCGATTGAAGTTACAAAATCCCGGACCAGGCCGAAGTCCATATCGTCGCCCCAGAAATGGTGCCGGTAGCCGCGCTCCTCGCTGAATACGTTCAGCTTCTGTCCGAAGGCGTCGATCGTCAGGGTGCCGGCCGTCCCGACGATTTCCAGCGTCACGTCGCCCCAGGTCGGGAAGGAAGGATTCCTGGACCAGCTGCAGTCCAGCGTGGCAAACACGCCGTTGTCAAATTCGATGGACAGAATTCCGCAGTCATCGATGGGGGCGGCGGACATGAGCTGCCCGATTTCCGCGTACACCTCTTTTACCTCCGCGCCGGTGAACCAGCGCATAATATCGGCGACATGAACGGTGTGGTCAATGACCGCTCCGCCGCCGGACAGGGCGGGGTCGACGAACCATCCGCCCGGATTTTGCCCGCGGTTGGTCCCCTTCATAGCGAGAATCCGGCCGAGCTTGCCTTCGTCGATCATTTGCTTGGCCCGGATGACGGACCGGTTGTACCGGACCGGAAAGGCCGTCTGCAGCATGACGCCGGCGGCTTTGCAGGCCTCGATCATGTCACGGGCCTCCGCGGCATTGGTCGATATGGGCTTTTCGCACAGCACATGAACCCCCGCCTTAGCGGCCGCAAGGACATGCTCCTTATGGTTTGCGTTCTCCGACGTAACGACGATCCCGCTGAGGCCTTGCGACAGAAGCTCGGCATAATCGCCGTAATAGCTGGTGCCAAGGATGCCGGCGAACTTTTGACCCCGCTGCTCATCGGGATCGTAAATGCCGGCGAGCTCCACTCCTTCCAATTGGATCAGTGCTTTCGCATAACTGTAAGCGTGCATATGGGCAAAACTGGCGATGCCGATTTTCATGAGCCGATCACTCCTTTGCTGCTCGGGTCGGCTGCACCGGTTCCGAGATGAACTGGCCGCCCGGTCTCCATCGATTTCAGTGCCGAGAGCGCAATCCGGAGCGCCTCATAGGCGTCTTCCGCGGTTACGATCGGCTCTTCATCCTGCTCGATGCAATTCAGGAAATGGCGAAGCTCCTGGAAATACGGGTTTTCCTCGACCGGGCTTTCCGGGACGGGTACGCCGCCGCCTCCGCCTGCATGACCGCCGCGCTGAAAAGACAGCAGCGGCTGATCCCGGGCGCTGTCATAGCCGATGATCCCCTGCGTGCCGGCCATCTCGAGGTTCATGGAGAAGCCTTCATGCGACCAGGTTCCCTCGACGTGGGCGATGGCGCCGCTTTGAAAGCGGAGGGTCACGAGCGAATAGTCCAGCTGGGCGTGAACTCTCCCATGGAGCCCCTTGGCATACACACGTTCCACTTCGCCGAAGCACCAGCGAAGAAAATCGAAATCGTGGATCATGGCGTCCAGCGTAATGCCGCCGCTGGCCCCGAAATCGCTGTACCAATGCTGCCAGCCGATCGGATACCCTCCACCGCGGCCCGCGCGGATGACGGCCGGCTTGCCGATGACGCCATCATCCAGCAGCTGCTTGGCATGCGCATATTCGTGGAAGAAGCGGAGAACATGCCCGACGAACAGCCGGACACCATGCGAACGGCAGTGGTCGATCATTTCCCTGGCGTCGGCCAGACTGCGCGCCAGCGGTTTCTCGCAGATGACGTGCTTGCCGTCGTCGGCCGCTTGAAGAACAAACTTCTTGTGGAGCGGCGTCGGCAGGCAAACATCGACGACATCGACGCAGTCAAGCGCTTCCATCGCCTCCGCGTAGGAAGTGAACGAAGAGGTGCCGCATGCCTCGGCCACCCGCGCCCCCTTGCCGGCGTCGGTGTCGACGATACCGGCCAAGTGCGCATACGGCATATCGGCATAGGCTGCGGCATGGGTGCTCCCCATCGCCCCTGCGCCTATAACGAGTACGTGAATCATAACGGTTTTCAGCTCCTTTTATGATGGACCGGTTACACTTGTAAAAGGTCTATTCGTTTCCTTATCCTTTGATGCCATTCATAGCGATTCCTTCTATAAAATAGCGCTGAAGGAAAATGAACAGGATGATGATCGGCAGCGTAGCCATCACGGCACCCGCCATCAGCAGCGGATAATCGGTCGAATGCTGCCCCTGGAAGGAAGAGATGCCGATCGATAGCACGCGCATATCCTCCGAGCTGGTCATGATGAGCGGCCACAGCAGGTCGTTCCATGCCGCAAGAATCGTAAAGATAGCCAAAGAGACGAGAGCGGACTTCGACAGCGGCAGGTAGATGTTCCAATAAATCCGGAAATAGCTGCAGCCGTCGATTTTGGCCGCCTCCTCCAGATCCTTCGGCAGCGTCATGAAGAATTGCCTTAGCAAAAAGGTGCCGAATGCGCTGAAGATGCCGGGGATAATCAGGACATAGAAGGTATCCAGCCAGTTCAGCTGCCGCATGATGACAAAGCTCGGGATCATGACGACCTGGGACGGCACCATGAGCACGGCCAGCAGGGCGAGAAAAATGACGTTTTTCCCCGGGAATTTCAGGCAGGCAAAGGAGTATGCGGCCAGGGAACACAGCAGCAGCTGTCCGGCCGTGCGGCCTAGCGTCACCAGAATCGTATTGAGGTAGTAAGTGCCGAAGTCGATGGTGGTCAGCACCTTGGCGTAATTTTCAAAATGCCATTCCGACGGCAGCAGCGTAGGGGGCACCTTCATGGAATCCGCAAAGGACTTTAACGATGTGGACAGCATCCAGACAAAAGGGGTCACCATCAGGACGGCTCCCGCGATCAGCAGAATATGAACGGCCAGCCGTCTTCCGCGGTCGGAAGTTCGGGTTATCATGACAGCCTCTCCTCCTCATGAAGGTTATTGATAATGAACCCAGCGTTTTTGGAAATACATCTGAAACGCGGTGATGATCAGGATGACGATAAACAGGATGAACGCCTCCGCCGAAGCGTAGCCCATGTTGAAGTACTTGAAGCCGTCCTCCCAAATGCTGTACACGACGGTGCGCGTGGAATCGAGCAGGGAGGTCTGCTGCCCCATCATGATGAAGACGAGGTCGAATACCTGGAAAGAGTTGATAAAGGACATGACGAGCACGAAAAACAAGCTCGGCGTCAGCAGCGGCAGCGTTATCCGGAAAAAGCGGTAGACCGTGCCGGCGCCGTCCAGCGAGGCGGCTTCGTAATAGCTCGACGGAATTCCCTGCAGCCCTGACAGCAGGATGACGGCGTTGTAACCGACGCTGGTCCAGACGCTGACAATGACGATCGACATGAGCGCAAACTTTTCGTCGAACAGCCAGTTCGGCTGGGGCAGATGCATCGCTCCGAGCACGTAATTGATGAGGCCGAACTCGGAGTTATACAGCCATTTCCACACCATGCCGACCGCGATCGGCATGGTGATGACCGGGATGAAATAGAACGTGCGGTACACGACCATCCCTTTGATATGCTGATTGAGCAGCACGGCGAGCAGCGTGGCAAAGACGATGGACAGCGGGACGGTCGCAACGGTGTAGAGCAGCGTATTCAGCAGGGAACGCGTAAACTTCTCGTCCTGCATCAGCTGGATAAAATTGTCGATCCCGTTGAACGCCGGAGCGGACATGCCGTCCCAGTTCGTAAAGGACAGAATCAGGGAAGCGGCGGAAGGCACCATATAAAAGAGGGCCAGACCCAGTGCGACGGGGAGGATAAATACGTACCCCCAGACCGCCTCCTGGATGGCCAGCTTGGAAGTTTTCCGCTTCCGGGCTGCAGGCAGGTTCGGGTCTTTCGACTTGACGGCCAGCGGCGTATTCACCGGCAGCACCATCCTTTCTCTCGAAGTTAAGTGGATACAAGCATAGACTCTTCTACTAATCCTTCTTCTCTTCCGCGAGAATCTCGTTCATTTTATCGGCTATCGTTTTCAGCGCTTCCTCAAACGACTTTTTCCCGAGGTAGGCGTCCTGAAGCTCCTTGGTCTCCACGTCCTGCCACTCGGCCGTCCGCTCGGACACCGGATACGGCACGGCAAAGTCCAGACTATCCACGAATACCTTCAGGTCAAGGGAAGGGATCGACTTCAGCCAGCCTTCCTCCGTTCCTTTATAAGCGGGAATGCTGAAGCCCGATTCGGCCAGGTACTGCTCGCCTTCTTTGCCGGAAAGCACCTGGATCAGGTCCCATGCTTCCTGCTGATGCTTCGTTTTTTCGTTCATCGCCCAGCTCAGGCCGTGAACGATCGTCGCTTTTTGTTTGCCTGCCGGCAGCGGGGCAACCCCCAGCTTGTCTCCCAGCAATTTGTACAGCTCGGGCGCGCTGACGGAAATGGCGGGGAACATGGCGGCTTTGCCGGAGCCGAACAGCTGGAGCGGCTTGGTCTCAAGCTGCTGCTGGGCGTTCGGGGAATAGCCTTGGTCCATCAGCTTTTTCTCCCATTGAAAAGCGGACAGCGCCTCGGGCGAATCGAAGCCGGATTTCGTTTTATCTTCGGAGATGATGTAACCGCCGGCCTGGTGGATCAAATCGTAATATCCGGACTGGCTGTCAATCAAAGCGGTGTAGCCGTACACGCCGTTCTGCTTGTCCGTCAGCTTGGCGGCATTCTGCTCGATCGTATCCCAGGTCCAGCTGCCGTCCGGGTAAGACACGCCGGCTTTGTCGAAAAGTTCTTTATTGTAGTAGAGTCCAACCGCATCGAGGAAATAAGGAAGTCCGTAAAGATGATCGTTGTAGGTGTACAGATTGACGAGGGCGTTGGTGTAAACGGAGGTATCGAGCTTGCTTTCATCAATAAGCGGCTGCAGATCCTTGATCCAGCCTTTGGAGGCATAAGCGTAGAAGTTGGGGCCGTTCATCCAGAACACGTCGGGCCCGCTGTTGCCGGCGAGACTTGTTTTCAATTTGGTCCAATAGTCGGCCCAAGGGGTGTAAGTTACTTTGACTTCCACGTCGGGGTGTTTTTTCTTGTACAGCTCAATCGATTTGTTGACGGTGTCCTTCACGTTCTCATCCCATAGAGCCACGTTGATTACTTTTTTGCCGCCGGCTTCTCCGGAAGAGCCGCCGCAGCCCGTCATTACAGCAGTGAACAGAAACAGGAACACGAGGATGATCGACATTTTTCTAGCCATTCCAATAACCTCCTCTAAATATGGTTCTTGCACTCATTCTTGATCTGCCGCAGTTCCAATGATGTACGAATTTTCCCTCCTTATCTTGCGAAAATCCATCGCCATACTTATTCCAATAATCAAAATAAGTAGATGCCAGCCGACCATTCGATGTAAGGTATCAGGAAAAGAATGGCATCTATTTGCGTAAGATTATATATTTGGTGATTGTTATTTTCAATAGTTTGATAAATATTTGCATAAAAACTTTTGGAAGGCAGGAAAACGGCGTTTTCAAGTGGAAAGTATCGGTTTCCGCATATTTTGGTCATTGGAATATGTTACATGGAATGGAGCATTGGGAACTATATTTTACTGTAAATATGGAATAAGATGGAATATATTGATGCATTTTGCCGAAGAAAGGGGAAGATGGTTGAAAACGATGAGAAAAGGCGATTGGAAACTGATTCAGGAGCTGAACCGGTCGATCATTTTAAATAAAATCCGCCTGGACGGCCCGATCTCCCGGATCGAGCTGGCCAAAGGAAACCGGATTAGCCCCTCCACCGTAGCTGCGGCGGTTCAGGAGCTGATCCGGGAAGGCTATGTGACTGAAATCGGCAGAGGAGAGTCCAGCGGCGGGCGTAAGCCCATTTTGCTGCGATTTGCGCCGGATAACCATTTTTTGTTTGCCGCATCGATTTCAAACACAGTCATCGAGGTTGCCCAATTAAACCTGGAGGCGAACATCCTGCGCAAAGAATCCGCCCCTGTCGGAACGCGTCAGGGAGAAGGCGTCATCGAGCTGATGCTCGGCATGATCGATCGCTTCGTCACCGAAACCGGCAGCCTGGACGCTTGCATCGGCATAGCCGTCACGACACCGGGCGTGGTTAATGTTGAGCAGGGGGTTGTCTACTATAATTCCAAGCTCCGCCTGAATGACGTTCCGGTCAAGCAACTCGTGGAAAGCCGCTATGGGATTAAAACCTGGGTCGAGAACGATACCAACTCGCTCGTGCTTGCGGAACGGCGGTTCGGGAGCTACAGCTCTTTTGCTAATCTGATCTATATTATGGTCGGCAATGGGATTGGGGCGGGCATCCTTGTCAACGACATGATCCTCCGGGGAAAGCTGGGAGGAGCGGGCGAATTCGGCCATACGAGCGTCAACCGGAGCGGAATCCGCTGCGAATGCGGAAACGTCGGCTGCCTGGAGAACTCGGTAAGCTGGCCTGCGGTGCACTCCCGAATGATGGCGGCGATGGCCTCGGGCCGGCAGACGCTTATCCACGATCTGACAGGCGGCGACTTCAGCCGGATCGAGCCTGAGGTGTATAAAGAGGCACTGTCCAGAGAGGATCGGCTGGCTATGGACATCACCGAGGAGATCGCCGAGCATCTGGGTGCAGGCATCGTCAACCTGGTGAACCTGTTTAATCCGGGAGCGATCGTGTTAGGCGGGAACGTGGCTCAGGACAATCCTATCCTGCTTCATAAGGTTGAGGAGCATATTTCAAGGTATGCCATGCGTATTTTGAAGGACGATCTGGTTGTTGGGCAGTCTTCGCTTGGGGATGACGGCAAATTAATCGGTGCGGCTGCTGTCGTGCTGCAGGATCTGTTTCAGTTTTCGTTAACATAGCCGTCATCCTTCGGTGAGGAGACTGTGAGGAAATGAACAAGAAACTGGAAAAGGCTTCATACATAAATATGGTTGATGGAAACCGGTTCTAGCAGTACAATAAGGCAGCGGTTCTCGAAGGAATCCCTTAACATCTTTTGCAACCGGCAGAGAAAGGTTTGATATGGTGACGAAGGTAAATGCAATGATGCAGAGGCTGCGTCCTCTCGCCCCATTAGTACTGATGCTCGTTTTTCCCGTTCTGGGGTCGATTTACCAGCTGGTGAACCACCCGAATGACCGCGTGTATTCCCTTGTCACGCAAGCGGATCTGGCTATTCCATTTATAAAATATTTTGCGCTCCCTTACGGCGTATGGATCTTCTATATCTATGCCTGCCTGGTCTACCTTTTCTTTAAGGACCGGAATTTGTATTACCGTGGTATTATACTGTACACGTTATGCGCAATGACATGCTACGGCATTTATCTTGTGTTTCAAACGACGGTGCCAAGGCCGGTCGTGACCGGCAGCGATCCGTTCAGTGAGCTTGTCCGATTTATTTATAAACGGGATCAGCCCTACAACTGTTTTCCGAGCATTCACTGCTTCTCGAGTTACATGGTTATGCGACTCTTTCTGACAAGTAAGGCCCGGAGCCGCGTGATCATGATTCTCGTCAGCACAATGTCGATTCTCATCATTGCCTCGACACAGTTCGTGAAACAGCATGTTCTCTGGGACGCCGTTTCGGCGATCGCGATGGTGGAAATCTACCACTTCGTGATCTATGTCCTGCCCGGGGCACTCCGCGGCCGGGAGAAAGTACGGCACCAGAAGGAACTTCAAGCTTAAGGCAGCATGCTCTAACAGAGCCGGCTGCACCAGATCGGCAGTCTTCCGAGTGAAGGCTGCCGTTGCTGCGTTTCAGGGTCTCTTATGGCACGTAAACGAAAAAATTGTGCAGGAAACCGAAGTTCATGCTACAATGAACCAAACATCCTATGTTTGGAGGTATTCGAATGAATTTGCAGCGTCCAACGCGTTCAACGCTTGTCGAGCAGGTCGCATCCCAGCTGGAGAAGCTGATTGAAGAAGGGCAATGGCCTGTTGGGGAACGCATTCCTCCGGAACCGGAGCTGGTGGAGAAGCTGGGCGTCAGCCGAAACACGATCCGTGAAGCGATCCGTGCCCTGATTCATGCGGGACTGCTCCGGACACGGCAGGGGGACGGGACGTACGTTGTCGCGTCGAGCAGCCTCGGTCCCGTCCTTCAGCGGCGGATGGAGCGCTCCAAGCTGAGCGAGACGCTGGAGGTTCGCGCTGCGCTGGAGCAGGAAGCCGCCCGGCTCGCTGCCCAGCGAAGCACGGCGGATGATATCAAGCAGATCCGGCTTACGCTTGCGGCCTGCAGCGCCGCAGAACAGTCCGGAGATATGGAAGCTTATATCATTGCCGATTTGGCCTTTCACAAGCAGGTGATCGCCGCTGCGCATAACCGGCTGCTCAGCGAATTGTATGACAGCATTAGTGAATCCGTGACGAGTTCCCTCTCGCTGGGCAGCTTGCGCTGGGATCTGGTGCTTGTGCACTGCCGGCTCAATGAGCGTCTGCTTGAAGCCATCATCCGCCGGGACGCGGCGGTGGCGGGCGAAATTGTCCGGTCGTATATCCAGGCATCCCAAGATGCCTTGCTTGATTAGTCTGAAGGAGGAAATACAGAACATCATGAATAAAACATACGAAATGTCTACGCAGCCGGCGGAGAATCCCCAGGTTTCCACAGGGATGAAGGCGCTGCTGCTGGTTCTTGGAATTATCCTGATCGCGACGACGCTGCGGGCGCCTATCACTTCGGTGGGTCCGCTCGTTGAAACGATCCGGATCGATACGGGAATGTCGCATACCCTTGCGGGGCTGCTGACGACGTTCCCGCTGCTGGCCTTTGCCATCGTCTCCCCGATTGCTCCGAAGTTGGCCCGGAGATGGGGCATGGAGAAGACGCTGTTTAGCGGAGTGGCCGCTGTAACGCTGGGCATTGTCCTGCGGTTCGTTCCTTCGGTCGCCGCTTTATTTGCCGGCACGATTCTGCTCGGCCTCGGCATCGCGGTCAGCAATGTGCTGCTGCCAAGCCTGATTAAGCGGGATTTTCCGCTGCGGGTGGGTGTCATGACGGGAATCTATTCCGTTTCGATGAACATCTTTGCGGCTATCGCCTCCGGCGTCAGCCTTCCGGTGTCGAATCATCTCGCTTCCGGGTGGCGGGGATCCCTGCTCATCTGGGGAATCCTGTCGTTGATCGCGCTCATCGTCTGGCTGCCGCAGCTCCGGTACCGGCATCGGACCGGCGAGGTGCGGATTTCATCGAAAAGCAGCATCTGGCGCTCGAAACTGGCGTGGCAGGTCACGATTGTTATGGGTTTGCAATCCTTCGTATTTTACTCGGTCGTGTCCTGGCTACCTGAAATTTTGACCGATCGGGGCATGAGCGGTTCGACGGCAGGCTGGATGCTGTCGCTGATGCAATTTTTCAGCGTGCCGGTCACGTTCTTCGTGCCGATTCTGGCGGGACGCTTTAAGAATCAGCGCGGACTGGTCGTCGGGACGTTCCTCTGCTTTGTTCTGGGCTTTGTGCTACTGCTTAGCGGATGGAACGCGATCGTTCCGGTCGCGGTCGTATTGGTCGGAATCGGCACCGGTGCGGCCTTCGGCCTCGTAACGATGTTCTTCATGCTCCGCACCCGCCGGACCGAACAGGCTGCGGAATTGTCCGGTATGGCCCAGTCGGTCGGGTACCTGCTGGCCGCTGTAGGCCCTCTGCTGATTGGACTTGTCCATGACCTGAGCGGCAGCTGGACGACCGCGACCTCGGTCCTGCTGATCGTGGCCATCGTCTATATGCTGGCCGGATGGGGCGCCGGAAACAACATTTACATTGAAGAATAAAGCACAACCTCCGCCGGAAGGGCGGAGGTTGTTTGCATTTTTCTTGAGACGACCGTTACAAATAGATGCCGCTGCTGAAGCCCTGAATGTACATGGCATGCTTTCTGCGGGAGCTGCGGCGCATCTTAAGGATGCGGGACTTGCTGCCGCTGCCGGTTGCAGATTTGTGCCGGGAGTACCTGGAGTGTCTGGAGGCTTTTCTCCGCTTCCTCATGACGACCCTTTCACTCTGTTCCCTTTCGCTCCGGTGGTGGGAGGATGGTTTTCTAGGCGAGTGTTTGCGGGTTTTGCGTTTCATAAGCAGATGCCGGGCTTTTCTGTCCGCGCTTCTTTTGATGGGCGCCGGGAGTATCGGCTCCTTGCTCCATGGCGTTAATCTCAGATTATCCTGATAGAGGGCATATCCTGGGGAAAGCGGGTCCCAGCACTTCATATCACCGGCAAAGTGAACGATTTTTTGCTGGAGGTCCATTTCGGCACCCGGGACGTAAAACCAGTTGAACCGTTGATCCAGCAGCAGGCAGTTTCCCCCGAATACGTGGTTCAGGCAGTCCTGGTCCGGCATCGAGGTGCCGGGAAAGGCGCGGAAAAAGTTCAGTATTTCTTCAAACCACGTCACGTGCTGCCGAATGGCATTGAGGTCAAATACAAGGACCCCGGAGTTAAAATAGGTTTCGGGGTTTAAACCCTGGACGGCCACGACTTCTGCTATGCCGTGGATGCCTTGGTCGTGGATAGCCCCAAGGTAGCCGCCGTTCAGGTCGATCTCCCACAGCTCGGTGATGTCCATATTGACCATCACGTCGCAGTCGAGATAGATTACCCGTTCAGCAGGTACCACGGCTGGCAGCAGCAGCCGATAAAGACTGCCCCACGTCCATCGGTCGATGGAGCCGGTTCCCGAGAGAACGTTCATCATCTCCACCGGCAGGGTCACAGGATAGAAGTGGATCGGATGCTTGAAATCCGCCGCCAGCTGGGCGAGCTTGTTCCTGTTTTCTTCCAGGAGCGAATCGTCATGGAGGATGTGAACCTGAAGCTCGGAGGAAGTATTACGGAACACCGAAGCCAACGCGGCGGCAGCGTGCTCGGAATAGGTTCCGTCCTTATCCGTAAAAGCTAAAGCCAATTCAATCATTTGCGGGGACACCTCTCTTTAGAATTGGTTTTCCGTTACATACCTGCATCACGAGAAGGCAGGCGGGTGAAGCTGGGGCTTACGGCGCAGGGTCACCGGAACCGGAATCCGGTAATTGCGGGTCCTCTTGTAACAGCTCGCTCATTTCGTCCTGCAGGTGTTGCTTCAGTTGCGCTCTTTGCTTCGTCAGTGCCAAAATGGCCTTCACATAACCCAGCGGATCACCGACGTCATGCCAGCGGCCTTTAATCTCGCAGGTATAAATCGCTTCTTTGACAAGTAATTGATTCAATGCGTCCGTCAGCTGGATTTCGCCGCCAACTCCCGGGGATTGGTTTTCCAGGATATCGAAAATGGATGCAGTCAAAATGTAACGGCCCACCATGGCCAGCCTCGAAGGAGAGGCATCGACCGCGGGTTTTTCCACCAACCGGTTCACATACGCAAACGAATCGACCAGCGGTTTGGCGTCGACGATGCCGTAACTCGATACCTTGTCAGCCGCCACGCTCTGCACACCTACGATGGACGTCTGCAGCCGATCATACCCATCCATAAGCTGTTTTAGCGACGGCGGATCAGCGTCAAAAAACGTGTCTCCAAGCAGGACGGCAAAGGGCTCGGTTCCGATAAACTTGCGCCCTACCCCGATGGCGTGCCCCAGACCTTTACGCTCTGATTGGCGGATATAGTGGATGTCGACAATGCCGGTAAATTCCCGGATTTTGCGGAGTTCCTCGAACTTGCCTTTTTGTTCTAAATAATATTCGAGCTCCAGCGCCGAGTCGAAGTGATCCTCGATCACCTCTTTGCCTTTGCCGGTCACGATCAAAATTTCCTCAATCCCGGAAGCCGCGGCTTCTTCGATAATAAACTGGATGGTGGGCTTATCGATAATCGGCAGCATCTCTTTGGGCATTGCTTTGGTGGCGGGAAGAAACCGCGTTCCGTAACCGGCTGCCGGAATGATCGCTTTACGAATCTTCAAGCGGTCCTCCTCCTTTGCTGATTGCAATTTCGCATACTGTCATCTTATGCCGAAGAGAGCTGCGGATCGTGGACATTTATCCAGTGCGGCAAAATTAATGGACGGCCGGTTTTTTGCAGGCAGAAGTAAGACTCCAAAAAAAATTTATCCGTTCCGGGACACGGTTTTTTCGCTGCTCTGCCAGGTTGGGAAAAGCCCATTCTTTTTTTTCTGTGGTATATTTTAATGGATGGGTCGGAAGCGGGTAATGATGAAATATCAATTCAATTGAAACCAAAGGAGGGAATGGAACTCTTGAAAAGCTTCGAACTGCTCACCAATTATTTGAAGAAAAACGCGCTTCTCTACCTGACCGCCGTCATCCTGATCATCCTGTCCAACGTGGATCAGGCGCTGCTGCCGCAGATTCTCGGTAAGGTGACGGATGGACTGAAGGAACGTTCGATCGGTCGCGAGGACATCATCCGCTACAGCCTGATCCTGCTGGGGATTGCCGTGTCCTATGGCGTGCTGTTCGGTTTAGGGCAGTTTACCATTATGCGTCTCGGCCGGCGGTTCGAGTTTTTGACAAGGGGCCAGATCTTTGCCCAGTTTTCCCGCCTCAGTGAGGACTTTTTTTCCAAACAGGGGACCGGCAAGCTGCTCAGCTATGTCATGAACGACGTGACTTCGGTTAGGGAAGCGATTTCATTCGGAGTCACGCAGACGACCAACGCCGTGTTCATGGTCATCTCCTGTGTTGTCATGATGCTGGTTACAGGTATTCCGGTAACTCTGATTCTGGTCAGCGTGTGCCCGCTGGTCGCCATTCCGTTTCTGGTCATTTATTTTGGTCCCCGCATCCGGAACCGGTCGATGGATGTGCAGGAAGGGTTGGCGACGATGACGGAATCCGCCGATGAGCAAATCGGGGGCATCCGCGTCACGAAGACGTTCGCCATCGAGGAGACGGCGCAGCGCCGGTTTGACGAGACGGTCGACGGGGTGCGCAGCGCGCAGCTGCATCTGGTGAGGATGTCATCCTTGTTCCAGGCGCTGCTTCCGTTCTTGGGGGCGTTATCCCTTGTCGTCTCGCTGCTGGTCGGCGGATATATGACGATTCAGGGCCGGATGACACTTGGAAGCTTCGTTGCGCTGACCTTCTACCTCCGGATGCTGACGGGACCGCTGCAGCAGATCGGCAACGTGATTAACATGATGCAGCGCTCGGGAGCCTCCCTGGAACGCGTCAACCGGCTGCTGGCCAGGGTGCCGAGCGTGAGGGACAAGGACGACGCTTCGGACCTTGCCCGCATCGGGGATATCGCCGTGGACCACTTGACGTTCTCTTATCCGGGGACGTCGGAACAAGCGCTTAAGGACGTCAGCTTCACCATTCCGGAAGGCCGCACCGTCGGGCTCATCGGCCGCACCGGCAGCGGCAAATCGACGCTGGCAAAGCTGTTTCTGCGCATTTATGAGCCCCCGGCCGGCAGCATTAAGGTGAACGGCCAGGATATTACCCGTGTGACCCTGGAATCACTGCGCCGCAAGATCGGCTATGTGCCGCAGGACGGCTTCTTGTTCAGCACGGATATCGCCGACAATATCGCCTTCAGCGACCGCTCCGCCAGCATCGAGCAAATCCGCGAGGCAGCGGCCCAGGCTTTGCTGCTGGAAAGCGTCAACTCCTTTGAAGCGGGATTTGAGACCCGGCTCGGCGAGCGGGGACTTACGCTGTCCGGCGGTCAGAGGCAGCGCGCGAGTCTGGCGAGAGGGCTGATGAAAAAGCCCGAGCTCCTGATTCTCGACGACAGCATGAGCGCCGTAGACGCGATGACGGAATCGGGCATCCTCGGCAATTTGATCCGGGAGCGCAGCGGCAAATCGACGCTCATTATCGCGCACCGGATCAGCAGCGTCCAGCATGCCGATGAAATCATCGTGCTGGATCAAGGCCGCATTGTCCAGCGGGGCAGCCATGAGGAATTGATGGCCTGTCCGGACGGGCCATATGCATCTTTATACCGGATCCAACAGGAGGGACTGCAGCATGCCTAATTCTTCAGCCGCTGCCCTCAAGGCAACGCAAGCAAAGGATGCAGCGGAAAAGAAAAGATCATTTGAAGCCTTCAGGGCGATACTGGCTTACGGCAAACCGCACAAGTGGGCTTTTGCCGGCGTGTTTGTCTGCGCGATCCTCGGCATTTCCGCCGATCTGCTGCAGCCGTATCTGGTCAAGATCGTGATCGACGATCATTTGGCTGTCGGCGGCAGGGACTTGGGTTATATCGCCACGATCGCCGGCATTTATCTCGGCATTTCGATCGTCAGCTTCTTATTCACGTATTTGCAGAATAACCTACTGCAGTACGCGGGTCAAAGCATCGTGGCACAGATCCGGAAGGACCTGTTCCAGCATATTTCCAAGCTGTCGATGTCCTATTTCGACCGCGTGCACCGCGGCAGTCTGGTGACCAATGTGTCCAGTGACACGGAGACGATCAGCCAGTTTTTCACACAGGTGCTGCTCAGCTTGATCCGCGACGGCATGACGCTCGTACTGATCATTGTCTTTATGTTTCAGCTCGATACGACGCTGGCCTGGTATTCGATGATCGTGCTGCCCGTCATCGGCCTCGTGGCCTTCCTGTTCCGCCGCTATCTACGCCAGGCGTACCAGGTAACCCGGAGCCGCTTGTCGCGGTTAATCGGATTCATTGCGGAGAATTTGTCCGGGATGGGGCTGATTCAGGCGTTCCGCCAGGAAGAGGAGCAGACCCGGCGTTTTAACGAAAATAACCAGAGCTACTGGGAAGCGAACATGAGGGAGGTCCGCGCCAACGTGCTGTTTAACCGGACCTTCGACATTCTGGGCAACGTCGCCCTCGTCACGGTCGTCTGGCTGGGCGGACTGGCGGTATTCCATGAGCATATGGCCGTCGGCGTTCTGTACGCGTTTACGAGCTACATCCGGCAGTTTTTCCAGCCGATCAACCAGATCACGATGCAGTGGAACACGTTCCAGTCGACGACCGTATCGATGGACCGGATCTGGAAAATATTCAGCACCGAGCCCGAAGTAAAGGACCCGGAGCCTGACCAAACGTGCCGGCTGCGCTTGTCCGAAGCCCGCGGCCGGGTCGACTTCAATCACATTTCTTTCGGCTATTCGGAATCCAAGCCGGTTATTCCCCATCTCGACCTCCATTTGAAGCCCGGGGAAATGGTCGGCATCGTCGGAACGACGGGGGCGGGAAAGAGCACGATGATCAGCCTCTTGAACCGGTTCTACGACGTTAATTCCGGCAGCATCAAAATCGACGGGGCGGATATTCGTGATATTCCGCAGCAGCAGCTCCACCGTCTCGTCGGACTGATCCAGCAGGAGCCCTATCTGTTCGCGGGAACCGTCCTCGATAACGTCCGGCTGTTTCAGGAGGACATCTCCCGTGAAAAGGTGATGGATGCCTGCCGGTTCGTCGGCGCGCACGACATGATCATGCGGATGTCCGGCGGATACGACACACTGCTCTCAGAGCGGGGCAGCGGCCTGTCAGCCGGAGAGCGGCAGCTGATCTCCTTCGCGCGGATCATGGTCTTTGAGCCGCGGATCCTCATCCTGGATGAGGCGACCGCCAACCTGGATTCGCATACGGAGCAGCTGGTGCAAAGCGCGTTGGCGAACGTGTCCACCGGACGGACGACGCTGGTGATCGCCCACCGGCTGTCCACAGTCATGCACGCCGACCGCATTCTGGTGATGAAAGACGGCCGGGCGATTGAGGAAGGCACCCATGACGAACTGCTGGCCATGCACGGATACTATGAGCAGCTGTACAATCATGCAAGACAGGCGGCTGATGAAGAGTAACATCATGCAAGACAGGCGGCTGATGAAGAGTAACCTGGAATGCAGGGGCCGACTGGAGGCCGGCTGAGCCGGATGTATAGAAACGGGGAGAGAGCGATGCTCTTTCCCCGTTTTATTTTGCAAACAGGAAAACGAGGCTTCCAGCGTAACGGGATCGGATCATAGCTGTAGTAACGGCGTTCCTCTGGGAGCAGGCTCTGACGCGTGAAATACTCCCTCAACCGACGAGTTTTTAGATGCGAACCGGATTCTACTGCGACTTTTTAACCATTTACTTAAGACCTAGTGATCTTCTAAGATAGTGAATAAACCTAACATGAATCTCTGTGATAAAGCCAATTAGTCTATGAGCAAGCGTTTTCAGTGTTATATAATATTACATGATCATTTCATAAACCGACGTAGGAGGGCTCATATGCAGCATTGGTTCGGAACATCCTTGAAGCATAAGCTGTCTCTGCTCACTATTCTGGCCGCGCTGGTTCCGCTGCTGTTCCTCGGCATTTTCTCCTACAAAATGGCCGAGAGCCTGACCGAGGAAAAAGCCAAAACCTCCGGAATGAACAATCTCAGGCAGCTGGATGTCTATCTGGAGACGATGGTCAAGGACGTTGAGAACATTTCGCTTTTTCTGATCGGCAACGAAGGCGTGCAGTCCTATTTAAAAAGCTCTGAAAGCAATTATGTGCAGCAGACCGCCGTCATCAACTTTCTGACAAGCCTCGCCTTTTCCAAAGACTATATCGCGAACATCATCGTCGAGCCGCTTGGGGCCAAGGACTCGATCTCCTACAAGTCGCTGGTGCGGTCGGAGTTCCAGGATGTCACGGAGAGGGATCCTGATTATTATGCCGAGCATCCCAAATGGTGGTCTTCGGTCCACCGGCAGTGGACCTTTGAAGGGGTGAGAAAGATGATCACGCTGGCAAGACCGATCCGCAGCACCGATAAATACAAGCCGATCGGTAATCTGCAGATCAATCTGGATCAGGGGGTCATCGCCAGCCAGGTCCGGCAGGTGGAATTGGAAAAAACGGGCTTCGTGCTGCTGCTGGACGAGAACAACCGGATTCTCGCAGGCCCCCCGGATATGGAAACGAATCTTACGCTGGACGCTTATTATCCTTCGATCGGCCCTTTTGAGGGACAGAGCGGGGATTTGGTCTACGGGCAGGGGAGCGGTAAGAAGACGATTTTGTATAAAAAGATGTCCAGCGTGGGCTGGAAGCTTGTCGGGATCATACCGGCTGCGGAATACAGCTCGCAAAACCAGTATTTTCTAAGGCTTACGGCTGTCGCTGTCACCGCTGCGATCCTGTTTGTCATCATTCTGGTCCTTTTTCTGATTCAAAAAATTACTAACCCGCTCTCCGCGCTCACCAAATTCCTCAGAAACGCCAGGCCGGAAGAACCTCTGCCTGCACTGCCGGTCAAAACGATAGACGAGGTAGGTCAGCTGATCATCAGCTATAACCGGCTTACTTCGCGGATCGTGAAGCTCACCGATGAGGTCAAGCACAATGAATCACTGAAGAAGGAAGCCGATATGCATGCGCTGCAGGTGCAGATTAACCCGCATTTTTTGTATAACACCCTCTCCTCGGTGCAATGGCTGGCGCTGATGAATCAGGACGGTGCCAAGATCGCCGAGATGGTCGGCTCGCTGAGCGATTTTCTGCGGTTCAGCTTAAATGCCGGCCAGGAATACTGCACGGTGTTGCAGGAAATCACGCATGTCCGTCATTACATGAATATCCAGTCGATCCGGTATCCCGACAAATTCGATTTTCGGGTCGATGCAGCTGAGAGTTTGCACCATCTAACGATGCTTAAGCTGCTGCTTCAGCCGCTGGTGGAGAATGCGATCCTTCACGGCCTGCTCGGCCGAGACGGGCGGGGCATGATCCGGATTGCGGTGGAACGCAGCGGGGGGTTCCTCGATTTCGCCGTTGAGGACGACGGGATCGGAATGCCCGAAGAGAGGCTTCAGTGGCTCCGGAACCGGCTGGCGGAGCATCCGGCGGCCTACGGGCAGGGACCTGACGCCCGCGGGAGCTACGGGCTGCGCAATGTCAACAAGCGGCTGGCGCTGCATTACGGCAGGGATGCCGGACTTCGGGTAGAGAGTGCGGAAGGAGCGGGCACGCGGATTACATTCAGGATCCCGATCGTGCAGGAGCCAAAGGAATGGACTCGGAAAGAATCAAGCAAAGGGGAGAACGAAGATGAAGGTTATGATCGTTGATGACGAAGTGATTATCCGAAACGGGCTAAGCACGGTGGTCAATTGGGAGGAGAACGGTTTTACGGTGCTGGAGCCGGCCGCTTCCGCCGAAGAAGCGCTGCAGCGGATTCCGGATGAGCAGCCCGAAATTATATTTACCGATATCCGGATGACGGGGCTCAGCGGTATCGATATGGCCCGGGAGGTGAAAAAGCAGTTCCCGGATACCGAAATCATCATCATTTCCGGATTCGACGAGTTTGCCTATGCCCAGCAGGCAATGCGCGAAGGAGTCAGCGACTATTTGCTGAAGACGAGCAGACCGGGGGAAATCATCCAGTCCGCGGCCAAGGCCAGGGAGCGGCTGGAGGTTCGCCGGCGGAACGAGGAGGGCGGCAGGGTCCAGCAGACGATCGTGAACCGAGGTTTCTTAAGGAGACTGTTGGCTTCGGGATCCGCACCCGATGCCACGACCGAAGCCGAGTTTTGGGACCGGTTCCCCGACCTTCGGCCCGATGCTGACGGGGGCACGGTGCTCCGGATTTGGCTGCTGTCGGTCCATTCCTCCAGCTCGGGGGAGAGAGGCAGCCGCCCGGACGGCGATGTATACCGCATCGTCGGCAGCCGGCTGGCTGAACGATTGCCATGCGCATGGCTCGAATGGAACAGTGCACTGCTTCTTCTGGTAAAAAGCCGGGGCGAGGACGACTGGAGCCGCATGAGGCCGGTGCTGGGCCATGTGGAGGCTGAGCTGGGCTGCCGGGTCACGGCGGCCGGCGGGCTGCCGTTCACCCAGCTTCAGGACCTGCCCGCCGCCTTAGCTGCCGCAGCGGAGGCCGGCTCCTATGCATGGCTGCTGCGTGCAGAACGGCGCATCCGGTATGAAGAGGTAGCCTCCCGCCGGGGCATCCGGACGGTATGCACGGTGGAGGAAGAAACCGAGCTGTTTGCCCTTCTCCGGGCGGGCGACACGTCCCGCCTGCAGTCCTGGATTATGGATTTGCTGGAACGGATCATACTGGACCCCGAGGCTACGCCAGGATCGATGCAGGCTTACCTTCATTCCATTCTTGTTTCGGCCCGTCGGTGGCTGGAGCGGGCCGCCGCATCGATCGGTTACTCCAGTCCGCTTCCTTCAGGGGCTCCATTCGATATCTACGAGCTGGCCAAGTGGCCAGAACGAATCATGGTTCATGAATTGAAACAGATCATGCAGCAGTACAGGGGGATGGTATCGGCGTCCAGTCCGGTAGAACGGGCCATTGCTTACATTCACGACCACTTGGACCAAAGCCTGTCGCTGCAGCAAGTGGCGAAGCACGTCCATATGAACCCGAACTATTTCAGCGAGTTGTTCAAGCGGGAGACCGGCCGCAACTATCTCGAATACGTCACGCAGGCGAAACTTCGCAAGGCGATGAGGCTCCTGCGGGAAACGCCGGCCAAAATCAGCGAGGTCGCCGGCGAGATCGGTTACGAAGATCTGAAGTATTTTAATCGCCTGTTCAAGAAATTCACCGGTCTGACCCCTTCGGAATATCGGGCAAGTGCTGAAGTTTGTCCCTCCCTTGACTGAATTCTATCCCCTGTGGGAGACGTTCATCCTCTTTTATACTTGGGCTAATCATCGCAAGGCTGATTGAACTTAAGATTTATATCAGAGGGGGATGACCATGAAAACTACACGCAAATTAGGCATTGTTCTGCTGCTCATGACGATGCTCCTTGCCGCCTGCGGCAGCGGGGAGAGCGGCAAGCAGGCAGAGGGAAGCACGGACGGTCAGGAGAAAGTGAAACTGACGATCTGGCACAATTTTGCCGGGGATGATTTGCGGGCCAAATCGGTCCGGAGCTTCATCGAGCAGTTCGCCAAAGACCATCCGGAGGTAGAGCTCGACGCCCAAGCCATCCCGCCTGACGGTTACCGCCAGCGACTGAGCACGGTTGCCGCGGCGAATGAAATGCCGGACGTATTTTTCGTCTACGCAGGCAGCCAGTCCTCCGAGCTGTATCAGGCCAAGCTGCTTCAGCCGATTACGGAGGTGCTTGACGCGCATTCGGATTGGAAGGACAAGTTCCTGCAGGGCGCTTTTGAACCGTATGAGTTCGAGCAAGGTCAGATCTATTCGGCTCCGCTGGGCATGTCGGCCACCTCAATCCTGTACTATAACAAGGCCTTGTTCGAAAAAAACAACGTCAAAGTCCCGACCACGTGGGATGAGATGATGACGGCCGTCAGCGCATTCAATGCCAAAGGCATCACCCCGATTGCGCTGGGCAACAAAGCCCCGTGGGTAGCGCAGTCCACGATTCTCGGTTCGCTCGCCGACCGGGTAACGGGAACGGAATGGTTCAAGAATGCCGCTGCGCAGAAAGGGGCCAAATTCACTGATCCGGAATTCATCCAGGCGCTAGGTCATTTTAAGGAGCTGGTGGATCACAAGGCGTTCCAGGACGGCGCCAACAGCATTGACAATACGCAGGCTGAGCAGTATTTCATACAGGGGAACGCGGCGATGATGATCAGCGGCGCCTGGACGCTCACGAACCTTGCGGCATCCTCTACGGAAGACCAGATGAAGGATATCGAAGTGACTGTGATGCCGCCAATCCCAGGAGGGAAAGGGAAGGGAGGCACGATTTCCGGCGGTGCCGGCGGCGGACTTGCGCTCAGCAGCCGGACGGAAGGCAAAGCAAGGGAATTGGCGCTGGAGCTGATTTATGCGGTCAGCGGACCGGATGCCCAGAAAGCGATCGCCGAGAGCAACTCCATGGTGATGTACGACACCGATATCGACAAGTCTAAGGTGACTTCCCTCTACTATAAAGCCTTCAACCTCGTCAAATCGACCGAAGTCACGCCGGTCTATGATGCTTATTTGTCGGCGGAAGCGGCCGAGGTCATTAATAACGGCCTCCAGGAAATTATGATGGGCGGCTCCGTAGAAGGCGTCGCACAGAAACTGCAGGACGCGCAGGCCCGGTCGGCCGCGCCTTAATGACGGACATGAGAAAGGGAGGAAGCTGCCATGCCAACAGCGATGAGAAGTAAAGGATTCATAGCGCTAGCTCTTCTTCCGGCGCTTCTGCTGTTTTTGATCTTCGTCATTATTCCGGTGTTCTGGTCGGCGTATTACGGGTTTTTCAGCTGGAAAGGCTTTGGCGACGCCAAATTCATCGGGCTGGACAATTATAAGGAGATGTTCCGGGATCCGATTTTCTGGCGGGCGCTGCGCAACAATCTGATCTTGGTCGTATCGTCGATCGTCGGCCAGGTTCCGATCGCGCTCGTTTTGGCCATCGTATTGTTCAAGAACTCGCTGTTCTCCCGGTTTGTACGTTCGGCCGTTTTTATGCCGATGGTGCTGTCAACCGTCGTGGTCGGCCTCATCTGGGGATACATTTATCACCCGCAGTTCGGGGTTGCGAACCATGTGCTGGATCTGCTCGGCCTCCACTCCTGGACCCGGGCCTGGCTGTCCGACCCGAAGGTCAACATGCTGGCCATATCCATTCCGATCAACTGGGCGAACATCGGCCCTTACTTGGTCATTTTCGTCGCGGCGCTGCAAAATATTTCACCCGAAATCCACGACGCGGCCAAAATCGACGGCTCCGCCGGCTGGAACAAGCTGATTCACGTCACTCTCCCCATCATTTGGGGGACAGTGGTCGTCACGATCGTACTTTGCATCTCCGGAAGCCTGAAAGCCTTCGACCATGTCATCGTCATGACGGGCGGGGGGCCGGCGCGGTCAACCGAGCTGCTGGCGACGTACATGTACAACAGCACGTTCAGCGTTTACCGGTACGGTTACGGCTCGGCCGTGTCCACCATGATCATGATCGTCAGCGCGGTGCTGATCGCCTTGAACTATTTGGCGACGCGCCGCAAAAGCAGCTGAGGGGAGGAGAAGCAAGGATGAATGCAACGATTACGGCCGCTTCCCGGAGCGGCACGGGCAAAAGAGCCGTCTTCAAAGGGCTGGCCGGCTTCGGCAAGCTGATCCTGCTGGCGTATGCCGTCGTTACGCTGTATCCGCTGTACTGGCTGTTTACGAGCGCTTTTAAAACAAACCAGGATTTCTTTGCCAATCCGTACGGGCTGCCGAAACAGTGGATGGTGCAAAACCTGGTAAGGGCGTGGGATCTGGGGAATATGGGAAGGGCGATGCTGAACTCCGCGGTCGTTACGGTCTCGGCGGTTATCCTGACTATTCTGCTCAGCGTGCTTGCGGGGTACGTGCTGTCGAGATTTTCGTTCCCGTTTAAAAAAGTCGTCGTCGTGCTGTTTACGATGGGTCTTCTGATTCCGATCCACAGCACGCTGGTTCCCTTGTTTATCATGATGAAAAACATGGGACTCCTCGACACCTACGGTGCGCTCATTCTGCCCTATACAGCGTTTGAGCTGCCGATCGCCGTGTTTCTGTCCATGGCCTACATGTCCTCGATTCCGAAAGAGATTGAAGAGGCGGCGATGATCGACGGCAGCGGATGGTGGGGGATATTCGGCCGGATGATCCTGCCGCTCTGCACGCCGATTGTGGCAACGGTTTCGATTCTGGCGTTTCTGCGGTTCTGGAACGATTTTTCCTTCGCACTCGTCTTTATCAACACGCAGGCGCTGAAGACGCTGCCGCTCAGTCTGTCCCTTTTCTCGGACGGTTTCGGCACGGATTACAGCCTGACGATGGGGGCGATGGCCATCGCGGTGCTTCCAACGATCGTCATCTATCTGATCCTTCAGGAGAAAATCATGAAGGGCATGGTGGCCGGCTCCACCAAAGGATAGTGTGGATGTTCAATGATCGAAAACGATCTGCTCGCGTAAAATCAGGCAATCCGTCAACGGTTCATACCGGGCGGGTTGCTTTTTGGTATGACCGATTATTTGTCCGGCTGCGGCTTGGCATCAGGCGCGCGAAGCTCTCCCTGTATTGGGCCGGCGACATCCCGTAGGTGCTGCGGAACACGCGGTGATAGTAGGAATAACTGGCAAAACCGCAGGTTTCGGCGATCTCCTCCTGGGTCATGGTGCTGTATTTCATCCGCTCGATGGCGGCGTTCAGCCGGATTTCCAGAGCGTATTGGATCATCGTTTTGCCGTACTGCTCCTTGAAGATTTTGACGGCTCTGGACAGGCTCAGGCCGACATGGGCGGCGGCTTCCTCCAATTTAAAGGTAACGGTGGCATGCTCCTCGACAAAACGCTTCAGCCTCAATGCGGTATAAGCGGTGCGGTTCGCCGGCTTCGTCTCCGTGATGGCCCGGTCCAGGCAAAGGCACAAGCTTCGCAGCAGGTAACCGGTGAGCTCCACGTTCTCCCCCTCCAGGCCGCGCCTTTTTTCTAGCAGCAGCTGCCTCCACAGACCGAGCAGGCGATCGTCGCTGCCAATCCGGCTGACGACAGGCCGGCTCATCCGGCTCCACCAGGCATCGATCCAGCCGCCTTCGCAAAACAGAAAATAATCGCCGCTCGAGACGCGTCCCCCGCCGGCATCTTCATGCACCATAAGCTCGTATTCGTCTCCCGGCTTCAGCAGCAGCAGGTCCCCGCCTTCGACATGGTAATCGGTGCCGTTGCAGAATACGGTGCAGGATCCTTCCGTCTGCAGCCGGAACAAATAGGTCGTCAAGCCCGCGCGGTGGCTGTTGCTGAACTGCTGGAAATGGTAGGAGTAATCGCAAATCAGCAGTCTGGCTTCCATCATGTGCTCCCCTTTCTCAAAAAAACAAGCAAATAGTTCATGTTGCAATCATATTGTTTATGTTCATTTTAGCTTACTTGCATGTATGATAGTAGCAGATAGAGCAATCATTTTATTGGGAAACGAGGTGCCCTTTTTATGAAAAAATTGAACATTGGCTTGCAATTGTATACGCTTCGTGATGAAACGGCTAAGGATTTCCGAGGAACGCTTCGCAAAGTGGCTGAGCTTGGGTATGAAGGTGTGGAGTTTGCCGGATACGGTGACATTCCTGCTGAAGAAATGAAAACGCTTCTTCAAGAGCTCGGTCTTCAAGCGATCGGCGCTCATGTGGGCCTGCATCTGCTTCGGGCCGACCTGCAGAAAGAGATCGATTACCTGAAAATGATCGGCGCGACAACCATGATGTGTCCTTACGTTGCACCGGAAGACCGGGAGAACATCGAGCAGTGGAAGGAACTGTTCGCTTTCCTGGAGGAAGTGGGTACCGAGGCGCGCAAACAAGGATTGACGTTCGGTTATCACAACCATGATTTTGAATTCGCGGACAAGATTGACGGCGAGTTTGTATTCGACGCCATGTACTCCTCCACTTCGCCTGAAGCCGTTCAAGTGGAAATGGACGTATGCTGGGTGCAGTTTGCCGGACAGGATCCGCTCACCTATATCCCGAAATATGCCGGACGCCTGCCGCTCCTTCACCTGAAGGACTTCAGTAAGGATGCCGATGGCAACATGAAGACGCTTGAGCTTGGTCAAGGGGACGTGAATTTGCCGGGCGTCATTCAGGCCGCTTCCGATGCCGGTACGCAGTGGCTGATCGTCGAGCAGGACGTGTGCCAGAATCCTCCGCTGCAAAGCGTGGAGAACAGCATGAACTGGCTGAAGCAGAACTACTTGAACCAATTTTAATGTGATTGAGATTAGAGCTGAAGAAAGGGAGATTTGTATCCATGAGTAAAATTAGAGTAGCGGTTTTCGGCTGCGGCGCCATCGCCCAGCGCAGACATATTCCTGAATACGCAGCGAACCCGAATGTGGAGCTGGTTGCTTTCGCGGATCCGCTCAAGGAGCGCGCTGAAGAGGTGGCGGCACAATACGGTGCCAAAGCATACACCGACTACAAGGAACTGCTGAAGAACGAGAAGCTTGACGCAGTCAGCGTATGTACGCCGAACTACCTTCACGCTTCGATGAGCATCGATGCAGCGAATGCCGGGCTGCACGTCCTGGTGGAAAAGCCGATGGCGACCACGAAGGAAGAAGGGGAGCAGATGATCGAAGCGGCCCGCAAAAACGGCGTCTTCCTGATGGTGGGCCACAATCAGCGCCTCATGCCTCCGCACATGAAGGCAAAAGAAATTCTGGATTCCGGCAAGCTCGGCAGAGTGCTGACGTTCCGCACGTCTTTCGGCCACGGTGGTCCGGAAAGCTGGAGCGTCGATGGACGCGACAGCTGGTTCTTCCGCAAGGATGAAGCGATCATGGGCGCTATGGGTGACCTCGGCGTGCATAAATCCGACTTCATCCGCTATTTGCTGAACGATGAAGTCGTGGAAGTCGCCGGCTTTATCGGTACCGTACATAAAGAAGGTACGGACGTGGACGACAATGCGACCTGCATCGTGCGCATGAAGAGCGGAGCTGTGGGCACGCTGATGGCGAGCTGGACGCATTACCGTTCCGGCGACAACGGTACGGTGCTCTGGTGCGAAAACGGCTGCATGAAGATCGGAACCGTTGAAGGCGACGAGGTTATCGTCGAGCTGACGAACGGCACTGTGGAAACGTACAAGGTCGGCGCCATGGCGACGAACGAAAAGCAAGTACCGAGCGGCGTCATCGACGCGTTCGTGGAATCGATCCTGACCAACACGCCGCCGCAAATTTCCGGCGAAGAAGGTCTGCGTTCCCTGAATGTCATCCTGGGTGCGTTTGAATCGCAGGACACAGGCAAAATCGTGAAGCTGTAACAAGCATGGGATAGAGAGGACCTTGGGGTAACCTTGGGGTCCTCTTTTTTTGTGTTCAACTGAGCGAATGGGTGGGAAGGTTATAGAAGAGGAGATTATCGGTGCGCATGCTTCGACGAACCCCTTGAGGGGTTCGCAATTCCCTCCTGGGACGTAAGAAAGCTCTCTAATAAGGAGAGCTTTCTTACGTCCCAGGAGGGATACCGCCCCAACGGCGACTGCGAAGCGGATGCTAACGAAGCTTATGCTCCGACGAACCCCTAATGGGGTTCTCAATTCCCTCCTGGAACTAAAAAAAGCTCTCCAATAAGGAGAGCTTTCATACGTCCCGGCTCGGGATACCGCCCTGACGGGCGGACTGCGAAGCGGGTGCTAACGAAGCTTATGCCCCGACGAACCCCTAATGGGGTTCTCATCCCTATGGACGCAAAAACACGTCCCAGCTCGGGATACCGCCCCAACGGGCGGACTACGAAGCGGATGCTAACGAAGCGTATGCTCCGACGAACCCCCTAATGGGGTTCTCATCCCTATGGACGCAAAAACACCACTCTAAGAGTGGTGTCATTTTACGTCCCAGGAGGGATTCGAACCCCCGACCGACGGCTTAGAAGGCCGTTGCTCTATCCAGCTGAGCTACTGGGACATGAAAAATTCAAGCAAGAAAGATCATAACATATATTTTTGATAATATCAATATGTTTTTCTTTCCTTTCTCATAGTCCCCCTCATCTGTTCTCAGGGCAAGAGAAAAAAAGTTGTTTCAATCCCCATTTATATTATTAATGGTTTCTATACGTTTTTCATAGAACGAATGGATTCCCCGTCCATTCACATGTTTTTTTTCAAGTTGAAAGAGGTATGCTATAATCAACAATTATTTGCACACAAGCACGGGGAAAGGAGGGAATACATATTAAAGAACATATTTCCCCAGCGAAGGACAACGTCATTCTTTTTCCAAAGACGCTCGACTTCTATCAGATTCAGCTCACCGTCATGCTGGAAAATGAACGGTACGGGGAAGCGATGGAGCTTTTGCGTTTCCTGCTGCAGTGCCAAGGGCAGGATGAGAGGCATTATGAAGAATGGCAGGCGCTTCTGGAATGGCTGGAAGCCGCTTTTCCACAATATATGAATCACGGCGGCGGGCAGGGTACAGGCTTGGACTCTCATGAGCATGAGGAGGAGCCTGACGAGGAAGAAATGAAACGGCAGAACGTGCGGGCCAAGCTGGCCGAAGACCAGCATTACGCCGACAAGCTGCTGCACACCGCCATGGAAGAGCCTTTATCGGAGCAGACCATGCTCGCTCTCGAGCAGCTGTCCTATCTGGAAGGCTCGGATATCGACGACAAGCTGGTGGGGTGGCTGATGCAGACTCGCCTTCATCCGCTACTGCAGTTCAGGGTGCTTCAAACGCTGCGCAAGCGCGGTATGCAGGGCACGGTGCAGTTTAAGCGCGGACAGGAGGAGGTAAGCGTCGATATGGAGACGGTGCCTTTAACGCCGGAGGAGTTTCCGCCGCAGGTGGCAATGGTAACGGAGCGTGTGGCTGCGCAGACCGAAGTGCAGGAGCCGACGCTGTATTATTTTGCCCAGGAGCTGTGGTCGCAGTTTATTATGGCGATCTACGGGACGGAGGATTACCTGTCGATCCTTGACGAGGACGACACTACGATCGACATCTGGGCAGCTGCCCTGCATCAGATCGTCACCGAGAGCCTCACAGGCAGCCGCAACGAGGAGGAGTCCCGGGCGATGTACGGGATCACGGACACGATGCGCTTCCGTTTTGAGCAGGCTTATCGAAGCTTCAGGCAGTTCGTGTCGGCCGGCATGCAGGAATAGGCGATCGGAAACGTTTACCTGAAGAGTTGCCAAGGGCTTGCCCTTGAAAAACACCGCAATGTTGTTTATACTATAATGGTTATTCTGTGCGTGCTGATAACTTAAGTACATGTGAATTATTTTTGGAGGGGAAAGCATAAAATGAAAGCAACCTGGGAAAAAATAGAGAAGAACCTTGGCGTTCTTGAAGTTGAAGTGGAAGCAGACCGTGTAGCTGCAGCCCTCGACAAAGCTTTTAATAAAGTAGCAAAAAAGGCTAACGTGCCTGGTTTCCGTAAAGGTAAAGTACCTCGGCCGATCTTCGAAGCCCGTTATGGCGTCGAAGCTCTGTATCAAGACGCAATCGACATTTTGCTTCCTGAAGTATACACAGAAGCTGTCGACCAAACTGACATCTTCCCTGTAGACCGTCCTGAAGTGGAGATTGACCAATTCGCAAAAGGCGAAGTGTTCAAATTCAAAGCGAAAGTAACGGTTAAACCTGAAGTGACTTTGGGAGATTACAAAGGCGTGGAAGTTCCGGTACAAAAAGTTGAGGTTTCGGACGAAGAGCTTGACGCTGAACTGAAGCGTCTGCAAGAACGTCATGCCGAACTGTCGGTTATCGACGAAGGCGCTGCCGAGAACGGAGACGTCGCCGTGATCGACTTCGACGGATCTGTTGACGGCGTTTCTTTCGAAGGCGGACAAGCTGAGCGTTATTCTCTGGAACTGGGAAGCGGCACGTTCATTCCTGGATTTGAAGAGCAGGTTGTCGGCATGGCGACTGGCGACTTCAAAGACGTGGAAGTGACTTTCCCTGAGACATATCATGCGGAAGAACTGGCCGGCAAGAAAGCCGTGTTCAAAGTGAAAGTGCATGAAATCAAGCGCAAACAGCTTCCTGAGCTGGACGACGAATTCGCCAAAGACGTAAGTGAATTCGAAACGCTCGCCGAGTACAAGGAAGACCTGAAGAAACAACTTCTGGAGCGCAAGGAACAAGAAGCGAAAGGCAATAAGGAAGCAGCTGTTGTAGACAAAGTTGCCGCCAACGCCGAAGTGGAAATTCCGGAAGCGATGATTGACGGCGAAATTCAAAACATGATGCGTGATTTTGACAACCGTCTGCGCAATCAGGGCATGAACCTTGAAATGTTCCTCAGCTTCTCTGGCCAAACGACGGGCGATCTGCAAGAGCAAATGAAGGACGATGCCGAGAAACGCGTTCGCAACAACCTTGTTCTGGAGCAAATCGCCAAAGAAGAGAACATTGAAGTAACTGAGGAAGACATCAACAAAGAGCTGGAAGTGATGGCTGAATCTTACAAGCGTACTGCTGACGAGATCCGCAACATCCTTACAGCAAACGGTTCGCTGGGAAGCCTGCGCGAAGAAATTTCCCTTCGCAAAACGGTGGATCTCCTGATTGAGAACAGCAAAGAAGTGGAAGCAGCCGAAGAAACTGCTGAAACTGCTGAAACTGCTGAAGAAAAATAAGAAGGAAACGGACGCGGCCTTCTGCATCTGATTCTAAGTGCGGAGGCTGACATAAGGGACCTATAGAGAGATAAGGCACGTATATTCATTTGCGTGCCTTATTTTTAACTAAAAGTATCCATTTATATCTAAATCTTGCATGAAAATGGATGCTTTGTTTCCATACATATTCGATTCAAGAGTCCGTTTCGGGTTATAATTGTTAGAAAACTCATACACTGTATTAAATGGTGTGGAGTGAAAAAATGACATCGTGCTTTGAACATGTTAGAATAGTGCTGTAAACTTGATTGAAGCACGCATCACATCTTTTACATGGAAAAGAGGTTGGACACATGAGTCTGATACCTATGGTTGTAGAACAAACCAATAGAGGCGAGAGATCGTACGATATTTACTCCAGATTGCTCAAGGACCGCATTATCTTCCTGAGCAGTGCGATTGATGATGATGTTGCCAATCTCGTCATAGCTCAATTATTGTTCCTGGCTGCGGAGGATCCGGAGAAAGATATTCATTTGTATATCAATTCACCGGGTGGTTCTGTCACAGCGGGGATGGGTATATATGATACGATGCAGTTTATCAAGCCTGATGTATCCACGATTTGCGTTGGTATGGCGGCGAGCATGGGATCCCTGCTGTTGACGGCCGGAGCACCCGGCAAGCGTTTTGCGCTGACGAACAGCGAGGTCATGATTCACCAGCCGCTCGGCGGTGTTCAGGGCCAGGCGTCCGACATCCAAATCCATGCGAGCTGGATTATTAAAACCAGGGAAAAGCTCAATCAAATTTACGTGGAGCGCACGGGTCAGCCCCTTGAAAAAATTGAGCGCGATACGGATCGTGACTTTTTCATGAGCGCGGAGGAAGCGAAAGCATACGGCATAATTGACCAGGTTCTCACTTCACCGATTAAATCTTAAAGGGGTGTTTACATGTTTAAATTTAACGATGAAAAAGGGCAGCTGAAGTGCTCTTTTTGCGGGAAATCCCAGGAGCAAGTGCGCAAGCTTGTTGCTGGCCCCGGTGTCTATATATGTGACGAATGTATCGAGCTCTGCACGGAGATCGTGGAGGAAGAGCTCGGACATGAGGAAGAGCTGGATCTGAAGGATATTCCGAAACCGAAGGAAATCTGCGATATTTTGGACCAGTATATCATCGGTCAAGAACAAGCGAAGAAATCGCTGTCCGTTGCCGTGTACAACCACTACAAACGGATCAATACCGGCAGCAAAATTGAAGACGTCGAGCTTCAAAAGAGTAACATCCTGCTATTGGGGCCAACCGGTTCGGGTAAGACACTGCTTGCCCAGACAATGGCCAAAATTTTGAACGTTCCGTTCGCCATCGCCGACGCGACTTCCCTTACGGAAGCCGGGTACGTGGGTGAGGACGTAGAGAACATCCTGCTGAAGCTGATTCAAGCAGCCGATTACGACGTGGAAAAAGCCGAACGCGGCATCATCTATATCGACGAAATCGACAAGGTGGCGCGTAAATCCGAGAACCCTTCGATTACCCGTGACGTATCGGGTGAAGGGGTACAGCAGGCGCTGCTGAAAATCCTGGAAGGAACGGTCGCTTCGGTTCCGCCACAAGGCGGGCGCAAGCATCCGCACCAGGAGTTTATCCAAATCGATACGACGAACATCCTGTTTATTTGCGGCGGTGCCTTTGACGGCCTGGAGCAAATGATCAAGCGCCGGATCGGTAAGAAAGTTATCGGCTTTAACGCGGGTACCGACAACCAGAAAGATCTGAAACCGGGTGAATACCTCGGTCTGGTTCTTCCGGAAGACCTGCTGAAATTCGGCCTGATCCCTGAATTCGTGGGACGTCTGCCGATCATTTCGACGCTGGAGCCGCTCGATGAGAAGACGCTGGTGCGTATTCTGTCCGAGCCGAAGAACGCGCTGACGAAGCAGTATCAGAAACTGCTCGAAATGGATAACGTAACGCTGAAATTCGAGCCGGAAGCCCTTGAAGCGATTGCCCGCGAAGCGATCAAACGCAATACGGGTGCCCGCGGACTTCGGGCCATCATTGAAGGCATCATGCTGGACGTAATGTATGAGGTTCCTTCCCGCGAGGATATCAAGGACTGCATCATTACGGAGCAGGTTGTCAAAGAGAAGATGATTCCGGAATTAATCAGCAAAAAAGATAAAAAACAAGAGGAAAGTGCGTAATCTGTTTGTAAAACAGATGCCATTTTCCCAAATTTAGGTGCCGATTCTCCACTTCCGCCCTGCCGCTTGCTTCGCGGGGACGGGGTGGAGTCTTGGCGTTATGGGAGAGAACAATCATGTTTTTGAGACAAGACACACGGCCGGTCAAGGTCGGTAATTTGACGATTGGCGGTAACAACGAAGTCATTATCCAAAGCATGTGTACGACGAAGACCGCAAACGTGGAAGCCACGGTGGCGGAAATCCTTCGGCTCGAAGAAGCCGGCTGCCAGATTGTCCGGGTAACGGTCAACAATGTGGAAGCGGCGGAAGCCATTAAAGAGATCAAGAAACGCATTCATATTCCGCTCGTTGCGGATATTCATTTTAACTACCAGCTGGCGCTGAAAGCCATCGAGAACGGCATCGATAAAGTCCGGATCAACCCCGGCAATATCGGCAGCCGCGAGAAGGTGGAAGCGGTCGTCCGCGCTTGTAAAGAGCGCGGGATTCCGATCCGGATCGGCGTAAACGCCGGTTCGCTTGAAGCTCATCTGCTGGAGAAATACGGGTATCCGACGCCTGAAGCTATGGTGGAAAGTGCCCTATATCACATAGGCATTTTGGAAGAGCTCGACTTCCACGATATTATCGTGTCTTTGAAAGCCTCCGACGTGCCGATGGCCATCGAAGCTTACCGTAAAGCGGCCGAAGTGATTCCTTATCCGCTGCACCTTGGTATTACCGAATCGGGAACGCTGTTCTCCGGTACGATCAAGAGCTCGGCGGGCATCGGCGCCCTGCTCTCGATGGGCATCGGCAGCACCGTGCGTATTTCCTTGAGCGCAGATCCGGTGGAAGAAGTCAAAGTGGCGCGTGAGCTGCTCAAGACCTTCGGTCTGATCTCGAACGCCGCAACGCTCGTGTCCTGTCCGACCTGCGGGCGGCTGGACATCGACTTGTTCTCCATCGCCAACGAAGTGGAAGCCTACATCTCCCAGCTGAAAGTGCCGATTAAAGTGTCCGTGCTTGGCTGCGCGGTCAACGGTCCGGGCGAAGCGCGTGAAGCGGACATCGGCATCGCCGGCGGTCGCGGCGAAGGACTCCTTTTCCGTTACGGAGAGATGATCCGCAAAGTGCCGGAAGCCGAAATGGTGGACGAATTGAAGAAGGAAATCGACAGCATCGTCAAAGTATACGAAGAAACCGGAACGATCCCGGGGCGCAAACACTAATTTTGCCGCAAGAAGCCGCAGTCCTGCTTATGCAGTGATGCGGCTTCTTTTTTGAATGAGGGCGGACATTTTCCAAAAAAGATGCAAAAATCCCGGCCCATCCCGTTTACTCATGGGTGAAAAGGCTATACTACCATGTATCAGGCTAACGAACCTATTTCCGGCAAGATGATTTATCAATCTAAAACCATGCCGGAGGAGAAGCCACTGAACTGAGAATCGGGAGGGATTTACTATGGATTTAACCATGATTATGATGCTGGTACAATTTTTCTTTGCGATCATCATCGGCGTCTATTTTTGGAATTTGCTCCGCGGGCAGAAGACGAACCGCACCGCGGTGGATCGGGAATCACGTAAAGAGATGGATAAGCTGCGCAAGCTGCGTTCGGTTTCGCTGACCAAGCCGCTGGCCGAAAAAACGAGACCGCAGTCGCTGCAGGATATCGTCGGACAGAAGGACGGGCTACGTGCGTTGAAGGCCGCGCTGTGCAGCGGGAATCCGCAGCATGTCATTATCTATGGGCCGCCGGGGGTCGGGAAAACCGCAGCCGCCCGGGTTGTGATGGAGGAGGCCAAAAAAAATCCGGCCTCGCCATTTAAAGCCGACGCCAAATTTACCGAAATCGATGCGACCACCGCCCGTTTCGACGAGCGGGGGATTGCCGATCCATTAATCGGATCGGTCCATGACCCGATCTATCAGGGGGCGGGCTCCATGGGCGTCGCCGGCATTCCTCAGCCTAAACCGGGTGCGGTTACGAAAGCGCACGGGGGAATTTTGTTTGTCGACGAGATTGGGGAATTGCATCCGATCCAAATGAATAAATTGTTAAAAGTACTGGAGGACCGTAAGGTCCTGCTCGAAAGTGCATACTATAATTCGGAGGACAGCAACACTCCGGCCTATGTGCACGATATTTTCCAGAACGGCCTTCCGGCCGATTTTCGTCTGGTCGGGGCAACGACACGCTCGCCGCAGGAAATTCCGCCGGCGCTGCGTTCGCGCTGTATGGAAATCTTTTTCCGCCCGCTGCTTCCTGAGGAGATCAGCCGCATTGCGGAGGATGCGATTCAAAAGATCGGTCTGAAGCCATGCCCGGAGGCGGTCGAGGTTGTGAAGCAGTATGCGACCAACGGACGCGAGGCGGTCAATATCATTCAGCTGGCAGCAGGTTTGGCCTTGACGGAAAAAAGGGACTCCCTGTCGGCTTCCGACGTCGAATGGGTAGCAAGCAGCAGCCAGCTTCAGCCCCGTCCGGACCGGAAGGTTCCGGAGCGCCCGCAGGTTGGCCTGGTCAACGGCCTTGCCGTGTACGGTCCGAACATGGGAGCACTGCTTGAAATTGAGGTGACTGCCGTTCCAGTCGCCAAAGGACAAGGCGTCTACAATATTACCGGGGTCGTCGAAGAGGAAGAGATCGGCGGGGGCAGCTCCCGAACGCTGCGCCGCAAGAGCATGGCGAAGGGGTCCATCGAAAACGTGCTGACCGTCCTGCGCTCCATGGGTCTTTCGCCTGGCGATTATGATCTGCACATCAATTTCCCTGGAGGAACGCCGATTGACGGTCCTTCTGCCGGCGTTGCCATGGCTACCGCCATCGTTTCGGCGATGAAAGGGCTGCCGGTGGACAATCGACTGGCCATGACGGGCGAAATCAGCATTCACGGTAAAGTGAAGCCGATCGGGGGCGTTATCGCCAAAGTCGAGGCGGCCTTCCAGGCAGGAGCAACGACAGTGATCATTCCGAAGGAAAATTGGCAGACTCTGTTCGAGGATTTGAACGGTCTGCGCGTCATTCCGGTGGAGTCGATCCAGGAAGCGTTCGGGCATATTTTTGGAAGCGAGCTGGACCGTCAAGTCGACAGCAGCGCAGAGGAAACGATCGAACCCAGCGCGGCCCCGGAGACATTCCCGGCAGCTTCAGCTTCCTTCCTGCATGCCAAGCCTGCACGTAACAGCCAAATAACGGATGCCGGCTCCTGCTGATCAGGCTACAAAGATTGGTGTTTTATGTGAACATTTGCTAAAATAAAATCGAATGTCATAACCCTGAGAACGGCTGGAGGTGCAAAAGCGATGGGGCCCAGTAAATCAAAAGGCCGCCGGTTTCCTTTACTGCCTTTGCGAGGCCTTCTAGTCTACCCGAGCATGGTTCTGCATCTCGATGTAGGCCGGGAGAAATCGGTCAAAGCGCTGGAAAAAGCAATGGTGGAAGATAATTTGATTCTCCTTTGTTCTCAGTCCGAGGTGAACATAGAAGAACCAACGCAGGAAGATATTTTCCGGGTTGGCACTGTCGCCAACGTCAGACAGATGCTGAAGCTTCCGAACGGCACCATCCGGGTGCTGGTAGAAGGGATGGAGCGTGCCGAGATCATTCAGTACACGGACAATGAAGAATATTACGAAGTCATTGCCCGCGAGCTGAAGGAGGAAGACAGCGACGATCCTGAAGTGGATGCACTGATGCGTACGGTACTCAGTCAATTCGAGCACTATATTAATTTATCGAAAAAGGTAACGCCCGAGACGCTTGCCGCGGTGTCCGATATCGACGAGCCCGGCAGACTGGCCGACGTCATTACGAGCCATCTGTCGTTAAAAATCAAGGATAAGCAGGATATTCTGGAGACCGTCGACGTTGGCAAACGGCTCGAGAAGCTCCTCGATATTCTGAATAACGAACGCGAAGTGCTGGAGCTCGAACGCAAAATTAACCAGCGCGTCAAGAAGCAGATGGAAAAGACGCAGAAGGAATATTATTTGCGCGAACAGATGAAGGCGATTCAGAAGGAGCTGGGCGAGAAAGAAGGCCGCGCTGGAGAAGTCGAAGAGCTGCGTGAGCAGATGAACAAGCAGGAGCTTCCCGAAAGGGTCAAAGAGAAGGTGGAGAAAGAAATCGACCGTCTCGAGAAAATGCCTGCAAGCTCGGCGGAAGGCGGCGTGATCCGCAATTATCTCGATTGGCTGCTTGGCCTTCCCTGGTCGGCTAAAACCGAGGACGATCTGGATATCCATAAGGCGGAGCAGGTGCTCAACGAGGATCATTACAGCCTCGACAAGCCGAAGGAGCGCGTACTCGAATACCTGGCCGTTCAGAAGCTGGTGAAGAAGATGAAAGGGCCGATTCTGTGCCTGGTCGGACCTCCGGGCGTTGGTAAAACTTCGCTTGCCCGGTCGATCGCCAAATCGCTGAACCGCAAGTTTGTCCGGATATCGCTCGGTGGCGTGCGGGATGAAGCGGAAATCCGCGGTCACCGGCGCACCTATGTTGGAGCGATGCCGGGGCGGATTATCCAGGGAATGAAGAACGCGGGTGCACTGAACCCGGTATTCCTGCTTGATGAGATCGACAAGATGGCTTCGGATTTCCGGGGAGACCCGTCTTCGGCGCTGCTGGAAGTGCTCGATCCGGAGCAGAACAATACGTTCAGCGACCATTTTATCGAGATTCCGTTCGACCTGTCCCAGGTGATGTTTATTACGACGGCGAATGCCATTCATAATATTCCGCGTCCGCTGCTGGACCGAATGGAAGTGCTCAACATCCCGGGTTATACGGAACTGGAGAAGCTTCAAATCGCCATGCGCTATCTGCTGCCGAAGCAGAAACGGGAGCATGGCCTGAACGAAGACCAGCTGGAGATCGGGGAAGAGGCGCTCATGAAAGTGGTCCGCGAGTACACCCGGGAATCCGGCGTACGGAACCTGGAGCAGCAGGTCGCGGCGCTGTGCCGGAAGGCGGCCAAGATCATCGTATCCGAAGAGATCGATAAGATTACCATTGAGCCGGACGATGTCAAGGACTATTTAGGCAGCCCGAACTTCAGATATGGCGTGGCAGATCTCGAGGATCAGATTGGTGCGGTAACCGGCCTGGCCTGGACCGAGGTCGGCGGCGTAACATTGATGGTCGAAGTCACGGTCGTGCCGGGATCCGGCAAGCTGACCCTGACCGGCCAATTAGGGGACGTGATGAAGGAATCGGCGCAGGCCGCTTTCAGCTACACGCGCGCCAAAGCCGATGAGCTTGGCATCGACCCCGATTTTCATGAGAAAAATGATATCCATATTCATATCCCTGAAGGGGCGATTCCGAAAGATGGACCTTCGGCAGGCATTACGATTGCCACGGCCCTCGTGTCGGCCCTGACCAAGAAACATGTCTCCAAAGACATCGCCATGACCGGTGAAATCACCCTGCGCGGCCGGGTGCTGCCGATCGGCGGACTGAAGGAGAAATCGCTGGCTGCGCACCGCGCCGGCTACAAAAAAATACTGCTCCCCAAAGACAACGAGCGGGATCTGCGCGAGATTCCGGACAGTGTCAAAGAAGAAGTGGAGTTTGTTCCGGTGTCCCATATGGACCAGGTGCTGAAGCATGCACTGGTGGAGCAGGCGGGAGTGCATTAGAGAGGGTTTTATTTAACATGAAAGTTACGAATGCAGAATTTATTATCAGCGCCGTCGGCCCTGACCAATATCCTGTGGACGCCTTGCCGGAGATTGCTCTGGCAGGGCGTTCCAATGTCGGCAAGTCCTCGCTCATCAACCGGTTGATCAATCGGAAGAACCTGGCGAGAACAAGCTCGACCCCGGGCAAAACCCAGCATATGAACTACTATCGTATTAATGAGGCTTTGTATTTTGTGGACTTCCCAGGGTACGGCTACGCCAAAGTGTCCAAGACGCAGCGGGCGGCCTGGGGCAAGATGATTGAGAAATACATGCTGGAGCGGCAGACGCTGAAGCTGGTTCTCATGGTGGTGGATCTTCGCCACCCGCCGACCAAGGATGACGTCATGATGTATGACTGGCTTCAGCATTATGACATCCCGATCTGCGTCGTGGCTACGAAAGCAGATAAAATACCGAAGAGCCGCTGGCAGAAACACGTCAAGCAAATGAAGGAGAGCCTACTTCTCCGCAGCCACGATTTGTTCGTCATGTTTTCTTCGGAGCTGGGTGTGGGTAAAGAAGAGTTATGGGCTGTGATCCAGTCATTTACGGAAAACGGCGACTCTCCGCAGTCCGGGGCGGTTCCGCAGGAAGGGCAGCAGGAGAACTCGTAACGCTTCAACTTAACGAAAATGCGATAAATTCGCTGTATACTATAGGGATTCCGACTTTTCGCGGGAGGAAAGTGAGCATCCCATAAGATTTTTCGGCTACAATCCGGTTTAATCCGTTATTTTATGAAATATGAAGGAAATTCATGGTTCGCTCAGCAAGCCAATGCTCGAGGATGTGCTGTATAATAATACTAAAGGTTGTTTAAAGAGGCCTTGAGTGCCTTTAACAATCTTCACCCGCCATGTCCGGCGGAAATTTTTCTTGCGATTATAGAATCGAACCGTGCTGGAGCACATCGTTCTGTAATCATAAAAAAGAATTGAGGAGATTTTTATGGCTCAGCGGTTAGCCACAGAGTATGTTCAAACTACTTTACAAATGACGGAGCAGCAATTGAACCAATTTTTGCATTCGGCGGAAAGCTGTCATGTGCATCCTTATGTGAAAGTACTGGACGGCGGAGGACAAGAAATTGTGCTTGAAGACGAAAGCGGCGAGGCGGTTCATCTCCCTCTGGAGCGTAAAGGTTCGTTATACATCTGTGAATTGTCTTGCCGCTTGGTGAACCCTCATCTGACAAACGCGGTCCGCAAACTGTTCGTCGCCTGCAAAGGAGACGGAATCGTCAATCGCATTTATCAAGGATTCACGATGATGTATTATTATGAAAAAGGCTCGGTTCGCAAAATTGCGGAAGTTACGACTTCCCAGAGTAAGCTGGTGTATGAATATAAGCATACGGCCGGAGAACTCCAGCGGATGTTCCAGCTCACCGAGGTTGAACAGGAAATATCCCGTTTGTACCAAGATATTAATTTTTGGCTCGATGAACGGAACAAAGCGGTGACCCCTGAACAGATTGCTGTCATTGACCAGAAACTGCGCCTCACCACACATAAATGGTTTGCACTTGAGGCTTGAGATGGCCTCGGGGAAAGAGAACCCTTCGGTAACCGAAGGGTTCTTTTTATGTCTCAAACGCCCGGTAAAACGGGTCGGGTGACGCGGGGATGAGTGGCTAAAAATAAATATTTGCAAAGGATAAAAAAGGGTTGCAATTAGGGCGGATAGATGTTATTTTTAATCTCGTTGAAAAGAATTATATAGGAACCAGGATTCACTCAGGACATTGAATGTTGCGAGAGATTATTCCCTCGGGAAGTGAATGACGTAGGTCCTAGCGGATGAAATTTTCAAACATTTTATTCCTAGGAAGGGGGAACCGAAGGATGGAATATTCAACTTTCGGAAGACACGTTGCTGTTGATACTTGGGGTGTAGATTTTGACATGCTGAATGACGCGGAATTTCTTCAGGCTCAAATGGTTGAGGCAGCCGAAGCATGCGGTGCTACAGTCATGTCGGTACAATCCAAGCAGTTTGAACCACAAGGCGCTACAGTACTCGTATTGTTGTCAGAAAGCCACCTCTCGATCCACACGTATCCTGAGAGAGGATTCGCAGCGATCGACTGCTACACTTGCGGTGAGACGGTAGATCCACAGTTGGCCATTGATTACCTGGTATCCGTATTGAAACCTGAGAAAACTTACGCCAAGAAACTGGTGCGCGGTTTGGGTGAATTGACGGTAGAAACCCCTGAACTGAAACAGACCGAGCTGGTGTAACTTCGCGGCACGAATAACGATATCTAAATCATAACCATGGACATCTCCATGGTTATTTGTTTTTTTGGACTCCCATACAATGAGTAGTAAGCTTGTTAACAGGGAGGTTCGCTTAAGCGTGAGAAGGAGAAAACAGAGGGATTTGCTGTTTGTCGGTCTGCTGCTGGTACTGCTTGTCAGCCTTGTCTACCAAGGGTATCGGATGATGTGGCCTCATACCGAAGGAGAGAATGCTGAAAGGATGCTGTTCGAGGTGGCCCAGTTTCAAATGCAGGTGCTGGGAACGTCCCTGGCGGATGCGGCTGGCAGTTCGCGCACCGATGAGCTGAACGCCCTCAAGCTGGCGGCTTATTCGGCGTCGTATGCTCACGACCGGCTGGCAAAAACATTTGGGGACGGTGCCGTCGACCCGCTTAAACCGGTCGGTGATCTGGTTAATGTAATCACAGAGTGGCAAATCGGCGGCAACCGCCTCCTTACCGACGCGGAGAAGGACATGCTGCTTCAGTACAGCCAGCTGTATGCAGGTGTCATGCCTGTATACGAAAAGCTGCTGAGCGAGGACGGGCACGTGATCGCCTCGCAAGCCGGCCAGCTGAAGAAAATCGGCAAAGAACTCGCCAAGACGCTGGAAGAAACGCAATAAAGAGGGTATAAAGCCCAGTGCTTTGTGACACAATAAATCACATGTAATTTCATAAACATTTCAAAAATAGTTCAGAGAGAGCAGGACATTTGTGATATAATGAACACGTTGTTAATGAACGTACCGTAAGAAAAACGTCTATCGACGTACCTTCAAAGAAGACAGACCGCGTTTAAATGTAATTTTTCTTGCAATATCAGGAAGCCATGGCTCTGGAGTTTATACTTTCTGATATTATCAAAAAAACGTCCTGAACTGGATCTTTTTTTTTGAAATGAAACATAGGCAGGTGAACACGTAATGCACATCGTCGTTGTCGGATTAAACTATCGTACAGCGCCTGTAGAAGTGAGGGAACGTTTTACATTTGATCAAAGCGAACTTCCAAAGGCACTCAGCCAGCTGATGCTGACGAAAAGTGTAATGGAAGGCGTGATTGTGGCTACGTGCAACCGCACTGAAATATACGTGGTGGTAGACCGTCTTCATATGTGCGGATATTTCATCCGCAGTTTTGTGGAGCAATGGTTTGACATCCCAAGGGAAGAATTTACAAAGCATTTATATATATATGAGGACGAGCAGGCCATTTCCCATTTGTTCCGGGTGACCTGCGGTCTGGACTCCATGGTGATCGGGGAGACGCAAATTTTGGGTCAGGTCCGCAGCGCCTTTCTGCAGAGCCAGGAGGAGAAAGCGACGGGCACCTGGTTCAACATGCTGTTCAAGCAGGCCGTGACCCTAGGCAAGAGAGCCCATTCGGAGACTTCCATTGGGGAAAGCGCAGTGTCCGTGAGCTACGCGGCCGTTGAGCTGGGCAAACGGATTTTTGGCATGTTCAACGACAAGAAGGTGCTCATTCTCGGCGCCGGCAAAATGAGCGAGCTGACCGTCAAGCACCTGTACGCGAACGGGGCCGAAGAGGTGATCGTCGCCAACCGGACCCTCGCGCGGGCGGAAGAGCTGGCCAACAAGTTTCAAGGTACGCCGTGCACGATGGAGCAGGCGATTGCCCGGCTTCACGAAGTGGACATCCTGATCAGCTCGACGGGTGCAAAGGATTATGTCCTTACGCCGGCGCAGGTCAGCGAGAGCATGAAGAAGCGGCAATCCCGACCGCTGTTTATGATTGATATCGCAGTGCCGCGGGACATTGATCCGGCTATCGCCGAGATTAGCAACGTATTCCTGTATGATATTGACGACCTGGAAGGAATCGTTGAGAGCAACCTCGAAATGCGCCGGGCCGAAGCGGCGAAGATCGAAGTGATGATCGAAGAGGAGAAGACGGCGTTCTATCAATGGCTCAAGACGCTCGGCATCCGGCCGGCGATCCGTGCGCTTCAGGAGAAGTCCACGGCGATTCATGAAGAGACGCTGGAAAGCCTGTTTAACAAGCTGCCTGAACTGAACGACCATCAGCGCAAAGTCATCCGCCGGTTGACCAAGAGCATCGTCAATCAGATGATGCACGATCCGATCAACCGCTTGAAGGAAATGGCCGGCGGCAAGGAAGGCAACGAGGCGCTAGAGTTTTTCACACATATATTTGCTTTGGAAGAGGACATGAATGCGTCCGGTCATGGCAGCAGCGTCATGGAGAAATCCGGCACGGTCCCGCAAGGGATCAGCAAGAACCCATCGGACATGAAGCTGTCCAAGGTTTCTTTGACTCCTGCAAGCCTGTAAGCCGGTAGGGGGAGTTGACATTGCTCACTGGTTTTTACGATGCCGGCATTTATATCTACGCCCTGAGCCTTCTGTTTTTTATCTCGGATTGCATACGACGCAATCAGGGGGCAAAGCGGATGGGTACAGGGCTTCTTGTTGTAGTTGGCGTTTTGCAGGGAGGCGCGCTTCTGATCAGAGCGTGGCAGGAGAGCATGCTGCCGATCTTTACCCCATTTGATTTTTTGCTCTTATTTTCATTTAGTATCGTTATCGCCGCGCTGATCATGAACTGGGTGCAGCGGTCGGAGTTTGCCGTCCTGCTGCTCGGCATCATCGGATTCAGCGCCATGGTGCTGAACCGTTTATGGTTTGCGGCCGGGAATAACCCGCTGCGTCATTGGGAGACGGTACACGGCCTGCTCATTCTGCATATCACGCTTGCCAACCTAAGCTTCGCCGTTTACACCATTGCCGCCGTATTTGCCGGCATGTATTTGTTTCTTCATAGAAGGCTGAAAGGGAAAAAATGGAGCGACACCGTCCGCCGGCTGCCGAGTCTTGAGCTGATGGACAAGTATACGTACCTGCTCGCATCGATCGGAACTCCGCTCTTATCCGTTTCGTTCATCGTCGCGGTGCTGTCGCTTATTTCCGAAGGCAAGCTCAGCCTGCTGCTGGACTTGAAAGTAGTGGCTACGCTTGCCGGACTGGCGATTTATTATTTTTTTCTGATTCGTAAACGTTCCAAACAGCATTCCGGTCAAGTAATGGCCCAGTGGATTCTGATCGGATATGCGTTTATTATATTTATTTTCGTACTGAATACGTGGTCCGATTTTCACCGTTGGACAGGAGAGTGAGTCCTTTGTCGGTATATTTGCCCGTAATGCTGGATTGCAAGGGGCGCTGCTGCGCCGTGGTGGGCGGCGGGGCCGTGGCCGAAAGAAAGGTAAACTCCCTGCTTGCGGCTTCGGCCGATGTGACGGTGATCAGTCCGGAAGTGACGCAAGGGCTGTGGCAGCTTGTAATGGAAGGCCGGATCCGCTGGATTCCCCGCGAGTACGCGGCGGGAGATTTGGCGGGGGCCTTTTTGGTCTATGCGGCAACCTCCTCGCCTGACGTGAACGGTGCCGTGATCGACGAAGCAGAGCGTATGGGTGCGCTGGCAAACGCGGCCGGCGGCAGTAAGCCGGGTTCTTTTATCAGCCCGAGCGTGCTGCGCCGGGGCAGGCTGGTGATCGCCGTGTCCACATCGGGCGCCGGACCGGCGCTGGCCGCGGAGATTTGCGACAGGCTGGAGGATGAATACGGCCCTGAATACGAGGAATATCTCGAATGGATGTACCGGATGCGCAGCAGCATCAAGAGGCAGGTTACGCGCCCGGAAAGCCGGCAAAGATTATTAATGAAAGCGGCAGAGCTTGAAGTGCTGGATGAAATCCGCAAGGGCACGTTTGAGCCGTGGGATACGGAACAAATCAAGCAATGGATTGCGAACAACCAGGAGGAATCATGATGCGGACAATCGTAGTAGGCAGCAGACAAAGCGCATTGGCATTAACGCAGACAGGGCAGGTCATCGACCAGCTGAAGCAGCTGTGCGCGGAACACGGGTTTGATTTTCAATTCGAAGTGAAAAAGATCGTGACGAAAGGCGACCGCATTTTGGATGTGACGTTGTCCAAGGTTGGCGGGAAAGGCTTGTTCGTTAAAGAAATCGAGCAGGCTATGCTGGACGGCGAAATCGATATGGCCGTGCACAGCATGAAGGACATGCCTTCGGTTCTCCCCGAGGGTCTGATGAACGGTGCGGTGCCCCGCCGTGTTGACCCGAGGGACTGTCTCATTTCCCTTCATGGGAAAAGCATTGACGAGCTTCCGCAGGGAGCGAAAGTGGGAACGAGCAGCCTGCGCCGCTCCAGCCAGCTGAAGGCTCACCGGCCGGACCTGGAACTGGAGCCTGTTCGCGGGAATATTGACTCGCGTCTGCGCAAGCTCGAGACGGAAGGCTTCCAGGCGATCATTCTCGCCGCTGCCGGGCTGTACCGCATGGGCTGGGAGGATAAAATCAGCTCGTATATTCCGGTGGAGACCTGCCTGCCGGCTGTTGGCCAAGGAGCGCTCGGCATCGAATGCCGCGAAGATGATGCGGATCTGCGCAGACTGCTTGATTTATATAACGATAAGGAATCGGAGCTGACCGTTGCTGCCGAACGCAAATTTCTCGCCGTGCTGAACGGCGGCTGCCAGGTGCCGATCGGGGCACACGCCGTACTCGTTCCGTTCGAGGCGGAGCATTCCCAAGAGACTCCGCCCGTTATACAATTAACGGGAATGGTAGGATCTCCCGAAGGGGACGTCATTTTAAAAGAAACGCTGACGGGAACGGATCCACTGAAGCTTGGGGAAGACGTTGCCAATAAGCTGATTGCCCAGGGAGCCGAGACAATACTGGAACAGACCAGGGAGTAGGGGATGAGAACATGGCGGGAAGAGTATTTTTGGTGGGAGCCGGGCCCGGGCATGCCAAATTAATTACGGTAAAAGGGCTGGAATGCCTGCAAAAGGCGGATGTCGTCGTGTATGACCGCCTGGCGGGGCCGCAGCTGCTGCATTCCCTCAAGCCTGGAACGGAAAAAATATACGTCGGCAAGCTCCCGGACCGCCATACGATGAAGCAGGAAGAGATCAACCAGCTGCTGGTGGACCTTGCCCTGCAGGGCAAAACGGTCGTGCGGCTGAAGGGCGGCGATCCGACGATATTCGGACGCGTAGGTGAGGAAGCTGAGCTGCTAAGGCGAAACGGCATTCCTTATGAAATCGTGCCCGGCATTACGGCGGCGATCGGGGTACCGGCGTACGCAGGCATTCCGGTGACCCACCGGGATTTGGCCTCTTCCTTGTCCATCATCACCGGGCATGAGAGCCCGGACAAGCTGGACCGGATGATCGAATGGGACAAGGTCACGAACGCGACCGGAACGCTGGTCTTTATGATGGGCGTGGCCAAGATCGGTTATATCGCCGAGCAGCTGATGCGCCATGGACGCAACCCCGACACGCCGGTGGCCTTGATCCGGTGGGGGACGCGGGCGGAGCAGGCGGTGCTCGCCGGGACGCTCGCCGACATCGCGGAGAAAGTGAAGCAGGCGGACTTTCAGCCGCCGGCCGTCATCGTTGTCGGCGACGTCGTGCGGCAGCGCGAGCAGCTCAAATGGGCGGAGTCGCAGCCGCTGTTCGGCAAGCGGATCCTGGTCACCCGCTCCCGGGCCCAGGCAAGCGATCTGGTCAACCGGATCGAGGAGCTCGGCGGGGAGCCCTACGAATTTCCCGTGATCGAGACGGTGTATCCCGAAGCGCCCGAGCTTAAACAGGGCCTCAAGGACGCCTTCGACCGGCTCGGTGAATACGACTGGGTGTTCTTCACCAGCACCAACGGTGTCGACTACTTCTTCCGCCATTTGAAGGAGCAGGGGAAGGACATCCGGCAGCTGCACCGGGCGCGAATTGCGGCGGTCGGCCCGGCCACAGCCGAAGAGCTCGGGCAGCGGGGCATCATCCCCGTAGAGCTGCCGGACCGCTTCCAGCAGGAGGGACTGATCGAGTCGCTGGGCAGCCAGCTGCTCGCCGGCCAGAAGGTCTTCCTTCCGCGCGGGGATCTGGCACGAAACTGGCTGCCTGAGAAGCTCGCCGAGATGGGACTCGAGGTCACCAGCGCCGTGATGTACCAGACGATCACCGGGCGGGAGGACGATCCCGAATTGATCCGGCTGCTGGAAGAGGGCGGGATTCATGCCGTGACGTTTACCAGCTCGTCGACGGTGAACAATCTGCTCTCGATTTTACAGCGGATGGGAGTGCAGGACCCGGCAGCGCTGCTGCAGGGCGTGGAAGTTGCATGTATTGGAGAAATTACGGCCAAGACAGCCCGTGACGCGGGCCTTGAAGTAGGCATCATTGCCGAAGAAGCGACGCTGGACAGCCTTGTCCGGTCGCTGTGCCTGTGGAACGCGGAAGCTGCGGCCGCATCAGAATAGAAGGGTCTGGGATGATCCTAGACTCGTAAATATCTACCAACAGGAGGTTTACAGCTATGAGTTTTCCAATGGTAAGACACCGGCGCCTCCGCCAGTCCGCGGGCATGCGGAACATGGTGCGCGAAACGGTGCTGAACGTGAATGACCTGATCATGCCGATTTTTGTAACCTATGGAGAAAACATAAAAAACGAGATTTCATCCATGCCGGGAGTCTATCATTTTTCGCTGGACCGGCTGAAAGAAGAAGTGGACGAAATTGCCTCCCTCGGCATTCCGGCCGTGCTGTTGTTCGGCATTCCGGAAACGAAGGACAGCATCGGCTCCTCGGCCTTTGCGGCAGACGGCATCGTGCAGGAAGCGACACGCCTGATCAAGTCCTGGTATCCGGACCTGCTCGTCGTAGCCGACACCTGCCTCTGCGAGTTTACGGATCATGGACACTGCGGCATGGTGCATACCTATGAACGGGATGGCCATGTGTGCGGTGACGTCATGAATGATGAATCGCTGGAGCTGCTGGTCAAAACGGCGGTGTCCCAGGCGAAAGCCGGCGCCGATATTATCGCCCCGTCCAACATGATGGACGGCTTCGTGCAGGCGATCCGCGCAGGGCTTGATGAGAACGGATTTGAGCATATTCCGATCATGTCTTATTCGGTCAAATATGCTTCCGCCTTCTACGGCCCATTCCGCGAAGCAGCCGACTCGGCACCCCAGTTCGGCGACCGCAAAACCTACCAGATGGATCCGGCCAACGCGCGCGAAGCGCTGCGTGAAGCGGAATCCGATGTGCTTGAAGGGGCCGACATGCTGATGGTCAAGCCTTCTTTGTCCTATATGGACATTATGCGCACGCTGAAAGATCAGTTCGACCTTCCGCTCGTCGCCTACAATGTGAGCGGGGAGTACTCCATGGTCAAAGCGGCGGCCATTCAAGGCTGGATCGACGAAAAAGCCGTGGTGCAGGAAATGCTGACGAGCATGAAGCGCGCCGGCGCGGATATCATTATTACTTATTTTGCCAAAGACGTGGCCCGGTGGATCAAGGGATAACCGAAGCATCGGAGCAAAATCCCCGCATTGCGGGGTGATTTAAACCGATAGATTGGAGTGAATGACATGAGCAGTATGTCAGGAAAGCGCAAGGAGGAGGCTTCCCGGTCGGCCTTTGAAGAAGCCAAGCAATATATTCCCGGCGGGGTGAACAGTCCGGTCCGCGCCTTTAAATCGGTCGGCCTTACGCCGATTTATGTGGACCATGCCCAAGGATCGCGCGTGTACGATATTGATGGCAACAGTTTTATCGACTACGTCGGCTCCTGGGGACCCCTGATTATGGGACACGCCCATCCGGAAGTGATTGCTGCGGTTCAGGAAACGGCGGCCAAAGGCACGAGCTTTGGCGCTCCTACGCTGATTGAGACGGAGATGGCCAAGCTCGTGTGCGAGCGTGTTCCTTCTATCGACATCGTCCGGATGGTCAATTCCGGTACGGAAGCGACGATGAGCGCGATTCGCCTGGCCCGCGGGTACACGGGACGCAGCAAAATTTTGAAATTCGAAGGCTCCTACCATGGACACGCGGACAGCCTGCTCATCAAAGCCGGCTCCGGGGTGGCGACGCTGGGTCTGCCTGACAGCCCGGGCGTGCCGGAAAGCGTGGCCAGCAACACGATCACGGTTGCATACAACGACCTTGAGTCCGTTACGCTTGCTTTTGAACGTTTTGGCGAGGAGATCGCCTGCGTTATCGTGGAGCCGGTAGCCGGCAACATGGGCGTCGTGCCTCCGCTTCCGGGCTTTCTGGAGGGCTTGCGCGAAATTACAACGAAATACGGTAGCCTGCTCATTTTTGATGAGGTCATGACCGGGTTCCGTGTTCATTTGAACTGTGCCCAAGGCCGGTTCGGCATTACGCCTGACCTGACTTGCCTGGGCAAGGTCATCGGCGGCGGACTGCCTGTCGGCGCATACGGTGGCAAACGCGAAATTATGGAGAAAGTGGCGCCGTCGGGTCCGATTTATCAAGCGGGCACGCTGAGCGGAAATCCGCTGGCCATGGCAGCCGGGTTTACGACGCTGAAGCTCCTGACGTCTGCCGTATATGACCAGCTGGAAGAGCGCGCAGCCCGTCTGGAGGCCGGTTTTGTGAAAAATGCCAAAGAGCTTGGCATTCCGGTGACGATTAACCGCGTCGGTTCCATGGTATGTCCTTTCTTCACGGAAGGGCCTGTCGTGAATTACGATACGGCGAAGACGAGCGACATTCCGCGCTTCACCAAATATTTCGGCAATCTGATTGAGGAAGGCGTGAGCGTGGCTCCTTCCCAATTTGAGGGGATGTTTGTATCGGCTGCCCATAGCATCGAAGACATCGATGCGACGATCGAAGCCAATTACAACGCCCTCAAGCAGCTGTGAGCCTGAACCACTGGCTCCGGCGCGGGGAATGGCTGGAGCTGGCTCCGGGCAAAAAAATTGCATCGGCCGAAGACCGCGAAGCGGCGGCCGCGGCGTGGCTGCTGAATGAGGCAGGCATGCCGGAGAAGCTGCTTGGACAGCTTAAGGCATCAAATGGCATCGAGTGGAAAGGGGACCGGCTACGGCTGGCCCTTTTTGCTGCCCGCAAGGCGGGGATCGAGCCTATCTGGATGGATCTCACCGTGCTGTACGAGGACGACTTCTGCCTGGTCGTTCACAAGCCTGCCGGGATGAAGGTTCACCCGGATGGACGCTCCGACGAAATCACGTTGGATCATGCCGTGGCCGCCCATTATCAGATGCAGGGGGAAGAGATTGCGGTCAGGCATATTCATCGGCTCGACCAGCATACCACTGGGCCCGTGCTGTATGCCAAAAATGACTGGGCGCAGCTTGTGCTGGACAAGGAGATGAGCGGCAAGCGGATTTCGCGGATTTACGCCGCCTTTGTCGAGGGGCGGATCCCTGCGGATCTGAAGGTCATCGACCTGCCCATCGGCAAGGACCGCCATCACAAGCAGCGCAGACGGGTGTCTCCGGGAGGGCAATCTGCGGTGACCCGGATTCTCCATGCAGAAGCCGGGAATCAAGCCAGCCTCGTCTACTTGGAACTGGAAACCGGACGGACGCATCAGATCCGCGTTCATCTCAGTCATGTCGGCCACCCGCTGCTGGGTGATGCCCTGTATGGCGGAAGCATGTCCGCCATCGGCAGGCAGGCGCTTCACGGGGAGCGTCTCTCTTTCGCCCATCCGCTCACACTCGAGCAGATTGAGGTGAGCGATCCGTGGCCCGAGGATATGGAGCGTCTCAAAGCCCTTGTGAGAGCGTAAACCTAAGTATCATATGAAAACTGGCATGCTCCTCTTTTTAAAGCATATAAATAGAACGAGTAACGATTTTGGCTCGTGCTGTGGGGATGGCCCACGGTTAGAAATATGCCGAAAAGGAGGACGTTATTTGTGTTTGACCAGTCCTACGGTTTACGCTTTGACATTTACGAACGCATTCATTTAAACGAAGACGTGGCGGGAATCGAAGAACTCGAGGAAATCGAGCTGCTTCCGCATATTCAAGTGATCAGCCAGGACGAACAAGCCAGTCTGCGCGGGCATCTGCTCCTGTCGGGGCTGTACAGAAGCGAAGGTGAGGAAGAAGGGACGCAGCGGCTGGAGCATTTCATTCCAGTGGAAATTACGGTTCCCTTGAACCGGGTAACCTCGCTGGATGACATTGCGGTGGAAATCGAAAATTTCGACGTCGACCTGCTGTCCAAACGAAGCCTGAATATTACGGGCGTTCTCTCTCTGCGCGGCATCGAGACTCAGGTCGCGGAATCACCCGCCTGGAAAGCGGACGAATTCACGGTGGTTCATGCACCGGATGAGGACATTCCGGAGGAAGCGGCTATCTTCGCGCAAGAGCGGGAGGAAGAACCGGCTTCGGCAGAACCGGAACAGCGTGAATTCACGCCGCCGGACGACCCTGCGCCTGTCTGGACCGCACCGGCTCCGTCCTTTGCGCCGCCTCAGTCCCAAATTCAGGCAGAGCAGCCGGAACAGGTTCCGATCGAAGCCACGGAAGCCGATGACTCGGATGAAGCACGGGAAGCGGCAGCCTGGGAAGCCGTATGGCAAGCGGCTGCTGTTCCTCCGTCCGAGCCGGAGGAAGCGGCTGTGCCTCAGGCGTCCGATTCCCGTGAAACTGCGCCGTCTACCGCATGGGAATTTGCCCGCGAACCTGAGCGGGAAGCGGCAGCGCCTCCGCCGCAGGTGGCCGGATTATCCGCTTTACATACGGACAAGGAACCATCAGACCGGACAGCGGAGCCCCAGTACCCGAACAAGTGGCATTTTGAGCATGAAGAGGAGTCGGAGCTGCTGCATCCGGAAGCGACGGCGGTTCAGGCGGATGAAGAACAGGAAGAAGACATCTATTTGAACGCGGCGGGTAAAGACCCGTTCAGCGAGCCTACGTTCCCGTTTGGAGCTTTCCAGGATAAAGTTCAGCAGGAAGAACCGCCTGAAGACCGGGAAATGCGGATTGCGCTCGGAAGCAAGAAGGAACCCGAGTCCGGCGAGAAGGAAGCGATCGGTTTTTCCTCGATCTTGTCCTCAAGCCGTTCGATCAAGGAGCTTGAGTACCAGCAGGCACAGGAGGAGCAGCAGGCTGCTGATGCCGCCGCCAGCGCGGGTGCTGCTGAAGCCGATGATATCAAATGGAAGAACCTGTTCCTCGGCAGTATCTCCGAGCAGACTCCTTTCCGTAAGGTCCGGCTGTGCATCGTTCAGCGGGAAGAGACGCTCGAGACGATCGCCGACCGTTATCAGCTGACGCCGCGGGAGCTAGTGCTGTACAACCGGCTGGCGGACCAGACCGTGCAGGAAGGTCAAGTTCTGTACATCCCGTAACGTTTTTGATGCAATCCGAAGAGCCTGGCGCTTTGTTGCGCCGGGCTTTTTTTTGTTCCCGGGATGTGGCCTGCCTGAACACGGGAAAATGGTCCTGCACTTTGGGCCAAGGGAAGTTGACTATCGACATGAAGCGCGTTATTATGGAGTATATGTTTTGCAGAAAAACATCAATGAACGTCAATTACAGAAGACATCCCGTATTTGACGGAAGTTTTTCTTGCGATATGAATCGCTTCAGCTTCGCTGAAAATGAATCCATTTAACCATCTTCAAAAAAACGATGAACGGGAAGAGTAGGCGGTATTGCCCTTCAGAGAGCGGAATTGCAGCGCTGGAAGATTCCGCAGGATGCAGCTGTCCGAAGTCGCCCGGAAGTTGTCGGTTTGAGCACCTGCGTTCGAAGGCGCGGGAGGTAGAGCCGGCCGGCTGCAGCCGTTATCTGTATGGAGTGTTGCGGGGGGCATGCGTGTTTGTGCTGCTTGTCGCAAAACAAAGGTGGTACCGCGAAAGAACAGCCTTTCGTCCTTTGAGGACGAAAGGTTTTTTGTATTTTTGGCAAAGCTGATCTTGTGATGGAGGATGAACAATATGACAGACCAGGAAAACCAAGCAACAACCGGGATGCCGACGACGTATGACCCGAAATCGGCCGAGAAGAAATGGTACAAATACTGGATCGACGGCCAGTATTTCAAAGCCGGGCAGAAGCCCGAGGCGGAGCCGTACACGATCGTGATTCCGCCGCCAAACGTAACGGGGATGCTCCATATCGGGCACGCCCTTGACTTTACCCTGCAGGATATTCTGATCCGCACGAAGCGGATGCAGGGATACGACGCCTTGTGGCTTCCGGGCTCGGACCATGCGGGCATCGCGACGCAGACCAAGGTGGAGCAGAAGCTGCGTGAGCAGAATATTAGCCGCCACGACCTGGGGCGCGAGAAGTTCCTGGAGAAAGTATGGGAATGGAAGGACCAATACGCGGAAACGATTCATGAACAGTGGGCCAAAATGGGCTTTTCCCTGGATTACTCCAGAGAGCGGTTTACGCTTGACGAAGGTCTGTCGAAGGCGGTTCGCGAAGTTTTCGTGAAACTCTATGAAAAAGGGCTGATCTACCGCGGCAAAAAGATCATTAACTGGGATCCGGCCGCCAGAACCGCCTTGTCCGATATTGAAGTTGAATATAAAGAAGTCAACGGCCATCTGTATCATTTGCAGTATCCGCTGAAGGACGGAAGCGGCCACATTACGGTAGCGACCACGCGTCCCGAGACGATGCTTGGCGATACGGCGGTAGCGGTTCATCCGAAAGATGAGCGCTACAAGGACATGATCGGCAAGATGCTCGTGCTTCCGATAGTTGGACGCGAGATTCCGATTATTGCCGACGAGTACGTGGAACGAGAATTCGGCAGCGGCGCCGTAAAAATTACCCCGGCACACGATCCGAACGATTTTGAGGTGGGATTGCGCCACGATCTGCCGCAAATCATCGTGATGGACGAGACCGGCACGATGAATGACCAGGCTGCGAAGTACGAAGGCATGGACCGGGCCGATTGCCGCAAGCAGATCGTTCAGGATTTGAAGGACCTCGGCGTGCTGATCAAAATCGAAGACCATGTGCACCAGGTAGGGCACAGCGAGCGCACAGGCGCCGTAGTCGAGCCTTACTTGTCGACGCAGTGGTTCGTTAAAATGCAGCCGCTCGCAGAAAGAGCCATCGAGGCGCAAAAGGCAGGCAAAGGGGTACGTTTTGTTCCGGAGCGTTTCGAGAAAACATACCTGAACTGGATCGAAAACGTCCGGGATTGGTGTATTTCGCGTCAGTTGTGGTGGGGACACCGGATTCCGGCTTGGTACTGTGAATCCTGCGGTGAGATCCACGTCGCGCACGAGGATGTAACCCAATGCTCCAAATGCGGAAGCACCGAGCTTACGCAGGACAACGACGTTCTGGACACCTGGTTCAGTTCGGCGCTGTGGCCGTTCTCTACCCTCGGCTGGCCGGAGCAGACGGCGGATCTGGAGCGTTATTATCCGACGAATGTACTCGTTACGGGCTATGACATCATCTATTTCTGGGTAGCCCGGATGATCTTTACCGCGCTGGAATTTACGGGCGAAATTCCGTTCAAGGACGTGCTGATGCACGGTCTGGTCCGGGATTCCGAGGGACGGAAAATGTCCAAGTCGCTCGGCAACGGCGTCGATCCGCTCGACGTCATCGAACGGTACGGCGCAGATGCGATGCGCTACATGATCTCCACGAGCAGCACGCCGGGGCAGGATCTGCGCTTCCGCTGGGAACGCGTGGAGCAGGCGCGCAACTTTGCCAATAAAATCTGGAACGCTTCCCGATTCGCTCTGATGAATTTGGAAGGATTCACATATGACGACATTGACATAAGCGGAGAGCTCAGCACGGCGGACCGCTGGATTCTCCACCGCCTGAACGAAACTTCCCGTGACATTACGCGTCTAATAGATGCCTACGAATTTGGTGAAACGGGCCGGCTCCTGTATAACTTCATTTGGGATGACCTCTGTGACTGGTACATTGAGTTTGCCAAACTCTCTTTGTACGGAGACAATGTGAGCGCCAAGAAAACGACGCAGTCGGTGCTTAGCTATGTGCTGGACCGCACGCTGCGGATGATTCATCCGTTTATGCCGTTCATCTCCGAAGAAATTTGGCAGCATCTGCCTCACGAAGGGGAAACGATCACGCTTGCGGCATGGCCGGAGTATGATCCAGCCTTCGAGGATGCCGAAGCTGCAGCCGAGATGTCGCTGCTGATGGATGCCATCCGTGCCGTTCGCAACATCCGTGCAGAGGTTAATGTTCCGATGAGCAAGAAGATCGAGCTGATGCTGAAGGCGGGCGATGAGCAAGTGCTGCAGATCGTGGACCGGAACGAAGTATACGTTCAGCGCTTCTGCAACACCTCGAGCTTTACGGCAGGTCTGGACCTGACGACGCCGGACAAGGCGATGACCGCCGTGATTACCGGTGCCGAGCTGTACCTGCCGCTAGCCGGTCTGATCGACATTGACCAGGAGATTGCGCGGCTGGAGAAAGAGCTGCAGCATCTGAACAGCGAAGTGCAGCGGGTGGAGAAAAAGCTGGCCAATGAAGGCTTTGTGGCGAAAGCGCCGGCAAAAGTCATTGAAGAGGAGAAGGCCAAGATGGCCGACTATTCCGATAAACGCAGCAAAGTCATCGCACGGATCGAAGAGCTGAGAGGCTGATCACGACGCAGCAGAAACTTAACTAAAATTCAGAAGGTGAATGGTATGGGGGATCAATTGGAAGCCGGACGGGAGGCTTCTCTGCGCACATATGAAGAGGCGGCGAATTGGATTAACGGTCTGATTCCGTTTGGGATCAGACCGGGGATGCAGCGGATCGAAACGTTAATGGAGAAGTTCGGGAACCCTCACCGGAGGCTGAAATTCATTCATGTCGCCGGTACGAACGGGAAAGGGTCGACATGCGCCTACTTGACCCGTGTACTTCTGCAAAGCGGTTATTCGGTAGGCACGTATACTTCGCCGTATATCACCAAATTCACGAACCGCTTTCAGTACAACGGGGAAGACATTCCGGAGGAGGTGCTGCTCTCCCTGGCGAACCGCCTGTACCCTGCAGTGCAGGAGATTGCGGCCACGGAGCTCGGATCGCCGACGATGTTCGAAGTGTCCACGGCTCTGGCGATTCTGTATTATGCCGAGGAATGCTACCCTGACGTGGTTGTATGGGAGACCGGGCTCGGGGGAAGGCTGGATGTAACGAACATCGTTCACCCCATCGTCTCCATCATCACCAATGTCGGGATGGACCACACCGATATTCTTGGCGATACGCTTGTGGAAATCGCCACGGAAAAGGCTGGCATTATCAAACCAGGCGTTCCGGTGGTCAGCTGCGTGAACCAGCCGGAAGTCATTGAGGTGCTGAAGCAAAAAGCCGAAGAGTGCCGCACGACGCTGTATTTGGCGGGAGAGCAGTTCACCTACGAATATACCGGTCTGGACGGTTCCTTGCAGACGTTCCATTTCAAAGGTCCTTTCCGCGAGCTGGATCTGAGCATCGGGATGAAGGGCGAGCACCAGATTGCTAATGCCGCCGGCGCGATGATGGCGCTGGAAGTGCTGCGGCAGTACATGGCTTTTGTCATGGACGATGAGGATCTGCTGAAGGGATTCCGGGATACGAAGTGGGCCGGCCGGCTCGAAGAAGTGGGCGATTCTCCGCGGATTGTTCTGGACGGGGCGCATAATCCGGAGGGGCTGGAGAGCCTCAGCAAGAGCCTGCAAAGGCATTATCACTTTAAACAGTTAAATTTGATGATGGGAATGCTGTCAAATAAGCATCATGAGTCCTCTTTGAAGCATATACTTCCAATAGTGGATACGCTTATCCTGACCGAGCCGGATTTCCGGAAAAAAATGGACGCTGATGCTTTGCTGGACATTGTGGAGCGGCTGAAGCATTCTCACGGCAAACCAGGTTTGCAGATCATCGTAGAACCGGATTGGAAACACGCGCTAGACATACTTAAGTCACGGACAGAACCGGGGGATTTGGCAGTGGTGTCCGGCACGCTGTATTTGATTTCTGATGTGCGGGCAGCCCTGCTGGGTCAGACCGATTCTGAAAAAGGTTGGTGAAAATCTGTTGAATTCTGAACATGTTCATTTTATCGGTATTGGTGGCTACGGGATGAGCGCCATCGCACGGGTTATGCTGGAAATGGGATACACGGTCACGGGTTCGGACGTGGCTGCCCAGGAATTAACGGAAAAACTGGCTGCCAAGGGAGCCAAAATTTATATAGGCCATACGGCCGAGCAGGTTCACGGAGCGGATTTGGTCGTCTATTCGACGGCGCTTCCCAAAGACAACGTGGAACGAAGAGAGGCGGAGCATCTGAACATTCCGATCCTTCACCGCTCGCAAATGCTGGCCAGATTGCTGAATGAGCGCAAGGGCATCGCCGTTGCGGGAGCACACGGCAAGACGACTACGTCGTCCATGATTGCACTCGCCATGGAGGAATGCGGCGCAGATCCGACGTTTATTATCGGCGGGGAAATTATGAACGTCGGCACGAACGCCAAGGCTGGCAAAGGGGACTACGTGGTGGCTGAGGCGGATGAGAGCGACGGCTCCTTTTTGCAGTACCATCCGTGGCTCGGCATCGTGACGAACATTGAGGCGGATCATCTTGAAAACTACGACGGCGATTTCGAGAAGCTGAAGAGCGCTTATGTGCAGTTTTTGAGCCAGATCAAGGAAGACGGCACGGCCGTCGTCTGCGCTGATGACGCGAATATCCGCGCGATCCTTCCTTCGATCCGCTGCAATGTGGCCACCTACGGGATCGATTCCGATGCGGAATATACCGCAGAGGATCTGGTCCTGGGCGACCGTCACGTATCCTTCACGATGAAGCATAACGGACAGACGCTGGGAACCGTCGAGCTTTCGGTTCCGGGACGCCACAACGTCTATAACGCCATGGCCACGGTGATCGCCTGCCTGAAGGCCGGGATTCCGTTCGAATCCATCGCTGCGGGCGTTTCGAAGTTCCATGGCGCCAAACGCCGTTTCCAGGTGCTCGGTGAGAAGAACGATATTCTGATCATCGACGATTACGCGCATCACCCGACGGAGATCGAAGCTACCATCAGCGCCGCCAAGGCTACGGGCAAAAAGATTATCGCCGTGTTCCAGCCGCAGCGCTATACACGGACCTTCTTCCTGCTCGATGCATTCAGCCGGGCGTTCGGCGGAGCCGATGAAGTGATCATTACCGACATTTATTCGCCAGCCGGAGAGAAGCAGATCGAGGGCGTGAGCTCTTCAAAGCTGGTTGATTTGATCGTCAAAAACAGCAATGCGGGTGCCCGTTATTTGCCGACGAAGGAAGATGTCCTGAACGATCTGAAGCCGCGGCTCCAGCCAGGGGTGCTTGTCCTGACCATGGGGGCAGGCGACATTTGGAAAGTCGGGGCGGAAATCGCCAAGACAATGTAAGGAATGCCTCTGCCGGATGGGCAGGGCTGCATATGATCATGATCGAAGAAACCGTAATTCCCTGATTCTGAAGAGGGATTACGGTTTTTTTGCTCTTGTCATTTTCGTGGGACAATCAAACATAACTTCTGGAAATCTATCATATATACATAGTAGATACGGACAAGGGTGAGGTGTTTGGGTGTGAACAAGGCGAGAATGACGTTCCGGTTTGATGAAGAACAAGGGCGCCAGCTTGAAGATAAGAAGGACCGCGGACAGCTGACGGTTGCGGGATCCGCTGCACAGGACCCTGCATGGGCGGATGATCGTAATTCCGGAAGCAACCGCCGCGATGTTGAAACAAAGCGTACCCCGATATCGGCTGTGCCTGCGTCAATGCAGGGATGGAGTGATCCGTTTAACAGGGAGGACAGCTGGGAGCGTCTGGAGGAGAGGATGGGTTACGGAATCCAGGAGCGGGCAGACGATACACCTGAGCATGATTCCGTTGCGGACGGGCCAGATCATCGCTATCAGGACAGCTCGGAAGACTGGGACCTAGATCGTGCCAATAATAGGTACACGGTCAGGGAGGACTATGATGCCTACGATAACATCGAGAACAGACCCGATGCAGCGGGGCCCGGGCCCATCATCGAGGAGTATTCCTACCGGCCTCACCGGCCGGGATCGATATGGAAAGTAGTCGGAACGGTAACTGGAGCAATCGTCACCGGGGCGTTGTTCGGTTTGGTGGTCCTCTCCTTTTTCAAGGACGGATCTGCGGGGATGGACCCGGGCGGCAACACAGGAAACCCGAGTGCTGTAAGCACCTCTGCGCAGTCCGGTGAGGATCAATCTTCCGTCCCGGCGATCGCCGTCGAGGTGGGTCCTCAAACCTACTACATGCTGCAGTATGGGGTCTTCAGCACCGCCGACCGGGTTCAGCAGGCGAAGGATGAGCTGGAGCAGTACGGCATTGCCGCAGGGAACGACCCGGATGAGGAAAACCGGGTGTATGCGGGCCTGTCCACAGACCGCGAACAGGCCAAGCTGCTCAGCAATCAGCTGAAGGCTGAAGGGGTCGATCTGTATGTGCGGGAGGTGGATCTCCCGGCCGCAACCTCCCTGCATTTTAACGGAGACGCTGAGGCCGTTAACCAATACTTTCAAGTGAGCGCGGACCTGGTTGCGCTGCTGAGCCAAGCCTCGGCGAGCCTCCTGGGCAAGGATCTTCCGGGGAAAATCGGTGCCGAGGATATGAACCGTTTGACCGATCTGCACCGGCAGTGGACGGAGGCGGCCAAGCCGTTCCAGGCCGGCCTGGGCGCGGATCAGCAGGAGATGGGCAAGCAGCTGGAGCAGGCGATGAACAGCTCGCTTTCGTCCGTCGAGGAATACAACAAAAATACGGCGAAGGGGCATTTATGGGAAATCCAGTCCAGGATGATGGAATTCATCATGCTGCAGAAGCAGCTTGTCGCTTCCCTGGAAAAAGCATAAAACACAAAGATCCGGCGTGGAAATGGAAATACTTCCCCATGCCGGATTTGTGTTTGTATTGACGTCCAAATAACCGTATAATAATGTGGGTGTCAAATTATGGCGAGGGAAGAGAAGAATGAAGAAGAATGTTGGAATATTACTGCTGTTTCTGCTGCTTGGCTGGCTGGCGGGAGCATGGATAGCCAAAGCGCTGGAGCCTGTACAAGCTCTTTCTTTTCTGACCGCATCCACGATGATCAAATGGTCACCGCAAGCTAATTTGGACATTATCAGTTACGACATTACCATTCAAATGAAACTAAGCCTGCTGAGTTTGATCGGCATCATTGTCTCCGTGTGGCTGTATCGCAGGCTTTAACTACCGGACAAAGGAGATCCTTTCATTGAAATCAAACCATTCACGCCGCATTATTCTGGCATCAACTTCACCGAGAAGGCAGGAGCTGATCGCTTCTCTACATATTCCGTTTGAGATCCGTCCCAGTCACGCTGAAGAACATACACCCGAAGATTGGACACCGCAGCAGGTCGTGGAAGGACTGGCCTTACGCAAAGCGGAAGCCGTTCATGCCTCGCTTCATGATGATAAGGAGGATGCCGTGATCGTCGGCAGTGATACGGTTGTTGTGCTGGACAATCAGGTGCTGGGCAAGCCGGTCGACAAGCAGGATGCGGTTCGCATGCTGACATCGCTGCAAGGCCGGACCCACGAGGTATATACGGGAGTCGCCGTCATCGATGTTATGAACGGCAAGACGATGGTTCGCCATCGTGTGACGTCGGTGACGATGAAGCCGCTCACCGGGCGCCAGGTAGAGGCTTACGCCATGAGCGGAGAGCCTGATGACAAAGCGGGCGCCTATGCGATCCAGGGACTCGGGTCAACGATCGTCGAACGGATCGAAGGATGCTATTTTAACGTGGTCGGACTGCCGCTGTCCCTGCTTTCGGACATGCTGGGCGAGTTCGGAATCGACGTTTTGTAAAACTTGCGGATGTTATTTGAATGAAGGGAAAGAAGGGGAACTTATGGAGTCGCAAACTTATCTGCTGCGCGACATCCCCCATGAAGAACGCCCGAGAGAACGCATGCTTGAATATGGGGCGAGTGCTTTAAGCCATGCCGAACTGCTTGCTATTTTGCTTCGGACGGGAACCCGCCAGGAGTCAGCCGTACATTTGGCTCAGCGGATACTGAAGCAAGTCGGCAGTTTGCGAAATCTGGTCGACCTGAGCGTCGAGGAGCTGATGTCTATTCGGGGCATCGGCAGCGCGAAGGCGCTGCAGCTCAAAGCCGGAATCGAGCTCGGACAGCGTTTGTCCAGAGCTCGCAAAGAGGAGCCCGTTACGATACGGAGCCCGAAGGATGCCGCAAACGTGCTCTCAGAGCAGCTGCGGTATTTGCAAAAAGAACATTTTGTCTGTTTGTTTTTGAATACGAAAAATCACATTATTGCTCAAGAGACGCTTTCGATCGGCAGTCTGAACGCCTCCATCGTGCACCCTCGCGAGGTGTTTCGCGCAGCCATTAAATGCAGCAGCGCATCCGTCGTTTGTGCACACAATCATCCCAGTGGAGATCCCACCCCTAGTCCAGAAGATATTTCCCTGACCGCCCGGTTGAAGGAGGCAGGAGACATTGTGGGCATAGAGGTGTTGGATCATTTGATCATCGGCGATGGAGGATACGTCAGTTTGAAGGAGCAAGGCTTGATGTAATATAATAGTTGAGATTGACGAAGAAAGGGAGATTACAGCATGTTTGGGAGCTTCACGAAAGATTTGGGTATTGACTTGGGGACGGCGAATACGCTCGTTTATGTCCGTGGAAAAGGAATTGTCGTTAGGGAGCCCTCGGTAGTCGCTTTGCGCACCGATACGAAGAGCATTGAAGCCGTTGGTGAATCCGCCAAGAAAATGATCGGCCGCACGCCGGGGAATATCCGTGCCATCCGTCCGATGAAGGACGGGGTTATCGCTGATTTTGACACGACGGCCACTATGATTAAATATTTTATCCGTCAGGCGCAAAAGCAGCGCTCTATGTTCCAGCGCCATCCGAACGTGATGGTTTGTGTACCTTCGGGCATTACTGCGGTAGAGCAGCGGGCGGTTGAAGATGCCACCAAGCAGGCGGGTGCGCGTGAGGCTTACACCATCGAAGAGCCGTTTGCGGCAGCCATCGGTGCAGACCTTCCGGTATGGGAGCCGACAGGCAGCATGGTCGTTGACATCGGCGGGGGTACAACTGAAGTTGCGGTTATTTCCCTGGGCGGTATCGTTACGAGCCGTTCGGTCAGAGTGGCCGGCGACGAAATGGACGAATCTATCATTCAATATATTAAACGGCAATACAATTTAATGATCGGGGAACGGACTTCGGAGCAGCTGAAAATGGAAGTGGGCTCTGCGCTGCCGCTGGAACAGGTGGAAACGAGCGAAATCCGCGGGCGTGACCTCGTAACCGGCTTGCCGAAGACGATTACCATCACATCCGACGAGATCAGCGAAGCTCTGTCTGACACGGTCAATGCGATCGTTGAAGCGGTGAAGGTAACGCTGGAGAAGTGTCCGCCGGAGCTTGCCGCCGACATTATGGACCGCGGTATCGTCCTGACCGGAGGCGGAGCCCTGCTGCGCAACTTGGACAAGCTGCTCGCACAAGAAACCGGTATGCCGGTCATCGTGGCGGACAATCCGCTGGACTGTGTCGCCATCGGTACAGGCAAAGCGCTAGAGAACATTCATCTATTCAAATCCCGCAGCAGTTCGGCCGTGCGTTCCAAACGCTAGGCAGTTATATAGCGGGTCACCCCTGATCATGGGAGAGAAATCAGTAAGTTAGAGGGTGTTAGAACTGTTTAAACTGCTCGGTAATAAGCGATTGTTTGTCATACTGATTGGTTTGGTTATGTTTATTGCGCTCATGGGATTTACGTTGGGGCCCCGGGCCTCGTTATCCTGGCCCGAGAAGTTTCTGAGGGATACGGTCGGATTTGCCCAAAATATCTTTTATAAGCCCGCTGGTTACATAGCGGGCTTGTTTAAAGATATTGCCAATATGCGGGACATTTACAAAGAAAACGAGGAGCTCAAAATTGCTCTTGCCCATTATACGCGCGATAAAGTCCAATATAATCTTATGGACAAGCGAAATAAGGATCTGGAAGAAGCGCTGCATTTTACGAATGCCCAGAAAGAGCAAAACAATTATACTTATCATATTACCCAAGTCGTTAGCGTCAACTCGGATACGGTAAACCGCTCCCTGGTCATTGATCTGGGCGAGCGGGACGGCATCAAGGTCGGCCAGTCCGTCATTTCGAGCGAGGGCCTTGTCGGAGTGATCAGCCATGTCAGCAACTTCACGTCGACCGTCAAACTGATTACGACGATGGATGCGAAGGACCCGAATTCTAACGGCATTTCGGCGACGGCACTAAATAATCATAACGTGTTCGGAATTATCGAAAGTTACGACGAGGTTAGCAAGACCCTGCAGATGACTCAGATCAAAGAGGACGATCCGATCAAGGAAAAGGATACCATCGTTTCCGCAGGAGACCCGAGCAAGTATCCGCAAGGTCTTATTATCGGAACAGTCGAAAAAGTACAGGTCAGTCCGTTCGGGAAAACGAAGACGGCGACAATCAAGCCTGCGGCGGAGTTCCAGGACTGGAAGCTGCTCTTCGTCGTATCGCAGCCGGAGGTACCGCAATAATGGTCCGCAAGCAAGTGCTGATCCTGCTGCTGTTCGTCCTTTTTCTTCTCGAAGGGACGGTCGTTCCCTGGCTGCTGCCGGGCTCCTGGCAGAACGTCATTTCGCCGAATCTGGTCTTTATCGTCCTGTTATTTGTTTCGGTATATCATCACCGTCATACCGCGCTCGTTCTCGGGATCATATTCGGCATGCTGCATGACGTCGTCTTTTACGGGGATATGATTGGCACGTATTCCTTTGTTATGGGGGTTACGGCTTATATTATGGGCTTTATTTTTCGGATGCCGCGCGCCCAAATGCCTGTTATGATGACGGTCATCATTTTGGGAAGCCTGCTGTTTGACAGCCTGCTGTACGGGATCTACCGGGTGTTCTCGCTCACGGCCGTTCCGTATAACTGGAACCTGCTGCACCATATTCTGCCCGATCTGGTCGTTCATTTCGTTTTCGGGTTAATCATTTATGTTCCGCTGCGCAAGCAGCTCGAGAAGCTTGGTAAACGCGCAAAAATGGAAAAGGCGGCGTAAACCGCCCTTACAATTTGCATAATCAGGCAGGAACTTATGCATCCGGGAACGAAATGTATAGAGATGGGAGGGACAGGCATGGCAGTCAAATCGAATCATGTGACGATTAAGGGCATCAAAGATGGCCTGGTTTTCCTGCTCGATGACGAATGTGAATTTGAGGAACTGCTGGGTGAGCTGAGGTATAAGCTGGAGCATACTCATCAAAATATTTTGACCGGACCGATTATTCATGTAGACGTAAAGCTTGGGTCAAGGCGTATATCGGAAGACCAGAAACAATCCATGCTGGACATCTTGAAGCAAAAGGGAAATTTGCTGATCCGTTCCGTGGAGATGCCTGAGGGGGAAAACGAACCCGGGAAAGAGCCGGCCTATGCGGTCATGAGCGGAATGGTCCGATCGGGCCAGGTGCTGCATCATCACGGGGACCTGCTGTTCCTGGGCGACGTGAACCCGGGCGGAAGCATTCTGTGCACGGGTGATATTTATATATTGGGGGCTCTGCGTGGAATGGCCCATGCAGGCGTTGAGGGAAATGAGGAAGCGATCATTGCAGCCTCCTATTTTGCCCCCACCCAGCTCCGGATTGCCGAAAGAATCAGCCGGCCTCCGGACGAATGGAACATTCGGGAGACGAGCATGGAGTTTGCGTTTTTGCGCGACGGAGCCATGCAAATCGATAAAATTAGCAATATTGTCCGGATACGGCGGGATTTTAACGTGTTTAAAGGGGTGTAACACATGGGAGAAGCTATCGTCGTTACTTCCGGTAAAGGCGGTGTGGGCAAAACGACCACATCGGCGAACATCGGAACCGCGCTTGCGCTGCTTGGCAAAAAAGTGTGCCTGGTCGATACCGACATCGGCCTGCGCAATTTGGACGTCGTGATGGGCCTGGAGAACCGGATCATTTACGATTTATGCGATGTGGCGGAAGGGCGCTGCCGATTGAACCAGGCGCTGGTGAAAGATAAGCGCTTTGACGAGCTGTATATGCTTCCGGCCGCCCAGACCAAGGACAAAAACGCGGTGTCGCCGGAGCAGGTCAAGGATATTATTCTTGAGCTGAAGAAAGAGTACGAATATGTTATTATCGACTGTCCTGCCGGCATCGAGCAGGGATTTAAGAACGCGATTGCCGGAGCGGACAAGGCGATCGTCGTTACCACGCCGGAGAACGCCGCGGTTCGCGACGCCGACCGTATTATCGGGCTGCTGGAGAGCTCTGCCGTGGAGTCGCCCAAGCTGGTCGTGAACCGGATTCGGCCGAATATGGTCAAATCCGGAGACATGCTCGACATAGAGGATGTGCTCCAGGTGCTCAACATCGATCTGATCGGGATCGTGCCTGATGACGAGTACGTCATCAAGGCAGCCAACAGCGGGGAACCCACGGTGATGAACCCGGAATCGCGGGCCGCGATCGCGTACCGCAACATTGCGCGGCGCATCCTGGGCGATACGGTGCCGCTGATGCAGCTGGACCAGAAGAAAAGCATGTTCACCCGGTTCAAAAAGCTGTTCGGAATGGGTTGACCGGATTCTTTTATACGATGATTATTCTAAACAGAGAAGGGATGGAGCCAAGCGGCTTCATCCTTTTTTTTGCGTTTGAGCTCCGCATCATTTCGTCCAAATCCCCTTGATGTATAGGCCATTTCCTTTCAATCATCCATCCCGGGCGTGAATAGAGGCTTGGCGAATTGGGTTAAGTTACTACAAAGACAACCTGAGAATAGACAAGGGGTGCTTACTATGCTCGGAATACTGATTTTTATTTTCGTCATCCAAATCGTGTACGTCTCTTTCTTTACGCTGCGCATGATCCTGACGTTGAAAGGCCAAAAGTATTTGGCCGCGGTGCTCAGCATGTTTGAAATTACGATTTATGTGCTCGGACTCAGCATCGTGCTGAAGTATGTCAATCAGCCGCTGTCCCTGATCGTGTATGCCGTGGGCTACGGCCTTGGCGTTCTGGTGGGCTCGTGGATCGAAAACCGGATTGCGCTCGGCTATATTACGATGAAGGTCATCGTCAATGATCCCGGGAGCGATATGGCCAACACGCTGCGCAACATCGGGTATGGCGTCACCTCCTGGATCGGCAGCGGCCGCGACGGCCATCGTCTGGTCTTCGAAGTGCTTGCCAAACGGAAAAACCAGAAGAAGCTCTACAACTCCATACTGGAGCTTGACCCGAAGGCATTCATTGTCGTCACCGAGCCTGTCATGCTGCATGGGGGATTCTGGACCCGGGGAACGAAAAAATAGTACGGCGGACGTTTCATACGGGATCGGGAGACGGTGGTGCAGTGGCTGCATTTTCTTTTTTTTAAAAAAGCCCCCCACCTGTTTCATTTTGCAGCAGAATGGGTAATAAACTAAAACCTGCTGTGAGCCAGCCAGGCAGGAGGTCCCAAATTGTTACTTGGAATCGGATCCACAGTCGCATTTCGCCAATCTTCCGTCCAGGTCCAAAAGAGTTAGGCTTGTCTATTTGCAGTTTGGCATGTCTGTTGAACGCGAGAAACTAAGGATGCACGGATGCTTAGCTTCATCCATTCGTTGCATATGGCAACGTTCACGCCGTATATGGATGATTCCTTTAACTCCCCGTTAGGAAAACCGCTTTTCCACTACATAACAGGCCCGTGAGCCTATCTTATGAAACAAGCTCGGATACTTGAAGATTGAAGCCATGTTTGATGAGCCCGCTCCCATTTGCGGACGGACCATGTCTTTGCGCCGGATGGCGGATGATATGCGAAATGCTCCACATACTATGAATACAGCTGGCTAAAGGAGCGATTGAATGATTGTACTGGATCATGTAAACAAAGTGTATGATGACGGGTTTCATGCCCTCAAGGACATCAACCTGGAGTTTAAGAAGGGGGAAATTACAGTCTTGATTGGCCCCAGCGGCTGCGGCAAATCGACGACCATGAAGCTGATCAATGCCCTGAACACCCCTTCCTCAGGAAAAGTACTGATCGACGGAAAAGACATCTCCGGGCTCAACCCGGTGGAACTGCGCCGGAACATCGGATATGTTATTCAGAGTGTAGGCTTGTTCCCTCATATGAATATCGCCAAAAACGTGGCGGTCGTCCCTCATTTGAAAAAGTGGGATAAAGAGAAAACCGACCGGAAAGTGAACGAACTGCTCGACCTGGTTGGTCTCGACCATACCATATACCGGAACCGTTATCCTTCCGAGCTCAGCGGCGGGCAGCAGCAGCGGGTCGGGGTAATCCGGGCGCTGGCGGCCGACCAGGATATCATCCTGATGGACGAGCCTTTCTCGGCGCTGGACCCGATCAGCCGGGAGCAGCTGCAGGATGAACTTATCCGGCTGCAGCAGGAGCTGAGCAAAACGATCATTTTCGTGACACATGATATGGACGAAGCGATCAAAATCGCGGACACGATCGTGCTGATGAAGGACGGGCAAATCGTGCAGACCGGGAAGCCCGAGGCGATTCTGCGCCATCCGGCGAATGACTTCGTCCGCAACTTTATCGGCTCGAAACGGCTGCAGAGCGAAAGCGAGCTTTCCTATGAAATTCCGCTCGTCGACGACGTTATGATTACGAATCCCGTGACGGCATTCCCGAATCGAGGCTTGGCGGAAGCGATCAAAATGATGGAGTCCAAGCGTGTAGACTCCCTGTTTATCGTGGACCGGAACAAGCAGCTGCAGGGTGCGGTCTCGATTTACCGGGTGCTGGACATGTACGGGGAAGAGGGCAAAACGGTTGCCGACGTCATGGTCCCAGTCCGCTTCTCGGTATCTTCGGGGAGTACGCTTCCCCAGGCCATTGAGCTCATGGACAGCCACCAGCTGAGCAATATCCCTGTGGTCGACGGAAATAACCGGTTCCTGGGACTGGTAACCCGGGGCAGTGTCGTCAAGCATCTGGCCGAGGTGTATCCGAACCTCGCTCCTCCGCAGCCTGCCGGAGAGGGGGAGCCGGTGTGAATGAATTTTGGAGCTTTATCACCGAAAGGTACCCGGATATCCTGCTGGCCCTCCGGCAGCATCTGACCATCTCCTTTTCCGCGGTGATCCTCGGGACGATCGTTGCGGTCCCTGTCGGCATTTTGCTGGTATACAACCGGGTCGGCTGGATCAACAGCGTCGTATTTTTTATCGCGAACCTGTTCCAGACGATCCCGAGCCTGGCGCTGCTGGCCATTCTGATTCCGCTGCTTGGCATCGGCGTGAAGCCGGCGATTTTGGCGCTGCTGCTGTATTCCCTCATGCCGATTCTGCGGAACACGTACGACGGATTCCAGTCGGTGGATAAAGGCGTGCTGAATTCCGCCAAAGGCATGGGATACAGTGCAGCCCAGACGATTCTGAAAATCCAGCTTCCCTTATCGCTTCCTTATATCATGTCTGGCATACGGATCACGACGGTGTATATCATCAGCTGGGCGACGCTTGCTTCCCTGATCGGGGCAGGCGGACTCGGGCAGCTGATCGTTTCGGGACTTGGCGTTAACAAGCCGGAAATGATCTTTATCGGTGGCATCGGCGCAGTTGTGCTGGCTCTGGTGGCCGATGGCCTGCTGGGGCTGCTGGAAGGCTGGCTGACCCGGCGCTACCGTCAAACCCGGAGTGCTGCCGTATGACAAGGCTGACGAAGCCCTTTAGACTGATCCGAGGAGGCGTGATGAAACTGAAAACGTTCAAATTGTCGTTATTTTTGTGCTGTGCCATCCTTCTAACAGGCATCACTTCGGCCTGCGGGATCCAGCAGGATGTGGTCATCGGAACCCAAACCTACACCGAAACGAAAATTTTGGCCGAAATGTACAAGGCCTTGATTGAAGATAAAACCAACGTCAGCGTCGGCATCATTCCCGACCTGGCTTCAAGCTCGATCGTCATCAATTCGATGAAAAGAAACGACATCCAAATGTCCACGCTCTATACGGGCGAAATTTTCAACAACCATTTTCCGATCAGCGAGACCAAGGACCGGGCGAAGGTGCTCGAAGAAGCCAAGGCTGGGTTTGACAAGTACTTTCATTTTACCTGGCTGGATCCGTTAGGCTTTGAAAATACGTATGCCTTTACGGTCCGTAAGGATCTCGCCGATTCGAAGGGCTACCAGAAGATTTCGGATGTCAAAAAAGATATGGCGTCCATGAAGCTCGGCGTTGATACGACGTGGCTGGAACGGGAAGCGGACGGTTACCCGGCCTTTTCCAAGGCTTATGGCATCAATTTCGGGCAGGTGTTCCCGATGGAGATCAGCCTCGTGTACAGCGCGGTGGCGAACCGTCAGGTCGATATCGTGCTTGCTTATTCCACGGATTCCCGCTTGAAAGCCTATCAGCTGCAGACGCTGAAGGATGACAAGCAGTTCTTCCCTCCGTACGACGCGAGTCCGGTGATCCGGACGGACATCCTCCAAATGCATCCTGAAATCAAAGACGCCATTGCTCCGTTAATCGGGCATATCGATGCCGACACGATGATTTCGCTGAACTACCAGGTGGATATCGAGAAGAAAAGCGAGCGGGAAGTCGCGATTGCCTATTTGAAGGAGAAAGGTTTGATCAAGAGCTAGAGGAGGTTTAGCATGGACGAGAAGAAGCTAACGTTTATGGATTTCGTATCTTATGTCTCGCGGAACAGCGGGCTATTATGGGAGTATTTCATCCAGCATATTTTGATGGTGGTGATCGGGTTGGGGCTTGCGATCGTCATCGGGGTACCGCTCGGTATTTTGTGCTCCAGAAGCCGCTGGGCGGCGAAGGTCATTCTGTTCATCACCAACATTCTGCAGGTCATCCCCAGCCTGGCGATGCTCGTCATCCTGATGCTGTGGCTCGGCCTGGGTATGAAGACGGTGATGGTCGGTTTGTTCCTGTATTCGCTCAACCCGATCGTCCGTAATACGTACGTCGGGCTCAAGCAGGTGGACCCGAGCTATATGGAATCCGGCAGAGGCATCGGCATGAGTCCGTTTCAGCTCCTCTATAAAGTCCGGTTCCCTTTGGCGCTGACCTACCTGATGTCAGGGATCCGCATCGCTGCCGTTATTGCGATCGGTGTCGTGACGATTGCGCCATTGGTCGGCGGCAGTGGTCTGGGGCGGGAAATTTATGCGGGCCTGAACAGCAACAACTCGCTGCGGATTTTTGCCGGTGCCATCCCTGCGGCGCTGCTGGCGATTGTGGCAGACATCGTGCTGGGCTATCTGCAGAAGAAGCTGGACCTGAGCAAACGGAAGTCGTCGGGCGCCGCCCCGGTCCCGCCTAAAATTCAGAAGGTGTGAGAAATGGAAGCAAAAGCAGCTTCGGGAATGTCCCGGGGCTGCTTTTTTGTGCTCTGTAACTGTGTGAATAGGCATTGGAGTAGCAAGGATCCTGAAACGCCAATAGCCAATGCTATGGAATCACATGGTGGAACAGGCTTGTTCTAAAAACGGGACTTTCCCACATAAACTGGTATAAAACAAGCCTCGAAAAGGGGATGAGAACAAGTGGACATGAAATCTTCCATCAAACAGCGGAGAGAAGAACGGATCCGCGATCTGCTGACCAGAGACGATTTGTCAAAAACGATGCCGATCCAGCCGCCCTCGCAGCCCTCACCATTGCCTGTACAGGACGAGCCAAGGCTGTGGAGCCGGGGCAAACTGCCCGAAAGCTACGTGCCCGAGCCCGATCCGGAGAAGCAGTGGAAAAAGGAACGTTATCAGGCCGGGGGCCCCTTTCATAGAAAGCACCACTTTGTTTCCGGCTTCATGTGGCGCCTGTTTTTCAGCGCCATCGTGTTTGCGGGAGTGTGGGGCGTGTTCCACTTTCCGATCAACCAGCCGTGGAGCGGCAAAGTGCAGAGCTTTGTCGTTCAATCGCTGAACCGGGAAATGGATTTTCAGGCTGCAGAAGCCTGGTATGAAACATACTTCGGGAAAGCTCCCTCTTTTATCCCTATTTTCAAACAGGATCCGGTGTCCCCATTGAAAGTCGATGCATCCAAATCGATGGTGCCCCCGATCGAAGGGAAAATCGTACAGGCCTTCGCCGTCAACCTGAAAGGAGTGGAAATTGCTCCGGATGAGGTTTCAAGCACGGCGCTTCAGGTGAAAAGTGTAGAAACGGGACGTGTCATGGAAGTGTCGGATTCGCCGGAAACCGGATTCTCGGTGACCATCCAGCACTCCGGCGGCCTGGTTGCGACATACAGCCATTTGCAGGAGACGCAGCTGCAGAAGAACGATTGGGTTGAGGCCGGAGACCCGGTCGGGTCGCTCGGACAGGGGAGTGACGGTGAGACGCCGACCCTGTTTTTTGCGGTCAAAGAAGGGGGCCATTATGTGGATCCGGCCGATGTGATCCCGATTGATTAACGTTCGCGGAATGACCCTGTCGCTGCACCCGTTTTTCGTGATCCTGATGCTGTTTTCGGTCGTTACCGGGCATTTCCTCGAGCTAATTACGCTGTTCGTCATCGTATTCATTCATGAGCTGGGACATGCCGGGGCTGCGCTGATGTACGGCGTTCGCATCCGTTCGATTCAGTTCCTCCCGTTCGGCGGGGTGGTGGAAATCGAAGATCAGGGCAGGCTGTCCGCGTGGAAGGAAATCGTCATCGCGGCAGCGGGGCCTTTGCAAAACGGAATGATGATCCTGTTCGCGCTGCTCCTCCGTCTGGCCGGCTGGGGGGATGGCGCCTTTCTGTCTTATGTAATTTATGGCAACGCGATGATTGCATTGTTTAATCTGCTGCCGATTTTACCCCTTGATGGAGGCAAAATATTACAGTCGGCTGCCAGCTTATTTTTCCCCTATCACCGTACGCTTCTGTGGTCCTCGAGGATCAGCGTTGGGGCGAGCATGATCGTCATTATATGCGCGCTGGCACCGCTTTTTCAAGGGAAGGGCAGCGTTCAGCTCAACCTGCTGCTGATCGGTATATTTCTGCTGTACTCGAACTGGGTCGACTACCGGAACCTGCCTTACCGATTTACAAGATTTCTCATGCACCGTGAATCGATGTACACCCGATCCAGAGCGGACGGGGAACTCGCGCAGCCCATCGTTGCCGATCCGGCGAAACATTTGGACAGTATCCTGCGTCTATTAAAAAGAGAGAAATACCATCTTATTTATGTGATGAACGAGCGCGGAAAAATCATTGCCGTGCTTCCCGAGCAGCGCATTATTTCTGCTTATTTTGCGACAGATCGTACTTCGTGGATATAAATACGCAAGGAACAACGAACGTGAAAAAGGTGTGAATGCGGGCTGCTCCTAACTCAGGGATGGAGCTAATTTAAAGGAGATTTCATGGTACAATGAAAAAGATATGTCTTCTGGCAGGGGTGAAGCCATGAAACAAATGATCGTTCACATCGAACCGAAGCTGACCCAGATGGCGCTCTTGGAGGAAGGCAAGCTGGTGGAATTCGCTGCCGAGCGGAGCCAGGGGCACAGTCTGGTCGGGAGCTTTTACAAAGGGCGTGTCGTCAACGTATTGCCCGGCATGCAGGCCGCGTTTGTGGATATCGGCCAGAAAAAAAACGCCTTTTTATACGTGGACGACGTGCTGCATCCGCATTTGGAGAAGCAGCCGAAGGACAAGCCGAATATCGAATCGCTGCTGCGCGTCGGGCAGGAAATCGTCGTCCAGGTGATGAAGGAGCCGCTTGGCGGCAAAGGCCCGAGGGTGACGACGCATTATTCGCTTCCGGGCAGATGGATCGTGTATATGCCGCATGCGGATTATGTGGCCGTCTCTAAGAAGGTATACCGGGAGCATGACCGGAACCGGCTGAAGGTGCTGGGCGATTCCCTCCGGAGGAGCGGAGAGGGCGTCATCATGCGGACCGTCTCCGAGGATGAGCATCCGGATGCCATCGAAGGGGATTTGAACGCGCTGCGGGAGCGGTGGATAAGCATTCAGGAGAAAGCCGACGCCTGCGCGGCACCGTGCCTGCTGCACCGGGATCTCAGCATCGTGCAGCGGTTTATCCGCGACGTGTTCGATCCGGAGCAGGACGAGCTCTGGATTGATAGCAGGCCGGAAGCGAGAGAAGCCGAGCTGTTTCTGGAGGAGATCGCCCACGGCGGACACCGGCCCGTTCGAATGCACCAGGGCCACGAGCACATTTTTAGGGCCCATGGCGTTCAAGAGCAGCTGGAGCGGGATTTTGCGCGCAGGGTGACGCTGGAGAGCGGAGGCACGATCGTGCTGGATCAGACCGAGGCGCTGACGGTGGTCGACGTCAATACGGCGAAATATACCGGCGGCGGCAATTTGGAAGAGACGGTCACGAAGACCAATCTGCAGGCGGCTGAAGAAATCGCCCGGCTGATCCGTCTCCGCGACATCGGCGGCATCATTATCGTCGATTTTATCGATATGGAAGAGGAGAAGAACCGGCAGGAGGTTGTCAACCGGCTGGAGGCGGGCATGAGCCGGGACCGGACTAAGAGCCATGTCGTCGGCTGGAGCAAGCTTGGCTTGCTGGAGCTTACGCGGAAGAAAGTAAGAGAGGACACGGCTGTCATGTTTTCCAAATCATGCGAAGTATGCGGCGGAACGGGGAAAATAAACCTTCTGAGCGCGCATTGACTTATGATGGACGGATATGTTAATATCTATGAGTATGTGTCCAGTATTTATTGCTTGTCACATGCTGTAACCGCTCCGGTCGGGTTTACAAGTGCCGCTGTTGAAGACGGCAGGCCACCTGGATTAGGCGAGTCTGAGACATGAGGAGGTGCAAGCAAATGTACGCAATTATCGAGACAGGCGGTAAACAATACAAAGTTCAAGAGGGCGACGTATTGTTCATCGAGAAGCTGAACGCAGCCGATGGCGAAAGTGTAACTTTCGACCGTGTATTGGCCGTATCCGGTGACAACGGTCTGGTGGCAGGAACTCCAGTCGTAGCCGGCGCATCCGTAACCGCTAAAGTTGAGAAGCATGGTAAGGGCCAGAAGGTTGTTGTATACAAATACAAACCTAAGAAGAACTACCACAAGAAGCAAGGTCATCGTCAGCCATACACAAAAGTTACGATCGAGAAGATCCAAGCGTAAGAAGGTGCGCTAATTGATTAACGTACGGATATTACGCCGGGAAGACGGCAAGATTTGTGGCTTTGAAGTGAAGGGGCATGCGAACTACGCGAAGGCCGGAGAAGACATCGTATGCGCCGGAGTATCGGCGGTCACGGTGGGAACGGTCAATTCGGTGGAAGCATTAACCGGAACGGTCATGGACAGCAGAATGAACAACGGTTTTCTGAGCGCGGACGTTCCTTCGATGGAGGAATCAGGCGTGCACGAACAGGTTCAGTTGCTGCTGGAATCGATGGTGGTTATGCTGAAGTCCATAGCAGAATCATACGGGAAGTATATTCAAATACAAGAAGTACATTACTAACAGAAGGAGGAGACAACATGTTAAAGCTGAATCTTCAATTGTTCGCTTCGAAAAAAGGTGTTGGTTCCACAAAGAACGGACGCGACAGCCAAGCGAAACGTCTCGGCGTTAAGCGTGCTGACGGCCAAACCGTTACTGGCGGAAGCATCTTGGTTCGCCAACGCGGAACGAAAATTCATCCTGGTACGAACGTGGGCATCGGCAAAGACGACACTCTGTTTGCTAAAGTGGACGGCGTTGTGAAATTCGAACGTTGGGGCCGCGACCGCAAGAAAGTGAGCGTTTATCCTGTGGATGTCGCTCCTGTAGCGGCAGCAGTAGAAGCTTAATTGTCTGCGAACGCAGAATGAACAAGAAGCCTCCGGCAATGCTTGCCGGGGGCTCTTTTTGAATTAAAGCATATTCTTGGGAGTCCCCCCCTGCAAATCAGCTGAATATGCGTTGGAGCAAAAGCCCCACTTGGTGGGGTTATTTTGTAGGCCGTCTATTATTGATATGAACATAACTGGACAATTATGGTATACTGGGCAATGATGTTAACTATCTCATGTGTGGGACGGGGACGGGGAGTGCTATGAAATTTGGGAAGAGCATAATGGCCGCTGCGGTCATTTCAATCGTGATTCCGTTAGTATTTATATACCGTGGCGGTTCATGGATTTGGTACATGATCCTTCCGCTGTGGATATTAGCGGTGCTTTTTCTCGGATATGCGCAGATTCGCCGGAGTACTTCGCGTCATCATGATGCCGTAGTCCGCAGTTTGGAGCAGACGGCCATCCGTACGCTCAACCATCACCGCCATGACTGGATGAACGATTTGCAAATTTTGTATGGTTATATCAAGCTCGGAAAAAGTGATAAAGCGGTTCAATGTGTGGAAAGAATAAAGGAACAGATGGCTGTCGAAAGCAAAATAGCCAAGCTGGGCATTCCTTCGCTTATTTTCTACCTTCAGTCTTTTCGCAGTACCAGCAGCAATTTGGAGCTGGACGTTCACGTGGATGACCAGATGACGTTGATCAACAACCTCAGCCAGGAAGAAGGGGCCAATCTGGCCTTGGCCGTCATCCAAACGATCCGGGCATATCAATACAGCAGCAATTCTTCGCGGGGCGAGTCCCGCAAACTGTTTCTGAGCCTTTATGAGGAAGGCTCGGAGCTGATCGTAAGATTTGAGGAAGAAGGTTCCCTTGGGGACCCGGAACTGCTTCGGCAGCAAATTTATAATGTGGTACTAGGCAAGAAAATGAAAGCAGAGCAGATCGATCCGACTCAGGCTTCATTTGAATTGCGCGTGCCGTGTGGAGCATGAGGAAGGTGAAGTCATGTTTGTAGATAAAGCGAAAGTCTATGTCAAAGGCGGCGACGGTGGTGACGGCCTGGTGGCTTTCCGCCGGGAGAAATACGTGCCGGAAGGCGGGCCTGCCGGCGGTGACGGCGGCAGGGGCGGAGATGTCATCTTCCGTGTGGACGAAGGTCTGCGCACGCTGATGGATTTCAGATACCAGCGCCATTTCAAAGCCAAACGCGGCGAGAAGGGCCGCAACAAGAGCCAGCATGGCGCAGGGGCAGAGGACATGATCGTCCGTATTCCGCCGGGTACCGTGCTGATTGACGATGATACGGGCGAAGTCATTGCCGACTTGACGCATCATGGACAGCAGGTGGTTGTTGCCAAAGGCGGCCGCGGCGGTAGAGGCAACATCCGTTTTGCCACCCCGAACAACCCGGCTCCCGAGCTCGCCGAGCACGGGGAGGAAGGCCAGGAACGGTATGTGGTGATGGAGCTGAAAGTGATGGCCGACGTCGGTCTGGTCGGCTTCCCGAGCGTTGGGAAGTCCACGCTCTTGTCGGTCGTTTCCGGTGCGAGACCGAAAATCGGGGCGTACCACTTTACGACGATTACGCCGAACCTCGGTGTCGTGGAGGTCGCGGAAGGCCGGAGCTTCGTCATGGCCGATCTGCCGGGATTGATCGAGGGTGCTCATGAAGGGGTCGGCCTCGGGCATGAGTTTCTCCGCCACGTGGAGCGGACCCGCGTCATTATCCATGTGGTGGATATGGCGGGATCCGAAGGACGGGATCCATACGAGGACTGGGTCAAAATCAACGACGAGCTGAAGCTGTACAACGCCACCCTGGCCGAGCGGCCGCAGATCGTAGCAGCGAACAAAATGGATATGCCGGAAGCGGAGGACAACCTGGCCGAATTCCGTGAAAAAGTCGGCAAGGACCGACCTGACCTGGAGATCATGCCGATCTCCTCGCTGACCCGGCAGGGTGTTCAGGAGCTGCTCTACCGTGCGGCGGATCTGCTGGACCAGATTCCTGTGGAAGCCGCGCTGGAAGAAGTACCCGAAATCACCGAAAGAAAAGTGTACAAGCTGGATAAGACCGAGGACAACTCGTTCACAATTACGAGAGACAACGAGGCTTATGTGGTCCACAGCGTCAAAATTGAGCGCCTGCTCAAACGCATGCAGATGAACTCGCATGAAGCGATTCTGAAACTTGCGCGGACGATGCGCCATATGGGGATCGACGATGAGCTTCGCAAACGCGGTGCCGTTGAGGGCACCATTGTGAGAATCGGCGATTTTGAATTCGAGTTTGTAGAAGGCAGCAGCTACTATTAAACATACAAAAACCGGACACCGTATATTTCGTATACGGCGTCCGGTTTTTTGTTGCTGCCCCTTTTGTTTCTGACATTTTACGTTACATGGCGGGCATTTTTTTGTATGATGGAGATTAAAAAGGCGTCGGACTATTGACCGTCAGGCAAGGGTTCCTATATAATGTCCACTATATGAATACATCAGTCTTTGAGGAGAGGACGTTCGTGAAAGAACGCTATTATTTGGTCCGGGAAGACATTTTGCCGGAAGCCGTTGTCAAGACGATGCAGGTGAAACAGCTGCTAGCGGCCGGGGACGCGAAGACGGTTCATGAAGCCGTGGAACAAGTCGGGCTGAGCCGCAGCGCTTTTTATAAATACAAAGACGGAATCCACCTGATCAACCAGTTGGAGCGCGAGCGGATCGTGACGATTTCCATCGATATGGAGCACCGGGCGGGCATGTTGTCGAAAGTGCTGAGCACGGTGGCCGGTTATGGCGGAAACGTGCTGACGATCCACCAGAGTATTCCTTTGCAGGGGATGGCGAACGTGGTGATATCCGTCGAAGTGACGCGGCTTGGCGACGAGCTTGGGGACATGCTGGAAGGCATGCGCGACGTAGCGGGAGTCAAGCGGGCGAATTTGATCGGACAGGGGTAAGTCCGTGCCTGGTGTCACAGAAGACAAAGAATGTTTATTTGGAGATTCACGGGAGGTATGAGAATGAAGCCGGTTAAAGTTGGATTGTTGGGTCTGGGCACGGTCGGTACGGGGGTCGTCAGGATCGTGGAAGGCCATCAGGAGGATTTGAGCAGCCAGGTGGGCTCTCCGGTCATCATCGAAAAGATCGCGGTGAAGAACTCCGGGAAAACGCGCAGTGTGGCCGTTGATCAAGGCAAATTGACGGAAGATCCGTGGGATGTGATCCGTGACCCGGAAATCGACGTCATCGTCGAAGTGATGGGCGGTATTGATGAGACGAAGTCCTACATTTTGGAGGCGCTGGAGCGAGGCAAACATATTGTCACGGCCAACAAGGACCTGATGGCGCTGCACGGAGCGGAGATTTTGGCCAAGGCTCAGGAGAAGCAGTGCGACGTTTTCTACGAGGCGAGTGTGGCGGGAGGCATTCCGATTATCCGGACGCTGATCGAAGGATTTTCTTCGGACCGCATCTTGAAGATCATGGGGATCGTGAACGGTACCACTAACTATATTTTGAGCAAAATGAGCCAGGAAGGCGCGTCCTATGAGGATGTGCTGGAGGAAGCGCAAAAACTGGGTTATGCCGAATCCGACCCGACCTCCGATGTCGAAGGATTGGACGCCGCCCGCAAGATGGCGATTCTGGGTACGCTCGGCTTCCGCTCCAACATCGAGCTGAAGGACGTCAGCGTGCGCGGCATCTCGCAGGTGACCAAGGAAGACATTACGTATGCCAAACGCCTTGGCTACGAAATGAAGCTGCTTGGCATTGCAGACCGGCAGGACGATCATTTCAGCATCAGTGTGCAGCCGACAATGGTGCGCAAAGGGCACCCGATCGCCGCTGTGAACGGCGTCTTCAATGCCGTATACGTGTACGGGGAAGCGGTCGGCGAGACGATGTTCTACGGCGCCGGCGCCGGCGAAATGCCGACGGCTACCTCCGTTGTGGCCGACCTGATGGCTGTCATCAAAAACCTTAGACTGGGCGTCAACGGCCTGAAAGCGATCGTTCCTTACAAGCCGAAGAAGCTGAAGACCGATGAACAGATCAGTTACAAAAACTTTATCCTGCTTCATGTTGACGACAAAGCCGGTGTTCTCGCCAAAATTACGCAGGTGTTCGCCGAATTCGGAGTCAGCCTGGAGTCGGTTGTACAGCAGCCGAACGAGCACAATCCCGAAGCGGAGATCATCATCGTGACGCATCAAGCCAACAAAGCGAGCATGGATAAGGTGCTTCAGCATTTTGAAGGGCTGGACGTCATCCGCAGAATCAAGAGCGTATACCGGGTTGAGGGGTAACCCCGCCCATTCAAATAACTACCTCGAATACAGAAAAGGAGTCTTACGATGCCATACCAAGGTTTACTGCAAACGTACAAGGAATATTTACCCGTGAACGACAATACGCCTCTCCTGACGCTGAAGGAAGGCAACACCCCGCTGATCCGTGCCGAAAATTTGTCGGAGGAGCTTGGACTCGATCTTTATTTTAAATATGAAGGGCTGAATCCGACCGGTTCGTTCAAAGACCGCGGCATGGTCATGGCTGTTGCCAAGGCCATGGAGGAAGGCAGCCGTACGATCATGTGTGCTTCCACGGGCAACACCTCGGCTGCAGCGGCGGCCTACGCGGCGCGCGGCGGCTTGAACTGCATCGTTCTCATTCCGAACAACAACATTGCGCTCGGCAAGCTGGCGCAGGCTATGATTTACGGTGCCAAGGTTATTGCCATTGAAGGCAACTTTGACCGTGCTCTGGAGATCGTGCGCGATATTACAGCCAAGCATCCGATCACGCTCGTAAACTCCGTCAACCCTTTCCGCATTGAAGGGCAAAAGACGGCCGCATTTGAAGTGGTGGACCAGCTGGGCAAAGCGCCGGACGTGCTTGCCATTCCTGTAGGCAACGCAGGCAATATCTCCGCGTACTGGAAAGGCTTCAAGGAATACCACGCAGCCGGCAAAGCCTCCTCGCTGCCGCGCATGGTCGGCTTCGAAGCCGAAGGCGCGATGGCTATCGTGAAGGGCGAGCCGATTCTCGAGCCGGAAACGGTAGCAACTGCCATCCGGATCGGCAACCCGGCCAGCTGGAAGACCGCTGTTGCTGCGGCGGAGGAATCCAACGGTCAGATCAATTACGTCACTGACGAAGAGATTCTGAGCGCATACCGCACCATTGCCGCACGTGAGGGCGTCTTTGCCGAGCCGGCTTCCGCCGCATCGGTAGCAGGGGTGTACAAGCTGAAGCGCGAAGGATTTTTCAAAGGTGGAGAGACGGTTGTCTGCGTCCTGACCGGGAACGGACTGAAGGACCCGAACGTGGCGCTGAAAACGGTCAACGCCGAGCCTATCGTCGTTCCGGATACGGAGGAAGCCGTTATGGAGGCGATCGCGAAGCTGGAAGAGGAGCGGGTATGATTCAGCCTGACGGGGTACGGGTGAAAATTCCTGCCAGTACCGCGAATCTCGGGCCGGGCTTTGACACGCTGGGCATGGCCTTGTCGCTGTACGCCTGGATCGAGATGAAGGAAGCGGAGCAGACCGTATTTCATTTGTACGGAGACGAAATGCAGGGAATTCCCCGGGATAAAAGCAATCTTTTGTATCAAGTCGCGCAGCAGGTGTTCGAGCGGGCGGGAGTCCAAGTGCCCGAGCTCGAAATATCCATGTATTCCGATATCCCCTTGACCCGTGGGCTGGGAAGCAGCGCCACGGCGATTGTCGGGGCATTAGCTGCGGCCAACGCACTCATCGGGTCACCGCTGAGCAAAGCGGAGTTGTTTGATATGGCCACAGGGATTGAAGACCATCCCGATAATGTCGGGGCTTCTCTGTATGGCGGCATCATTACAGCGATTTGGGACGGTGTTCATGCCGAATGCATCCGCTTCGATCCGCCTGAAGATATGGAAGTGCTGGTCGTCGTCCCGGATTTTGAGCTGCAGACTTCAGAGGCCAGGAAAGTTTTACCAGATCATATCAGCCGCAAGGATGCGGTGTATAATGTATGTCGGGCTTCCTTTTTGGTCGGAGCGCTGGCCAGCTGCCGGATGGACCTCATCGGCAATGCGATGTCGGACCGTCTGCATCAGCCGTACCGGGCTCCCCTCATTCCGGGCATGACCCGGATTTTGGAGGAAGCGGGGAATCACGGCGCGCTTGGCGTTGCGCTGAGCGGTGCGGGTCCTACGCTGCTCGCTTTGGTGGACCGCCAACAATCCAGAAAGAACGAACTGGAAGCCTTCCTCCTGAATACGATGAGGGCTGAGGGCATCAACGCATCCGCCAAATGGCTGCTTCCCGACGTGGAAGGAGTCGTTGAGATTTCCGGGATGCCGTCCCGTTCATTTATGGATATGGTAAAGGGGAAGTAAGCGCATGAAACGAATTGCATTATTGCCGGAAGGGTCGGTGTCGCACGAGGCCGTCGCGTATTTGCTCGGGGATGAGCCGGTGGAGCTGGTCTATCATAAGCTGATTTCCGACGTATTTTTGTCGACGGCTCAGGGAAAAACCGATTATAGCGTCATTCCGATTGAGAACACGATTGAGGGCTCGGTAAGCCTGCATATGGACTGGTTGGTGAATGAAGTCGACATTCCGATGCGGGTGGAGTGGGTCTATCCGTCGATCCAGAATTTGATCGGTGACCGCCAGGAGTTTATGTCCGAGGCAGGGGAGATCGATTACAGCCGGATTGAGAAAATTTTGTCTCATCCTGTAGCCACGGCCCAGTGCCAGCAGTTTATCCGCCAGCATGCTCCGCAGGCCGAGCTGATCAACGCAGGCAGCACAACCGAAGCCGTAGGCATCGTCAAAGCCAATCCGGGCAAAGGTTGGGCCGCCATCGGCACAACGCTCGGAGCGGCTACTCACGGGCTCGACGTGCTGGCCAAACGCATTACCGATCATGACAACAATTTTACCCGGTTCGTACTGATCGGCCATGAGGAACTTCCGCCGCTCAACCGGCCGGTTGAACAGCAAAAAACGAGCGTGCTGGTGACGCTGCCCGAGGATTTTGCGGGAGCGCTGCATCAGGTGCTTGCAGCCTTTGCTTGGAGGCGTTTGAATTTGTCGCGGATTGAATCCAGACCAACCAAGAAAAAGCTGGGAAGCTATTACTTTTATATCGATGTGCTCGAATCCGTGGACTCGGTGCTGCTGACGGCGGCCTTCGGCGAGATCGAAGCGCTGGGCTGCCAGGTACGCGTGCTGGGATCTTACCCGAGCTTCACTTATCAGGATCAGGAACAAAATTCGGAGGTGCGGTAACAGATGTCAGAACAGTGGATTTACTTAGATGGAGAATTTGTAACGAAAGAAAACGCGAAAGTTTCGGTGTTTGATCACGGCTTCCTGTATGGGGACGGCATTTTTGAAGGAATCCGAATCTATGAGGGCAACATTTTCAAATGCAAAGAGCACTTGGACCGCCTGTATGATTCCGCCAAATCGATCGATTTGGTCATCCCGCTGTCCTTCGAGGAAATGCGCGACGCCATGGCGGAAACGATTCGCCGGAATGATATGCGCAACGGGTATATCCGTTTGATCGTATCGCGCGGTGTGGGGAACCTGGGCCTGGATCCGAGACGCTGCCCGAAGCCAACCGTTCTTATTATCGTGGAGCAGCTGGCGATTTATTCGGAGGAAGCCTATTTGAACGGACTGAGAGCGGTATCGGTATCGCAGCGCCGCAACCTGCCTGATGCACTGAATCCGAAGATTAAGTCCCTGAACTACCTGAACAACATTTTGGTCAAAATCCAGTCGAATTTCGCGGAAGCAGACGAGGCGATCATGCTGAATGCGCAGGGATATGTGACCGAAGGCTCGGGCGACAACATTTTCCTCGTTAAAAACGGTGTCGTCTACACTCCTCCTTGCTACCTTGGAGCGCTGGAAGGCATTACGCGCATGGCGATTATCGAGCTCTGTGAGAAGCTGGGCTACAAGCTGAAGGAAGAACCGTTCAGCATGCACGACGTGTACATTGCCGACGAAGTATTCTTTACCGGAACCGCTGCCGAAGTCATCGCCGCCCGAGAAATCGACGGACGCGTCATCGGACAGGGACAGGCTGGGCCGATCACTTTGAAGCTTCTTGAAGAATTCCGGAAAATCGTTACGCAGGACGGTTACAAAGTTTGGGAATCCTGATTCCGACAGCCTTTTTATGACCTGTTTTTCTCTAAAATCCTTTCACGATCTTCTTCGTGGAAGGATTTTTTTGTCTAAAGGGATGTCATCCGCCTATCCCCTGCATAAGATGTAGTAACGAATGGAGGCGAACCCACGCCTACAAGAAGTTTAGGAGGTATTTGCCGCGTGAAAATACACATGGTTAAAAGTGGCGACACATTATATGAGCTTTCGAAAAAATACGGCGTTCCTTTGCAAAAAATTATCGACGCCAACCCGCAAATCTCCGATCCAAACCAGCTTACGGTCGGACAGAAAGTCAAAATTCCTGCGGAACCGATACAGGTTCCAAACAACGATCAAATCATCCATAAGCATGTCGTCAAGCAGGGAGACAGCCTTTGGAAATTGTCCAAAGCCTGGGGTGTGACGCTCAAGGATATGATCGACGCCAACCCGCAGCTCAAAAATCCGAACGCGCTCCTTGTGGGGGAAGTGGTCAACATTCCTAAAGTCGGTGGCGTTACAGCCGAGAGTGTAGACGGGAATGCGAATGCCAAAACGATCCCCGGCAACAAAACATATACCGGTCCCAAAGAAGAACTGACGGCACCGATTGAGGAGAATGTGAAGCCGGAAGAGGCGGAAAAGCCGAATAAAGAAGAGCTTACCGCGCCTATGGAAGAAAATAAGGAAGAAAACAATGCCCAGGTGCTGCCGCAGCAGCTTCCCGAGCTGCCGAACATACCGTCTCCACCCCCGCTCCCCAACCTGTCGATGAACCAGGAAATGCCGGAAATGACCTCGCCGAATTACACCTTTCCAAACGTGATGCCCATAGCGGAAAACCAGCCTAACGTCATGCCTGCTGCCGAAAACCAGCCCAATGTGATGCCTATCATGGAGAACAAACCTAATATCATGCCTGCGGTGGAAAATCAACCGAACGTGATGCCGGTAGCCGAGAAGAAGCCGACCTACAGCAAAGAGACCATTTATAGCGAAGTTACGCATAACCTCTTTATTCAGTACCCGGGTCCCGTGCACGAAGTGGCTTCCTATCACGACATGCCGAATGCCGAGAACGCAAACCTGCAGCACGTCATGCAAGAAAACAAGCAGAAAACACCGTATTATCCGGGAATCGTTCAGGGTACCGAGTATGAACCGGGCCCCAATGCTTATCCGACAGGTGTGTCCCCTGCCTATGCGCCGCATTGGGAAAATCACGAGCATCCGGTCGCTTATGAGCCTATCCACGTGGGGCCGGCCCATTACCAGCCGAATGAGGCGTTTCCGCACAGTGTAGAGCCGGCGTTTTATCATCCGGTACACGCTGGAATTGCGCCGTATAGTCCATGTGGGTGCCAAGGAGTGGTATCTCCGTATTCGGGAGTAGATCCATTCTACGCTCAGCCCTATAGTGAGCCGATAGCAGCATATCCAAACGCGAATGCCATGTTTCCGAATACTCAAGTAAGTCCGGCAGCAGCCTATCCGAACCAAATGCCGATGGTATCCCCGGCCGAAGCTTATCCGAACCAAATGCCGATGGTATCTCCGGCCGAAGCTTATCCG
>NZ_JACVTM010000013.1:0-174163 GCF_016624415.1 Paenibacillus sp. S28 | reverse complement strand
AGCACCTGACTTTTAATCAGGGTGTCGAAGGTTCGAGTCCTTCATGGCTCATCACAAAGACCATTAACCTTTCGGTTGATGGTCTTTTATGGCTTGACGATCTGATGTGAATAAGAAGTGTCGTTTTCGATTTTATATAGGAATATGGTAAGATGATTAATAAAAATGGCAAAGTGGTGGATGACATCAATGGTGGAGATGGAAACATTACGAAGCAAGTTGGAGCAGGTCGTAGGCGGAACGTTACATATGAAGGAGCTGAGCAAACAGCAGTCGGAGTCTGTTTATTTGCCTGTTACGGTATCCGGCAAGGCTTCTTCGAAGAAAGGGAAGCAGACCGAGCATAGAAGCCTCCAGGAAGTGGTGATGGTGGAGGACAAGGTTTGGTTCCCGCTGTTTATCAAGAACGGGCGGGTACACGTAATTGAAGCCAGTTCTGAGCTGGTCAATGATGAAGTATCCCGCTTGATCGGTGTACTGCTGTCTGCGGTAAGAGAACAAACGGGTGATGCCGTGGAAGCCCAGGGTGATGAGGAACGGGAACTCCTGAGGCTCAGTCAATGGATTCAAGAGCAGCTCGACCTGGGACACGGCGATGCCGAATTGCCTGACGATTTGGAACTAAAACGTCTGCTTTCCGCAGAGATGACTCCCTTTTTGCTGACTTGTGAGAGTATCCATGCCTCCGATGTTAAGGGGAGCCAGCTGAAAAAGCTGCTGCGCAGCTACTTCGACGGAGAGGTAGTGCTTGCTGCTCTCCGTGACAACGAGTGGCTCATCTTGGCCAGAAAAGAACTGGTGGCCGGCAGCAATGACGAGAAAGAAGAGGATAACGGCGAATCGGAAACAGACATGCTCTCCGCGTTCTGTATGGGGCTCTATGAGCTGATTGCAAGCGAATGGGTTGGTGCTTTTCATTTATCCGCCGCGCCTTCGTTCATCCCCATGAAGTCACTGCCGGGCACGGTAGGCATGCTTCGGGAAACCATTTTCTTGGGACGGACGTTTCATGTGTCGGAGCATGTCCACTTCCCATGGGAGCTGCTGCTGGAGCGTTTAATCTACAGCATCCCGATGGAGCAGCGCCGCCGCTTTCTCGAACAGGCAGGGGACCACGGCGTATTGTTCAGCGACAACGAGACCTTGTCGACGCTGGAGACTTTCTTTCAGCTCGACTGCAATGTCAGCGAGACGGCGAAGCGACTATATATTCACCGAAACACCCTTTTATACCGGCTCGATAAGATCAAACAAGAGACCAATCTGGACGTTAGAAGCTTTGGGGACGCGGTTTTGGTGAAGCTGACGATGCTATTGTATAAAGTGACGAAAAGAAAATAGGTTTTTTGTGCAGATTGTGTATAGCCAGTCTGCGAGATGTTGGGTAATATATAACTATCATAATGTATTCGATTTCATAACTATACACTAAGGGGGCAAATTCACATGGCAGGTGTACGTTTAGAGCATATTTTCAAAAAGTATCCGGGTTCTGACAAAGCAACAGTTATGGATATCAACCTTGATATCAAGGATAAGGAGTTTCTGGTGTTGGTAGGTCCTTCCGGTTGCGGTAAATCTACGACGCTTCGTATGATCGCCGGTCTGGAAGAAATCTCTGACGGTAAACTTTACATTGGCGACCGCGTCGTGAACGATGTAGCTCCTAAAGACCGCGATATCGCGATGGTGTTCCAGTCCTACGCTTTGTATCCACACATGAACGTATACCAAAACATGGCCTTTGGTCTGAAGCTGCGTAAAGTGAAAAAGGATGAAATTGATAAACGTGTACGTGAAGCTGCGAGAATCCTCGATATCGAGCATTTGCTGGATCGTAAGCCAAAAGCTCTTTCCGGTGGTCAACGTCAGCGTGTTGCCTTGGGACGTGCGATCGTGCGTGATCCTCAAGTCTTCCTGATGGACGAACCGCTTTCCAACTTGGACGCTAAACTTCGTGGTCAGATGCGTGCGGAAATCACGAAACTGGTGAAACGCCTTGAAACCACTTGTATCTACGTAACACATGACCAGACGGAAGCCATGACGATGGGCGACCGTATCGTGGTTATGCAGGACGGCATTATTCAACAAGCCGCTTCTCCGGAAGAGCTGTACAACAATCCAAACAACCTGTTTGTTGCCGGCTTTATCGGATCGCCTACCATGAACTTTATTAACGGAACACTCAGCGAGTCCAACGGTTCTGTACGCTTCAAATCCCAAGGACTTGACGTAGAAGTTCCAGGCGGTAAAGCGCAAATCCTGAAGAGCAAAGGCTACATCGGCAAAGAAGTGATCATGGGCGTTCGTCCGGAAGATATTCATGAAGAGCCTGTATTCTTGGAAGCATCTCCGAATACGATCTTCACGGCCCATGTAGACGTAACAGAAAACCTTGGTCACGAAATGCTCCTCTACCTGAGCGGATTGGGTAACGACACCGTTATCGCCCGTGTAGACGGACGTTCTACGACTCGTGAAGGCAACAGCGCTCGTTTGGCTGTCGACATGAACAAAATTCATATCTTCGACAAAGAGTCTGAGCTGAACGTATTGTTGGCTGACTAATTCCAGGCGGAATGCCTGAAGATGAAGAGCCGCCCTTTCGGGCGGCTCTTTTGTATTTGGAGCGAATAGGCTGCTGACATTGCATTCATGGGAAATATCATTTACGATGGGTACATTAGAAAATTCATGGTTTGACCGGCGGCAGTCGGCTGACAGAAGAGCCAGCTGATAGAAAGGGAGACGTGAAATGGCTAAGAAAGTAAGAGTATCTGAATTGGTCCAGCAATTTCAGCTGGAGGTCATTTCAGGGGAACACGGCCTGAGACGGGCCATCACGACAGACGATTTAAACAGACCGGGTCTGGAAATGGCAGGTTATTTTGAATATCATCCTGAGGAACGGGTGCAGCTGCTGGGACGAACGGAGCTGGCCTTTTTTGCCATGCTTACGGCAGAAGAACGGAAAGAACGGATGGAGCGCCTGTGCAGCAGCGAGGAAACGCCTTGTATTGTTGTCACGAGAGGGCTGGAAGTGCCCGAGGAATTGATCCATTTTAGCCAGGAAAAGAACCTGCCCATCCTGCGGAGCAATATGGCGACGACCATCCTGTCCAGCCGGATTACCGGCTTTCTGGAGAGAAGGCTGGCGCCGACCACTACCATTCATGGCGTATTGTGCGACGTCTATGGGGTAGGCATGCTGATTACCGGCAGCAGCGGCATCGGCAAGAGTGAAACCGCACTGGAATTGGTCAAACGGGGCCACCGGCTGATCGCTGATGATGCGGTGGAAATCCGGCAGACCTCGGACTTTCAGCTGCACGGATCGGCTCCTGAGCTGATTCGCCATCTGTTGGAGATCCGTGGTGTCGGGATCATCAACGTCATGACCCTGTTCGGAGCCGGAGCAATCCGGAACAACAAACGAATTACACTTGTCGTCAAGCTCGAGGCCTGGCAGCAGGATAAACAGTACGACCGGCTCGGACTGGATGAAGAAACGACCAAAATCATCGATACCGACATTCCTCTCGTGACCATTCCGGTACGTCCGGGACGTAACCTTGCGGTCATCATCGAAGTGGCGGCTATGAATTACCGGCTGAAGCAAATGGGTCTGAATGCGGCCCTACAGTTTACGAATAAGCTCACAGCCACCATTGCAGAAGATATGGACGATATGGACTAGGAGAGTGGATACATGGCTACATTGCTAATTAATCCGATCGCTTTCTCGATTGGATCCCTGTCGGTTCACTGGTACGGTCTGATCCTGGGCTTGGGGGCGCTGGTTGGCCTCCTCCTGGCCATCCGGGAAGGCAGAAGATTCGGCATTATGCCTGAATTTTTCATGGACTTGCTGCTGCTGGGAGTACCGTCGGCTATTATCGGGGCGCGGATCTATTTCGTGGCCTTCATGTGGGACGATTACAAGAACAACCTGCTGGACATTTTTAAAATATGGAACGGCGGGATTGCCATTTACGGTGCGCTGATCGGAGCGATCATATGCGCCATCATCTATTTCCGTTACAGAGGGTACAACTTCTGGCGCATTGCCGACATTTGTGCACCCAGCCTGCTTACGGGGCAAATGATCGGTCGCTGGGGCAACTATGTGAACCAGGAAGCGTACGGCGGTCCGGTGAATGAGTTTTTCCTGCGGAACAATCTGCATTTGCCTGCTTTTATCGTAGACCAAATGAACGTCGAGGGCGTATACCACCATCCGACCTTCCTGTACGAATCGTTATGGAGCCTGGTGGGCATCATCATTTTGTTTATTCTCCGTCGTCAAAAGTTTTTGCGCGCGGCTGAATTGTTCCTTTCTTATTTTATTTGGTACTCGATCGGGCGGTTCTTTATCGAAGGACTGCGGACGGACAGCCTTGCTTTTAAGGGTCCGGAATGGCTGGCATCGATGGTTAACGGTTTGTGGAAACCGATGGAGTGGATGGGATTCGAGCATGGTGCGCTTGACCCGAACTATGGAAATGTCCGTATTTCCCAGCTGCTAGCGATCCTGATTATCGTCGTCGCCATTGTATTGATTATTGTGCGCCGTACAACCGGTCAGGCGAAGGAGCACTATCTGGATCCGATCGTCTCGACGAAAGCGCCGAAAGATACGGTGCCGGAAGCAACCGCGCTGGATCATGATACTAAAGTAGAACCCGTTGCTACCCCTGAGCACCGCGAGGAGAACGCCGTAGTGGAGGACAAAAAGGAGTAACGACAGCATGATAGATACCGTACTGTTTGATTTGGACGGAACGATTATTGATACGAATGAATTGATTATCAGCTCGTTTATGCATGTACTGGAGAAGCACGTCCAGCCCCCCCTGACTCGGGAAGTGATCATTCCAAAAATGGGAATGACGCTGGAGCAGCAGCTCCAGTTTTTCTCGGGGAGCGAGGATGTGACCCATTTTCACCAGGCTTACAGAACGTATAACGACGCTCATCACGACGAGATGGTGCAGCCTTTTCCGCATGTGCTGGAGGTAATCAAGGAACTGGACCGGCGCGGCATTACGATGGGGGTTGTGACCACCAAAAATAAGCCGGGCACGTTCCGCGTGCTGGAGATGTTCGGGCTGGACAAGTATATGAAGGCGATTGTAACGGTGATGGACGTTGAGCATCCCAAACCGCATCCGGAGCCGGTGCTGATGGCCATCAAGCAGCTTGGAGCGGATCCGGCAGCAACGTTGATGGTCGGGGACAGCCCGGTGGATATTCAATCCGCCAAGGCGGCAGGCGCCCGGTCTGCCGGGGTCGCTTGGTCGCTGAAAGGCGAGAAGGTGCTCCGCGAGTATAATCCGGATTACATACTGCATGATATGACCGATTTATATTCCTTGGTGGAACAGGAGTAAGGCGATTGTGAGCAGAAACGTGACCCGTTACCCGGTCGAAGGCCCGAACGCGCTGTGGCAAATCTATAGAACGGTCAGCCCTTGGAAAGGGGTTAAAAATTTCATATGTATACAAGCGGCCCGGTACTGCCCGATTCTTCCGCTAAAGAATTGGATCTACCGTCACCTGCTGGGGATGAAGGTGGGAGAGCATGCCGCCTTTGGCCTGATGGTCATGGTGGACGTGTTCTTTCCGGAGAACATCACGATCGGGGATAATTCGGTGATCGGGTACAACACGACGATTCTCGCCCACGAGTATTTGATTAAGGAATACCGGCTGGGACAAGTCCTGATCGGCAGCAATGTGCTGATCGGAGCGAATACGACCATTTTGCCGGGAGTCACGATTGGAGACGGCGCTGTCATTGCCGCGGGGTCCGTCGTGCACAAGAGCGTACCGGCGGGTGCCTTTGTCGGCGGAAACCCGCTGCGCGAGCTGAGACGTTCGGATTCGAAAACGGAGGAGGATGCGCATTCCTCGTCCGTGCCGGCATCGGATGAATAAAGGCAGCGGCCGCACATACGAAAACATTCAAAAGCTTGGATTTTGAATGTTTTTTTTGTATCAAGCCGAGGCAAGTGCACGAAAGTGAAACGTATGGCAATTGACGAATCTGCCTTTTCATGTTAATATAGCCATTATTCTTTACTTTGGTAGTATGGTAGCACTTTAACGTGATGAAGAAATATAACTGTTCGAGGTGATGGGACGTGACCAAGCCGAAAGGTTTTGAAAAGCCTTCAGGCGTCCGCGATTATGTGCCTTATGCGGTCTCCAAGCTGCGCCGGATCGAGCGCGACGTGCTTGACTGCATGAGCCGCTGGGGTTACCGGCAAATCATGACGCCGACGATGGAATATTACGATACGGTAGGCGTGGCAAGCTCCACGTCGGACCGCAAGCTGTTTAAATTATTGAATAACCGGGGCACCACACTGGTGCTTCGTTCGGATATGACGGCTCCGATCGCCCGGGTGGTCTCGTCGCTGCTGAAGGAAGAGCCTCTGCCCATCCGGCTGTCTTACCACGCGAACGTGTTCCGGGCCATTGAGGAAGAAGCCGGACGGGAAGCGGAATTTTTTCAGACTGGCGTCGAGCTCGTCGGTGACGATTCACCCGAAGCGGATGCCGAGGTCGTGGCGCTGGCCATTGAGTCTTTGAAGGCGGCGGGTGTGTCTTCTTTTAAAATTGCCATGGGCCACGTTGGGTTTCTCAACGGGTTGTTTGATGAAATCCTCCCGGGATCAACCGAAGCTCAGCAATCACTGAAAGAGGGACTGCTCAGCCGCGACTTCGTCGGTTTCCGTAAAACAATCAGCGAGCTGGGTGTAACGGATGAACAGCGGAATTGGCTCGAAGGACTTCTCCGTCTGCGCGGAGGCCAGGAAATTTGCGATCAGGCGCTGGAGCTGAGCGGTCATCCGCTCGCAAGGGCATCCATCAGCCATTTGTGCAAAGTATGGGAGGTGCTGGAGGCGTATGGTGTGTCGGAGCACGTGCTTATCGATCTGACAATGATCGGAGACTTTTCCTACTATACAGGAATGACGTTTGAAGGCTACGCCTCCGAGCTTGGCTTCCCGGTCTGCAGCGGCGGACGGTACAACAATCTGCTGAAGCAGTTTGGACGGAACGTTCCGGCGACGGGATTTGCGCTGAAAACGAACCGTATTCTGGATGGCGTCAACGGCGTGCAGGAAGCGGCTGTGCTGCCTGTTCTCGTCCGTTATGACGCAGCACATCGCAAGGAAGGCCTGGCCGAGGCGGCGAGGCTTCGTGCGCAGGGACAATCGGTTGTTACGCTGTTGATCGACGGAGATCATACCGGCCCGGATGCGGCGCAACCAGGGGCGACCAGCCAAGCTTATGGAGAGGTTATCACTTTTGGCGAGAGTTTGGGGTAAAGGGAACCTGGGGCAGGATTAGAAAAACATAAACAGCGAATTGAGATAGATCAACAATTAGAAGCAGGAGGGAGAACGTTGGCAGAAACTTTAAAAGTGGCGATGCCGAAAGGGCGGATCTATAAAAAAGCGTCGGCATTGTTCCGTGAAGCCGGTCTTCCGATCCCGGAAGAGGTCGATGAGTCGCGCAAACTGGTCATTCCGCTGCCGGAGCTGGACATGGAATTCATCCTGGCTAAACCGGTGGATGTGCCGACCTTCGTGGAATACGGCGCCGCGGACATCGGCATCGTCGGCAAGGATGTACTGATGGAAGAAAATCGCGATGTCTACGAGCTGCTGGACTTAGGTATCGCCAGATGCCGGATGTCCGTGATCGGTCTGCCCGACTGGAAGCCGGGCATTCAGCAGCGCGTGGCAACGAAGTACCCGAACGTGGCGTCGCAGTACTTCCGCGAGCAGGGGCAGCAGGTCGAAGTGATCAAGCTGAACGGCTCCATCGAGCTTGCGCCGTTGATCGGGCTTTCCGACCGGATCGTCGATATGGTGGAAACCGGTCAGACGCTGCGGGAAAACGGTTTGGTGGAAATGAACAGCATCTTTGAAATAACGAGCCGCCTGGTGGCCAACCGGGTGAGCTACCGGATGAAGAACGGGCAAATCCAGTCGCTCTGCGACCGGCTTCAGAAAGTGATTTCCGCTTCGGAATAGTTCGGGATAAAGCCAAGCAGAGTGGATGACGAAGAGATAGCAGAGGGGGAGAATGGGATGAAAATCGTACCGGTTGAGGATTTTGATCTGCGGCGGGAGGTCGAGTACGGCACGCCGGAGCAAAATGCAGCCGCCAAACGGATCGTGCAGGACGTAAAGCAGGAGGGCGATGCAGCTCTGCTCCGGTACACAGAAGAGCTCGACCGCACGAAGCTGACGGCATCGGGCCTGCGCGTGACTGAAGAGGAGCTGAAGGCGGCATACACAAAGGTTGAGCCATCGTTCGTCGAAGCAATTTCGGCTGCGGCGCGCAATATTCGCGCGTTCCACGAGAGAGAGAAAAGAAACTCCTGGATGGATCTGCAGCCTGACGGCAGCATCTTGGGGCAAATCATCCGTCCGCTGAAGCGGGTCGGCGTCTATGTGCCGGGCGGGAAAGCGGCCTATCCGTCGTCCGTGCTGATGAATGTCATTCCGGCGCAGGTGGCGGGCGTTCCGGAGATCGTCATGGTGACACCGCCGGCGACGGGCGGAAAAGAGGGCATCAACCCGTATATTCTGGTGGCGGCCGCGGAAGCCGGCGTCCATGAAATTTACCGGGTTGGCGGTGCCCAGGCCATCGCGGCACTGGCGTACGGCACGGAGACGATCGCGCCGGTGGATAAGATCTGCGGGCCGGGCAATATTTATGTCGCGCTGGCCAAGCGGGAAGTGTACGGTGCGGTCGATATCGACAGCATCGCCGGGCCAAGCGAAATCGTCGTGCTGGCCGACGAGCAGGCCGACCCCGAATTCGTGGCGGCCGACCTGTTGTCCCAGGCCGAGCATGACGAGATGGCGTCCGCGATTCTGGTGACGCCTTCGCGGCAGCTGGCGGACGCGGTCGCCGCCGAGGTAAAGCGGCAGCTGGAGAGCCTGCCCCGCCGGGATATCGCGGCGGCTTCGGTGGAGGGCTACGGAGCCATCATCGTAGTGGAGTCGCTGAAGGAAGGCATATCGGTCGTCAACCGGCTGGCGCCGGAGCACCTGGAGCTGATGGTCCAGGATCCGATGGCGATTGTCGGGCTGATCGAGAATGCCGGGGCGATTTTCCTCGGAGCATACAGCTCCGAGCCGGTAGGGGACTATTTTGCCGGACCCAACCACATCATTCCGACGAACGGCACGGCCCGGTTTTCTTCACCGGTCGATGTCGATGATTTTATTAAAAAGTCCAGCATGATCTACTACAGCAAGGAAGCGCTCCTGAAAAACGGCGAAGCGATTATGGAGCTGGCGCGCGGCGAGGGGCTGGAAGCGCATGCCCGGGCCATTGAGGTCCGGCTGAAACGCGAAATCGAAGGGAGAGACTAGAACATGACTAATCAAAGCAGCGAACGCCGTGCAAGCATCAGCCGCAAAACGAACGAGACCGACATTCAGCTGACGTTTGGCGTAGATGGCACCGGGGTATCCGAACTGGAAACGGATGTGCCGTTTCTGAACCATATGCTGGACCTGTTTACGAAGCACGGCCAGTTTGATTTGAAAGTGAAGGCCAAAGGCGACATCGAGATTGACGACCACCATACGGTGGAGGACATCGGCATCTGCCTCGGCCAGACATTAAGGGAAGCCCTCGGCGATAAAAAGGGCATCAAGCGCTACGCGAACGTGTTTATTCCAATGGATGAGGCGCTCGCTCAGGTCGTGATCGACGTGAGCAATCGTCCCCATTTTGAATACCGGGCGGAGTATCCTTCCAGCCAAGTCGGAAGCTTCTCCACCGAAATGGTGCATGAGTTTCTGTGGAAGCTGGCGCTGGAGGCACGCATCACGCTGCATGTCATCGTTCATTACGGCCAGAACACGCACCACATGATCGAAGCGGTGTTCAAGGCGCTGGGGCGCGCGCTGGATGAGGCGACCAGCATCGATCCACGGGTTACGGGGGTTCCATCAACGAAGGGAGTGCTGTAACCGTGACGATCGCCATTGTGGATTACGGCATGGGCAACCTGCACAGCGTCAGCAAGGCCGTCGAACGTCTCGGCACCGAGGCGCTTGTGACGGGCGACCGCGAAGCCATTCTTGGGGCTGACGGCGTCATCCTGCCCGGCGTTGGCGCGTTTGGCGACGCGATGGAGCACCTGCGCGAAACCGGGCTTGACCGGGTAGTTCGGGAGGCCGCTGAGGGCGGGAAGCCGCTGCTCGGCATCTGCCTCGGCATGCAGCTGCTGTTTGGCAGCAGCGAGGAGCATGGCCATCATGAAGGGCTCAACATCTTGCCGGGCAGGGTGGTTCGCTTCCCGGACGGGGAGCTGAAGGTGCCGCACATGGGCTGGAACCGGCTGCAGTTTGTGCAAAAGGACAGTCCGCTCTTCAGCGGCCTTACGGAGGGCCATGTGTACTTTGTCCACTCGTATCATGTGCTGCCGGACGAACCCGCCGATTTGCTGGCAGTAACGGATTACGGCCGTCCGGTGACCGCGATCGTGGGCCGGGGGTCGGTATATGGCATGCAGTTTCATCCGGAGAAGAGCGGCGAGCTGGGCGTGCAGCTGCTGCGCAGCTTTTTGCGGCTGACGGGAGCGAAGGTCTAACGCCTTCTTGACCGGCGTGGAATAACAGGAAAGCGGGGAGAACGATGTCTTCATTTATCATTTATCCGGCCATCGATATTCGCGGAGGCAAGTGCGTACGGCTGGTTCAAGGGGATTACAATCAGGAAACAGTATATAACGACAGCCCACTCGAGGCCGCCAAGGCTTGGGAAGCACAGGGCGGTGCCTATATTCATTTGGTGGATCTGGACGGCGCCAAGGCAGGACGCCCGGTGAACGACGAGGTCATTGGAGCCATTGCCAAAGGCGTTCAAGTCCCCGTTCAAGTCGGGGGCGGACTGCGCACCCTGGATGACGTGAAGCGCCTGCTGGGCCTTGGCGTGAGCCGGGTCATTATCGGCACGGCGGCGATCGAGGACCGCGCCTTTACTGAGGCAGTGCTCGGGACTTATGGAGACCGCGTGGCGATCGGAATCGATGCGCGGAACGGTTATGTGGCGACCCGCGGCTGGCTGGAGACATCGGAGGTTAAGGCAGAGGAGCTGGCTAAAGAGCTGGCGGCCAAAGGAGCGGAAACGTTCATCTTCACCGATATCTCCCGCGACGGCATGATGCAGGGGCCGAACATCGAGGCCATCGTGTCACTGGCCAAAGCCAGCGGACGCACCGTGATCGCTTCGGGCGGCGTGACGGTCACTGAGGACCTGCTGAACCTCAGCGGACACAGCGGCGACGGCGTGGGCGGAGCTATCGTCGGAAAGGCGTTGTACACGGGCAGCATTCAGCTTGCGGATGCGCTGCGGCGAATCGCTGAACAAGCATAAGCGTGAGGATAGGGAGAGCGGAAGCTCTCTTTTGCAGATATAAAGGGATAAACGGTAGTCAGACTACCATGTGAGCACGAAAAGAGAGGGAGCGAGGCCCATGCTGGCAAAACGAATCATTCCCTGCCTGGACGTTAAGGACGGCCGTGTGGTGAAGGGTGTTAATTTTGAAAATTTGCGGGACGCGGGCGATCCGGTGGAACTCGCGGCGCTGTACGACAAGGAAGGCGCGGATGAGCTGGTATTCCTGGACATTTCGGCGTCGGTGGAAGGACGCGCCACCATGGTGGAGGTCGTGCGGCAAACCGCAGGGGAAATCGCGATTCCGTTCACGGTAGGCGGCGGCATTTCCCATGTCGATGACATGAAGCGGATTCTGCGCGCAGGCGCGGACAAAATCGGCATCAACACGGCGGCCGTCCTGAATCCCCAGCTCGTATCGGAAGGCGCGCGCCGGTTCGGCTCACAGTGCATCGTCGTGGCTGTAGACGCCAAGTATAACGAGGCTTGGGGCGAGTGGGAGGTCTACACGCACGGCGGACGCAAAGCGACAGGCATCCGGGCGCTGAACTGGGTGAAGGAAGCGGAAGCCCTCGGAGCGGGGGAGATTTTGCTGACGAGCATGGACGCTGACGGCACGAAGGACGGTTTTGACCTTCCTCTCACCGCGGCGGTCGCGGACGCTGTCCGGATTCCAGTGATTGCCTCAGGCGGAGCGGGAACGAAGGAGCATTTTGCCGAAGTCTTCACGCAGGGGAAGGCGGATGCGGGCTTGGCAGCTACCATTTTTCACTACAAGGAAATATCGATACCGGAATTAAAGCAGGACTTAAAGCAAAAAGGGGTTGAAATCCGATGAGCAGCAACACACAGCAATTCTCCCTGGAGCAGGTGCAGGGGCAAATCCGTTATGACGAGGCAGGCCTCGTACCCGCCATTATTCAGGACGCCACGACGCGTAAAGTGCTGATGATGGCTTATATGAACGAAGAATCGCTCAAGCGGTCGATCGAAACCGGGGAGACCTGGTTCTGGAGCCGCTCGCGGCAGGAGCTGTGGAACAAGGGAGCGACGTCGGGCAACACTCAGCGCATTGTGTCCGCCAGCTATGACTGCGACGGGGATACGCTGCTGTTCCTGGTCCATCCGAAGGGTCCGGCATGCCATACCGGCGAGGAAACGTGCTTTTACCACGGCATTGCCGTTCCGGGACAGGAGCAATCGGCCGAAGGGGTCGGTGCGGCGGGCGAAGGAAGACACCGCTTTGCGGTGCTGGAGGAGCTCGAGCAGGTGATCGCGGAACGCGAGAAGGCGCGTCCGGAAGGCGCGTATACGACCTATCTTTTTGACAAAGGCGTCGATAAAATTCTGAAAAAGGTCGGCGAGGAAACTGCAGAGACGATCATCGCAGCCAAAAACAAGGACAACGACGAGCTGCGCCTTGAGGTCAGCGACCTGATCTATCACCTTCTGGTGCTGCTGCAGGAACGCAAGCTGCCCCTGGATGATATCATGGCCGAGCTGGACCGCCGCCACGAGCGTCCCCGCCGGGATTAGGGGGAAACCGCTATGTACATCGATTACCATACCCACCATGTCCGGTGCGGCCACGCCGTAGGCGAGCTCGAGGAATATGTGCGCCGCGCGGTTGACATCGGGCTGGGACAGATCGGTTTGTCCGACCATATGCCGCTGCTTCATGTGGACCCGGCTTCGTATTACCCGGAGATGGCGATGCCGATGGAAGAGCTTCCGCGATATGTGGAGGAGTGCCTGTCTTTGAAGGAGCGCTACCGCGGCCAAATCGACATTCGGGTCGGCTTGGAGGGCGACTATATCGAGGGCTATGAGGCGGAAATTGAGAAGATCGTGAACGCATACCCTTGGGATTACATTATTGGCTCGGTGCACTTTTTGGGCGAATGGGACATTACGGATCACCGTCAGGTGCAAGGCTGGGAAGGCAAGGATGTCCTGAAGGTATACGAAACGTATTATGATGCGGTGAAAAAGGCGGCTGCTACCGGCTTTTACGACATTATGGGACATCTGGACGTGATTAAGCGGTTCGGGTACCATCCAGGCGCCGAGGCGACAAGGGAAGTAGAAGCGCTGGAAAACGCTGCCCTTGCCGCTGTCGCGGCCAGCGGGGTGGCGATGGAGCTGAATGCGTCGGGATTGTCCAAGCCCTGCGCGGAAATGTTCCCATCCCGGCGCATGCTGGAGGAGGCCTACCGGTTGGGCATTCCGCTCACGGTGGGCTCAGACGCTCATGATCCGCTCAAGCTGGGCGAGAATTTGGAAGCCGCCCGGAACATGCTCTGGGAGGTTGGTTTCCGCGAACTCGTTGTTTTCGAAGGGCGGAAGCGCAGCCGGATACCGCTGGAGGTATAGGCAGGCTTGTAGGTGTACGGTCTGCTGCGGGATCAGGGCCGTCTGAAGTGGCGCCGATGACAGGGACGGAAACATTTTTTCCGCCGGACTCATCGGCGCGATTTCATTCCGGGAGCGAACCGATGTATAATCTAAGTATAGAAGACGGGTTATCAGGAGGGTCGTATGCAACATAAGCTGCGTATTTTTTCCGGATCATCGAATCCTGTTCTAGCTGAAAAAATTTGCGATATGCTGGGTGCGGAGCTGGGCAGCGTTAAGCTTTCCCGTTTCAAAAGCGGGGAAATCTATGTGAACTATGAGGAAAGCATCCGCAATTGCGACGTCTTCCTCGTGCAGTCCCTGTCTCACCCCATTAATGAACTGTTCGTCGAGCTGCTGGTCATGATTGACGCGGCCAAGCGGGCTTCGGCTCGTACGGTGAACATTATCGTTCCTTACTACGGGTATGCCCGCCAGGAACGCAAGTCCGCACCGCGTGAACCGATTACGGCCAAAATGGTGGCGGACGTGCTGACGACGGCCGGGGCGAACCGGGTCATTACTGTTGATTTGCATGCACCTGCTATTCAGGGCTTTTTTAATATTCCCGTCGACCATCTCACGGCGCTGGACCTCATCAGCGGTCATTTGAAATCGCTTCAAATCGACCGGCCGGTCATCGTGTCGCCGGACGCCGGAAGGGCGTCCACCGCGGAGAAGCTGGCGAATCACCTCGATTCTCCGTTTGCGATCATGATCAAGAAGAGACCTGCGCATAACGAGTCCGTCATTACGCATGTTATTGGCGATGTGAAAGGACGGACGCCGATCATCATCGAGGACTTGATCGATACGGGATCGACGATCGTCAATGTGGTCGAAGGCCTGAAGGAGCGCGGGGCGTCCGAGGCGATTGTATGCGCCACGCACGGCCTGTTCTCGGGCGACGCGCTGCAGCGGCTCGATCATCCCCATATCCGGGAGATCGTGGTGACGGATTCGATCGCCATCCCGGAAGCGCGGCCGGAGAAGCTGCACATCTTGACGATTGCTCCGATGCTGGCGCGGGCCACACGGATTATTATCGAGGGCGGGTCGATCGCCACTTTATTCAAGGACGCCGGGGTATAGCTGCCCCGGGGTCTTTTTGCGCTTACGCGGGGGATGGACTTGGTCTGTCTTCAATGAATTTACGTCGACGTACATTTTTCTTTAGATATAAGAATGGATTAGCTACGAAGAAACGGCTCCCTTATATCGCAAGAGAAATTTCCGCTAAACGCGGTCTGGCCCCCTTGAATAAACTTCGATTGTAGATTTCTCTTATAGTAGATTATGCCTTAGATGCCTCTTGCATCTTATGGTATACTGTTCTGGATAGATTGAACTTAAAGTTCGGCGTATGTACTCTCTGATTCCAGAGGGCGAAGCGGTGGCTTCGGTTCGTTCTATCCAGCAATCAAGGAGGTGCCTTGCTTAGGAATGAACGATTATCATCTGCGGGCGGAGGACCTACACCAAAAAGTAATACCCATTCAAATGGATGCCAATTTCTTTTTTGAACGAGCGGTTCGGTCTCTGGACCGGCACCGATACGATAAGGCATTAAAATATTTTCGCAAAGCTGTTGAATATGAGCCGGAGAATCCGGTGAATCATTGCAATATGGCGGGTATATTATCAGAGATGGGCGATTATGAAGGATCAAACGCCGTTCTTGCGCACATTTTGGAGCATGTGGATGCGACCATGACAGAGTGTTACTTCTATATGGCCAACAATTACGCCAACATGGAGAACTTTGAGGAAGCGGAACGCGCACTGGTCACGTATTTGGAGGAGGACCCCGCCGGGCAATTTTTGGACGAAGCGGAAGAAATGATGGAGCTGCTTCAGTATGAGCTGAAGCGGCCGACCAAGCTGAGCCGGATCAAGAGCCGCGGGGGCATCGTGGAGCACGAGCGCGCGCGGTCCCTGATGGAAGAAGGGAAGTTTGCCCAGGCGGCCGAGCTGCTGGAAGGCATCGTGAAGGAAGACCCCGACTTTCTTGCGGCGCGCAACAACCTGTCCCTTGCTTATTATTACATGGGCTTGTTCCGCAAAGCCAAGGAGACCATCGGCGAAGTACTGTCCCTGGAGCCGGGAAATTTGCACGGACTGTGCAACCTGGCGGTTTTTTACCAGCATGAAGGGGATACTGAAGCTTTAGATGGCCTGATGAAGATGCTGGAGGTTACGGTTCCTTTTCATCAGGAACATGTATTCAAGCTTGCGACGACGATGGGGATTCTGGGCCGGCATGAAGCGGCCTACGGTCATTTCCGCCGCCTGCTGAAGGATGACGAGCTCAACGATGATCCGAGCCTCTACCATTACACAGCGGTCGCCGCTTATAATAGCGGCAGAAGCAAGGAGGCGGCCCGTTACTGGAGCACGGCCATGAAGCTGGATCCGGAATCGGGAATTCCCCGGTTTTATTTGGACCAGCTGAAGGAAGGCTTCGGCGGAAGCGTCAAGCTCAGCTATCAATATCATCTGCCCTTTGAAGAGCAGCTGAAGCGGTGGGAGAAGGACGGGGAAGGCATGTCCGAGGAAATCAAGAACAACCCGCTGATTCGGTCTTCCTTCTCCTGGGCGCTCCGGTACGGAGATTCCGGTACCAAGCTGCAGGTCATCCGGGCTTTGGCCTGGATTGCCGATGAGGAAGTTAAGGAGACGCTGATGACCTTCCTCGAAGACCCGGACGTGCTGAGCGAGCTCAAAGCTGAAGCGCGTCGGGTGCTTCGGGATCTCGGGGTTGAGAGCTCCGAACTTCCTGGCACGGCCGTCGGTGCAGCGGCTTACCGTGAAGTGGCTGCGGGTCTGCCCAAGTGGAACGGGACGCTGCAGTCCGTCGTCGACAAGGCCCTGAAAAGCATGGAGACGGTGGCCGACCGCGCACAGAAAAACCATGTGCAGCAATTATGGCACCAGTTTATCAATAAGCTGTATCCCGAGACACTTCTCATCAGGCAGGCGGAGGGCTGGTCGGCGGCTCTGGAATACTTGACGGCCAAGAAACACGGACGCGCCCTGACTTACCAGGAGGTGGCCCAGCGCTATGGCGTTTCGGTCTCCACGGTGAGCCGCAACGTCAAGCGGATCGACAGCGTATGTTCACTGGATGAAGAAAGCGATGATATTTTCCGGCCATTTACGGAGAATATCTAAATAGACCCATTCATTTCCGTTCGAAAAGGAGGCAATTCTCATGTACAAATCCATCGTTATCGGAACAGGACCTGCCGGCCTGACGGCCGCGATTTATCTGGCACGCGCCAACATGAAGCCGCTGGTTATCGAAGGCATGCAGCCCGGCGGACAGCTGACCACCACGACTGAGGTAGAGAACTTTCCGGGGTTCCCGGAGGGCATTATGGGCCCTGAGCTCATGGACAACATGCGCAAGCAGGCGGAACGCTTCGGCGCCGAGTTTAAAACCGGCTGGGTCAACAAAGTCGATTTCTCCAAACGCCCGTTCAAGCTATCCGTGGAAGGCATGGGAGAGATTGAGGCGGAATCCGTAATTATTTCCACAGGCGCCTCGGCCAAATACCTGGGCATTCCGGGCGAGCAGGAAAACGTCGGACGCGGAGTCAGCACATGTGCGACCTGCGACGGATTTTTCTTCCGCGGCAAAAAGATCGTCGTGATCGGCGGCGGGGACTCCGCGATGGAGGAAGCCAGCTTCCTGACCCGTTTCGGTTCCAGCGTCACGCTGGTTCACCGGAGAGAAGAGTTGAGAGCGTCCAAAATAATGCAGGACCGCGCCCGCGAGAACGAAAAGATCATCTGGTCGCTTAACCGTACGCCGCTTGAAATCGTGGCTGGTGAGCACGGCGTGAAGGGACTGAAGGTCCTCAACAATGAAACGAACAAAGAAGAGCTGATCGAAGCAGACGGCGTCTTCGTGGCGATCGGCCATACGCCGAACACCAAGTTCCTCGACGGCCAGATTACGACCGACGAAATCGGCTACATCCAGGTGAAGCCGGGAACGACCGAAACGAACATTCCAGGCGTATTCGCCTGCGGCGACGTGCAGGACGTACGCTATCGCCAAGCGATTTCCGCTGCCGGTACCGGATGCATGGCCGCCATGGACTGCGAGAAGTTCCTGGAAGGCAGCATGGTGCATGACTGGAGCGAAACGCTGTAAAGCGGATCAATACGAACATAGAAAAGGAGCCGGGGACGGCTCCTTTTTACATAAGAATGGGGGAACGGGCTGCTACCTCTGATCCTGCCGAGGAGAGGTTTTCTCCTATATGTGTGCAAATTTCTGTGGATGATCTTCAGGCAGGCGCTGTGCCGAATTCCACATTTATTCGACCAGGATGGAAACCGTGCTGTATGCGAGAAGCAGGCCCATCGCGACGTTAAACGGGGTCTGGTATGCTGACAGCCATCGCTGAAATATGGAGCCGAACATACTCCAACAGAAGGTGCTCATTACGCTCAAGAGTGCCAGAAACAAAGAGAAGCCGATCAAGGCCAGATGGGAAGAATGGTACGGGAGAATAAAGGTGGATACGGCCGTTATGGCGTACAAAATGCCTTTGGGATTGATAAACTGCAGCAGCACCGCCGTTAGAAAGCGGTTGTTTTTGTCCTCCCTGCTGCTCGCGGCCTTCTTGCGGTGGAACATGATTTTAACGGCGAGATACAGCATGTAGGCTGCTCCAAGAATCGTCATCCACCACCGGATACCGGGAATGAGATTTTTGAGCAGCAGATTGCAGTAACTGCACAGCAGGGCAACGACAAAAAAGCCGGCGCCAACGCCCAGACAAAATCGGATCGTTCGTCGAAAACCGTACCGGTGAGCAAACAGCATCGCCATAAAGTTGTTGGGGCCTGGGGTAAAGGTGCTTACTACAATATAGACCAGAAACGAAAATACAGGCATCTTGGGTCTCCTCCGTTTGTATGTTATAATGTCCGGAAATTACGTTATAACGCATTTATACTTCATATTGTACATTGTGATCGTTATATTGTACATAATCGATTGGAAGAGGTGTGCCCATGGAAGAAATCAATCTGATCATCGCGCGAAATTTGAAGAGCATCCGTGACAATAAAAAGCTCAGTCTGGAAAAAGTAGCCGAGCTCACCGGGGTCAGCAAGACGATGATCGGCCAAATCGAGAGGGGCGAATCGAGCCCGACAATCACAACCATTTGGAAAATCGCCAACGGTCTCAAAATTTCGTTCACGTCGCTGATTAACCAGCCCCAGCCTGACACCAAAGTGATTCAGAAAAGCGAGGTCCAGCAGCTATCTGAAGACAACGGCAAATACCGGGTCTACCCTTATTTCCCGTTTGATGAAGAGCGGCGTTTCGAGATGTATGCGGTCGAGATCGATAAAGGGGGATTTCTCGCTTCGGAATCGCATGGTGAGGGAACGGAGGAGTACATTACGGTGTACGAGGGGGAATTGACCATCCGCGTGAACAACAGCGAGCATACCATCGGGAGCGGCGACTCGATCCGGTTCAAGGCCGACCGGCCGCATACGTACCATAATTCCGGCGGCTCGCTGACGAGATTAAGCATGGTCATCTATTATCCGGCTTGAAGCTGGAGGAAGGTGACGCGGGCGTAAATCACTCGGTACCGAAAAGGGGAGAACCCAAGCCTACACCGACGGCAAAAAGACCGGCTGCATGAGCTGGTCCCCGTTCGTGTTTTTTTCAAATCATGAGGCCTTTCGGTCCTTCTTAGAGCCAACCCTTCTGTTCGGCGATACCGATCGCTTCGATCCGGTTCTTGGCCGACAATTTGTTCAGCGTTTCGGAAATGTAGTTCCGAACGGTGCCGTGCGACAGGTGCAGGGTTGCCGCAATTTCGTTCGCTGTCCTGCCTTCCGCAATCAGCCGTAAAATGTCGCGCTCCCGCGCGGTGAGCGGGTTTTCCTGGGGGAACGAGCCGAAGACGAGTTCTGGTGAGACCTCGCGGTGGCCGGCCATGACCCGCCGGATGGCTTCGGCCAGCTTCTCGCTCGGATCATCCTTCAGCAAATATCCGCAGGCGCCTGCTTTCACAGCCCTTTCAAAATATCCCGGCCGGGCAAACGTCGTTAATATGATGATTTTACAAGCCGCCATCTGCGCCTTGAGCCTCTCGGCGACCTCAAGCCCGGTAATAACGGGCATTTCAATGTCCAATAGGCAGACATCTGGCTGTAATGACAGGATTTGGTCCAAGGCTTCCTGGCCGTCGCCGGCTTGGCCCACCACTTCCATATCCTCCTCCATATCGAGCAGCGAAGCGAGAGCGCCTCGCAGCAGACGCTGGTCTTCAGCGATCAGAATACGGATCATGCTGTTACACTCTCCTTCCCTTTAATAATAATCGGCACGGTAATGATGAGCTCGGTCCCGCCGGAAGAGGACAGCTCCAGCGTTCCGTCGATCAGCGCCAGCCGCTCGGACATACCCTTCAGCCCATTGCCCTGGCTTGTAGACTGCCCGCTTTCCTCCAGACCGACGCCGTTGTCCCGAATGACCATCCGGACGTCAGAAGTTCCCTTCCGAATAGTAATAGTGCATGCCGTGGCCCGGCTGTGCTTGATGATGTTGGTCGCTGCTTCCTTCAGGCACATGCTGAGGATGTTTTGCGTCAGATCGGGAATTCCGGTCAGCCGCGTATCCCCCTCGGATTCCAAAGTGATGTCAGCGCTGTGCAAAATCGAGCGCACTTCTTCGATCTCTTCCGCCACCGTCAAGGTCCTCATATCGGAAACCAGCTCACGTACCTGTCTTAAGGCCGCCCGGGAGGTCTCTTCCATTTCACGAGCTTCCAGCCGTGCCTTCTCCGGATCCTTGTCCGTGAGCCGCTGAACCAGCTGGCTTTTTAAGGTGAGAACGGACAGCGTATGTCCCAGCGTATCATGAAGGTCACGGGCAATACGCAGCCGCTCCTCCTTTTTGACCAAAATTTCGATCTGCTCCCGGGCTTCGTTCAGCTGCAGCTCCAGCTGCTTTCGCAGATTCATGGAACGCATGCCGAAGGGGGTCATCAACATAATCATAATAAAGGGAACGAGCGTTAAGTAGTCCGATACGGTCAGATGACGAATGTTCCCCAGGATCGGGAGCAGGATGGACGCCACGAAGGTAGCGAAGGCGATCCTGAATTTCCGGTCATCCTGATAATTGCCGATAAAGTTGGCGGTAAAAAAGCCCATAAACGAATAAAAAGGGAGGTAGAGCAAAGACAGCGTCACAATAATAATCATCTGAACGGCAAGCCAGAAGGCCGTTAACCTTTCGGAGAAAAAGAGCTGACGATACGACACGATAAAAACCGCGATCATGGCGTAGCCGAGCACCATTTTGATGCCGCTCTCATAGGCCATATTAAACAACGGAATGACCATATACACGAGCCATACATAAGGGGAAAACCCGAGCGCTCTTGGGAAAATCTCTGTTTTTCGACGTGCCAATGGCATTACACCGCTTCCTGTTTCTTTCGTACATAGGTGGATAATACCATAAACAAGATGAGATATCCCAGCAAAATCAATACCGGCTGCCAGCTGGGGGAATGACCCGCGGCAATATCCCAGGCTCCGCTTCCGAAGTTATAGGAAGGCAGCCACTTGCCGATGCTCTGCAGGATGGCCGGGAAGCTGTCGATCGGAAACCACATGCCGCCCACGATCGCCAAAATCATATACACCATGTTGCTGACACCGCTGGCGGTATCGACCCTTTTCATCGTCCCGACCAGGGTGCCCAGGGCCAGGAAGGGGATGGAGGCGAGCCATATCCACAATCCGCTGCCGACCCACTGGCCAGCTGACAAATGGACGCCGTTCATAAGAAAGCCTGCAGCAAAAATAACAATGATGGAGAACATGTGCATGACCATCTGGCCAAACATTTTTCCAAAGAAATAAATGCTGGAGGGCAGCGGGGTAATCCGCATAAAGACCGACCACCCGTGCGTGCGCTCCTGGACCATGCGGATGCCCAGCGTCATGATCGCCGAACCCATCACGCTGAAGGAAGTCATCGACATCAGGTAACGTGCCTGCCATTCGGAGGCGCCTTCAATGCCGGTATTCACGAGACGGGTAAAAATGAAATAGAACACGATCGGCATCAGTAAGGACCAGAAGACATAGTACGGATTCCGGATAATCCGCAGCATTTCGGCCCGGCACTGCATGAATAACATGTGCATTAGGAAACAGCCCCCTGTGTGTCGTCATTATGAATCATGATTTCAAAAGCGTCGTCAAGCCGGCCCTGCTGGGTCCGGATATCGTGAACCGGAAGATGGTATCGGAAAATCGCGGCCAGCACCGTATCGGTATTGTCCGCCGTGACGGTCCAGCGTCCTTCCTGGCAGGTGCAGTCGTGGACGCCGGGAACCGGGAGCAGGCGCTCGCGGATGTGCTGTTCGGTATCGGTACTCATCAGTGTCTGGCCTTCGAGCGACCTTGTATCGGTCGTAAAGGTCACGGAGCGGCTCGTCAGCTGGGCCGTGATCGCCTGCGGCGTGCCGTCGGCGGCAATTTTGCCGCGATTGAACAGGATCACACGGTCCGCGGCGTCCTCGGCCTCCTGCAGGTAGTGCGTGGAGAAGAGGATGGTCTTGCCCCGGTCCGAGAGCGCTCGGACCTGTTCCCAAAAGGAGCGGCGCGCCGGTGTATCCAGACCGACGGTCGGCTCGTCGAAGAACAGCAGATCGGGATTCCCCGCCAGCGCCAGCGCGAACCCGAGCCTCCGTTTCTGGCCGCCGGACAGCTTCTCCGCCCGTTTGCCCAGGTCTTCCTCGGTGAACCCGGCCAGGGCAGCCAGCTCCTCCAGCCTCATCGGCCGGGGGTAATAGCTGCGGATCAAGGCCAGCACCTCGCGCACCTTCAGGCCGTCGATCACGCTGACATCCTGGAGCATCGCCCCGATGCGCTGCTTGACCTGCGGCTGCTTCGGGGTTTGCCCGAACAGCCGGACAGAGCCGCTCGTCGGCTCGAGAAGCCCCAGCATCATCGAGATCGTCGTCGTTTTCCCGGCGCCGTTGGGTCCCAGGACGGCCACGATGGATCCTTTATCAATCGTGAATGAAACGTCATCGACCGCGGCTTTGCTTCCAAAACGTTTCGTGACATGCTGCAGTTCGGCAATATGCTCCATTTTGTCAATTCCTCCTATTGATCAGGTGAATCCGTATTTGATTGATCTATCGTTATCATAGACGAGGGGGCATCCCTTCGTTAGTGGACTCTGTCATGGAATGGAGGTGACAATTGTCATGTTTTTTGGCAGGGTTTTCATATAGGGGGTAGGTCCGTCAAGCCTTCTGACAGAAACGCTGGACCCACTTTCGGGTAAGGCCTGCTTCTCTTGACCGGAGAGAGGGCTTCAATTATAGTTGGTACAGTAGGAGCAAACTATTATTGAGGAAAAAAGGTGGCTTGTAACATGTCTGAGCAAATCTACGTCGGTGTCGACTTGGGCGGAACGACCATTAAAGTGGGCATCTGCAATCAAGCGGGACAGCTGATTCAAACGTATGAAGGTCCCACGGAAACAGATAAAGGCGTCGATACGGTTATCAACAATATTGAGAAATATGTGCGCCATATCGTGGAGCAGTCCCCTTACAGCTGGGATCAGCTGGCGGGCGTCGGGGCCGGGGTTGCCGGATTTACGAACGTCCGTGAAGGGATCATCATCCTCGCGCCGAACGTAGGTTTCCGGGATGTACCGATTCGTTCCATTCTGGAGCAGAAGATTGGCAAGCCGATCAAAATAGATAATGACGCGAACGTGGCGGCCCTGGGCGAGGCTTGGAGCGGCGCCGGACGCGGCATCGACAACTGCGTATGCTATACGCTAGGAACCGGCGTTGGCGGCGGTATCATCATTAACGGCCGAATCTATCAAGGCTTCTCCGGACTTGCCGGTGAGCTGGGACATATCTCCGTCGTGCCGGATCTGGAAGCCATTCAATGCGGATGCGGCAAAATGGGCTGCCTGGAGACCGTCTCTTCCGCAACGGGCATAATCCGTATGGCCAAAGATGCCGTTGAGCGCGGGGACCGCACTTCCCTGTCGATGGTTGAGAACATTGCGGCGAAGGAAGTCTTTGATGCAGCCAAAGCAGGCGACGAAGTGGCGCTGCGGATCGTGAACCGCGCTGCCTTCTACCTGGGCAAGTCCATGGCTGCGGTTGCGGCGATTCTGAATCCGGAAGTATTCATTATCGGCGGCGGCGTATCCAAGGCTGGAGACATCCTGTTTAACGAAGTTCGGGAAGTTTATGCGAAGCTGACGCCGGAACCGCTGCAGCGCGGGGTATCGATCCTTCCTGCCGAGCTCGGCAACGATGCGGGTATCGTCGGTGCTGCCGGTTTGCTGCTCCGTTCGTAAGGAGATCCTGCGAGGTCACCCATGGGTTAAAATGAGGGGTGACCTGGGTATACCAAGTATTAACGGGCCCATATTCCATAAGGGAGGGGAAAGCTGATGCTGGAGGAGAATAATACTGCGTCGGCCATGGCCACCCTGATTATTATTACAGGCATGTCGGGGGCGGGTAAATCCTTGGCCGTACGAAGCTTGGAGGATTTGGGATTTTTCTGTGTGGATAATTTACCGCCGGTGCTCATTCCCAAATTTGCGGAACTGATTGAACAATCGAAGGGGAAAATCGCCAAGGTGGCGCTGGTCATTGACCTGCGCGGCCGGGAGTTCTTTACGGCCTTATCCGAATCATTGAATTATATTAAGGACCATTTCACGATTCATTGCGAAATTCTGTTCCTGGAGGCGACCGATTCGGTCCTCGTGCAGCGTTACAAGGAGACCCGCCGGCGGCATCCGCTTGCGCCGGAGGGCATGCCGCTGGACGGCATCCGGCTGGAGCGCAAAATGCTGGAGGAGCTCAAGAGCTCGGCCACAGTGGTGCTCGACACGAGCAATATGAAGCCGGGACAATTGAAGGACAAAATTATCTCGAGATTTTCCCACTTGGAAAGCAATACCCTTTCGGTCAACGTAACCTCATTCGGATTTAAGTACGGTATTCCGATCGATGCCGATCTAATCTTTGACGTCCGCTTTCTTCCGAATCCCCACTATGTGGATAGCCTGCGTCCACACACCGGTCAGGACAGCGATGTGTATGACTATGTCATGAAGTGGCCTGAAACCCAGGCCTTTCTGACGAAGCTGCTGGATATGCTGCATTTCTTGATTCCCCAATACCGTAAGGAAGGCAAGAGCCAGGTGATCATCGGCATCGGCTGTACCGGCGGGAAGCACCGCTCGGTGGCGATCGCCGAGTACCTGGGCAAAATGCTGGGAGCCAGTGAGACCGAGACGGTCTCCGTCAGCCATCGGGATTCCGAACGTGATCGGCATTAAAGAGAGTGGAAGTGATGACAGTGGCAGAACAAAGAAGTGACCGTCCGCGGATCGTCGTGATGGGCGGGGGCACCGGACTGTCGGTCATGCTCCGGGGACTGAAGGAAATGCCGCTAGACATCACGGCTGTCGTCACCGTAGCAGATGATGGAGGGAGTTCGGGCATCCTTCGCAGCGAGCTGCAGATGCCCCCTCCCGGGGACATCCGGAACGTCCTGACGGCACTGGCCGACGTGGAGCCGCTGCTGTCGGAAATGCTGAGATACCGGTTCTCCAGCGGCTCGGGCCTGGCCGGGCACAGCCTGGGGAACCTGATTTTGGCGGCCATGACCGACATCAGCGGCGATTTTGTAACGGCTGTGCGCGAGCTCAGCCGCGTTTTTGCCGTGCGGGGGCGGGTGCTTCCGGCGGCGGGCGAAGCCGTAATCCTGAACGCGGAGATGGAGGACGGCACCATCGTGACCGGCGAGTCGAAGATTCCGGAGGCCGGGGGGCGGATCAAGCGGGTGTTTCTGGAGCCGGCCCATGTCGAGCCGCTTCCGGAAGCGACCGAGGCCATCCGGGAGGCGGATGCCATCCTGATCGGCCCGGGAAGTCTATATACGAGCATTCTGCCGAATCTGCTCGTTCCGAAGCTGGCCGAAGCGGTCATGTCGTCGGACGCGATCAAGATTTTTGTGTGTAACGTCATGACACAGCCCGGGGAGACAGATGGCTACACCGTAAGCGACCATCTTCAGGCGGTATATGACCACGTCGGCAAGCATCTGTTCGATTATGTCATCGTGAACAGCGGTGAAATTCCGCCCCAGGTGCAGGACAAATATGCCGAGAAGGGCGCGAAGCCGGTGGAGCTCGATTACGACGAGGTCACCAGTCTTGGCTATAAGGTCATCGCCGATACGCTGGTTCTGTTCCGGACCTATCTGCGCCATGACGCCGACAAGCTGAGCCGGCATATTTACCAGCTGGTTCAAAATTGGATTAAACGAAAGAGGTGAGTCCCGTGTCGTTTGCGGCGCTGACTAAAAAAGAACTGACCATGATCGAAGCAGAGCCCTGCTGCGAAAAGGCTGAATTGTCGGCACTGATCCGGATGAACGGGGCCGTCCAGCTTTCCAATAAAAAGGTGATCCTGGATATATCGACAGAGAATGCAGCCATTGCCAGACGCATTTACACATTGATCAAAAGGCATTTCCAGGCGCATACCGAGCTTCTCGTGCGTAAAAAAATGCGTTTGAAGAAAAATAATGTGTACATCGTACGTATTCCTGCACAGGTTCAGGAAATACTGATGGAGCTGAAGATTGTCTCCGAGGGCTTCCTGTTCACCTCGCATATCCATCCGGATTTGGTCCGCAAACCATGCTGCAAAGGGGCGTATTTACGCGGTGCCTTTATGGCAGGGGGCTCCGTGAACAATCCGGAAGGGTCGTCATACCATCTTGAAATTGCCTCGATGTACGAGGAGCACTGCCAGGCCCTTGTAGACCTCGCCAATGAATTTCATCTGAACGCCCGTTGTATAGAGCGCAAGAAGGGGTTCATACTGTATATTAAGGAAGGCGAGAAAATCATTGAATTTTTAAGCCTGATTGGGGCCCATCAGGCCTTGTTCAAATTCGAGGACGTGCGGATCATGCGGGATATGCGGAATTCGGTTAACCGGATCGTGAACTGTGAAACCGCGAATTTGAACAAGACAATCGGGGCCGCCGTCCGGCAAATCGATAACATCAAGCTGCTCCAGAAGGAAGTGGGCCTTGATAATCTGCCGGACAAACTTCGGGAAGTGGCCGAAGTGAGATTGGCCCATCCCGATATGAACCTGAAGGAAGTCGGTGAACTGCTGAAGGGCACCGTCAGCAAATCCGGTGTGAACCACCGGCTGCGCAAGATCGACGAAATGGCCGAGAAGATTCGTGGCGGCTGAGCCTTTTTTCTTCTAGTTTCCTTCATGGTATAATGGTATAATGTTATAAAATGTGTTGTGTGTGAGCTATACAGATTGATCTAATAGGGGGTAAGTTTCCATGACAAAGCACCCGGTAGTTGTCCGTTTGAAAACGGGTCTCCATGCCAGACCGGCAGCATTGTTCGTCCAAGAAGCGAATAAGTACTCGTCTGAAATTTTCGTGGAAAAAGATGATAAAAAGGTGAATGCCAAGAGTATCATGGGAATTATGAGCCTTGCCATTAGCTCGGGTACGGAAGTAAACATCAGTGCTGAAGGTGCGGACGCAGAACAGGCTGTAACCGCTTTAGTCAACTTGGTGGGCAAAGAAGAGCTTGAAAACCAATAATAAACAATTATAGAATGGGCCCTGCGGCTGCGAATGATGCGGCGCTGAGGCCATTTTCTGCACAAAGCAGTCCGTTTCTCCTTGGGGAGGGCGGGCTGTTTTTTGCTGTCTGGCGGGATCTGGGACGATTTGGCTCTTATAAAAATAAATCTGCCATCCGATATCATAGCTATAGCCGTTCATGCAAGCGGCGGCAACGGGGAAGCCCGGATGCATTTATTTTGATAAAGAGGGGTCAACGTATGGGGAAATGGAACGGTACCACAACCAACACAGATGATGCTGAAGGATCGGGGAAACGACGGAGGCTGACGATCGCGGAGCGGGACGCGATGGGCAGAAACCGGATTCTGCTGATCGCGATTCTGATCTCGACGCTGATGGCCGTGTCCACGGTCAAGCTGGGAAGCCTCGATAATCTGACGAGTCTCAACAACTTAAGCTTCTTGATTGATTTGGTGGTTCTGCTGGTGATGGTGTACAGCCAAGTCCGGCGTAAGCTGATTCATCAGGCAGCCGTTATTGCCATTACGGGGGTGGCGCTGACGATCCTCATTCAGGCGTTGGATTCCACCAGCCCGAGCAGCTTGTTTTCCATATACTATTTGCTCGTGTTGGCGCTGATCACCTTGCGTATCGTATTAACCTCGATCACGATGCTGTACGGCTTGGGGTTGATGCTCTACCTGTGCCTGCAAAAGGCTGATGAGGTTCAACTCGGAACCAGTTCGAAGGACGGGCCTTTAACGGTCATCATTATGTATGCGCTTGTATGCGTCATGGTGTTCCTGCTGCTGCGGGTGACCCGGTCCTTGATGAACAATATGAAAGCGGCAAGCGATCAGACCGAGCGGCTGCTGGCCGAGCAGAAGGAACAAAAGGAACACGTACTGGGCAGCGTGGCTGCGGTGACCGGCAGCATCGACGACCTGACGCAGGCGGTCGAGGACAACACCGCCTCGTTCCAGCAGATGAACGTCGCCTTTCAGGAGATATCGGGCGGGGCATCATCCCAGGTGGATTCCACCTATGCCATTAACGAGTCCATTAAGCAGATGAACGAGATGATCAAGCAGATGTCCAGCTCGACGGAAACGCTGCTGAGCCAGACAGGTACGGCGAACCGGCTGTCGGAATCCGGCAAGGACAAAGTGGAGCAGCTGAACGATGCGATTATCGAATTCAAGGAAGAAATCGGCGCCATGTCGCAGGATATCCAGAGCTTGACCGGAAAGGTGCAGGAAACGACGCAGTTCAGCCAGACCATTCAGGAGATTGCGAACCAGACCAACCTGTTGTCGCTGAATGCCAGCATCGAGGCGGCACGGGCAGGCGAGCATGGCCAGGGTTTTGCCGTGGTCGCCCGGGAAATCCGCAAGCTGGCGGAGAATGCCTCGGACTCGGCGGAGAAAATTTCGCTCCAGCTTCACAGCTTCTCCGAGCTGATGAGCGACACCCTGATGCGGATGGATCAGGTTGCGGAGCGGATGCAGAAGAGCAGCGAGATGACGCATGAGACATACGAAGCCTTTGAATCCATTAAAGAATCGGTGGCCGGACTGCTGCAAATTTCCGACGGGTACCGCGGATTGCTTCACGAAGTGGAGACGTTCTCGGGTTCCATTGACGAGTCCACTTCGCATCTCGCGTCGGTGAACGAGCAAACGTCGGCGACGCTGCAGGAATTGTCGGCTACATTGCAGTCCCTCCTCGGCAACAATGAGCAGAGCCTGGCCGGCATTAAGGAAGCGCAGAGCCACTTGAAATTGATCGTCAGCTGACCGTTTCATAGGCAGAAGATTATTTTTCTAACATGTGCAACATTTAACAGTCCCCTACGTCTAGTAGACAAATACAGTTGGAAGGTGAGGGCGGCCGCGCAGTCGGTTTGACCTACAGGCTGCGTCCGTGCTTGCGCTTTCGGCTATATGGATACACTGGAAGTATATAAAGGGAGGCTGAAGGTAATGAAAACATGGCTGAAACCGGTAGGTTCTGTGCTGATCGCAGGAGCGCTCTTGGCTGGAGGCGCGGGCGTCACCGGACTGGGTGGCTCGACCACCGTCTATGCGGACCAGGATGTACAGCGCAATGTCATCAATGTTGTAGGCAAGGGTGAGATTTCGGTCAAGCCGGATATCGCATACTTGTCGATCGGTGTGGACTCGCAGGCGGCAACGGCACAAAGCGCGCAAAAGGCAACGGCAGACAAAATCCAAAAGATCACCGCGCTGCTGAAGACGACGTGGAAAATCGAAGACAAAGATATCAAGAGCACCACGTTCTATGTGCAGCCGAACTACACCTACAACGAGAAGGACGGACAAAAAGTGACGGGCTATACAGCCCACCATACGCTGCAGGTATCGTACCGCGACCTGTCCAAGGTTGGACAGCTGCTTGACGCCGCTTCCGGTGCGGGCGCCAACAACATCGAGAGCGTCCAGTTTTCCGTCGAGAACCGTGACCAATATGAGGCACAAGTGATTGAGAAGGCGATGGCTAACGCTGATCTGAAAGCAGGCGCGATTGCCAAGGCCGCCAAGCGTCAGCTGGGAGTGGTTCTGGTCGTGAGCCAGGGCGATGCGCAGAACCCGATCATTTATGCCGAATCTTCCATGGCCAAAATGGCTGCGGACAGCAACGCCGGCAACGCCACGTCGGTGGAGCCTGGCGAAGTAAAAGTATCGACGCAGCTGAGCGTGCAGTACGAAATGAAATAAGAACGGGCTGATTTGGTCCGAGCCAAGCCGCCGTTTCGGGGACAGACGTCCCTTGAAGCGGCGGCTTTTTGCGCAGATGTGGGTCCTGATCCCCCCTTTTCCAGCGGGAAAACGCAGAAAGGTATTGTACCAAGGGTCAAAAAACGTTATAGTGAATATGCGAAAATTTGTACATGCAGCAACAGTTGTAGACAACTTCCGTTGATCGTAACGGAGAAAAATAATTTACCGAAAAAGCCATACCCATGGATATGGCTTTTTTCTTAGTAATGGATAAGGGGTTGATGCATATGATTGAACTTGTCCAGATTGAGAAGCAATTTGAAGGACAAGTTGTCGTGCATCCGCTGTCACTGAACATTGAAGAAGGGGAATTCCTGACTCTGCTCGGGCCTAGCGGCTGCGGTAAGACGACCATACTACGAATGATTGCCGGATTCGAACAGCCGACTCACGGCGAGATTATCCTGGAAGGGCAGAATGTCACGAAGCTTCCGCCTAACCAGCGGGATTTGAACCTGGTGTTCCAGCATTACGCGCTGTTCCCGCATATGACCGTGGGAGACAATATCGCCTTCGGTTTGAAAATGAAAAAGCTGCCCCAGGCAGAGCAAAAAGCACGGGTTGCTGAAGCCGTCCAGATGACTCAGCTAACCGCGCTTACTTCGCGTTATCCGCATCAGCTGTCCGGCGGACAGCAGCAGAGGGTGGCCATCGCGAGGGCGATCGCGAACAAGCCCAAAGTGCTCCTGCTCGACGAGCCGCTGGGCGCGCTGGACCTGCAGCTGCGCAAGAGCCTGCAATCTGAGCTGAAGCATCTGCAGCGCTCGCTGGGCATTACCTTTGTCTATGTCACGCACGATCAAGAGGAAGCAATGATGCTTTCCGACAGGATCGTGATTATGAACAGCGGTAAAGTCGAGCAGATCGGTACGCCGAAGGACATCTATGCCGCGCCGAAGACGCTTTTCGCCGCAACCTTCGTCGGGGAGAACAACATTTTCAGTTCCGGTTCGGAGCTGTTTGCCGTACGGCCGGAGAAGCTGCGTCCGAAACGGGAAACCGAAGGGGTCCGCAAGACCGGAGTCATTCAGGATGTGCTGTATCTTGGCAACGTTCATAAGCTAACCGTCCAGCTCGATGGCGAACCGATGCTGGTGACGATCGCTCTGGACTTCGAAGATGAGATCGTTTGGAAGGTTGGGCAACGGATCGGGGTGGACTGGAATCCGCGGGATGAGGTGGTTATCGGGGCATGAGACGATCCAAGCTGCTGATTACGCCGGTTCTGCTGTGGCTGGCGCTGTTTCTGCTCGTCCCGATGGTGATCGTCGTGGTCATGTCATTGATGAGCCGCGACACACTGGGCAATGTTGTCTTTCATTTCTCGCTGAACGGGTATAAAACCTTTTTCGACTCTTTGTATCTCGGCATCTATTGGGATACGTTAGTGCTGTCGGTGGTGACGACCGTCGTATGCTTGTTGGTCAGCTACCCGCTCGCTTATTTTATCGCCAATGCCTCTCCCAGGGTGCAGACCTGGGGACTGGTGCTGATTACGATTCCGTTCTGGATCAACTTCTTGATCCGGACGTACGCCTGGGTGCTGCTGCTGCGCACGCAGGGCGTGGTGAATACGCTGCTGATCCATTTTGGATGGATTCAGGAGCCGCTGCAAATGCTGTATACCAAAGGCGCGGTGCTGCTTGGCATGGTCTACAACTTCATTCCGTTCATGGTGCTGCCGATTTACGTCGCGCTGGAACAGATGGATAAGCGGCTGCTGGATGCGGCCAGCGACCTGGGAGCTACCCGCTGGAAAGCGTTCCGGCACATCACGCTGCCGCAGAGCAAGTCCGGGATCATGACCGGCTGCGTCTTGGTCTATGTCTCCACAACGGGGATGTTCGTCGTTACGGATATTCTTGGCGGGGCCAAGTCGACGATGATCAGCAACATCATCCAGCAGCAGTATCTGGGAGCGCGCAACTGGCCGTTCGGCTCGGCGCTGTCCGTGATTTTCGTCATCACATCCCTCATTCTGATCCTGCTGTTTAACCGGGCGATGCAGTCCCGGGCGGACCGTGCGAAGGAGGGGAGAGCATGAAGAGAAAAAGTCATCCCCTGCTGGGGATTCACTCCGTGCTGATGATGATCTTTATTTATGTGCCGATCCTGCTGATTATTATTTATTCATTTAATAACACGAGGCTCAGCGGGGACTGGGAAGGATTTACGTTCGACTGGTATGCCTCGCTGATGACCGATGACCATGTGCTTGAAGCGCTCATGAACAGCTTGACCGTCGGGATCGTATCTACGATCGTAGCGACGCTGCTCGGGACGGTAGGCGCCTTGTCTCTGCGGGGGCTTGGCCGGCGATGGAAGGGCAGCATGAACGGGCTCATGTACCTGCCCGTCATTATTCCCGACATCATCATGGGGCTGTCGCTGCTGGTGCTGTTCAACCAGATGCATGTTCCGCTGGGTAAAGCAACGGTTATCATCGCCCATATCACGTTCAGCATGTCGTACGTCTATGTCGTCGTGACGGCCCGCCTTGCGGGAATGGGCAAGCAGCTGGAGGAGGCGGCCGCCGACCTTGGCGCCACCCCTTGGCAGACGTTCCGCCATGTAACGTGGCCGCAAATTTTCCCTGGCGTCATTTCGGGGGCGCTGATCGCGTTTACGATGTCGCTGGACGACTTTATGGTCAGCTTCTTCGTAGCTGGGCCAAGCTCGACTACGCTGCCGATTTATATTTACGGCCAGGTGAAGCGGGGGATCTCGCCGGAAATTAACGCACTCTGTACGCTGCTGATCGTGGTGAGCGTTGTGCTGATTTTGCTGGCGCAGTTTTTCCTCAACCGTGGCAAGGGCCAGAAGAAGCATAAAATGCTGCCGATTTAACGCAGCTGCAAGATATGGAACTATTGATTGAACTACAGGATATGGACTACATGCTATAAGGAGAAAGAGAGGAGATATGTTACTGTGAAAAGAAAGGGTATCGCCGGTCTCATACTGGCTGGGGCACTCGCCCTCGTGTCGGTTGCATCCCTGGGAGGATGCTCATCTTCCAAGGAGACGCTTCATATTTACAGCTGGGCTGACAATTTTGACGAGCAGGTGCTCAAGGACTTCGAGAGTAAATTCAACGTCAAGGTTACGTATGACAACTATGCGAACAACGAGGATTTGCTGGCCAAAATCAAGGCAGGCGGCGGCGGATACGATCTGATCCAGCCTTCGGACTACATGGTCCGGACGATGATCGAGAACAATTTGCTGGAACCGCTGGACAAGAACAACATTCCGAACTTCGAGAATATTCAGGAATCGCTGAAGAACCCTGATTTTGACCCGGGCAATAAATACTCGATCGTATATACTTCCGGCGTAACGGGTATCGCGTATAACAAAAAATACGTGAAGGACACCATCGACAGCTGGGAGGATCTGTGGGACCCGAAATATAAGGGCAAGGTCCTTCTGCTGGACGACAACCGCGAAGTGATTGGCATGGCCTTGAAGAAGCAGGGGCACTCGAACAGCTCCCAGGATGAAGGCGAGATCAAGTCGGCCGTAGACGACCTGAAGAAGCTGCTGCCGAGCGTTCTTGCTTTCGACACGGATACCATCAAGCAGAAGATGATTCAGGAGGAAGGCTGGATCGGAACGGTATGGTCCGGCGACGCCGCTTTTATCGCGAAGGACAATCCGGATGTGGAATATGTCGTGCCAAAAGAGGGCGGGACGATCTTCTCGGACAACTATGCGATCCCGAAAGGGGCCGAGCATAAGGAGCTTGCCGAGAAGTTTATCAACTACATGCTCGATCCGCAGGTCAGCGCAAAGAACTATGAGTCGATCGGATACAGCGATCCGAACGCCAAAGCGATGGAGTTCCACAGCGAGGAATACCGGAACAACCATATGATCAACCTCTCCGAAGAAGAGCTGGGACGGACGGAATGGCTCGGCGACGTAAAGGATACCCTGCAGCTCTATGACCGTTATTGGACGGAGCTGAAGAGCGGACGGTAGTAAGCAGAGGCCTTACAACGACCGTTAATATCGTTTAAGAACAATTGCCCTGTTTCGGGATCCATGCTTAAGCTGGCTTCCGGAACGGGGCATTATTTTTATTTCGTGAGCTTATTAAGTCCTGGCGCGGTGCTGGTGTCCTATGAAGGGGGACTTCATGATCGCAAGGCCGTGACCGATCGGATGAAGGAACACAAAGTTAACGTAAAGGTTAAGAGAGTTATACTTTTGGCTGGCGTAAACGACAATACTGTAACCCCGGTTGTAAACAAATCGGCTGAGGTCTTTTTTATAATAGGGAAGTGGTGAATTTGGGTAATAAATCATATGACTAGCACAAGCAGCAATGTTTGGAGAGGAGATTTGATAAGGATGAACAAGGGAATGAAATGGGGAGCCGCGGTGCTGGCCGCAGGCGTATTGATCGGAAATGCCGGCGTGTTTGGGGGATCGCAGGTGTCGGCTGCAGCCTCAAAGCCGGTCGTGAAGCCGGCTGCGCAGCCGGGAGTGGCGTTAAAATATAACGGCAAGGTGCTATCGCTGCAGGGGAAATTGGTTGACGGGGTCACCATGATTCCGGTGTCCATTTTGCGTGATGCCGCCGGTCTGCCGCTGTCTTATAATCCGGGTATCAAGACGTACACTGTCGGATCCGGGGTAACGAAGCTGAACCTGGAGGTTTCCGACTACGGGGTCAGCGCTTATATCAACGGAAGCTATGTCGGAGACAATTCGAACAGCTACGATGGAAAATTGATCGACGGCAAGCTGTACGTTCCTTTCAAGCTGCTGAACGACTATATGGGCTTCCAGGGCGTGTATACCGCGTCTTCCAAGACGTTGAGCCTGTCCAAGCGTCAGATGAACCAGGTGACAATCTCCACCGAACTCATCAAGGCGAGCGACGCCAATGCAACGATTCTGATCCGTTATCCTCAGTTAAGCGGGCTGGCTAACGCGGACGCCCAGGAGGCGATCAACAAAGTATTTAAAGACAAGGCGGAAGCGTTCGCCACAGAAGCCAAGGCCAAGGCGAAAAAGCGCGACGCGAAGGTGGAGCACCCGTATGAGTTCGACGGAACGTTCCTGGTCACTTACAACCGCCAAGGCGTCCTGAGCATCGTGACGGATTCTTATGAATACACTGGCGGAGCTCACGGGATGACGGCCCGCGAAGGGTTTACGTTCTCGCTGAAGGACGGCAAACAGCTGACGCTGGACAGCCTGCTCCACAATTCGGCCGACGCCAAGACCAAACTGGACAAACTGCTGAAGCAAAAAGCGACCAAAGACGGCTTCACAGACGGCTTCAACGGGCTGAAAAAGGACGCGGACTTCTATGTGAAGGAAAGCGGATTGACGATTTTCTTCCAACAGTATGAAATCGGGCCGTATGCCGCCGGTTTCCCGACGTATACGTTCAACTTCAGCGACCTGCTGCCGAAGGGAACGGATCCGTTCGAAGCAGCGAAATAATGGAGCCGATACAGCCGAGATGATGTAAGCGAGTCAGATGATATAGAACATTTATCCCAACGAGCGTCGGTCAACGGTCCTCAAGGGATGATTTAATGTTGCCAAACCCCCGTTAAACCTATAACGGGGGTTTGGCTGTTTTTGCTGCGTGGCGACAGCCGGTCATATTTTTCGTTTGCGGGGCAAAAACAAGGCGACAAGCGCGCCGAGGAGAATGCCGAGCGCCGCCAGATAAATGGCTGTCCGATTACCCTCAGCTAATGCTTGGCGAAAAGCTTCACCCGTCATTTGATGCGTACCCGAGTTGGCGATGGCGATCAAGATGGCAAGCCCGATGGCATTGCCGATGTTCAAGGTGGTCGAGGCCATCCCGGAAGCGACGCCTTGGTCCTCCGGGGCTACACCGTTTGAAGCCGTGATCCACATGGCGGTCCAAGTGATGCCCTGGCCGATCCCGGAAATTACAAGGCCCGGAACGATCATCAGATAGCTGCTGTCTGTGTACGCACCTAACGGAATCAGTATGGTCCCGACAATTCCGATGATCATGCCGATAAGCAGCGTGCTTCGCGCCTCCAAACGGGAAGCCAGCCGCTCACCGAGCTGGGTGCCCGCGGCAATTGCCAAGGAAGGGATAATGAAGGCAAGCCCGGTTTGCAGAGCACTGTATCCGTGCACATTTTGAAATAAGGTTGTCAGGAAGTAGGGTAAGGCACCAAACGTCCCCATGTAGATGAATGTAATGACCATGCTGGCAGCCAAGCTGCGGTTACGGAAAAGATGGATCGACATTAAAGGAGCGGTGCTTCGTATTTCAATCAGAGCAAAGACCGACAAGAGGATCAGGGAAAGGACAGCACATATGATCATTTCCGTGGAGGCCCAGCCCAATTCGGGCCCCTGGACAAGAACATATACCAGGAGAGTAGCGCCTGCGGTTACCGTGGCGGCGCCGGGCACATCGAAATAGCGCTTTTGATTCCGCCGTTCGTCGCGGGGAATAACGAACAGCGCAGCTAGTGCAACGATTCCTGCTAATGGAACATTCACCAAAAAGACCGCTTCCCAGCCGAACGCATTGGTCAATACCCCGCCCAGGATCGAGCCAATCGTCAGGCCGCTGGCTCCGGCCCCGCCCCATACGGCAAGAGCGCGGTTTCGGCGCGGACCTTCCTCAAACAATCGGTTGATCAGCGATAACGTGGCGGGAAACAGGAACGCCGCTCCGATACCTTGGATGGCACGGGCTATAATGATGACGAGCGGGTCCCAAGCCAAGCCTCCCAATAGCGAAGAAAGGGCGTAAAGGACCAACGCAAAAATAAACATTCGCTTTTGTCCCAGCATATCGGCAGCACGCCCTCCAAGAAGCAGGAAGCCCCCGCAGAAAACCGTGTAAGCACTGACCACCCATTGCAGGGACTGTTCCGAGAAGCCAAGGCCATGTCCGATCTCAGGCAAAGCGACGAAAACGATATTGATGTCGAGCCCGTAAATCAGCTGTGCTAGAGCAAGCAGTGCCAAACTCCATCCCATGCCCCGCTGCTTGACGGCAGCGATCTCGGATGTAGAGCCGCTTAGCCGAGTTTGTTGATCAGTAGACATTCGTAGTTCACCCCTATAATTCAAATTATTTTGAAATGATTGGATCGGGAACATTATATTTCAAAATAATTTGAAATGTCAACAAGGAATTAAGCCGCGAAGGTTATCGAGTATTCCTGGAAGGAATAGAAGCGGAGACCACGTACGGCAGTACGACAATCCAAGAAAAAATCCCCTCTGAGCAAACGGAAGTGCGCTTTCCTGCACTTGTCTGCTTAAAGGGGATTTTGTTATGGAGCGGAACTCCTTCTGTTACTTGCCTGAACTTATACGTCAAACACGAAGTCGTCGTCGGACAGCGGCTCGATGTTGATCGCGCGGACGTAGCCGTTGCCTTTTTTCGAGAAGAAATCATGCTGCTTGGTGTGGGTGCTGATCCCGTTGAAGACGATCGGGTTGATCGGCTCTTCCGGGAAATGCGGCTCGAAGCCGAGATTCATCAGCGCTTTGTTGGCGTTATAGCGGACATAGGTTTTCACTTCCTCCTGCAGTCCGATCGGGCTGTACAGGTCATCCGTATATTTCACCTCGTTCTGATACAGCGTCTCAAGCAGCTCGTACAGCTCCCGGCGCAGCTCCTCCTGCTCTTCGAAAGAGAATTCCTGGAACAGCTCCTGGGCCAGCGTGCCGACGTACAGACCGTGAATGCTCTCGTCGCGGATGATCAAGTCGATGATTTCGCCGCTGCTGGTCATTTTGCCTTGGCCGGCCAGGTAAAGCGGATAGAAGAAGCCGCTGTAGAACAGATAGCTTTCCAGGAAGACGGAAGCGGCCATCGCCTTGTAGAGATCGCGCTTGGTTTGAATGTTTGCGTACCAGAATTCGATGCTCTTCGCTTTGAACTGCAGCTGCTCGTTGTCCTCCACCCAGCGGAAAATGGCGTCGATCTCTTCCGTCGAGGCGAGCGTGGTGAAAATGCTGCTGTACGATTTGGCGTGAATTTGCTCCATCATCGACATGAAGCCGAGCACGGCTTTGCGCTGCAGGCCTTCCACATGCTCCAAAATTTTCGGCATGCCGACGCCGCCCTGCAGCGTATCCAGCAGCGTCAGTCCGCCAAGAACATGCTTGTAGGCGGTGCGCTCCTCGTCGGTCATTTTGATCCAATCCATTTTATCGTCGGACAAGGGGATTTCGTCGTCGGTCCAAAACTGCATGATGTTCTGCTGCCAGAACATGAGCGTAAAATCATCGTCGGGCCGGTTCCAGTTTACTGCTTTCATTAGACCATTGCTCCTTTTATAGAAGAAGGCGACAGGGGCTGTTCAAGCCCCCGCTGTCGCCTTGCGTAATATTCGAATTTAGACGGCGCAGCTGGTGCACTCTTCGATGGACAATTTTTTCGTCCGGGTGTAGTACAGCGATTTTAGCCCCTTCTGGGCGGCGTAAATATAGAAACGGGACAATTCCCGGGTCGATACGGTGCTGTTGACGTGCAGCACGGTGGAAATGCCTTGGTCCACATGCTGCTGGATTTCCGCGATCATGTCGATCAGGCGGAACTGGTCGATATTGTAGGCCGATTTATAATACCACTGCGTCTCCGCGCTGAGGAACGGCATCGGGTAATATGTCGTCGAGTTCGCGTAGGTACGCGTTTCGATATGCTCGACGATTGGCATGACGCTGGACGTCGCGTTCTGGATGTACGAGATGCTCTGCGTCGGCGCGATCGCCAGACGGTAGGCATGGTACAGTCCGTGCTTCTGCACAAGCGCCTTGAGCTGCGCCCAGTCCTCAGGGGACGGGATCTCGATGCCTTCAAACAACTGCTTCACGCGTTCCGATTGCGGCCGGAAGTCTTTTTCGAGGTAGCGGTCAAAATAGGTACCCTTCGCGTACTCGGACTTGTCGAAGTCCCGGAACGTTTCGCCGCGATCACGCGCAATTTCCATGCTTTGCTCCAGCGAGTAGTAGTTCATCATCATGAAAAAGGTGCTCGCAAACTCGCGCGCCTCAGCGCTCTCGTATGCGATTTTGTTTTTGGCCAGGTAACCGTTCAGGTTCATGGCTCCAAGGCCGACGGAGTGCAGCTCCTTGTTGGCGAGGCTCACGCCCGGCGCGTTCTCCACGCGGGAGTGATCGCTGACGACCGTAAGGGCCTCGATGCCGACACGGACCGATTCCTTGATTTTTCCCTGCTCCATTACGTTCACGATGTTCAGCGAGGCCAGGTTGCAGCTGATGTCCCGGCGAATCACATCGTCGACACCGTAGTCGTTAATTTCCGAAGTCTCCTGCAGCTGGAAAATTTCCGTGCACAGGTTGGACATTTTGATCTGGCCGACATCCTTCAGCGCATGCACCTTGTTGGCGTTCGATTTGTTCACGATGTACGGATAACCGGACTCGAGCTGGATTGAGGCGATTTTCGTCAGCATGTCGCGGGCGCTCATGACGGTTTTCTTCGTCACCTGGTCATTGGCGAGCAGCTCGTCGTACATTTCGTCCATATCGATGTCGTCCAGATGCTTGCCGTAGGCTTTGTATACCGAGTAGGGGCCAAAGACCACAAGCGGCTTGTTCTGGGCGGCGAGCTCGTAAAATTTGTTCGGGACAATCAGCCCGATCGACAGCGTCTTGATGCGCAGCTTCTCGTCGGCGTTGATTTTCTTCGAATCAAGGAACTCGATGACATCCCAGCCGAAAATGTTATAGTATCCGGCACCCGAGCCTTTGCGCTGGCCCATTTGGTCGGCATAGGAGAAGGCGTCCTCCATCAGCTTCAGCACCGGCATGATGCCTTTGGCCGCTCCGGCCACGCCTTTGATCGGTTCGCCACGCCCACGCAGCTTGGACAAATTGACGGCGACGCCGCCGCCGATTTTGGACAGCTGCATGCAGGTGCCGAGCACGTAGTTGATCGAATTGAGCGAATCGTCCATTTCCAGCAGGAAGCAGGAGACCAGCTCGCCGCGGCGGCTTTTGCCGGCATTGAGGAAGGTCGGGGTCGCTGGCTGCAGCCGCTGCTCAATCATCGCTTCGGCGATGCGGAGCGCTTTACCGATATTCCCTTCGCCCAAGTACAGCGCCACGATGGCGACGCGGTCCGGGTACTGCTCCAGATACTGCTTCTTGTCGTTGGTTCTCATCGCATAGTCCTTGTAGAACTTCGAGATCGCCATGTAGGACTGGAATTGAAAGTCGCTGCTCGCCGTCAGGTTGAACACAGACTCGACTTCGTCGTAGGTGTAATGCTCAAACACGTTCTCATAGTAGTCGTTGCTGATCAGGTAATCCAGCTTCTCGCGCAGGGAGCCGAACTTCATCGTATCGCGCTCCACTTCCTCCATAAAGGCGGCAACCGCCTCCCGGTCTTTTTCCAATTGAAAGTAACCGTCCGATCCGCGCTGCATAATTTCGTTGTTGAGTTCAATATGCTTCAATGCTCCGCACCCTCTCTTTGAAAATCTCCGTATCCCGCATCGTTCCCGAAAGCTCGAACTTGGTGATGACCGGCACATGGTACATCTCCGATATCGTATCCGCGCTCTTGGCGAAACGAGGCCCCCAGTTCCGGTTGCCGCTGGCCGACACGCCGCGAAGCATGCGGTTGTTCTTCGACAGGAAGTTCGACACTTTCTCGGGCACCTGCCCAAAACCCGTTGTATACGTTACGAGCACGTAAGGCTCATTCACCTGCTCCTGCTCTTCGATCGGAATGGCTCTCATGTTCAGCTTGTTGATAAAGCGTCTGACATTGCCGGTCTTGGAATCATAGACGATCAGCATGATCCTTCACTCCTGAATAATGTTCTCTGCCGTGGTCACGGGCGCAAAAAAAACGTCTATTGACGTCATTGAAGATAACCACACCACATATCGTGGTCGTTATTCTTGTGATCACAGAATGGTTCAGCTTCGCTGAAAAATTAAATTGATTTTCTCAAAATAACACCGGAATGAATGGTGTGTTGTGGGAAATTATGTTATATATACTATGCCGCTGACAATCAATATGTAGATGGTTTAAAGCGGGTATTAAGAATAATACATCAATATATTGATGTGGTCAAGCCTGTGAGAATCATGTTCATGGGCGCACTTGCAGCCTGCTTGACGCCTTGAAAAACAAAAAAACAGGGAACCTCCCGGCGATCCGTAAGCGGATCGATTCGGGGAGATTCCCTGTTTTTCTTCGGTTCCAAAGCCGCGAATATTTACACGCCTTGGATTGGAGTGCTTTCCAGAACTTTATCGATCAGTCCGTATTCCTGCGCTTCAGCTGCGCTCATGAAGTAGTCACGGTCGGTGTCTTTCTCGATGCGCTCCAGCGGCTGTCCGGTACGTTCGGACAAGATGCGGTTCAAGGTGTCGCGCATTTTCAGAATGCGGCGGGCGCGGATTTCGATATCCGTAGCCTGGCCTTGCGCACCCCCGAGTGGCTGGTGGATCATGATCTCACTGTTTGGCAGGCCGAAGCGTTTGCCCTTGGCGCCGGCGTTCAGCAGGAACGCGCCCATGGAAGCCGCCAAGCCTACGCAGATTGTAGATACGTCCGGTTTGATGAACTGCATTGTATCGAAAATCGCCATACCGGCCGTAATGGATCCGCCGGGGCTGTTAATGTACAAATGGATGTCTTTCTCCGGATCTTCGGCTGCGAGGAACAGCAGCTGGGCGATGATAGAATTGGCGACCACGTCATTGACTTCGGTGCCCAGGAAAATGATGCGGTCTTTCAGCAAACGGGAATAGATGTCGTAAGCCCGTTCACCGCGGTTGCTTTGTTCGACGACCATAGGAATATAACTCACGTGGAAAACCTCCCTTAATTGGCTCAAAATAGGTCATTCTATACATACTGTTACCGTATTAACCACATGATAAACAATTTCAAACAAAAAGTCAAAGAAAGTCAAACTCGAGGTAAAAAAAATAGCCATCTGATTGGCTGTGGTACGTTTGGTTAAAAACATAACGTAGAACGGTTGCCGTTCTGCGTTCTCTTCTATTAAAGAAAAATGGCGCGCCCGCGAGGAATTGAACCTCGATCTCAGGCTTCGGAGGCCTACGTCATATCCATTGGACCACGGGCGCAAAATTCAATAGCAAGAGTTATTATATGATAGCTTGCCTCAAAATGCAAGGGTTAAGTTATTAATTTTTTCGAATCAGGAAAATGCTGTATAGGAGGAAAGGCTGATGTGAATTATAGTCAGTGGACTACTTGCAACCAGCGCCATTATTGAGTAGAATAGTGGTGGGACTTAAAACGTTGACCCGGGACATTTTAGGGCCAGGGGAGAGAGGGAAGCGAAGTTGCAGGAGTGGAAAGAAATGCGGGATATATTAGAGATACAAAAGCAGCTTCTGCCTGATCTCGTGGACGTTCTCAAGACCAGATATACCATTCTTCATCAGATCAAGCTGTCGGAGCTGATCGGCCGGAGAACGCTCGCTGCATCCCTGCATATGACCGAGCGGGTGCTGCGGGCCGAGACGGATCTTCTCAAGTCCCAGGGCCTGGTTGAGATCGAGAGCTCTGGGATGAGGGTCAGCGAGGCGGGAAGCAAGCTGCTCGAACAGATGGAGCCGATGGTGAAAGTGCTGTTCGGCCTCAATGATCTTGGCGAGAAGATCCGCCAGACGTACGGCTTGCGCAAAGTCGTGGTCGTGCCCGGGGATTGCGAATCGTCGCCGCTCACGAAGCGTGACTTGGGACGCGCGGGTGCCAAAGCGCTGCTTGGCGTCATGAACCAAGGGGACACCGTAGCGGTGACTGGAGGCTCAACGCTCGCCGAAGTGGCGGAGCAGTTGACGCCGCAGGCGGCCGTACCGATGAAGAACAGCTGGTTCGTGCCAGCTAGGGGCGGACTTGGCGAAAGCGTGGAGTTTCAGGCGAACACGATCGCATCCACCATGGCCAAGCGCGTCGGCGCGCAGTACCGGCTGCTGCATGTGCCGGACCTCCTGAGTGATGAAGCGTATCAGTCGCTGGTGCAGGACCGCAACATCCAGGAGATCGTGCAGGCGATCAGGCACTGCCGCATCATCATGCACGGCATCGGGGACGCGATGGAGATGACCCGCCGAAGAAGGCTGGATCCCGCCGCCGTGGAGGAGATCCGGTCGGAAGGAGCCGTAGCCGAATCCTTTGGCTACTATTTCAATGAACAAGGCGTTGTCGTTCATAAAATGATGACTTTGGGGCTGCGGCTGGAGGACATTATGCGGACCGAGACCGTCATCGGCATTGCGGGCGGCCGAAGCAAGGCCAAAGCGATCCATGCGGTGCTCAAATTCGGCCACGAGGACATTCTGGTGGTTGACGAAGCGGCCGCTATCGAGATCTGCCGGGAAATTGGCAGCGAGTAAACAACATTCCTTTTGATGTCATGACAGGTATCTACCTGTTTTGAATAAATAAAATACGAACTTTTGGGAGGACTATTCAATGAGTGTAAAAGTAGGCATTAACGGTTTTGGACGTATCGGACGACTCGCTTTCCGCCGTATTCAAAATGTGGAAGGCATCGAAGTTGTAGCCATCAACGACCTTACTGACGCTAAGATGTTGGCCCATCTGCTCAAATATGATACAACGCAAGGCACTTTCAACGGAGATATCGAAGTTCACGACGGCTTCTTCAAAGTGAACGGCAAAGAAGTTAAGGTTCTGGCGAACCGTAACCCTGAAGAACTTCCTTGGGGCGATCTTGGCGTAGACATCGTTCTCGAGTGCACAGGCTTCTTCACAACGAAAGAAGCTGCTGAGAAACACCTGAAAGGCGGCGCTAAGAAAGTTGTGATCTCCGCTCCGGCTACAGGCGACATGAAGACGATCGTATACAACGTTAACCATGAGACACTGGACGGAACTGAGACTGTAATCTCCGGCGCATCTTGCACAACGAACTGCCTGGCTCCTATGGCCAAAACGCTGAACGACAAGTTCGGTATCGTTCAAGGCTTGATGACAACGATCCACGCTTACACTGGCGACCAAAACACCCTGGACGCTCCGCATCCAAAAGGTGACTTCCGTCGTGCGCGTGCAGCTGCAGAAAACATCATTCCTAACTCCACTGGCGCTGCAAAAGCGATTGGTCTGGTTCTTCCAGAACTGCAAGGCAAACTGGACGGTGCCGCTCAACGCGTACCTGTACCAACTGGTTCCCTGACTGAGCTCGTTACAGTTCTGAACACCAAAGTAACGGCTGACGAAGTAAACGCAGCAATGAAAGAAGCTTCCGATCCAGAAACTTACGGCTACACTGAAGACGAAATCGTATCTTCCGACATCAAAGGCATCACGTTCGGTTCGCTCTTCGACGCTACTCAAACGAAAGTGTTGACTGTTGGCGACCAACAGCTGGTTAAAACCGTTGCTTGGTACGACAACGAAATGTCTTACACTTCCCAATTGGTTCGCACATTGGCATACTTCGCTAAGATCGCTAAGTAATATCGGCCATCCCATAGCGAAAACATCCCGAGCGGAAACAGGCATCCTATGTTTCCGCTCTTTAAAATATAGAATGCATAAATTTTCAGCGGAGCTGAGCCATTCTATGATTGCAAGATCAATGTCCTAACATGCTGAACCACGGGGCTGAGGAGACTGTCCCGTTAAAAATATGGGTGCGGAGGGAAACAATACGATGAACAAGAAGTCTGTACGTGATGTAGAAGTAAACGGCAAACGCGTATTCGTGCGCGTTGATTTTAACGTGCCATTGGAAGACGGCAAAATTACCGACGATACACGGATCCGTGAAACGCTGCCAACGATCAACTACCTGATCGAGCATGGCGCGAAAGTGATTCTGGCCAGCCACATGGGGCGCCCGAAAGGCGAAGTGGTAGAATCCATGCGTCTGACACCTGCGGCAGAGCGCCTGTCCGAGCTGCTCGGCAAACCGGTTGTCAAGGCTGACGAAGCGGTTGGCGACGCGGTCAAAGCGCAAGTGGAGAAGCTGAACAACGGCGACGTGCTGCTGCTTGAAAATGTCCGCTTTTACCCTGGCGAAGAGAAAAACGATCCGGAACTTGCGAAGCAGTTCGCTGAGCTGGCTGACCTGTTCGTAAACGACGCGTTTGGCGCCGCTCACCGTGCGCATGCTTCGACCGAAGGTATCGCCCATTACCTGCCGGCTGTTTCCGGCCTGCTGATGGAGAAGGAACTTTCCGTACTTGGTAAAGCACTGTCCAATCCGGAGCGTCCTTTCACAGCAATCATCGGCGGTTCCAAGGTTAAGGATAAAATCGACGTCATCGACAACCTGCTGAACATCGCGGATAACGTCCTGATTGGCGGCGGCCTGTCCTATACGTTCATGAAGGCACAGGGCTATGAAATCGGTCTGTCTTTGTGCGATAATGAAAAACTGGATGTCGCGCTCGGATTTATCCAAAAGGCGAAGGATCTCGGCAAAAACTTCCTGCTTCCGGTTGACATCGTCATCGCGGACGATTTCAGCGCCAATGCGAACGTTGACATCGTAGAGGTCGGCAACATCCCTGAGAAATGGGAAGGCGTGGACATCGGACCGAAAACCCGTGCCAAATATGCAGAGATCATCAAGAACTCCAAACTCGTGGTATGGAACGGACCGATGGGCGTTTTCGAAATCGATCCTTTCTCCAATGGTACACGCGAAGTGGCTGAAGCCTGCGCCCAAACCGAAGGCTACACCATCATCGGCGGCGGCGACTCGGCGGCAGCGGCAGAGAAATTCCATCTGGCTGACAAAATGGATCACATCTCCACTGGCGGCGGCGCATCCCTCGAGTTCATGGAAGGCAAAGCTCTCCCTGGCGTCGTGGCACTGAACGACAAGTAAGCAAGAAGCGCTGGAAGAGCGCGGAACGTACGGACCCGTAAGGACAAAAAAGGAGTGAAAAGTGTGAGAACACCTATCATCGCCGGCAACTGGAAAATGTTCAAAACCGTTCCGGAAGCCAAAACGTTTATCGAAGAAGTCAAAGGCAAAGCTGAAGTTGAAGGCGTGGAGAACGTCATCTGCGCTCCGTTCACGAACCTTCCCGCTTTGGTGGAAGCTGTGAAAGGCACATCGATCAAAATCGGTGCGCAAAACCTGCATTTTGAAGATAACGGTGCGTTCACCGGGGAAATCAGCGGCGTGATGCTGAAAGACCTTGGCGTAGACTACGTCATTATCGGCCACTCCGAGCGCCGGCAATATTTTGCCGAAACCGACGAGACCGTAAACAAAAAGGTCCAAGCGGCATTCCGTCATGACCTGACTCCAATCGTGTGCGTCGGCGAGAAGCTGGAAGAGCGCGAAGCCGGCCAAACGAAAGACGTATGCAAAGTGCAGACGGAAGCAGCGTTCCAAGGCTTGTCCGCAGAACAGGCGGCTCAAGTGGTTATCGCTTACGAGCCAATCTGGGCGATCGGAACAGGCAAGTCCTCGACTGCACAGGACGCTAACGAAGTGATCTCTTATATCCGCAGCCTGGTTGAAGGCCTGTATGGCAAAGAGGTAGCGGATCAAGTCCGTATCCAATACGGCGGCAGCGTGAAGCCGGAGAACGTTAAAGAATACATGGGCCAAAGCGACATCGACGGCGCGCTCGTTGGCGGTGCCAGCCTGCAGCCGGCTTCGTTCATCCAGCTCGTTGAGGGGGCGAAGTAAGATGACCGCACCTAGACCCGTAGCACTGATCATCATGGACGGATTCGGGCTGCGCAGCACGGACGAAGGCAACGCAGTAGCGCAGGCCAAGAAACCGAACTACGACCGATTGATGGCGAAGTATCCGAACACGACGCTGACCGCTTCAGGCGAAGCGGTAGGTCTGCCGGAAGGGCAAATGGGAAACTCCGAAGTCGGCCATTTGAACATCGGCGCAGGCCGCATCGTGTACCAGGATTTGACCCGGATTTCGAAATCGATCCGCGAAGGGGAGTTTTTCAACAACCCGACGCTGGTCGAAGCGGTGCAAGCTGCAAAGAATAACAGCAAGAAGCTCCATCTGTATGGCCTCTTGTCCGACGGCGGGGTACATAGCCATATCGAGCATATGTTTGCTATGCTGGACCTAGCGAAAAAAGAAGGGCTGGATGAGGTTTACATCCATGCTTTCCTGGACGGACGCGACGTGGCTCCGGATTCCGGCAAGAAGTTCATCCAGGATCTGCAAGCCAAGATCAAGGAAGTTGGCGTCGGCAAAATCGCCACGGTACAAGGTCGTTACTATGCGATGGACCGCGATAAACGCTGGGAGCGCGTAGAGAAGTCCTACCGTGCGATTGTGTACGGGGATGGACCGAAATACACCGATCCGCTGGTTGCCGTAACGGAATCCTATAACAAATCGGTATTCGACGAGTTTGTAGAGCCGACCGTCATCGTTGACGAGCAGGGCAGCCCGGTATCGCTGGTGGAGAGCGGAGACTCCGTTATCTTCCTGAACTTCCGCCCGGACCGCGCGATCCAGCTGTCCCAGGTGTTCACGAACAAGGACTTCCGCGGATTCGACCGTGGGCCGAAGTTCCCGGAAAACCTCCATTTTGTCTGCCTGACGCTGTTCAGCGAAACGGTGGAAGGCTACGTAGCCTACGAGCCGAAGAACCTGGACAACACGCTGGGCGAAGTGCTGGTGCAGAATAACAAGAAGCAGCTGCGTATTGCCGAAACGGAAAAATATCCGCATGTTACCTTCTTCTTCAGCGGCGGACGCGACGTCGAGCTGCCTGGAGAAACGCGCATTCTGATCAATTCGCCGAAGGTCGCCACTTATGACCTGAAGCCGGAAATGAGCGCTTACGAAGTGGCGGACGCCTGCGTGAAGGAAATTGAAGCCGAGAAGCATGATGCGATCATTCTGAATTTTGCCAACCCGGATATGGTCGGTCACTCCGGTATGCTGGAACCGACGATCAAAGCGGTTGAAGTCACCGACGAGTGCATGGGCAAAGTAGTGGATGCCGTTATTGCCAAAGGCGGGGTAGCGATTATTATCGCCGACCACGGAAACGCCGACATGGTATTTGACGAAGCAGGCCGCCCATTCACCGCTCATACGACGAATCCGGTGCCGTTTATTTTGACCGATGAGAACGTAACGCTGCGCGAAGGCGGCATTCTGGCCGACGTGGCGCCGACGATTCTCGATCTGATGCAGCTGCCGAAGCCTGCCGAAATGACCGGCGAATCGATGATTGCAACCCGCAAATAAGCGGAAAATTCGATTCCGGTGATCCGATGCGTTATAATGGCTGTAGTAGCTGACAAGCAATATAGAATGAACTCAAGAAGTTCGTGTTGTAGGGCTAGGATAAGGCCGTTACAACAGGGTTCTCCATTCGAGACTTGAGTTCAACCTATATCATGTGGTCTGAATAACCAATTACGAATGTGGAAAAGGAGATTAGCACAAAATGACTATTATTTCTGACGTGTACGCACGCGAAGTCCTCGACTCCCGCGGTAACCCTACGGTTGAAGTTGAAGTATATCTGGAATCCGGCGGCCATGGCCGCGCCATCGTACCATCCGGCGCATCCACAGGCGCTCACGAAGCTGTAGAGCTTCGCGACGGCGACAAAGACCGTTACCTCGGCAAAGGTGTTCTGAACGCGGTGAAGAACGTGAACGAAATCATCGCTCCTGAAGTCATCGGCATGGACGCGCTCGACCAGCTCGGCATCGACAAGCTGATGATCAAACTGGACGGAACACCTAACAAAGGCAAGCTGGGCGCTAACGCCATCCTGGCTGTATCCATGGCCGTAGCCCGCGCGGCTGCTGACGCTCTGGACCTTCCGCTGTACGTATACCTTGGCGGATTCAATGCCAAACAACTGCCTGTACCAATGATGAACATCGTCAACGGCGGCGCTCATGCCGACAACAACGTCGACGTTCAAGAATTTATGGTACTGCCGGTTGGCGCGCCTACGTTCAAGGAAGCTCTCCGTACAGGTGCAGAAATCTTCCACAGCCTGAAATCCGTTCTGAAGGGCAAAGGCCTGAACACAGCAGTTGGCGACGAAGGCGGATTTGCTCCAAACTTCACGTCCAACGAAGACGCATTGTCCTCTATTATGGAAGCTATCGAAAAAGCCGGCTACAAGCCAGGCGTTGACGTATTCCTCGGTATGGACGTCGCTTCCACCGAATTCTACAAAGATGGCAAATACCATCTTGAAGGCGAAGGCAAATCCTACACATCCAGTGAATTCGTTGAGCTGCTCGCTTCCTGGGTCGACAAATACCCGATCATCACGATCGAAGACGGCTGCTCCGAAGACGACTGGGAAGGTTGGAAGCTCCTTACCGCGAAACTCGGCGACAAGATCCAGCTCGTTGGCGACGACTTGTTCGTAACGAACACCGAGCGTCTTGAAAAAGGTATCGAAGAAGGCATCGGCAACTCCATCCTGATCAAAGTAAACCAAATCGGTACGCTGACAGAAACGTTTGATGCGATCGAAATGGCGAAACGCGCAGGATACACAGCGGTTGTCTCCCACCGTTCCGGTGAGTCCGAAGACAGCACGATCGCTGACATCGCCGTAGCAACGAATGCCGGTCAAATCAAAACCGGTGCTCCGTCCCGTACAGACCGTATCGCGAAGTACAACCAATTGCTCCGCATCGAGGACGAATTGGGCGAACTGGCGCAGTACAACGGTCTGAAGTCGTTCTACAACCTGAAAAAATAAGGCTGTACAGCCTTAAGCAAAGAGCGTTCCGGGTAACTCCGGGGCGCTTTTTTTATTTAAAATTTCAGTGGCGCTGAACGATTCAATCATCGCAAGGAACACTTCCGCTAAACGCGGTCTGTCTTTTTTAAGCTGCGTCGATGGGGTTTTTTATTTCAAGATGGAGCTACCAGCATAGCGATCAAAGGATCGGTGACTCGGATTTTAAACGATCTTGCGTTTGGGGGTGTGCCACCCTGAGCTTGTGATTGATGCTATAAACAGCGGTGCAGTGCGGGTTTAGCTTGTGTTCGCAAATAGGCTATGATACAATAAGAATGCTGTTTGTGCACGCTGGGCTGCATTCTAAGTCCGGCCATAACGGAATTGAAATTTTGACATTCATATAATTGAGATGTTAAGCCATTGGGAGGTGGAACAAATGGAAATCTTGTTGAAGGTGCTGCTCGTGATTTTCTCCATCGCGTTGATCGCGATTGTTCTTTTGCAAAAAGGGAAAAGCGCGGGTCTTTCCGGGGCCATCTCCGGTGGCGCGGAACATCTATTCGGTAAAACGAAAGCACGCGGCATGGATCTCGTGCTGCAGCGCGTGACGGTTGTCGTCGCGGCATGCTTTTTTATCCTGGCCATTGTGGTGGCCGTCGTCGTCAAGTAAAGAATAGCAGCACACCAAAACCTCCGCTCTTTTTCGATTGGAAGATGAGCGGAGGTTTTTTAGGTTGATTAAGGCTTACGGGCAGGGATGCAACCGATTAAATTCGTGTATACTAGGGTATGTGTATATTACTGGACAAATACAACAAACGAACGATTACATAGTCACTTGCGGAAGGCATTCCTGCAAGTCACCTGAGGTGATGAAACGATGATTACGGAACAGATGATACTTGATTTGATGCAGGATCCCGAATATAAACCGATGACGTATCAGGAACTGGAACAGCATTTCGCGATTGACGATGCGCTGGATTTCAAGGATTTTCTGAAAACGCTGAACGCGATGGAGGAGGCAGGGACCATCGTGCGGTCCCGGTCGGAACGGTACGGCGTGCCGGAACGGCTGGATCTCCTGAAGGGCCGTCTGCAGGCCCATGCGAAAGGCTTTGCATTCCTGATCCCGGAAGACCGGGAGCATCCGGATGTATATATTGGAGCCAATGATATGAAGAGCGCCATGAACGGGGACACCGTTCTGGTGCGGGTTACGGCCAAGAGCCCGGCCGGCGGCAAGCTGGAGGGGGAAGTGGTGCGGATCGTCAACCGGGCCATTACCCAGATCGTCGGGGTCTTCCAAGGGCATGAAGCGTACGGCTTTGTGCTGCCTGACGATAAACGGATCAACCGGGATATTTTTATTCCGAAGGATGCCTTTAACGGGGCGGTCGACGGCGAGAAGGTCGTCGTCAAAATCGTCAATTATCCGGAGGGCCGATCCGCCGCGGAAGGCGAAGTGGTCGAGATTCTCGGGCATAAGGATGATCCGGGGGTCGATATCCTGTCCATTATCCGCAAGCATCAGCTGCCGGAAGCTTTTCCGGAAGAGGTGATGGCAGAGGCGGAGCAAGCGCCGGATTCGATCACCGAGGAGGAAATCGTCCAGCAGGGACGGCGTGACCTTCGCGGCAAAACGATCGTCACGATTGACGGAGAGGACGCGAAAGACCTCGATGACGCAGTAAACGTGGAGCGTCTGCCGAACGGCAACTTCCTTCTGGGCGTTCATATCGCCGACGTCAGCTACTATGTCCGCGAAAACTCGGAGCTCGATAAAGAGGCGTACAACCGCGGATGCAGCGTCTATTTGGTGGACCGGGTCATCCCGATGCTGCCGCACCGCCTGTCCAACGGCATCTGCTCGTTGAATCCGCAGGTGGACCGCCTGACGATGTCCTGCGAAATGGAATTCGACGAGCATATGAAGCTCGTGAGACATGACATTTTTACCAGCGTGATCAAGACGAAGGAACGGATGACGTACAACAACGTCCGGAAGATCCTGAACGACGAGGATCCGGAAGTGACGGAGCGGTACAGCTATCTGGTCGACACCTTCAAGCTGATGAAGGAGCTTGCGCTGCGCCTGCGGGCGAGACGGATGAACCGCGGTGCGGTGGACTTCGACTTTGTGGAGTCCAAGGTGATCGTCGATGAGAACGGCAAGCCGGTCGACATCGTGAAACGCGAACGCTCGATCGCCGAGCAGATCATCGAGGAGTTCATGCTGGCGGCCAACGAAACGGTGGCCGAGCATTTCTACTGGATGAAAGTGCCGTTTCTGTACCGGATTCACGAAAATCCGGATCCGGAGAAGCTCCAGACGTTCATGGCGTTTGCGGCCAACTTCGGTCACCATGTGAAGGGCCGGGGCAACTCCGTGCATCCACGGGCGCTCCAAAGCCTGCTGGAGGACATCCAGGGCACGAAGGAGCAAAAGGTCATCAGCACGGTGATGCTGCGCTCGATGAAGCAGGCGAAATACGATGCGGAAATGTCCGGACACTTTGGACTGGCCGCCGAATATTATTCGCACTTTACGTCTCCGATCCGCCGCTATCCGGACCTGGTCATTCACCGGGTGATCCGGGAAGTGCTGGAGAACAAGGGCGTCCTGCCGGAGAACCGGCTGGAGTACCTGGCTTCCCGGATGGCAGACATCGCCCAGCAGTCCTCCGAGCGTGAGCGTGTGGCGGTGGATGCGGAGCGTGACACAGACCAGCTGAAGAAGGCCGAATACATGCTCGATAAGGTCGGCGAGGAATTCGAAGGCATCATCAGCAGCGTGACGAGCTTCGGCATGTTCATCGAGCTCGAGAACACGGTCGAGGGCCTGATCCGGCTGAGCGCGCTGACGGACGATTACTACCATTTCGATGAGGCCTCCATGGCCCTCATCGGGGAGCGCACGTCACGCGTGTTCCGGATCGGCGACGAAGTGAAGATCCGCGTCGAGCGCGTGAACATGGACGATCACACCATCGACTTCGAGATGGTGGACATGAAGCCGCGCAGCGAAGGCCGGCGCGGCGGAAGCTTTGGCGGCCGTGGTGGAGGCCGCGTGGGCAGAGGCGCCGCCATCCGTGAAGGCGGCGAGAATGGCCGCGGCGGGCGCGGTGCGGCCCGTGGCGGCGGCAAGGGCGCGCGGCCGGGCAAGAGCGCCCGCGAGGGCAGCGCCGGCGCAGCGCAGCAGGGCGCCGCGCGGGAAGGCGGCCGCAGCGGCGAAGCCAAGCGGCCGGCGAGCTTCGGCTTCGGCTCCGGCAAGGGTGGCTACGGCGCCCCGGCGCCTGGCGGAAGCCAAAGCGGCAGCAGTAGCAAGCCGTCCAGCGGCCGCAAGAAGAAAACGTCGCGCAGCGGTATTTTTGTCGGGGATGGGGCGGCTGCCGCCCGCGAAGACAATGCCGGCAGCGGCGAGAGCGTCGTCCGCAAGCGCAAGAAGAAGGGTGCGGCCAAGAATGGCACAGCCGCCTTCGTGCGCAAGAAGAAAAAGTAGAAGGGTTTCTGGGCAGTATCTTTTAAATCAGGCTTCGCCTGAAATGGGCGCCACCCGTGCGCCTTTTCGCCGAAATCTTGATTTTGCCCAGCCCAGTTGATACAATGGATTTCTGGTATACTGGCCGGGTTTGCGGCCTCTAGACGCTCTCGTTAGGGCGCTTGAGCTGCTTTCCCTTGAGCTGTACACCGGAAGTCCATTGCTGTTATAGCAAGTGTGGGAGGAGTGATAGCATGGGTGGTAAGAAGAGTGACGGGAAGGTCCTGGCCCAGAACAAAAAAGCTTCCCATGATTACTTCATCGAGGATACGTACGAAGCCGGCATGGTGCTGACCGGGACCGAGATCAAGTCGATCCGGAACGGACGGGCCAATATCGGGGATGCGTTTGCAACGATCCGCAATGGGGAAATTCATATTCATAACATGCATATCAGCCCGTTTGAGCAGGGCAACCGCTATAATCCGACGGATCCGACGCGGACCCGCAAGCTGCTGATGCACAAGGAACAGATCCACAAGCTGTTGGGACAGACCAAGCAGGAAGGCTATACGATCGTTCCGCTCAAGGTGTATATCCGCAACGGCTACGCGAAGCTGCTGCTCGGCCTTGGCCGCGGTAAGAAGCAGTATGACAAGCGTGATTCGGCCGCCAAACGCGACGCGCAGCGCGACATTCAGCGGGCACTCCGTGAGAAGCAGAAGATCGCGCGTTAATTTGGGGTTATGTGAAGTTACAGGCAAGTTTCACCTGCGTTTCCTTCAACCTCTGTGTCATTTTGGCCGGAATGTGTGATATACTATGTATGTAAGAGGTTATGGCTTGACCAGCCTTTTACGTGATAAATGCTTCTGATCATCCTTTCTTCATGGAGGGGAAGGATGCTGGATAGATTGCTTCTTATGCTTCAACGGTTCTAATCTAATCCAATAGAAGCCCTTTTTAATAAGGGGGCGTTTTTGGATTCGACGGGGATAGTTCGAGCATGAGTAGCGGGTAGTGGGGACGCGTCCACTTCATCAACGCTAAAGCCAATAATAACTGGCAAACAACAAAACAACTACGCTCTCGCAGCTTAATAACCTGCAGACGTGCTCTCGCTCTGCATCGCCCATGTGCCGGGATGAGGGCTCAACTTTAGTGGGATACGCTGTCTAGTCTCCGCCTGCGGCTAGCTGAAGAAGACAAACAGGCTGACCCGAAGGGAATCCGGTAACGGGGAGTCTCTAGGGTGACATTAAAACTGTTACTACACCCGTAGAAGCTTATGTGGCGTTATCTTCGGACAGGGGTTCGACTCCCCTCGCCTCCATAATGAGTATCAGAAAAGCGACCCGTAACGGGCCGCTTTTTTGCATCTCTCTATTTATTAGGATGGCTGCGCAATGACTCTTAATCAATATTTTTCTCCACTTTAATTGTGGTTTACTAAGTATACTACCCGGGGAAGATTATACAGTGTCATACTGCAGATAAGGTGAGTTCCAATAAAATGGAAGCAAAATTCAAAAAAACTTGTTATTCATCTCCAGTTGTGTTATAGTTAGTTTATTGGAATTTCGACCTGAGATCACATATTGTAGAGGGTTAGATTTTGATGATGTAACCTTGTACAATATGTGATTTTTTTTGGAAACTCGAAGATCATGTAAAAAAACAATTATGGAGGTAATGAACTATGCAACAAGGAACAGTAAAATGGTTTAATGCAGACAAAGGTTTTGGTTTTATCGAGGTTGAAGGCGGAGACGACGTATTTGTGCACTTCAGTGCAATCGTGAGCGACGGCTTCAAATCGTTGGATGAAGGTCAAAAAGTTGAATTTAATGTAGTACAAGGCAACCGTGGCCCACAGGCCGAGAATGTTGTAAAACTCTAAGTTTGTAATTAGAAAGGTCCCGCACATCGTGTCGGGGCCTTTTTTTCGCTCATGATTCCAGAAGAGAAAGTGGGATGCTGCTTGTACTATTCACGGAAAAGACTGATGATCGATCTTCCTGAGGAAATGACAACGATATGGTCGTGCACCAATGAAAAGTGCAACGGATGGATGAGGGATAACTTTGTTTTTCTGATCCAACCGATTTGTGGCCAATGCAATTCCTTCATGGAGAAGAGTCAGAAAATGCTGCCTATTTTAACAAATACAAGTCCGAATCAGACGAAGCATTAAAAAAAAGCGAGGACCAGTGACATCACTATGGTTACGATCTATACGCGGAAAAAAGATGGCGTTATGTCCGGACAGGGGTTCGACTTCCCCTCGCCTATCACGTAAATGAAATCCACAACCTCATGGGGTTGTGGATTTTGCATTTCTGACGAGCCTACTTCAAATCAAACCCTTTGCTCTTCACATACTCCGTATACCCGCCCAGCGGCAAATCTCGATCCAGCATAGAGATGAATTTCCCGGACCAGCTGGCCTTCTGCTTATTGTTGGTTCGAGCGCCATAATACTCTTTTATTTCCCGGTCATACGCTTCAACCTGTGCCTTAAGATCACGATCATACTGGTTTTCAAAAAATACGGCGGACCGTGGCAGGCGCGGCTTTTGTTCTGGGAATTCATCGGGGACGCCTACCGCAAGACCGACCAAAGGAATGACAAAGTCCGGAAGGTCCACCCATTCGTCCAGTTCAGGCAGAGCACTGTTAATCCCGCCAATAATAACGGCCCCGAGACCCATCGATTGAGCCGCCAAGTTGGCGTTTTGCAGAGCAAGCGCGGCACTTAGCACACTGGTTTGATAAAAATAGGAGTAGTTCAGGTTGCGGCTCATTTTGTCCTGGTAGTCCGGGCCGGCAGCCAGCATCATGCGGTGAAAATCGGCGCAAAAGATAAAAAAGTATCCGCACTCCGCAATCCACGGATTTTCAGAATGCTCCGCTATTTTCTTGCGCAGTTCCTGATCGGTGACACCGATGATCGAGAACGGCTGCATATGCGCCGAGGTTGGTGCCATTTGCGCCGCGTCGACGATGGCTTCGATTTGCTCGCCGGTTAACGGCGTATTTGTAAACTTGCGGATGGAGCGATGCTGGCGGATCAATTGAATGACCTCATTCATAAAATTTCCCTCCAAATCAATGTAATGTGATTTCTGCAGAAGCTGCATGAAGACCACGTTCCAACTAAATGGTTTCCATGGAAACCACAATAACAAGGAAATGATGCTTTGTCAAATGGTTTCTGCGGAAACCATGATATAATGAAAAGAAAAAAGGTAGGCTTGCCTTATGCCTGATATGAATGATGATTTGCTTCAGCTCAAAAATCGCATCGAAAAATCCATATACCAGATCCTCGTCAGCGAAGCCGAGGATGACAGCGATCGGCTCTGGCTCATGGAGCGCATTTCCGACGACCGGCTGAAAAAGCTGCTGCCTCGTCTATCCGTCTCAAGCCTGCACGTTCTGGACGTCATCTATGCGCATGACGGCATTAAAGGGATCGATATCGCCCGCGAGATGGGTTTAACAAAAGGCGCCGTCTCCAAAATTACCAGCAAATTGCTGGAGCAGGACCTGATACGAAAAAACCAGCTGCCGGACAACCTGAAAGAAATTTATTACTCTGTGACACCGCTTGGCGCCGAACTGGCTGAGCTGCACCGGGTTTTTCACGAGGAGAAGGATCATAAAGCGATGGAACTGTTAGCTAGTTTCGACGAGGCATCGCTGGAAATCGTGGCAGACTTTCTGGAGAAGCTGGCCCGTCTACGGTAGATGGCGTAGTTCAAAGCTGGCAGGGGGTGGCTGTCGTTGGGTGTATCGATCAGTATTTTCCGAGGATTATAACTTTGCGCCGCCACGGATCACTTCCATCACTAAAAACCCAGCCTTTGGGGGCTGGGTCTATTTGTGTGCAACGTTTATATACAAAGAAGAAGTAAATCTATAATTGGCATTCTCATCAGTTTGCTGAACACTAAAAAAATATTTAACTCTGTATAAAATAATACCTTGTCGTGTCATTCCGGACAGTGCATACTTTTGGCAATGCAAGCAAAGGCGCGGCACATGTACAACAAAACCGCAGAGCCGTGGTATGATAACCTTAACCATACCAAATTGGAAATAAAAGGGTTATTTTTCTCCTACGACAGGAAGGAATTACAGCTTATGAAAAGGCAATTGTCAGGTCTGATCGCAATGGTGCTCGTTTTTACCGTCGCTACCTCGATCTTTATTTATGAATGGCTTCACCCAAATGTCAACTACCCGGAGGCGCGGGACGGCGTGTTGGATGCCAGAGACTGGGACTTTTCGCAGCAGGGGATCATTCCGCTTCGAGGGGAATGGGAATTTTACAAGGACCAACTGCTGACGCCCCAGGACTTCGCCGATCAGGGAGCGGACCAGCAAACGGAGCGTCGTTTTCTCCAGGTTCCCGGAGGATGGAAGGGGAAAGTATCGGACGATGGGTACGGTGCGGGAACGTACCGGCTGCGTCTGCTAGTAAGCGACCTTGGTGATTACAGCCTTCGGGCTAAAAAGATTCGGATGTCGAGCCACATTTACATGGACGGGCAAGAGCTTGGCGGTACCGGACAAACCGCATTGTCTGACACCGGCTTTGTGCCCAGCAATTTTCCGTTCTTCGGAACAGTTGAAGTAAAGGACCAAACGATCGAAATTATCGTCCAGGTGGCGAGCTACAACAATGTGCAAGGCGGACTTGTGCAGGCTCCTGAATTCGGACGGACAGCCGATGTGCTGACCCGCCGGGACAACGCCCGTATGGCCGATGTGATCGTCATTACGACACTTCTGGTTTTTGGTATCTACTTTGCGGGCATGTTTAGACAGTGGCGGCGGGAGCCGTATCTGATTTTCTTCAGCTTGTTCTGTTGGGCGCTGGGGATCTTTTTCAGCATCGATAACGAAATCGTTATGGCGAACCTGGTTCCTTCCATATCCTATCTTTTGCTGCAGAAGCTGTTGTTCATCCTTCCGTACTTAGCCATTTTGTTCTTCATTCACTATGTGCGCATTTATCTAAGTGACAGGAGCGGGCACTGGTTCAAGGGATTTCGCTGGGTTTCCTACGTATATCTGGCTCTGCTCATCCTGCTCCCCAATGATCGTCTGCTGGTTCTGTTGTGGCCCGGTGTTTTATTGCAGGTTGTGGCTTTCGGTTTCATTTTCACCTCAATTTTTCGCAATCGCCATCATGGGGTGCGGATTTATTATATTTTGCTCGGGGCTTTCTTTTTGATCATCAGTTGGATCTTTGCCCAGACCCGCTATCAGCTGGCGCTGGATAGTCCCTATTACATTATCGTCACGCTGCTGCTGGTCGTGCTGTCGCAATCGTTCCTCATGACGGATCGGATTCGCGGAGCTTTCCTGCGGAGTGAACGTTTGGCTCAGCAGCTGCTGGTCCATGACCGGCAAAAGGATGAATTTTTGGCAAAAACATCGCATGAGCTGCGTACACCCTTGCACGGCATCATCAATTTGTCGGAGACGCTGCTGGAAAACAAGACGACACCGCTTGCAGCGGAGCACCGTGAGAACATCAGGCTGCTGCATCTGATCGGGCGGCGGCTTGCCGGACTGGTTAATGACATCCTTGATATGAACCGGATTCGGTACGGTCAGCTCGATGTGCAGCCGAAGCCGGTCGATCTGTACGTATCGACTCGCTTTGTCATGGAAACGTTGTCGATTGCGCCCATCAAGAATGGAGTCCGGCTTGCAGACGAGCTGCCTCCCGCGCTTCCCCTTGTCCTGGCAGATGAGAACCGGCTGCGGCAGATTTTGCACAATCTGCTCGAGAACGGATTAAAGTACACCGACAGGGGAACCGTCTCGATCTCGGCCGAAAGGCGGGGGGAGCTGCTGGCTGTTTCAGTAAGCGATACGGGGAGGGGGATCCCGGAAGAAGTCATGGATGATTTGTTTCAGCCGTTCTTCCAACATGACGAGGAAGGCTCCCATTCGCGTGATGGCATCGGGCTGGGACTTAGCATTTCGAAGCAGCTGGTCGAGCTGCAGGGTGGTCAGATGCAGGTGGAATCCGAAGTGGGCCGGGGCTCCCGGTTCACGTTTACATTGCCAATTGCCTGGAGCGGAGAGCATGAAGCGGCAGCGGCCGCAGAAAACGCCACAGCCCAAGCATATCCAGGGGATCGGCAGTACCCGGAGTACGGGAGAGGGAGATACACAGTACAACGGGACGACCAGGAGCCTCACCAGCCTCCCCAGTCCATGTCCAGCGGACAGAAGGAGATGTTCCATGTTCTCATCGTTGACGATGAGCCCTCCAACCTGAAGGTGGCCACGGACGCGATTGGCTCCATGGGACATGCCTATACAACGGCGGCCGGCGGGGCAGAGGCAATGGAGGCCCTTCGGCAAAGAAAACCCGATCTGGTGCTGCTCGACTTGATGATGCCCGGCGTATCGGGGCTCGACATTTGCCGGGAAATCCGCTCTCTGCACGGGCTGGCCGAGCTTCCGGTACTGATGCTGACCGCCTCGGGGCAGACGCGCGATACTCTGGCCGCCTTTGCGGCGGGGGCCAACGACATTTTGCATAAGCCTTTTGAACTGGCGGAGCTTCGGGCCCGGGCACAGTCACTGCTGGCGATGAAAAGCTCGTCGGAGCGCGCGGTGCGCCGGGAGATGGACTTCTTGCAGGCACAAATTCCCCCGCATTTTCTGTACAACAGCCTGAATGCCTTGGTTGGGCTTAGCTATAAAAATGTGGAGAAGCTGCGGGAAACGATTCATCATTTAACCACCTACCTGCGCGCCAAGTTCACGTTCGTTTTTCACGGGGATGAAGTTCCGCTGGAGCGGGAATTAGAGCTGGTTCGCGCTTATCTGGCGATTGAGCAGCTTCGGTTCGGTCAACGGTTGGCCGTACGCTATACGATCGACGAGAATGCCCACTGCCTCCTGCCCCCGCTCACCCTTCAGCCTATTGTCGAAAATGCCGTCCGCCACGGGATCGGGCAAAAGCCCGAGGGAGGGACCGTGGATATCATCATTCGCCCTGCCGACAGAGGCGTCGAAATCATCGTCGAAGATGACGGGGCCGGAATGGATGAAGATACGGTAAGACTGCTGGAGCAAGGAAAGGCTGGAGGAATCGGCATCGGCAATGTGAACCGACGGCTGCAAATGAGGTACGGGCGAAGTCTGGAAATTCACAGCGAACCAGGCAAAGGAACGAGAATAACGATTTTTTTGACGGAGGAGCGTTATGTGGAGAGCCATTCTGATTGACGATGAGGAGATCGCGCTTGACGTCATGGATATTATGCTGAATAGGGTTGGCGGGGTGAAGGTCGTCGGCAGATTTCAACTGGCTGGCGAAGCGCTGGCACAATGCGGCGCCCTTCAGCCGGATTTAATCTTTCTGGATATCGAGATGCCTGGGGTGAGCGGGCTCGATGCTGCAGGAGAGCTGGCTGCGAGCTGTCCGGACGCGGAAATCGTCTTTGTCACAGCCCATGATCAATATGCGATCGATGCATATGACACCGAAGCCATCGGATATTTGCTGAAACCCGTTGCGGAGGACAAGCTTGTTAGGGTATTGTCCCGCTATGCGAATCGGCAAGCTAAAAAGAAAAACCGCAGCGATGATTCTGTCGTTGGGTCGCCGAGTGCCGCCGGTTCGGCAGCTGAGCCGGGAAGCTGTGCGGAAGATAAGCCGGCACTGTCGCTCAAAGTGCTGGGCAGTATGGAACTGTATGCTCCGGACGGCCGGCTGTTGACATGGCGTACCAAGAAAACAAAGGAATTGTTCGCATTTCTCTGGCATCACCGGAGGCAGCCGGTTTATAAATACGCCATCCTGGAGCATTTATGGCCGGATGATCCGGCGGAGCGGGGGCAAAAGCTGCTGCATACCTCACTCTATTATTTGCGGAGCTTGTTTAAGTCGGTTGGATACGAAGCGGTTGTGAAGTACGGAGATGATCGGTACTGGATTGATGCGTCGTCTGTTCGCAGCGATCTGGAAGATCTGTTTGGGGGATTGGAGCAGGGAGGAGCTGGAGCTGGCATCAAGGACATCCTTCAGCTATATGCCGGCGACTATTTGGAGATGGAGTATTACGATTGGGCAAGCGCCTATCGGATCGAGCTTCGCACTACCCTGTTGTCAACGATGACTGCAGCCCTGGACCGGGCAGCGGATGAATCCCGCATGCTGATCCTCTGGAAGCTGATCGAAGTGGAGCCAAGTCAAGGGCACTATTATGATTTGCTGGCGGATGTGTTAAGCAAGGCTGGGGATCAGGCTGGCGTCCGCCGGGTGCATGCCATGAAGGAGCAGATGCGTTTAGACGAAGGTTAGAACGGTAGAGTAATCGCTAATAATGTCGAAAAACGGTCTTCAGACATGGGTCTGGAGGCCGTTTTTTGTCGTTTTTTGGGAGTAATGTTGTGAAAATGTTGAGAGCTGCTTGTTACAATGGGCGCAGAGCAGGAGACCTCATGACCATGAGATCCTGTATTTTACAAATTCAGAAAGAGGGGGTCAGAAATGAACGCACAGAAGAGGAACAACACCATTGGCAGGGCGGTCATATCCGTCGTTATAAGCCTGATCATGTTGTCCGGGGTGATTCTCCAACTGTTGGTGGGGCCGGGACAAGCTTCCGCCGCCCCGGGAGTCGTATGGGAGCCGATCGATGGGGGTGGGCTCAATGCGGGGGCGAGTGAGAACCCCAACTCGAGGGACCCGAGCATCGCGATCTGGAACGACCATTTGTATGCTGCATGGTCAGAGCAAAAGGAATATATGAATAACCAGATGCAGCATGAAACAGAAATAAGAGTAATGAAGTGGGACGGCAGTCAGTGGTCGGCGGCTGATGATGGGAGTGGCCTGAACTTTATGTCGAGCAGCAGTGCAAGCAGTCCTTCGCTTGCAGTATATCAGGGCTGCTTGTACGCCATCTGGATGGAAGCTGAAACCTCATTCATGGGGGGGTATCCGTTGAACCAGATTATGGCCAAGAAAAATTGTGGAGGCGGATGGGTTTCGACAAGCGGAAACGATCCGGTAAGCGGCAGTGGCAGAGGTGAAATGCCGGTGCTCCTCGTTTATCATGACGATTTATATGCGACTTGGATAGGTACTTCGGACGGGAGTACGGGCCGAAAAATTCAAGTGAAAAAATTTGACGGCAGCGTCTGGACCAACGAAGCGGTGGATATGACGTTCGTTCCAAACGGAACGGCATTTGGGCCGCGGCTCGCAGTCTATAAAGACGATCTTTATTTAACCTGGAGCGAGCAAATGGTGGATAGCCCATATTACTCTTATATTCCTGTCATGAAAAGAACGGTCAACGGTGCAGGAAAGGTCACTTGGGCGAACGTATCGGGGAACTCGGGGATTACGAATACGACGACATCGGCAGGAAGCCCGGTTCTGCAAGCCTATAACGGGCTGCTATACGCGGTATGGAGGGATAACAATCCTGCTCAGTTGAAGGTAAGCAGCTTCGATGGAAGTGTCTGGAGCCCTGTCGGCAGCGGGTATTTGGATAAACCGGAGGGGGCCCAATCACAAGCTCCGAATTTATTTGTATATAATCAGAAGCTGGTTGCCATTTGGAACGATGTGAATTCACAAGGGTTCCAGTGGGATTTCCGGGTCCAGGAATACGATGGCACGAATTGGAGCCCGGCGGACCAGGGACTGGCGGACACGAATCTCGGCAACGTTACTTCTTTTGCCACATTGAACAACGCAATGTATCTAGCCTGGTCCGACGTTTCGAAAATTTATGTGTCTGAGCGTCGGGAGCCTCCAGCGGCCCCTACAGGATTACAAGCCGTTGCAGGAAATAAGGAAGCGGAGCTTAGCTGGAATTTGGGGAGCGGGGTTGCGAATTACAAGATTTATCAAGGCACCGCCAGCGGAGTGTACGACCCCGATCCGATCACGACAGTAGATGGCACGACCGGCCATTATAAAGTTCAGGGGCTTGAGGGTGGAAAGACCTACTACTTCGTCGTGACGGCCGTTAACGATAATGGGGAGAGCTCCTTCTCGGTGGAAGCGAGCGCACAGCTTACAACGCAGCTGGCGACGGTGAGTTATGCGCCTGGAGATCACGGCACGATTAGCCACACGAGCGAGCAGGTAGAGATCGGCGGGCATCCGGCATCGGTGCCAACGGTTACGCCTGATGAGGGGTACCATTTTGCAGGATGGAGCAGTGATGGTGGCATTACGAAGCTTAGCGGTCAAGAGGTAGCGGCTTCGACAGTGACGGCTGATGTGACGTATGCCGCGTATTACACGGCGTTTGTCTTGGGAGACGCGGATGGCGACGGTAAAGTGACAGCTGCGGACGCGCTTCTGTTAAGCAAATATATCAAAGGCAAAATTACGCTCACGCCGGAGCAATTGCAGGCGCTCGACATGAACGGCGACGGAAAATGGGACGATGAGGATGTCAAAGCGATTCTTGCCGTCTCTGTAGGAAAGGGGTGATTCTATGCGTTGGAAAAAATGGATTTCGACAATGCTGGTGGCTGTTATGCTTTTGCCTTTCGGAACGATGGGCTATGCCGAATCGGATACAGCGTCAAATTCGATGAGAGTAAGCAGCGAAGAGGGGGATCCCGGAGAGTCTGTGGACGTTTCGGTGTTTTTGACACCGGAGGATATGATCAACCAATACGATATTTCAATCGGATTCGATGCTGCCTCGCTCGAACTGGTGTCCGGGAATGAAGTTACAAATGAACTGGGTGCCAGTCAAAACGATACGTTTGATAAGGATTTTTCCATTACAGGGGTCGCCAATGTAAGAGCTAATTTGGTTGATAATCCGGTTTTCGATGAAGATACAAAAGTGTTCACCCTTCATTTTAAAATCAAGGATTCTGCAGAGCCTGGTGATTTAGACCTGACTGTGCTCAAGCACGATCTCTATGAGGGTAACGAGATTGCTTCCACAACGGTGGAAGAGGGCAAGATCACCGTAAAGGCAGCGAGTGCTAAACACACCGTGACGTTCGATTCACAGGGAGGCAGCGCGGTTGGGCCCGCTACCGGTGTGGTCAGCAACACGATGATCAACGAACCCCCAGCCCCGACGAAGGCAGGTTTTACATTCGCAGGCTGGTATAAAGATACGCTTGGGACCGATGCGTGGAACTTTGCGACGGATGTGGTTACGTCCGATATGACGCTGTACGCGAAATGGACGGCGAATGCGCAGGAGCAGTACACCGTGGCGTTCGACTCGCAGGGAGGCAGCACGGTTGAGCCTGCGACAGGCGTGGTCAGCGGCAACACGATCAGCGAACCACCGGCCCCGACGAAGGCAGGATACACGTTCGAAGGCTGGTACAGGGATGCAGATGGAATAGACGGGTGGAAATTCGCGGAGGATACGGTGACATCCGATGTAACGCTGTACGCGAAGTGGATGCGGCATGCGGCACAGATTCAGATCGGCTCGGTGAACGGAACGCCGGGATCTACGGTGGACGTACCGGTCACGGTGGCCGAATCCACCTATGGAATAGCAGCTTACGGCGTACAGCTTGATTTTGACACGGAGGGATTGGAGATAACTGGAGTTACAGGAAATGCGGGAGATTACTTCGACTCCAATTACGATAACGATGCAGGCTGGCTCAAAACGGCTTGGGTAGACAGCGACGCGGGCGATACGCCGATCGATGCGGGAGAGAAGTTGTTTACCGTGAGCTTCAAAATTAAGAGCGGGGCAGAACTAGGCGTTAAGAAACTGACGGTGAAAACAGGAGAGCCGACGCTTTTCTCAATCTTGGATGCATTCGGGGCTGAGATGAACAAAACGTTGAACCCTGGCAAGGTAACGGTCAAAGAAGGACCGGTGCAGCACACCGTGACGTTCAATTCACAGGGAGGCAGTGCAATTTCCAGCATCACCAATGTGGACAGCGGCACGATAATCAGTGCTCCGCCAGCGCCGACGAGAGCGGGCTACACATTCGCAGGCTGGTACAAAGAAGCAGCGGGAACCAACGCTTGGAGCTTTGCGGCGGATACGGTCACGTCCGATATGACGCTGTATGCGAAGTGGACAAGCAATGGTTCAAACGGTTCGAACAACTCGAACAATAACTCGAACAATTCAAGCAATTCGAATAACTCGGGCACGCCATCCATTCCAAGCACGACGACCCCTGAGAAGCCTGCCGGTCTTCAAGTCATTGTCGATGGCGTTGCGAAAGACCAGATTGCTGCTGGTTCGACCACTAAGGAGAACGGCAAATCGGTACTGACGGCTACGATCGACCCATCCAAGCTGGCTGATCAGCTCAAGCAGGCGGCAGATAAGTCCACTGTGGTTATTCCCGTAACCGCCAGTGTGGACAAGGTATCGGTGGTTTTGACGGGTGAAGCGGTGAAGAGTATGGAAAACAAGCAAGCGGTGTTGGAGGTGCAGACGCCAAGCGGAACCTACAAGCTGCCTGCCGGGCAAATCGCCATCGACGATATCTCTTCTAAACTTGGTGAACAGGTTAAACTTTCGGACATTGTCGTTCATGTGGAAATTGCCAAGAGCGATGAGGCTGCGGCGGTTCTTGCAGAAACTGCAGCGGCCCAAGGAAACTTTGAGGTTACGGCTTCGCCTGTCACCTTTAATGTAACGGCTTCCTACAACGGTAAGACGGTAAGCGTCGAGCAGTTCGACAGCTACGTGGAACGCGAAATTCCGCTTCCCGCCGGCGTTGACCCGAGCAAGGTGACTACGGCAGCCGTCCTGAACCCGGACGGCAGCGTACGACATGTCCCCACCTATGTTACGACCCGTGAAGGGAAGTATTATGCGGTCGTGAACAGTTTGACCAATAGCGACTACTTCCTGATCTGGAATGCAAAAACATTCGCGGATGTGGAAGGGCATTGGTCGAAGCAGGCCGTAAATGACATGGCTTCTCGTATGATTGTCAAAGGTAGCGATGAGAACCATTATAATCCCGATGCGGTTATAACACGTGCGGAGCTTGCAGCCATCGTGGTCCGGGCGTTGGGCTTGTCCGACAACGGCAGCGGCACCACGTTCAGCGATGTCAATTCTGCTGATTGGTATGCAGGCGCTGTCGCCAAGGCTGTGGAATACGGCTTGATCGAAGGCTACGACAACCGGACGTTCGCTCCTAACCGGACGATTACCCGGCAGGAAGCGTTGGTGATCATGTCCCGGGCGATGAAGCTGGCCGGTCTTGAAGCCGACGGTGCTAATGTGGAGTCCCTGCTGTCCTCATTTGCAGACCGGACAGCGGTCGCCTCCTGGGCAAAGCCGGCCATGGCCGCAGCCGTGAAGAACGGCCTAGTGGAAGGATCTGCAGGGGGCTTGAACCCGACTGGCAACCTGACCCGAGCTGAAACTGCGGCGATTGTACAGCGGTTTTTGATCAAGGCCAACCTTATCGATAGCCGGAACGCCAACTAGTTAAGCTGGCGAAAAGGCTTAAAAGCAGTACAAAAACCAGCCTCTCCTCCTTATCACTTGGAAGGGAAGGCTGGTTTTGTCTTTATGTTGATGCAGTGGCAGACCGATAGTGTTTCGGAGAGGACCCCTTCACCTTTTTGAACATTTTGGAGAAAAGGAGCGGGTCGGCATAGCCGACCGAGCGGGCGATATCGCCGATCGAAAGGTCTGTGCTTCCCAGCATTTTAGCCGCCATATCCATTCTGTAGCGAATCAGGTAATCCTGAATGCTTATGTTCATTTGCTGTTTGAATAACGAGCACAAATAGCTTCGATTAAGCCCAATCAAATGCGCGATGTCCTCGATAGTAATTTTTTGAGAAAAGTTCATTTCGATAAAATCGATCACTTGCTCCACGTAAATCTCAGCCCGGCTTTCCCTTTGAACGGTGGGCGTTTCCGGACCAGATTCCACTAGCAAAGATAACATCAAATACAGCAGCCCCGTTAGTCTGGTTTCCCGGGCTTTATGGCTTGGTCTCGACTGGTCCATCAACTGCAAATACTGATGGATCATATCATCTCGATCATAATACAGAATTGGAGATGAAGGGGTTAGCCCTGCTTGCATAAGGAGGGGTTCGGCCAACGTGCCGTTAAAACCAACCCAGCCGTATGACCAAGGGTTAACTTCGTCGGCTTGATAATAGGTAACGACATGGGGACAAATCAGAAACCCCTGTCCTTTTCGAAGGTGGTGCCTCACTCCCCCTACCTCAAAAATCCCCTCCCCTTTGAATATATAATGGAGCAAATAGTGAGTCCTTACGGCGGGCCCAAAATAATGACCGGATATACAATCCTCCATGCCAAATTGCGTCAGATGCAGCTCGGTGTGCTGTTTGCTTCGAGGCAGATACTCTAACACAAGCAGATCCCATCTCCTTAAAAATAGAATGCCTGTCAATTATCAATCATAATAACATAATGAGTGAGCACCATGCCATGTACGACCTATCGTATGATCATATATGATTTTTGTATATAAGCCTGTATTTCTGGAATCGTAGGGATCAATCCTAAAGCCATGTTTCAAGGATAGATTGAATACAAAGATGCCAGAGCATTGCCCCGGATGGCGGAGATGTAATGGTTCATAGATACGAATATGGCACAAGCCATTTTCTAGACCTTGTTACGATCCATGAAGTACCGATAGGCAGGAAAGAAGGGATGTTTACCAATGGGCGTAATCGTTCAAGAGCAAGCAGGGTTGTTTCATCTGCAGTCGTCCGGCATGAGCTATTTGGTTCAGATCGTGGACGGTTATCCTGTACATGGGTATTGGGGAGGGAGACTGAAGCATCGGGAAACGATGGGCGATCTCCTGATACACACTCCCGCGAGGGCTGGGCTTGACCGGCTGCCGCAGGAATACCCACAGTACGGCAGCGGAGACTTCCGGAATCCGGCGTACCAGGCCGAACTGGAGGATGGGACGAGGATTACGGAGCTCAAGTACGACGGTTACCGGATCCTAAAGGGAAAGCAGCCATTAAGCGGACTTCCGGCCGTTTATACGGAGGACGAGTCCGAAGCAGAGACGCTCGAGCTAATATTAAAGGATGCCTACTCGGGACTTAAGGTCGTCCTGCTTTATTCCATCTTCACGGATCGCAATGTGATCATTCGGTCGGCTCGTTTGATCAACGAAGGGGACAAGAAGCTTCGGCTTCGCCGTGCCCTTAGTGCCAGCGTCGATTTCTCCGGTCATAGCGATTTGGAGATGGTGTACCTTTCCGGGGCGTGGGCCCGGGAAGGAAATATGAAGCGAAGACCGCTTGAACAAGGCGAAACCCGCATCGACAGCAAAAGGGGCATGAGCAGCCACCAGTTTAACCCTTTTGCCGCTCTGGTCACACCGGAAACGACGGAACGACATGGGGAAGCTTTTGGCTTTAGCCTGGTATACAGCGGCGGATTTGAAGCAGGGGCGGAGGTAGATTCCTTCGGCTCCACAAGGTTTAGCATTGGCGTGAACTCTTTTGATTTCGTGTGGCAGCTGAATCCGGGGGAGAGCTTCCAAACGCCGGAAGCGGTCATGGTGTACTCCGCGCAAGGATTGGGGGAGATGTCGCGGACATACCACCGCCTGTACCGGACCCGGCTGTGCCGGGGGAAATACCGGGACGAAGAACGGCCGATTCTGGTCAATAACTGGGAGGCCACTTATTTCGACTTCAATGCGGACAAGCTGGTTTCGATTGCGGAAGAGGGAGCCAAGCTGGGCATTGAGCTGTTTGTCTTGGATGACGGCTGGTTTGGCAAACGGGATGCGGACAATTCGTCGCTGGGGGATTGGTACGAGGACCGGCGGAAGCTGCCGGACGGACTGGCGGATGTCGCGGAGCGCATCAACCGGCTGGGCCTGAAATTCGGGCTGTGGTTCGAACCCGAGATGATTTCGCCGGACAGCGAGCTGTACCGGAAGCATCCGGACTGGTGCCTTCACGTCCCGGGGCGGAGACGCAGCGAAGCAAGGTGGCAGCTGGTGCTGGACTACACGCGCCAGGAAGTGCGAGATTACATCTATGACTCGCTCTCTGCGATTTTCTCCACCGTGCCGGTTGCTTACGTGAAATGGGACATGAACCGCGCTTTGACGGAAATCGGGTCTGCCGCCCTGCCGCCGGAGCGCCAAGCTGAGACTGCTCACCGCTATGTTCTTGGGCTGTACGAGCTGCTTGAGCGAATCACCACTGATTTTCCGCATATTTTGTTCGAGAGCTGCTCCAGCGGCGGTGGACGCTTTGATCCCGGCATGCTGTATTACATGCCCCAAACCTGGACCAGCGATAATACCGATGCGGTGGAACGGCTGAAGATTCAGTACGGGACCAGCCTGGTCTACCCTGTAAGCGCCATCGGAGCGCATGTGTCGGCGGTACCGAACCATCAGGTCGGACGGATCACACCGCTTGATTTTCGCGGCAATGTCGCCATGTCCGGAAATTTCGGGTATGAGCTGGATCTCACCAAATTTACCGATGACGAAAAGGAAACGGTCAAACGCCAAGTCGCCGCCTACAAGCAGATCCGCAGTTTGGTGCAGCAAGGCGACTTGTACCGTCTGAAAAGTCCGTTCGAGGGGAATGAGTCGGCGTGGATGTTCGTTTCGGAGGATCAAAAGGCTGCCTTGGTCTACGCTTTTCAAGTGATGGCCGTGCCGAACGCACCCCAGCGGACCTTGCGCCTGGACGGACTTGACCCAGAACTGGAATACGAAGTGGAGCCCGGAACCGGCGGGGAGATTTCGATCTTGGGGGGAGACCGGCTGATGCAGCTCGGTTTGCCCCTTGCCTACGAGCATAAAGATTATCAAAGCCGATGGTTTAGACTGCGGGCGCTCAAGCCCGGCAAGGTGTAACCATTGATCTAAGCCCGAAAGAGCATCAATGGATGGAGTTTAAGCCCCTTTTTTAAGCGAAAAAGGGGCTTTTTGCGCGCAGCAGAACAGATAACACGGGAGGTAGCGCTATGTTTTTTATCCGGATGATGAATGATATGAAAATAAGGAAGAAGCTGGCCGTTACGTTTATATCGGTGGCCGTTCTTCCCTTGCTGCTGTGCGGCCTTTTTTTGACCGGAAAGCTGCGCGAAATCGTTATTGAAAACGCTTTTGTGCAGGTCTCTACCAATGTGGAGCGTGTTTCCGAAGAAACGAAATAAAAAATAAACAAAAAATAGACTGCGAAGTAAGCAGTCTATTTTTTGTTTATTCTTGTGAATATGGTGATTGATTTTTTATCGCTTAGGGATTTAGATTAAAGCAATCGCGAGCAGCGTGAACAGGCTTAACGTCAGAATGGAGTTGCGAGCCCTGAATCCGTAGGGGAGAAAAGCGGAGGTCGTTACAGGTCCATCTCTTCGATCTGTCTCCAAGTACACATGATCACGATCCACTTTTACGATTCTTCCTTCGTGCACATAACCGCCTCTTGTTATAATGCGGACTCTCTGGCTCATGAATCGCGTGCAGCTATAATAGGCATCCATCTCATCATTCCTTTCTTTGACAAAGCATCATATGAACGCGTTGGACAAGAGGTCACGGCAGTTATACCAATGAATGAGGCCGATTCCGCTAGTTTACGAAATTTTGAGAAACGAACTTTAAAGTGCAACTTTAAACCTTTAAAAAAGATTCAAAAATAAATTAAACCCTGCAGCACAAAGCGGTCAGGGTTTAAAAATGTTATTTGTTTAGAAAAAGAAAGATCTAATGCTTTCAGATCACAACGGCGCGTCCACCCTGCCAACAGGTAGCCGGCAGGGTTTTCGTCAATCCTGATATCTGGTTTACCAACAAAATGCTGCCAAAATAATTACCAACAGAATGAACAACACAAGGATAGCACCAACATTGTTGTGCAAGCCGTAACCGTACCCTGCGCCAACTCCTCCTACAACTCCACTCATCCCTTACTACCTCCTTGGGTTTAAAGTACAATGTATCTTATGATTAAATCAGGATTGGGTATGGGCAAAGCGGTAAATAGATAATCATATCATATGGATTATGAACATTTGGGGAAGGGCAAACCTCTCAAGGGCAAACACTCATTTTTAAGTTTCGGACTATAAATTTAGAATGAATCAAAGAAACGACCCTGCCAGCTAATAGCCAGCAGGGTTTTCGTCACTCCTGTGGAGGCTTTTTTTGTTATGTAAAAATATTTTTCACCCGTACAACTCTTTATGCCAAGTCATACTTTTTAGGGACACACAAAAACTGTTTCTCTGGACCCACACGGTATTTGTACGCTACTATTAAAACCTATCGTTTCAACACGGATGCTACTGAATGTGTAAGGAGTTAAAAACGTGAACCATGAAGACAGACAATCGACATTTGCCATTTGGCTCAGCTTCATAAGCAATATCGTGTTAACCGCTATTAAACTCGGTGTTGGATTCTTATCCAATAGTCCGGTACTTATTGCCGATGGCGTTCATAATGCAGGAGATGTCGTCGCTACAGGCGCAGCCCTCAGCTCCATGCGAATCTCCAAGCAACCTCCGGATGAGGATCATCCCTATGGTCATGGGAAGGCAGAGGTGCTGGGGGCAGGGGGGGTGGCCATCATTTTAGCGCTGGCCGCTCTATATATGGCCTATCATTCCGTGATGGTGCTGTTCGAACCCCCGCACAAAACGACCGTCGTCGCGCTGGCAGCAGCGGCTTTTTCTTTGATTTTGAAGCAAGTTCTCTATGTTTATACCATGGCTATCGGAAAACGTCATCGAAGCAGCGGGCTCATTGCTACAGCTTATGATCATCTGGCAGATGTCTATGCTTCCATTGCCGCGGTCATCGGCATCGCATTGGGCATGCTCGGCGATCATTACGATATCGCGATTCTCTCTTATGGCGATCCTATTGCCGGAATCGTCGTCGCTTATTTGGTGTTAAAGCTGGCGATTCATATGGGAAAATCCTCGGTCGATGTTTTGATGGAGAAAAACGTGGACTTGGAGAAAATGAACGAGCTTACGGAGTTAGTCAAAACGGTTCCGGAAGTAAAGCGTCTGGATCGCCTTCGTGCGAGAGACCACGGCCATTATATTATTGTTGATATTCGAGTCGGGGTGGCGGCTGAGCTTAGTGTTCAGGAAGGGCATGATATTTCCCGAAATATTAAACAAACGATCATGAAGCATTGCTCCGATGTCGGAGAGGTTATGGTTCATTTAAACCCATGGTATGAAGAGTAGTCCGCAAATAGCTAAACCCCGCTCATTGAGCGGGGTTTAGCGCATCCTCATCTTTATCCGTAACTTCCTCCACCATGCCGTACCGTTCCAGCGCCTTCACCGAAGCCTCCAGCATGCGTCTCTTCACATAGTCTCCTTCAAGCACCCGCACCCGTTTGCCCAGGAAACGCAGCTTGGACAGCAGAAATTCCCTCTCATCGCCCATAACGCATACCTTCACCGTATAAGTATCGGTTTGCGCGTCATACTGCACCTCCTTGTCAAAGCAGCACAGCGCGTACAGAATGCGCGACATCTCCTGGTTATACTGCGGGATGATCTGGATGAGCACCTCGGCTTTGCGGTTCTCCAGTGTCTCGCCGATCCGCGCCAAAATATCGCTCACCCGCTCATGCGGCAGCTCCTGCTCAGTGACAGAGAGGATGTTATCCAGCTTGGTGCTCATGAATGCCCGGTTGCGGATATGGTGCCACAGCAGGTACCATTCCCGCTTCACCATGGAATACTCCAGCCGATACGGCACGCCGAGTTGGTTGGAGTAGACCTGCCCGCTTTTCAGAGCGTGGGTAACGCGGATGCCGCTCCGGTTCATAATCAGGCGGCGCAAGGGTCGCAGGAGGGGGTGGTACACCTGCTTTTCCCGGCTCCGCGCTTTCTCGATCAGGTGAGCGCCGGTGTCCATCGCTTCATCTTCGGCCAGCAGTGCTGCCAGCTTCGCCAAGGTTTCGGGCGTAAATGCTTCGGAAGCGGCGGGGTGCTCCAGCACGGTTTTCAGCCAAGCGCGTTCGTGGGCGGTGACCATGAAGGTGCCGGAATCGTCGAGGCGCGAGATGATCTGGTAGTTAAAAATCTTTTCAAACAGATTCATAATAGGCGCGTATCTCCTTCCATTCCGCGATCATTTCGCGGCGCAGCCGGATCGGCTCAAGCACCTCACAGCTGGAACCGAAGCTCCGCAGCCACGGCTTGATTTCCGTCGTGCCGTTTACAGTAATCTCGTAGATGAAGGTCACGTCGTCTTCTTCGACGATTTGCCCCCACTGACCCTGCAGCAGCACCCGCTCTTTGATGAAGTTCGGTCCGTCGCCGGGATTGTAAAATTTAGCGCGGACCGTAACCTGTGCGCCGGTGTCGATCAGCCAGCTGTAGCGCAGCTTCTCCAGCAGCTCCTGCTGCTTCTCCGCAAACCAGACGGGATCCGCCTCTTCCGCCTCCTCAAACTGTGTGATGCCCTCCATCCGGTATTTCCGGATGCCTTCCCGGCCATAGGACAGCAGATACCAGCGGCCGTATTGATGGTCGTACACGACCTTTAGCGGCAGTGTCTGTTCCAGCTTGCCCTGCGTTTTCCGTTCAAACAGCGGGTTAGTGTTCTGGGATGCGTAGCTTTTTTCCGCTTTGGGCGAGAAGTACAGGAACCGGACCTTCCGGTGCTTGCGGATCGCATCCAGAATGGAGAACAAATGGGCTTCGTCCAAAATCCGCGAGTGGTAGTGATATTTATATAAAAAGGGCTCGACCGCATGCCTCTCCGAATGGCTTCGCATCAGCTGCTTCTTCAGTCCGTCCCGCAGCAGGTAGCCCTGGACGGAAGGAATTTGGGTACCCGCCATGACGTCCACAAAATCATACAAATCCAGCAGCTCATCCTCGGTCAGCTCCTGAACGAGCTCGCCGCGAATGGCGTATCGGTAAGGGCGCGCTCCGCCTATTTTGCGGATCACCCCTACTTCTTCCAGGTACTTCAGATCCTTGCGGATCGTCTTCTCATCCGGGAGCGGGAGATGGGCGGCCATCGCGTTCGTGCAGCTGTCCAGCAGCTCCAGCGCCGTAAGGGACTGCGTACCAAGCGCCCCAAGCAGCAGGGACAGCCGCTCGCTTTCTGATTCTTTCAGCGACTTGGCGCGGAACAGGAACAGCAGCATCGGGTCGGCCGAATCGTAGTAGTTGTACCGCAGCCCTTCGCTGAACTCCTTGCCCTGTTCCTCCGGCAGCTGCTGGTACGTGGCCTGGACAATCTCCTTGAGGCGGCGGATCGTCTTATCGAACGTGTTCACGGAAATCCCGAGCCGCTTGGCGAACTGCTGCCGGTTATACGCCCCGCTCGTCAGCACCAGCAAGCGCAAAAACTGGATTTCTTTATCAAAGCTCTCTTTGGCCATCTGACGGTTCTCCTTTTCCGTATCGATCTCATTCTATTGTAGCAGGCGAACCGGGTAGTTAACACGTGAACCTTACCATGAGCGTGCCGTGATCGTGTGAGCGGAAACACGAATGACGCCTGTTTCACCAGATTTCTATGCCGGGTCGTAATACTTGCGCCATGTTCGTGCGCACGAAAATAAGCGATGATGACAGCAAGGAATTGAAACCCGCAAGCAAGGAGAGTGCAGTATGGCGATCGTGCAAATCAAGTCCACGAACCCGCAGTTTTCATTTTTGATCAAAAAGAACCCGCATTCCGGCATGATTCTCCGCAGCATCCGCAAAGGGATGGCCTACGGCTGGTATTCGGATGAGCAGACGTTCAACGTCTATTTCAAAGACGCCGATAATGAAATTTCCTATAAGCAGCATGCCGACGAGCAGTTCGAATATTTGAACGTGTCGCGTTACAACACGCCGTTATTTCCGCTCAATGCGATCAGCGAGTTTTTCGCTCACCCGCTCAAGCACCATGACGAACGTGATACGGAGGGGTATGAGCATACGTTGATGATCGGCATGATTCATATCGAGCTCACGCGCTACATCGATTTTTTTGAAAAGCATCTCAAGGACTTCACGTTTCAGATTACGCATCAGGCGCATAAGAGCTACTCGCTCACGGTGACGACGCAGCGGAGCCTTTATGAGCTCCTTCACGCCGTGAGCGTGCTGTGCCTGTTCCTGTCCATGTTCGGCAACGAATATATCGACATTTCCGAGCATGTGCTGGACAAATACATCCGCAGCATCAACGTGATCGACGCACCGTTTTACATCCGCAGCCTGTTCGTCCGCAATTTCCTGGCTTCCCGGGAGCGGTATAACAAGTACAAGGCGGAGCTTGAAGCATCGACCCGTTACCGAATCCAATTTGCTTACGGGGGTACAGCGCTGCAGCGCCGAAATTACATCGGCGGCGTGCTGCCTTTCGATAAGTCCATTCTCGACGTCGGGTGCGGCGAAGGCTTTTATGCGCTGCCGTTTGCCGGCAAAATCGAAGGAAGCTACTACGCGGTCGATATCGACGAAGAGAGCCTAGCGGCCCTGACCCGCAAAGCGGAGTCCCGGCAAATCGATAACATTGCGCCCTTCCACTCGATGGACCATTTTCTCGAGGACTATAACGGCGAACGTGTCGACGTGATCCTGACGGAAGTTATCGAGCATATGAGCAGAGAGGAGGCGGCGCAGCTGATTCGGCAGATCGTGGCCGGGGTCGACTTTGAGCATTTGGTGATCACGACGCCGAACGCGGACTTTAACCGTTATTACGAGCTGTCCGGCTTCCGCCATGACGACCACAAGTGGGAGATGGGGCAGGAGGAGTTCCAGACGTGGATGCTGGATGTGATTCAGGGGCTCGGACTGTCGCATGACTTCGCGGCGATCGGGGATGAGGTCGACCAGATCCGGACGACACAGGGCGTTATTTTGAAGAAAGAGGGGGCTTAGAGCTCATGGAAATCCGCACAAAAATGCATACCATCTTTATGCTCGTCGGTTCCACGGAATGCGGCAAAACGACGTTTGCCCAAGACGTGCTGATTCCGGGACTGCGGTTTGAGGATGAGACATCGAAATTGAAAGCAAACATTCAATATCTGTCCTCCGACCGGATCCGCCAGGAGGTGCTCGGATATGATTACGATAAATACGATCAAGTGATGCTGGAGGCGAGCGAGCAGGCTTTTCACCTGCTGTTTGAGCGGTTGAAGATGGTTACGTCGTTTCCGGTCAATGCCGATTTCGTGGTGGTGGACACGACGGGGTTGGCGGAGGATTTTCGCGAAAAGGTGCGGGAGATCGCCCGCAGCAATCACTACAACCTTGAGGTCATTGTCTTCGATTACCGGAATAGGGAGGACTACTACGCATCGGAGCGCTCCAAACGGCTCATCACGAATCATATCAACCGCCTGAAAAAAGACGTGCTCGGCGCGCTGCCGCGCGAAGGCTATGAGAAGATTCATAAGGTGCGGGCCAAGGACTTTTACCGGCCAGAAGAAAGCAAGGCCAATCCCGACTACCGCGTGATTATCGATGATTTGGAGGCTTACCGGGAGACGGTTCTCCCGCATGGCCCGCAGTACATTATTGTGGGGGATGTTCATGAGTGCGTGGAAGAGCTGAAGGGCCTGCTGCTGAGCTACGGCTTCCGGATCGAGGCAGGCAAGCTGCTCGCAGGGGAGAAGCTGCGGTCTATGAAGGTCATCCTGGCTGGTGACTGGATCGATAAAGGCAAGCAGACGCGTGAAATCCTCGAATTTCTGTATGGGAATCAGGAACATTTCTTGTTCGTGCTGGGGAATCACGAAAATTTCGTCTACAAATACCTGCGCGGCGAGATCCAGGGCGTGGATCAGGAGCTACTGCAGACGTATTTTGATTCCACCGAGACACTGGCAAACGATGATAAGCTGCTCGTGATGTTTAACGAACTGGTGGAAAAGGCAAAGCCCTTTTACCGCTATGTAGGAACGGACGGCCCTTCCTACTATGTAACGCATGCACCCTGCATGAAAAAGTATATCGGCAAGCTGGACGCCCAATCGGCCCGCCATCAGCGCAATTTCCGCATCGACCGGGAGACGCCGCTGGAAGAGCAGCTGTCTTTCCTGAAGGATGAGGCGGTCGGAAACCACCCGTATCATATCTTTGGTCACGTGGCCGCCAAACAGGCTTTCCGGATCCGGAACAAAATCCATCTCGACACCGGCGCCGTGCATGGGAACGGGCTAACGTCCGTGACGATTTCGTTCAAACCGTTCATGAAATCGCATAAGTCGCACACATCCGTGCTGACCGAGGAACTTCCGGTGCTGTTCCAGGAAAATCGGAAGGTGTCCGTGCAGGATTTGGGGGAGGACGATATCCGCAGGCTGCACTACTGTTCCCGGCATAAAATCAACTTCATTTCCGGCACGATGTCCCCGGCGGATAAAGATATGGAGAGAAGTGAGCTGGAGTCGCTGAAGCGGGGCTTGGACTACTTCAAGGAGAACGGCGTCCTGAAGGTGGCGCTGCAGCCGAAATATATGGGATCGCGCTGCAATATTTATTTGCATCCCGACGTAGAGCAGTGCTTCGCGGTAAGCCGCAACGGTTACAAGGTGAAGCAGGTGGATCTGACGGAGGTCTACCATCGGCTGCTGGCCAGGTTCGGCCCTTATATGCAGGAGCGGGGAATCCGCATGCTCATCCTGGACGGCGAGCTGATGCCGTGGAATGCCCTCGGTGAAGGGCTGATCCAGCGGCAGTTCAAGCCGATCGAAAAGGCGCTGGAGGGCGAGCTTTCCTTTTTGCAGGACCATGGTTTCGAAACCGCTCTGCAGTCATTGACCGAGCAGTATCAGGCCAGCGGCTTCGAGCAGGATCAATACCGAATGCCTAAAAAAGACCTAAGCGATAAATATGGCGCCAGCGTGTACCAGAACTATAAGCATATACACGAAATTGTGGAGACGTCCGTATCGTTGGCACAGCATATCGAAGCTTACGAAACGTACAAAAGACAGCTGGAGCTGTATGCTGAAGCAGGGGAGATGGAGTATAAACCGTTCGCCATCTTGAAAATCGTCTTTGAAAACGGAGGGGAGGAATTGCCGCAGTGGACGACATCGGAGACGTACAGCTTCTTGTCGGACGATGAATCGGTCTCGCTTGATTTGTCCGAACCGGAGAGTTATGCAGAGGCGGAGCGGTTCTTTGCCAAGCTGACAACGGAGAAGCACATGGAAGGCGTAGTCATCAAGCCCGAGGCTTGGGACGGCCGGACGGTACCGTACATGAAAGTGCGCAACCCGGACTACCTGTCCATTATTTACGGCTACGACTACCGGTTCCCGCATAAGTACCGGAAGCTGCTGAAGCAGAAAGGCATCGCCCGCAAGCTGCGGACCTCGCAGAACGAATACCGGCTTGGCCTCCGGATGCTCAGCGTGAAATACGACGAGATCGAACCGATGCATGCGGCGTACCAGGAAGCGGCGGCCAATCTGCTGTTTGAGGTGGCCAAGGAGCAGGAGATCGATCCACGGCTGTAGCGTTCGATTCTCCCCCATGTAGATCCAATGAGAAAGACCACCTCTATGGGTGGTCTTTTTAAAAACTCATTCTTCTTCCTCCTCTAAAAGCTGCTTCAAGCGCAGCATATTTGTACTCCAGAATTGGGTATAATAAGCCACCCAATCTTGAATTTCTTGGAGCGGGGAAGCGTTCAGCCTGAATCGTGTTTCTCTGCCGACTTTCCGGTCAACGACCAGTCCGGCCTCTTTCAGGATGGTCAAATGCTTGGATACCGCTGTCCGGCCCATCTGGAAATGTGGTGTCAGTTCATGAAGCGGGAGCTCCTCCGCCTCGGATAACAGACGAATCAGTCGGCGTCTGGTTGGATCTGCAACGGCGTCAAATACATCTCGATTCTCATTGTTCTCGCTCACAGCACTCTCTCCTAAGCCTTATTGTCGTCTCATGATGTGACACCTTTTGGTGACAATTTAATTGTATGACACCATTTGGTGTCGTGTCAATGTTTTTACCATGTGTAATGGGACCGCCGCCGGGTTATCCTGTGCATAACCATCCGTTGGTTCCCAATAACTTCTTGCGTCACTTTACGGTCCTTTTACAAACCGAATGTATACTAGAAATACAGCAGTATATAAACCATTTTACACAAAGAAAGGGTGCAGCTATGGGAATTCATACGTACTTTCAATCGCTGAACGACCTCGAACGCATCATTCGTTGTCCCGGCAAGTTCAAATTTGAAGAGCACAGCGTTTCCGCCCATTCCTGGAAGGTTGTTCAGTACGCCAAAACGCTGGCTGACATTGAGGAAACCAACGGAGTCACGGTGGACTGGAAGAAGCTGTACGAAATTACCAGCAGTCATGATTACGGCGAGATTTTTATCGGGGATATCAAAACGCCCGTGAAGCACCACTCCCTCGAACTGCGTGCAATGCTTCAGCAAGTGGAGGAAGGCATGGTCGCTCATTTCATTGATGAGCATATTCCGTCTGAGTTTCAGCCGATTTTTCGCAGACAACTGCGTGAAGGCAAGGACGATTCCGTCGAAGGCAGAATCCTGGAAGTGGCCGATAAACTGGATCAAATCTACGAAGCCTTTACAGAACTGCAGCGTGGAAACACGGAAAAAGAGTTCGTCGTCATGTATAGAGATGCCCTCATCAAAATTAAAGGAATCAAGCTTCACTGCGTTGACTATTTTTTGCAGCATATTCTCCCCGATTTAGTCAGCGAAGGATCCAGATCCCCGATCGATATCGAGAAAATTACGAAGGAAGCCTTAGCCACATAAGTAATGATTGCATCATTGGTTGTATCCTCCTGCCTTTCAATCTTTTTGAACCTCAGTTCATCCTCTCAAGCTTTACAGCTTCAATTGATTTCTCCTCTCTTTTTTTAAAAAATATTTCCCTACATATACGCTTCGAACCAAGATGAGGCCATGCGGCTCTATGGCCACCTTCGTCAGATCCCCGCTTTTTGCACCATTCCATCAGCTTCATATCCCATTTAAGTTCCATTTAAATATTCGGGTTTACTCTAGGGCTATCCCATTATAGCCACAAGGAGTAATCATCCATGAACAATAAGAAAAAGAAGTCCAAGCGCATTCTGCTCATCAGTCTCACGCTGTCCGTTGCCACAGTCGGCGGTATCCTGTACGGGCTGGCCGACCGGTATTTGATCCCGCATGTGGAGGAGGTCGTTGCCCAGCCCAGCACGGCAGCAGCCATAGAATCGTCCGCTTCCGGTAGGCAGTCGGCGAGTACAACGAAAACAGCTGCTACGAATACATCGACGAACACGGAATCTGCGGCGTCCACGGCCTCAGCGGTAAACGCAACCTCTGACGATTGGAACTACAAGAGCGATAACGTCGATATTTCGATCAAGCAAGTGGAGACCGGTACAGGCGCGGATAAAATTACGTATTACGTCGCCGATGTTCAGCTGAAGGACGCGTCCAACCTTCGGACAGCCTTCGCGGATAATTCCTTCGGCCGCAACATTACCGAGCATACCTCGGAGATCGCATCCGCCAACAATGCCATTCTTGCCATCAACGGGGACTATTACGGGTTCCGGAATGACGGCGTCGTCATCCGTAACGGCACCTTGTACCGTGATGAGCCTGCGCGTGACGGGCTGGCGCTGTTCGGTGACGGCACGATGAAATCGTATAACGAGGAGGAGGTCTCCGCCGAGGATTTGCTTGCCCAAGGGGTAACGAATACCTTTTCGTTCGGACCGGTTCTGGTGAAAGACGGCACCGCGGTGCAGGATTTCGATAACGTCAAAATCGATACCAACTTCGGCAATCGCACGATCGACGAGGCCAACCCGCGGACGGGAATCGGCATCATTTCGCCGAATCACTACGTGTTTGTCGTGGTGGACGGGCGGCAGCAGAATTACAGCCGGGGCATGACGCTGAACGAGTTTGCGAATCTGTTCGAGGATCTGGGTGCGACCGAGGCCTACAACCTCGACGGCGGCGGTTCATCGACCATGTACTTTTTGGGCCGGGTCGTCAACAGTCCTGGGGGCAAAGGCCAGGAGCGCGGCGTCAGCGACATTATTTATGTTGGCGAATAACGGACCGACGAAGCTGAAGGAGGCTACCGACATGACAACCGTATTGATTCCGGCCTATGAGCCTGACGAGAGACTGCTGCAGCTGATTGCCGACCTGAAGGCGGCTTGCCGCTGCAGGATCGTCGTGGTCGATGACGGCAGTGGGGAGGACTATGGGGAGCTGTTTCGTTCGGCACGCCAGGCCGGCTGCATCGTGCTGACCCACGACCACAATCTTGGCAAAGGGCGGGCCTTGAAGACCGGCTTCGCCTTCCTGAAGAAGGCGGGTGAGACGGGAGGGATCGTCTGCGCGGACAGCGACGGACAGCACCTTCCGTCCGATATCGTCCGGATTGCCGCAGCGGTCGATGAGCATTCGGACCATATCGTGCTCGGCTGCCGGCATTTTACCGGCAGGGTACCGCTGCGAAGCCGGTTCGGCAACCAAGCGACACGCTTGGTTTACGCCCTGACGACCGGCCGCTCCGTCACGGATACGCAGACCGGCCTCCGCGGCTTCTCGCCGGAGATGCTGGACTGGCTGTGCAGCATTCCGGGGGACCGTTTTGAGTATGAAATGAACATGCTGTTGCAGGCACGCGGAGACGGCTACCCGATCCATGAGGTGCCCATTGATACCGTCTATTTGGAAAAAAACAAGTCTTCCCATTTCCGCCCGATTGCGGACTCCATCCGGATTTATGCCCCTATACTGAAGTTTTGCTCTTCGTCTGTACTCTCGGCGGGGCTGGACTTCCTGCTGCTCTTTGTGCTTCAGTTCGTTACCGGCAGCCTGCTGGCCGCCGTAGTCGGTTCGCGGTTGTGCAGCGCCATATTCAACTACGCTATGAACCGGCGCTATGTATTTGTGAACAAGGACGCCCCCCGGCTGATCGAATCGGCTCCGAAATATTTTGCGCTGGTCGCGCTGATCATGGGATTGAATTACGGGCTGTTGGTATTGTTCCACGAAATGGTGGGGATTCCGCTTTTCATCGCCAAGCTGCTCACCGAAGGCTCCTTGTTCGTGTTCAGCTACTGGTGCCAGCGCAAATTCGTGTTCCGTTCCCAGACACGAGCCGGGGGCAGGCCTCCCAAAGCTTTTTTTAAGAGATATAAGAAAGTGTGAGTCTTGCAATAGTCGTGGTCCTTATATCGCAAAAGAAAGTTCCGCTAAATGCGGGCCGGATTTCTATAAAAAAGAGCGATCCAATGCGGACCGCTCTTTTTCGTCTATTTATGCTTTTCGAACAGGTTTAGCTTCTATTAAATTCCTCGTTTAAACGGCTCACGTAATGTTCCAGCACGTAGTCCCTCACAAATTTTTCCTTAGCCTCGTTGTCCTCTATCCTTTGAAACAGCACGTTCCTTTTTGTTCGTTCCGGCGCAGGCTTGTTAAGCCAGAGCTCCAAGGCCTCGCTCTCCAGCTGTCGCTTCACCCTTCGTTCCGTTAGGTGATCCGCCTGTTTCCGGCTCTGGGTTTGAACCGCCGGGGACAAGGACGCCGCCGCTTCGGTCTGCTTCATAAGGAGCTCGGTAAGACGTTCGACTTTTTCCTGCTCACGCTGCAGCAGTTCGAGCAGATGCTGATTAAATTGCTCCTGATTGTTAAAGCGATCGATCACGGATTTCTCCAGTTCGGACAAGGCTTCGGCAAGATGATCGCTCACGCGCTCATCCTTATGGACGCTCGTACCGCTCACGGTCGTGATCGTGGATGGCTGGCCCAGCAGCACCTCCTCGACCTGCTCCCCGTTCAACCCCTTGGAGTATTCGTCACGGATCCGGGCCAGCGTGGGAATAGACGCGGAAGATATCAGATAGCTTTTATGCTGCTTTTTCGTATGCAAGTGATGTCCGTGCCGGTCCATGTATCGCCTGATTGTTGGCTGAGGGATTTCAAGCTGTCCCGCCAAATCGGAAACTTTCAGCCATTGCTCATCGCTCATGTGCGCTCACTCTCCCATCATCATACGCTCATAGCTGATATATTCTGGACGCGGGGGGCTTTTTCCTTCGAGCGTAGAGCAATTAGGCTCACTCAATCATTCACGGCTGGGGTGGCTGGACTTCAAGAGCCGGATTATTCAGTCCTCGGCATTCCCTGGGCGTTACTTCTCACGATTAGCAGCGTTTATAGATAAGAGGTTACGATATTTTCAAATCATAACAACCATTTCTTAAATTATATGGAAAAAAGAACGTATATAATAATGTGCATCAACTAGCGAAAGTGAGAGGATGGTCATTAACAAGCTCGCATTATTTTCGGCTTCGATTTTAATGTTCAGTTTTCTTGTGGGTTGCAGCAAAGATCAGACGATAAACAGTCCCTCAACAGGCACGGAAGCAACAACAGAATCTCGGGTAACAACGAATTCACAACTAGAGAATCATATGAATACGGTCGATCCGTCACTGGATACGAAATCTTGGTCTTCGGAGAACAAGGAGGTAAAGCTGACGCCGGTTAAGGAAGGGCAATATTCGTATGAATCCGTAGCCGTTGACGTGAATGGTGTGAACAAGGCGTTCGACTGGAGCTTTTCGACGACTGAGGACCCGCGGATTTACTACACGGATGTTACCGGCGACGGGAAGGAAGAAGCGGTGATCATCCTTAATAAGGGAAAGGGGACAGGACTGAATATTGATGAATTACATGTGCTGGACGGGACGGATCTCTCCGAAATCAAAGTGCAAAGTTACCAGGACATTGTCGCCGGCCAGATCGAAACGGGGGTTACCCGGAAAAATGATCAGACTTTGGCCATTAAGGTAAAGTCACAGGGAAAAGAACATCAATTTGATTATCATGTTGCCGGTATAAACTTTAAACAGGACAAGCTTAGTTTTGGCGGCGTCATCTATTATTGGATGAGGAATCAACGAATCGTCACCACGTTAGGCGCGAGCGTTGGCATTTCTCCGCAATACGTAGGCGATTTTCAGATCACTTATAAATTCGATCCTGCAGAAAATAAATTGATTGCTGATCAAATCAGATTTGAACCTGTTCACAGATAAGATGATCTGGGGATAAAAAGGAGACACCGGTCAACTAACCAGTGTCTCCTTTCCATTTCAAAGTATGACTCCCCAATGCTACAACATCCAAATCCGATACAAAATGACCGCCGCCTCAGCCCGGGTGAGCGGACCTTGCGGCACGATCTTACCGTTGCTGCCGGTGACGATGCCGGCTTTCACGAGCGCAGCCGCACTATCCTTGGCGTAACCGGCAATGCTTGAGGCGTCGGCGTATGCGCTCAGGCTTCCGCTGCCCACAACTGTTTTTCCGGCAGCGGCTAAAGCACGTGCAGTGAGCATCATCATCTCCTGGCGGGTGATCGGGCTGTCCGGCTTGAAGGTACGGTCTGGCAAACCAACCGCAATGCCCAGCTCATTGGCGATGTCCAGCTCGCTATGATTATAAGCGTTTGGATCGACATCGCTGAATGCGGTTTTCGGGCTGCCTGTACCTTGGAGTTCAAGCGCCCGAACCAGAAGGGCTACGAAGTCGGCCCTCTTGATTAACGCTTCAGGAGAGAAGCGGCTCTTGGACATTCCATGGATAACTCCACGGGCGGCCATGGCGTCAATGGCTGGCTTGGCCCAAGGGACGTTTTGCAGGTCTGTGAAGGCCGTGGAAGCATAGGTGACTGCATAAGTACTGAAATGGGTGGTGTGGAATACCACCATTCCAGTGGCGGCATCATAGCGGCCGTTAGGAATAGGGGTCGCCTGGCCTTGGCCGTCGACATACCAAACTACAATCTGATCCGAATCGCTTAACTCCTCAGCAGTCGGCTTGTATGGGATTTCCACCGTCACAGGGGCTGCAGGATTGTTCCAATCCAAGGTTCTGCCGCCTGCTGCAAGGCTCAGCTCGATCACCGGACGGCTGCCGATCCGTTCACGATCGGCTGCGCTTAGGTTCAAATGGTCCGTCGATGCGGTTCCGATGCGGACGGATACCTGCCCGGATAGATCTGTCTGATTGGATAGCATGCCGCTTGGAATTCGAAGAACAGCGGAATCCGTCTTCAGCAGCAGCTCGAAGGATTCTTTTCCACTAAGGCTTTGAGCCGAGAGCTGGACTTCAACGGAACCGGTGCCGGGCAGCTTTGCAGCCTCGATCACGATTTGCTTCTTCCCGCTGCCTGTTGCCGCCGCTTGCTCCAGCGCCTTTTTCAAGTTGTCGGTGGAAATGGTACTCAAGGCACGTCCTTCTTGGACTTTCGCTTCCGGCTTGATTGTAACGACACCACCGGCGCTAACGGTAATCCCGGTTTGCGGGCTGCCGCCGCCGTTGCTGTTATTGCCGCTGCTGTTGCCGCCATTACCGCTTCCGCTATTACCGCCGTTTCCGTTACTTCCGCCACCGCCCTCATTACCCGAGCCATTGTCGCCCGGATTGGCGGGTTTGCCGGTGAGGGTCAGTACGCCGAACACGGATGGATCCTGGTAGCCGTTGCCGGTCGTGTCGTTCCAGGCGGCGACGCTTTGACGGGCGCCGTCTTTCGCGTCATTGACCTGGGCGTCGAAACCAAGCTTCAGCTGATTGGCTGGCGTTACTGTCTTGAGCGGAATTTTCATTTCTACCGTGTAGTTTGTGCCGGCTGCTTTGGTCACCGACTCGAAGCCATCTGCGATCTTGGGCGGATTAAAGGAAGTTTCGTTATCAAAGTTAATGCGGAACTGCCCGTCGTCATCCTGGTAGAACGTAGTTTTTGCGTTGTTCTCGTCCAGGAAGACTTCGACGGAGTCCTGTTCCCATGCATTCGCGCTGGATTTGTCCAGCTGAGTGTCGCTGATTTGGATCAGCACGTACAGGTTGTGGTCGTCCCAGAGCGCTTTGGCTGTGCCCGTCGCGCCCTGCCACGCCATCTGATAGCGGTTGATCGGCATGGCGGCCGCTTGGTTCCAAACCGCGTCGACCGTCCCGTCAATCACCGGCGTGCCGTACGCCGCGGTGGATTGGTTGGCATTGCCCGACTCGGGCGGATGCTCCGTGATAAATTTGTCCGGATCAATGACGCCGTAGTATGCTGTCTTGGCCTGAAGATTTTTATCAAACAACAACGGGTTGGAAGAGGCCCTCCAGCTTGTACCGTCGTCCATTCCCCAGAAGGTGACCCGGCTGATGTCGGCGGCATGGTTCTTGAATATCTTCATCAATTGCGCGTACAAGTAGCCCTGGGCGTTGGCCAGCTTCTCGGGGAGCTCGTAGTTGCTGCCGGCCTGGATGTCCAGCTCGCTGATGCTGACCTCGACCCCTAAGGAGATGAACTTCTCCAGGGAAAGCTTCACATTTTCCGGATTCGTGTTCACATTGTAGTGCCCCTGCATGCCGACACCGTCGACCAACTTCTTGCCGGGATGCTTTTCGGCATATCTGTCGTTCATGGCTTTGACCATGTTATAAATGGCCTGGGCCTTATTCTGGTTGTCTTCGTTATAATCGTTGTAATACAGCTTGATATCCCAATCCGGATGATCGTTCAGCACTTCCCTGGCCGCAAGGAACGCCTGCTCAACGTAGTCCGGCCCGATCGCGTTATACCAAGGGGATTTGCGTAAAGACTCCTCCCAATTCACAGGATTCGGCGGGTTGTCGTTCATCGCTTCGTTGACGACGTCCCAGGAAATCACCTTGTCGCCGAAATGCTCCATGACGGTTCGAATATGGGTCCGCAGGTTGTCCAGCGCTTCCTCGCGGCTCAGAGGGACCGTGTTACCCTGCGCGTCCTGAACCGTATTCATCCACGCCGGCGACTGCTGATGCCATACCAGCACATGCCCGTGCATCTGCATGCCTGCAGCCCGAACTTTATTGACCATTGCATCGGCTGCGGTGAACGTGAAGCTGCCCTTCGTCGGCTGCAGCGCATCCGGCTTCATGGCGTTCCCCGCCGTGGCGACGTTGTGATGCATGGTTAACAGCTCCAGCCGTACGCCTTCCAGATCCTCCGCCGAGATGGCGTTTCCGATCAGAAAATCGTTTTGGTACGCGTCCTTGATGGGGACCAGATCTTTCTGGATTTCGACTGGCGTCGAGCCGGTTTTTTCGAAGCTGATATCGTCGATATAAAAGGAGGCTTCCGCGTTACTCGAACATTCCACGTAGAGGGTTAAGTATTCGCCGCCCACGCTGTTGTAACGGTAGGTTCCTTCAAATTGGACCCAGCCGTCATTGGTGCTGATCGTTTTCGGGGCCAGGGTCGCATAATTTGCGCTGCCACCGCTGCCGATCTGGGTGGACAGCTGAATCTGCGAGCTGGCGGGGCTGATTAGCTTGACCCAGGCGGATATTTTATACTCGGCGCCTTTATCCACGTATTTCTCCACGTGTAATGACGGCCCATGCCAGGTGGCTGTCCTGTTTTCCACTTTGAGGGCGTACGCACCGTCCGGTGTGTGGTTGGCTTCATCGGTGACGGTCAGTTTCTCCGTGCCGGATCGGCCTTCAAAGCCACCGGGGGTCTGATCCTCAAAAGTGATCGTGCTGAAAGGCAAGGCCGGATCTCTAGGCGGTTCTTCGTTTCCGCCCCCGCCGGAGTCAGCCTTTTCAGTGATGAGGATATCGCCGAGGTAGAAGGGGACTGTGGCACCGGCGCTGTTGGATTGAACACGCAGTCGAGTATCGCCGCTGCTGGTATCCAAGGTGAATTCTTTGGTCAACGTAAAAGCTTCCCCAGCTCTAAAAGCTGCGCCGGCCAGCCAGCCGTAGCTTTTGTCAACGGTTTGAAGATACGCTTGGGCGTCGTCAGGAACGGTGGCTTCAGCGTCCACATATCCTTTAACGGTGATCGTGTAAGCTTTGCCGTTTTGGATTCCTAAGTCGGTGTAGTTGAAATCAGCCGCATCGTAATCGTGGGTACGGTTGCTTACATAAAGAGCCCCTCCGTCCTCGTTCCCGTCAAACACTTTGCCTGAGACCTGTGCGAGGCTGGCGCCTCCCGATTGAACGGCTTTGCCAATTCCGTCCGAAAAAGTTTCATGGTACACCACCGTTACCGTATCGGCATCCGGCTGCTCTGCCTCCGCGCTTACATGCGAGGCCAGCCAGCCCGACGGAATGATCAGAGCCGCGGCGATTATGGCCGAAAAGGCTTGTTTCATCCATTTACTCATTCATTGCACTCCCCCTGCACCAATGGTTTGTTGATTAAGCGCTTACATTTTTACTCGGCGAGTCCTCCTTTCCCGCCAAGATGATACCATTCGCCCGGAAAGCGCGTCTTACAGCAAATGAAAGGAGATATCGTGCTTTTTTTATATAATTCTGAGAGCAGAAGAAAAGGGGAATCACGCGAAGCTCGGCCGACCGGGCCGCAGGAAGTTCGCTGCATCTATGGAATGGATGATGTAGAATATGCATAGGCAATGAAGATTCGGGCAGAGGTGGGGAATGATTGAGGAGTTTCTATTCGCTTATCCCACTAGCCTGCACTTGCTATAATCATAACTAATAGAACAGACTTCTTTTCAAATATCTCATTAGAACGCGGGAGTGATGGCATGCAGGACCAAATGCTCGACCGCTTGAAGGGCGGCCTCTATGGCGTGGCTGTGGGTGACGCGCTTGGCGGAACGACGGAGTTTATGAGTGTCCGGGAAGTAAAAGCCCAATATGGCTATTTGACGGAAATCATCGGCGGCGGAGTATGGCAGCTCGAACCGGGGGAAGTAACCGACGATACGATGATGACGCTCTGCGTGGCGGAAGGGATTCTGGAAAATCCCGTGGAGCCGATGGAGGCGATCGGGCGTTATTTTCTCGAATGGTATCAATCGCGGCCCAAGGACATTGGGAACATCATCCGGCATGTGTTTGAAAAATATGAGGGAGATTGGCTCGAAGCCGCTTTTATTGCTCACGCAGACATGGGTCAGAGCGGCGGGAATGGCTCCTTGATGCGATGCTTGCCGGCTGCGCTGGCTTACAACGACCCGGCTGAGGTTGAGCGGGTGACGATCATACAATCACGCATGACGCATTACGATCCAAGGTGCGCGGAAGCTTGCGTTATTTATAATCGCATTGCCGATCGTCTATTGCGCGGTGAGGACTTGAGCGAAGCCATCCTGGCTGAGGTAAAGGGCAGCGAGTATGAAGGGATGATCGAAGACGAACCGGACTGTCCTCCCAGCGGGTTTGTGGTCCATACGTTCCGTTGGGTGCTGCATATTCTGCTTCACGCGTCCGACTTCAGCGATGCGGTGCAGCGGGCGGCCAACCTGGGCGGCGATTCCGATACGATCGGAGCGATCGCCGGCGGGTTGGCGGGAATCTATTACGGCTATGAGGGGATTCCGGCGAAGTATGCGGAGGCCATCCTGATCAAGGATCGGCTCGACCGGGTGGTCTCGCAGCTGTATGCGTTGAGGACTTCATCGTCAGCGTAAAAAGAAGCCGAAGCAATAAAAGGGAAAAGGGCACACCTAAGGTGCCCACCCTACCTCTATCCACTTTAACGGTTACAGCACATTCCGAAAAAACGTACGGATGTCCTTGATCATCAGATCCGGTGCGTCGATCGCGGCAAAATGCGTACCCCGCTCGAACTCGCTCCAATGTACGATGCGGTTGCCCTGCTCGGCGAAGCGGCGGATCGCCACATCGGATAACTGGAATACCGCGACACCTACAGGAGTTGGCGACATGTCTTTCGGTGCCCAGGCACCCGGGTCGTGTGCGCCTTCGTAATACATGCGCGTAGAGGAGTTTGCCGTTCCCGTCAGCCAGTACAGCATAAGGTTGGTGAGGAACGTATCACGGTCCACGGCATCGACCGTATCGCCAAAGCCGTTAAACAATTCGCAGGTCCAGGCCAGAAGTCCGGCCGGAGAGTCGTGAAGCCCGTAAGCGAGCGTCTGCGGTCTGGTGGACTGGATCATGTTAAACCCGAATCTTTCCTTCATAAAATGCCCCAACCGACCGACCCGCACCTTCTCAGCATCGGTCAGCGATGCAAATACGTCGTCTTCGATAGCCCCGAACGGCACAAAGCCCATGGTCGCCGCGTTGACATGCACCCCGATGACGCGACCGGCGGCGATGCGGCCGATTTCCGGTGCGATCATGGCGCCCATATCCCCGCCCTGCACACCGTACTGCTCATAGCCGAGGAGCGTCATGAGCGCATCCAGTGCTTGGGCTGCCCGCGATGGGCTCCAGCCCGCATCGGTGGTCGGGCCTGACAGGCCAAAGCCCGGCAGCGAAGGGATGACCAGGTGAAAGGCATCTGCGGCATCGCCGCCATACGATGTCGGATCGGTCAGCGGACCGACCAGCTCCAGGAATTCCACAGGGGAGCTGGGCCATCCGTGAATGAGCATGAGTGGCACTGCACCCGGCTCCGAGGAACGAATATGGAAGAAGTGGATGTTCGCACCGTCAATCGTCGTCATAAATTGAGGATAGCTGTTGAGGCGCTGTTCCTGCTTGGACCAGTCAAAGGAATGCTCCCAGTAGGCCGCCATGTCTTTCACAAAAGAGAGCGGTGCTCCGTAATTCCAGCCTGCGCCCGGAAGCTCATCCGGCCAGCGGGTCATGCTTAGGCGCTGCTTGAGGTCCTGGAGCTCTGCCGGCGTCGTTTCCAAGCGGAAGGGGCGGATCGTACCTGGATTGGTTTGGCTACTAGCGAACATTTTCATTTTTAACATCCTCCTCGGGGGTTCTTATGTCTTTATTGTAGGCGCCCCACCTTGACAGCAGTATGTCAGCGAGAAATGCAGTGGATATAAAAAGTGATCTTTTTTGTGAATCACCATTTCTTAGATGAAGGAGAGGGGTAGCTTGAAAGTAGAACGGCTGCTTGGTATTACGATGATCCTGCTGAGTCGGCGCAGGGTAAACGCCCAAACCTTGGCTGATAAGTACGAGGTATCGCTGCGCACGATCTATCGCGACCTCGAGACGATCAACGCTGCGGGCATCCCCATCGTGTCGTACGCGGGAACGGACGGTGGATATGAAATTATGGAGAAGTACCGGATCGAGCGGCAAATTGTCACCTTGGAAGACCTGAAATCGATCCTCGTCGCCTTAAAAGGCGTACAAGCTTCGCTGGATGACCGGGAAATGGACGATCTGCTGACCAAAATCAAGGCGCTTGTCGCCAAATCCGAGCAGGACCAAATGGAGGATGAGGGCGAAACGCTCGTGTTTGACACCAACCTGTGGCATGGAGGAGGAATCAAGGACAAGTCGGTCCTCGTTTCGCTAAGGCAGGCGTCCAAGCACCGATCGGTCGTGTCCTTCCTATACACCAATACGGAAGGGACAGCCGAGCAGCGCGAAGTCGAGCCCATCGGCCTGGCTTGGAAGGGGTACGCCTGGTACTTATACGCCTACTGCCGAACCCGTCAGGATTATCGGACGTTTCGGGTTTCCCGATTGAGCGGCTTGAAGGTGCATCTGGAACAATTTCCGTCCCGCGGCGTGCGCATGGAAGAACTGGATGCAAGGTGGGGCAACCAGGAGACCGGACCGGCAGTTTCCCTCCTTCTGCGTTTTAAGCCGCGGCTGAGAGTACGGGTGGAGGAGGCTTTTGGCGTTGAGAACGTTGAGACGGAAGCGGACGGATCGCTGCTGGTCCGAACGAGTTACCCGGATAATCATTGGATGTACGGCATGCTGCTGAGCTACGGGCCGGATTTGCGGGTGCTTGAGCCAGCGTATGTAGCCGAGAGGATCCGGTATATGGCGGTGCAAACGGCGGGGAATTACGAGGATTAAGGCAGAAAATTTACATACGATTATCCGAAGGTCAAATAAGGTCAAAATAATAATTTTCACGATAAATCCACCATAAAACAAGTCAAATCAGGCTATAATCGCGTGTAATCAGCTGTAATCGTTTTTGTCATTTCACACCCACGGGCATATAATAAAGTCGTAAGGTCAAACAAGGTCAAATTGAAAGGGGAAATGAAGCATGTTTGACTTGATTCCTTTTGGAAAACGCAGAGAAGATGCTTTTGGACAATTGGTGAAATCCTTTAACGACGTGTTCAGCGACGATTGGTTTACATCTTTCAAAGGATCGTTGACGTCCTTCAAGACCGATATCCGGGAAACGGAGCAATCGTATCTGGTGGAGGCGGAGCTGCCCGGTTTTCAAAAAGAAGATATCGAGATCAGCTACGCTGAGCCTTACCTGACGATCAAAGCCGTTCGCAAGGAAGACCATAGCGTGGACAACCAAGACGAACAAGTCGTCCGCAGAGAACGCCGCTATGGGGAATACACGCGCAGCTTCTACGTTCCCGATATTCATGCAGACGGAATTAACGCGTCCCTGAAAGACGGCGTACTGAACATGGAAATACCAAAACAACCTAACCAACGCACCAAACGCATTCAAATTCGCGAAGACATCTAATCATATAGTAAATTGATATGAAGCATCCCGGACGGGGTGCTTTTTTGTGAAGATTATAATTTTGAGATTTTTTTCACAAACCCCTTGCAAAGGTGAAAGGTAAGGTGTATGATTAAGCCATAAAGAGGTTGTGATATAAATCACAAATAGATCAAGGCAGATAAATCATCGGAAATATTTTTTTAAAGTATATTGTGCATTATTTCACAAATGAGCAGTGACCTCCATTCCGCTGCTTATCCATTAAGTTATTCATACCGTTTCACATTCATCCATTTCATTCCCTATAAGGAGGAATTACCATGAAAGTCGCAGTCATTGGATGTACCCATGCCGGAACCGCCGCTGTGAAAAGCATTGCCGTGCAGCACCCGGAAGCCCAAATTACGGTGTACGAACGCAACGATAACATTTCGTTCCTGTCGTGCGGCATCGCCCTTCACGTCGGAGGCGTCGTCAAGGACGCAGGCGGATTGTTCTACAGCAATCCGGAAGAGCTGGCCGGTCTCGGCGCCGTGACCCGGATGCGGCACGAAGTGCTGGCCGTCGACACCAACGCCAAGACACTGAATGTCCGTAACCTGGTAACCGGCGAGGAATTTACGGACAGCTATGATAAGCTGGTGGTCACCACAGGCTCGTGGCCGGTTATTCCGAAGATGGAAGGAATCGATCTGGACAATGTCCAGCTGTGCAAAAACTATGCTCACGCGCAGGAAATCATTGCCCGCGCTGCGGATGCAGAGCGCATCACCGTCATCGGCGCCGGGTATATCGGCATCGAGCTCGTCGAAGCGTTCCGCGAGCTTGGCAAGCAGGTCACTCTGATCGATAACATGGACCGTGTCATGGCCAAGTACCTTGACCGCGATCTGACGGACCTAGCCGAGCAGATGCTGAAGGACCGCGGTGTGCAGCTGGCGCTGGGCCGGACGGTGGAAGGCTTCCACGGCAGCGAAGGCAAAGTGCGCGAGGTCGTCACCACAGACGGTACGTTTGAAGCCGATATGGTTGTGCTGTGCATCGGCTTCCGCCCCGGCACGGATCTGCTGAAGGGTCAGGTTGACATGCTGGCGAACGGCGCGATTATCGTTGACGACTATATGCGCACAAGCAACCCTGATGTGCTGGCCGCTGGCGACAGCTGCACCGTACGCTACAATCCGACGGGAACGGCGATGTACATTCCGCTGGCCACCAATGCCGTTCGGATGGGTACGCTGGCCGGCATGAACCTGGTTCAGCCGACTGTGCGCTACCAAGGTACCCAGGGAACGTCGGCCATCCGGCTGTTTGACTGGAACATCGCGTCGACAGGCATGACCGAGGCCGCCGCGCTTGCTGCAGGCTTGAATGTGAAAACTGTAACAATCCATGAAAACAACCGTCCGGAGTTCATGCCGACCTACGATGATGTCATGCTGAAGCTGGTCTTCGAAGCGGCCGGCGGCCGAATCGTCGGAGCCCAGGTGATGTCGAAGGCGGACATGACCCAAGCGGCCAATACGCTGTCGGTGTGCATCCAGAACCGGATGACGGTGCAGGAGCTGGCTTTTGTAGACTTCTTCTTCCAGCCGCATTACAACAAGCCATGGAATGTGCTGAATACGGCCGGACTGGCTGCCATGGAGGAAATGAAGAAGGAGCAGACTGCTCCGGAAGCTGCGGTCGAAATTAGCCGTGTAATGTAATCACGAGTCATTTAATCATTCCAACCACGAGGAGTTCCATTCCGGCGGGAAGCGGGATTGCCAGCCTGCTTTTTGCCAATACCATAACCATGCTTGATTCCGGCCCGAAGGGGCCGGGATTTTTTTTGCTTTTTCGCTGATGGAGCGGGATGTGCTTCATTATTTTTTTAAAAAAACTTAAGGTATCTATTGACAAATCACCTCCGGCCGCATATTATCTTAATTAATCAAGATATTATATAAATCAAGATAATTAATTGGTCCAGTTAATGTCAGCAAATCGTTTCTTGAATAGCAAAGAAATCCGCCTAATCAGGCGGCCATTCAATCAAAGGAGATGAAGGAAGATGAACATGAATACAAATCAGGCGAAAGACCGGAAGGAAATTGAGCAGCTGTTTGAAAAGCTGAAATGGGCTTGGGGAAAAGGGGATGGCGAGGCTTACGGGGCATGCTTTACCGACAAGGCCGACTACGTTACTTTTCAAGGCGAGCATTTGCAAGGAAGAAAGGCGATCGCCGATGTGCATCAGGAGCTGTGGAACGGCGTATTGAGAGGGTCTACGCTGGACGGGGAGATTGCGAAAATCGATTTTATTACGCCGGAGCTGGCGATCTTTCACGGACTGGGCGCCGTCAAAATGAGATGGCAGAAGCAGGCGCCAAAGAAACGTGACTCCATTAACACCAATGTGGTTGTAAAGCAAAACGGCGAATGGCGCATCGCCGCGTTTCAGAACAGCCGGATTTCCGGACCGGGATTGATGCAAAAAATATTCACGAAGATGAGCTCGCGGCGGGCTGTTCAGCAGCAGCTTCGTTGAGACAGGTACAGGAGGATGGCCTGATCGGCGCATCAGCCTGGGAACGATTGAAGCATAGAAAGAACCCCTTTCGTCCTACTCGGCTGCCGTTGCAGCAAACCGAAACAAACGAAAGGGGGGATCTATTGTGATGATCACCTTAATACCCAAACCCGGCGGTTCCTAAATAAAGTCACGAGGGAGTATCGGTTGAAGATCGCATCAGGCTTTCTTTTTCCGCGACCAGACAATAACCGGAATTAGAAGCAAGGACAGGAATCCTCCGGCCAAAGAAAGTGCGGAGTAGCTGGATTGGGCCACAACCATGCCGGATAAAGCTCCTCCCGAAGCCCCGGCTAAGGCAATGAGCACATCCACCGTGCCTTGGGTCTTCGCCCGAGTATGCGGAGGCGTCGCGTCGACAATGGCTGCCGTCCCGCTAATCAGGCCAAAGTTCCAGCCCAGCCCTAGAAGCGCAAGCGCAAGAATGAGAAATACCATCGATTCTCCGGGCGCGAGCCCAGCCAGCAAGCCTGCCGCAAGCAAGGTGATTCCGGAAGCATAGGACATCAGAGTGTGTCCGTACTTATCGACCAGAACGCCGGTAATCAGCGAAGGCAGAAACATCGCAGCCACATGGATGCCGATGACGAGGCCGACCTCGCCCAGCCCGTGTCCGTGATGCTTCATGTGGACCGGTGTCATGGTCATAATGGCCACCATCACGATTTGGGTCAGCACCATCACCGTCGCACCGATCATGATTCCCATTTTATTCATGGCTGCGTCCTTTACGCCGGTGTTCTGCGTGCCATTCAGGCTTTCATCTGCTCGCTGTGCCTCCACCATGGCCTTGGCCACGATCAGCGGGTCTGGACGAAGGAAGATGAGGAGGACGACGCCGGCTATAATAAATGCTGCAGCAGCCAGCATGAATGGACCCGAAAGCGCTGGGAAACCTATGGAAGTGGCAAACCGTCCCGTGATATTGACCAGATTCGGTCCGGCCACTGCACCGAATGTGGTGAAGACCATAGCGGCACTGATCGCTTTAGCCCGCTGCGTTGGCAAGGCTAAATCCGTCCCGGCATACCGAGCCTGTAAGTTTGTTGCCGTTCCGGCGCCGTACACCAGCAAAGAAATAAAGAGAAGTGCCAGATTGCTTATGAGGGCTGCCAAAACGACGCCTAGCGCACCAAGCCCACCCGCCAGGAAGCCCGCTGCCAGCCCCGTCCGGCGCCCTAACCGCTGGGACAGACGGCCGACGATCAGGGCTGACGCTGCTGATCCTAACGTAATTAAGGCAGAAGGAACCCCGGCATAGCTGTCGGATCCAAGCATGTCTTGGGCAAGCAGCGCTCCTACCGTAACCCCTGCAGCAAAACCGGCCCCGCCGAAAATTTGCGAAATGATGACGATCAACATCGTCCTTTTATGGAGCTGCCGCTGCCTCTCAGGCGATTCAACATATTGCCGTAGAGGTGCAGGGAGGGGATTTACCCTTTCTACAACCGTGGTCTCTGACATCTATTGTTCCTCCCTATATTAGACGAACCAATTCATAAATGATTTGCTGTTCCCCTCACTGCAGACGATCCTGGAATAAAGAAATGACGGTCTCCACTTCTTCTGTGGTGGTGTACCGGCCCAAGCTGAACCGGATCGCTCCCAGCCCTTCGTAATCGCTAAGGCCCATGGCCCGCAGCACCGGTGAAAGGGTTGTGCTTCCGGAGTGGCAGGCGGATCCGGTGGAAGCGGCGATTTCCGGAAAACGACCCAAAATCTCCTGCCCGCTCAGCCCGAGGAAGCTTACGTTGAGCGTGTTGGGCAGATGGTTGCCGGGATCGCCATTAAACCGGATCCGGTCTCCAAAGGCTTCCTTGAGCCCTTCTTTCAATGCCTCCCGGAGGTTTTGAATTTCACGGGAACCGACCTTCTGCGCTGCCAGTGCTGCGGCTTTGCCCAATCCGACGATATAAGGCATATTTTCCGTTCCTGCCCTCCGGCCGGATTCATGGCCTGCCCCATGCACAAACGGGGCGAGTGCCGTGCCTTCACGCACATATAGTGCGCCGATACCCTTGGGGGCGTACAGCTTATGGCCGGCGATGGATAACAAATCGACGCCCAAGGCATCGACGTTCACCGGGATCTTGCCAAAAGACTGTGCAGCATCCGTATGCATCAGGATACCGTAGCGTTTGGCGATACTGGCCACCTCTTCAATGGGCTGAATCGTTCCGACCTCGCTGTTGGCGTGCATGACCGAAATGAGTATGGTATCCTCGCGGATAGCACGCTCGATATCTGCGGGTGACACCCGGCCCCAGTGATCAACGGGAACGTAGGTCACTTCAGCGCCCAGCGTTTCGAGGAAGGCACAGGGATTGAGAATCGCCGGATGCTCAATGGTTGTCGTGATGATATGTCTGCGGGGCTGGTTGGATGCAAAGTAAACCCCTTTTAAAGCGTGATTGTTGGCCTCGGTTCCTCCGCTGGTAAAAATCACCTCACTGGATTTCGCCCCGATCGCTGCGGCGATCCGGCTTCTAGCGTGCTCGATCGTTTCTTTGAGTGAAGCCGCCGCCCAATGCGACGAAGAAGGATTGCCATAGTGCTGCTCGAAAAACGGCAGCATTTCCTGGAGCACCTCCGGATCTAACGGGGTACTGGCGTTATAGTCCAGATAAATGCGTTTCGTTACCTCTGTGCTTGAAATTCCCGCCATTCGTAAACTCCTTCCTCCACCCGGAATGCTGTAAAGCCCTCACGCTGCAATTTCTCAACCGCCTCGGCCGCTGCAACGCAGTAAGGTCCGCGGCAATACGCAGCAATTGGAGTTTCCTTGGGCAGACTTTGCAGATATAGATGAAGCTCCTCCATCGGAACGGAGATCGCCCCGGGAATGTGTCCTGCCTCAAATTCATCGGCCGGGCGTACATCCAGTAAGATCATGCTGCCTTCGTCCATTTTGCGCAATACTTCATTTAAAGACAGGGTTTGTACATCCTCGCACTGACTCAGAAAGTCGTTTTTCACCCGGGTGATGTCGGCCAGCTGCGTTTCGCTCATTCGCCATAGAGCATTCAAAAAGCCCTCAATATGGGGACCAGCCAAGCAGTAGATGACATACGTCCCCCGCTTGCTATACTTCACCAGGTTGGCATCCAGTAAAATTTGGAGATGCCGCGATACATTGGCTACGCTCATTTCTGTGGCCTCGGCCAATTTTTCAACAGACTTGGGTCCTTGGGATAACAAATGCATGAGCTCGAGCCGTTTATCGCTGGACAAGCATTTCCCGATTCGGGCAAACTGCCGGTACAAGTCGTCTTTAAAAGCACGAACGGGAAAATCGTGGTCCATATCTATTCCCACCTTGCTATAATATTCAATGAATTGATTGAATTATAGTCGCGGTTCTCTTTGACCGTCAAGATCATAATGAGCTCATAGCTTGACTATATTTTACGAAAGTTCTAATGATGGTTAGGCAAACTTGTCTTGAATGGGTAATGAATGATAGCTAACTTGCTTCCTTTATCTGCAGACTGTGTTAGTCTTAGTAGTAAATTTCTTGGTTAATGGTTAGATTGAACTAAAGTAAATGGTTGAAAATGTATTTTTAGGAATGATTGGTTTTTTGGTAAAATAGGATACTAGGTGGGAGAATACCTGCCACCAAAAAAGAAAAAGTATGAAGGGGACAACATTCGGCGTTGACCGAGAAGGGGAGGACACATGAAATCATCCAAAAAGGTATTATTATTTTCATTAGCGCTGCTGCTCCTCGTGGTGACCGGATGGTCTGGTTGGACGGGAAGCGCCGCAGCTGCGCCGGATTCCGGCAAAACCTATGTCATCGGTACCGACATTACGTTTGCTCCGTTTGAGTTTCAGGACGTCAGCGGCAAGTTTGTCGGGATCGACATGGATCTGATGGAGGCCATCGCTAAGGATCAGAATTTTAAGTATGAGATCAAGCCGCTGGGCTTTAACGCAGCCGTCCAAGCGCTGGAGTCGAACCAGGTGGACGGCGTCATCGCAGGAATGAGCATTACCGACGAACGGAAGCAGAAATTCGACTTTTCCGAGTCCTATTTCGAATCCGGCGTGGTGATGGCCATCAGCAAGAACAATGACACCATCAAGAGCTATGAGGATTTGAAAGGGAAGAAGGTAGCCGTAAAGACAGGTACAGAAGGCTACAGCTTCGCCGAATCCATCGCCTCGAAATACGGATTTACCATCGTCCCGTTCGACGATTCTTCGCAAATGTACGACGATGTCAAAACTGGAAACTCCGTGGCCTGCTTTGACGATTATCCCGTGCTGGCTTATGGCGTGAACCAGAACAATGGACTCAAAATCGTAACCGAGAAGGAAGCAGGCGGCTCCTACGGCTTTGCGGTCAGCAAAGGCAAAAACCAGGAGCTGATGCAAAAGTTCAATACCGGCCTGACCAATCTCAAAGCCAGCGGGGAGTATGACCAGATTCTCGAGAAATATCTGGGTGACAATGCGTCCGGACCGGCGAACCAAAGCCGCTGGGGACTGATTCAGGATTCACTGCCGCCGCTGCTGACCGGTCTGGGAAAGACGCTGCTGTACACGATCGTATCGCTGTTCTTCGCCTTTATCCTGGGGTTGATCTTCGGCTTTATGAAGGTGAGTCGCAATAAGTTCCTTCGCGGTTTGGCAACGGTATTCGTCGACGTCTTCCGCGGCATTCCGCTGATCGTCCTGGCTTTCTTTATTTACTTCGGTATTCCGCAGGCGTTCGGCTTCACGATGCCGCTGTTCCTGGCGGCCATTCTGACGCTGACCCTGAATGCCGGCGCTTATGTAACGGAAATCATTCGGGGAGGTATTCAGTCGATCGACCGCGGACAAATGGAAGCGGCCCGTTCGCTCGGTCTGCCGTACCGCAAGGCGATGATGAAGATCATCATCCCGCAGGCGATCCGCGTCATGATTCCGGCGTTTATCAACCAGCTGGTCATTACGCTGAAGGATACGTCGATTCTGTCGGCGATCGGTCTGGTCGAGCTGACGCAGTCCGGCAAAATTATTATCGCCAGAACGTTCTCCTCATTTGATATTTGGCTGGTTGTAGCCATCATGTATTTGATTGTGATCACAATCTTAACGAAACTTTCAGGCTTCTTGGAAGGGAGATTGCGCCGTGGATAAAATCAGGGTTGAAGGATTAAAGAAGAGCTTCGGCGCCAATCAGGTGCTGAAAGGAATCGATATGCAGGTGAAGGAAGGCGAAGTCGTATGCGTGATCGGCCCTTCCGGGTCGGGGAAAAGTACGTTTCTCCGCTGCATTAACCGGCTTGAGGACATCACTGCTGGCCGTGTCATCGTTGATGACCAGGATCTGAACGATTCAAAGACGGACATCAACAAAGCGCGTGAAAATATTGGGATGGTGTTCCAGCATTTTAACCTGTTTCCGCATTTCAGCGTGCTCAAGAACATCATGTTTGCTCCGATGGAGCTGGGCAAAATGAACGCGAAGCAGGCGCGCGAAACGGCGCTGCGCCTGCTGGACCGGGTCGGACTCGCCGACAAGGCGGATGCGTTCCCGAGCCAGCTATCGGGCGGGCAGAAGCAGCGGGTGGCGATCGCCCGCGCGCTCGCGATGAATCCCGACGTCATGCTGTTCGACGAGCCGACGTCCGCGCTCGACCCCGAGATGGTCGGCGAAGTGCTGGGCGTCATGAAGGATTTGGCCGCAGAAGGCATGACGATGATGATCGTCACGCACGAGATGGGCTTCGCCCGCGAGGTGGCGGACCGGGTCATCTTTATGGACGGCGGCTACATCGTTGAGGAAGGTCCGCCGGAGGAAGTGTTCGGCCGGCCGAAAAACGAGCGTACGATCAGCTTCCTGGAGAAGGTGCTGTAAGCACGTTATAAGCATGAGTGAAGCCGCGTACGTGATGAACCGTTATTCGGTGCTCACAGCGGTTTGGATGAAAGCCCGGATGGGCAGCGTTAGCTGCTTGGCCGGGCTTTTTTCATTTGGTCCCCATCTATTGCCAATCCAAATGCTGTTCGATATACTCATATACATAGTATTACGATGTATTGTAAATCTAGGTATTAGGAGAATGAGCATGGCGATTAATAAAGAGCTGCTCAAGGGCAGCACGGTCATTTTGCTGCTGACGGTGCTGAACAAGAAGGAAATGTACGGTTACGAATTAATCAAGGAAATCGAGAAGAGCTCCGAGGGCGTTTTTTCCATGAAAGAGGGAACGTTATATCCCATCCTGCACACACTGGAGTCGGAAGGCTGGCTGGAAGCGTACTGGAGCACGCATGACGGCCGCAAACGGAAGTACTACCGGATAACCGACCAGGGCCGGAGTCAGCTGAAAGAAAAGCAGCAGGAGTGGGTCCGGTTCCGCACGGCGGTCGATACGGTGATCGGGGAGGGAATCTAATGCGGGCTGTGGAAAAGGATGCGGCGGTTCAGGAGTTTCTCGACCGGGTGTGCCGGCATATCCGCGTTAAATCCATGCATGCCGAAATCCGTGAGGAGCTGGGAAGTCATATTGCGGAACGGATGGACATGCTGGCATCCGAAGGAGTTGCTGAAGAGCATTGCGCGCAGGAAGCAATTAGGCTGATGGGCGATCCCGACGACATCGGACGAAGCCTTCACCGGGCGCATAAACCTGTGTTCGACTGGAAGCTTGTTGTTCTATTAGGGCTGCTGACGATTGTGGGGTTGTTTGGATTACTGAATGTGCAGATGTCTGGCCGAAGGATTTGGATGCTCGCTCAGTTTTTTGAGAAGAAGCTGTTTTATGTTGCGCTAGGATTTGTCGGTCTGTTTATCTGTTATTTCCTGGACTACCGAAAGCTGAGGAAGTATTCCGGAGTAATATTCTGCGGGACCATCGCTTTAATGGCTTTAACGTTGAAGGTAGGCATCACGACGAATGGGCAGACGACCAGTCTGGCGATCGGTTCCTTCAGCCTTAATGTGATGGCCGCATCCATACTGCCTTTGCTCATTGCGACGTCAGGAATGAACTATAAGTTCCGGAGTAGCGATATAGTCGGCTGGATCAAGTTCGGGGGCCAAATGGCCGTTCCGGTCGTGCTGTACTGGCAGAGCGGCTCCTTGCTGTACGGCTGCATTTATTTAGCGGGGTTCGGAATCATTGCACTGCGGCACAATCGGTTTCCACTGCTGGCTATCGGACTGCCGATCCTTTCTTTGTACATACTCAAACTAACGCAAACCCCTTACCTTGTGGAGCGGCTGCACTCCTTTTTGAGCGAAAAGGATAAGGATTACCAGACCTTGCAGACGATCGTAGCGATCCGTTCGGCGGGGTGGACGGGCCACGGATTTGCGGCGGCGAACGAAACCCTTCCGTATATCTATGACGAATCGATGTACCCGTATCTCATTTATTGTTTTGGATGGGGTGCCGGGAGCGTCATCGGGCTGCTGGTCATTGGATTCATGATACGAATTTGGAAGATGAGCGTGTCCATTAGGGATGAATATGCCACCTGTATATTTTCCGCGTTCATCGTCGTATTTGGCATTCGGCTGTTGTGGCCGCTGCTTATGGCGTACGGCGTGGTGCCCATCGTGGGGCAGAGCCTGCCCTTTGTCGGCTATGGCGGGTTCACGCAGGTGATTGATTTTTGCGCCATGGGGCTGCTGTTATCGATCTATCGGCGCAAGCAGATGCTTCCCGCAAGGATGGAGACCGTTTGAAATTAAGGCCAAGCCCGATACTTTCGGGTTTTGGTCTTTTTGCTATTGCAATATACAGTGTAACTGTATATAGTGTAAGTATACAGTTGAACGATATAAAGTGTGACTGAGCAAAAGGGAGGCACTTCATTGAGCAGAGATAAACATTTACCGCTGACCGAAACGGTATATTATATTTTGTTGGCGCTGCTGGAGCCGGCGCATGGTTATCTGATTATGCAGAAGGTGGAGGAGCTCAGCGCGGGGCAGGTCCGGATGGCGGCCGGCACGCTGTACGGGGCGGTGGACAATCTGCTGAAGCAGAAATTTATCCAGCCGACTGCGAGCGAGGACAGCCGCCGCAAGGTGTACGTCATCACGGATCTGGGACGGGAAATGCTGAGACAGGATTACGAGCGGATGCGCCACATGATCGAAGTAACCAATATGCAGTGGGGCAAGGAGGAGTTGCTGCATGAAAAAATATAAATTTTTTACGAATTTGGACCAGGAAGAACAGTGGCTGAACGACATGGGCCGGCAGGGTTATACGCTTGTCCGGAAGTCTATCGGCTATCAATTCGAGCGAAGCGTACCGGAGGAAGCCAACTACCGGATCGACTTCCGCACGTTTAAGAATCAGCGCGACTTTGAGGATTATGTTGCCCTGTTCGAGGACAGTGGCTGGACGCATGTCGCCGGCACGAAGGGGTCGGGGGCTCAATATTTCAAGCAGAACGGTGACCAGGGGAACGAAGATATTTTCTCTGATGCCGACTCCAAGGCGGCCCGGTATAAGCGGATTTCCGACATGTGGATGACGCTGTGCTGCTGCTTTATCCCGATTTTCGCAGTGCTGATTTCGACCGACGCCATTGACGCGTCCGTCATTCTGAAGCCCCAATCGCTGTATTACACGCCGGGATTGTGGGAAATGAACGGTCCAAGATTTTGGCAGGCGTTCCTGTTCGAGACGCCGTTTGCGCTGTTCCGCGGGATCGTCTGGATGGTCATTCCGGTTATGATTATCGTCTACTCGGTTTTCGCCTACAAAGCCAAAAAGGAATACGACAAGTCCCAGCAGCAGTAATGTCGATGGGAGCCAATGGAGGATGCTGCTCTTGCTGGCATCTTCCTTTTTTCATGTGGATGGCAGCCGGCGAGCAGTTTGGCAACATCGGGCTCTGCATCGGTTGAGCATGGATGCCCGTTCATGCCAGCGGGACCGGCTCTTTAATCTTTCTTTAGATTTCCTTTAATATTAATTTCTGTTTACTTAACATCCTCTCCCTATAATCAAAAGCATCTTAGGTTCACGCTCAGGCGCTCACGCGGAGTGGGCACCGGACCGGAAATGGGGAGAAAGAGATGCAGAAAAAAACGATCGCCGTACTGTTTGGCGGCTGCTCAACGGAATATGAAGTCTCGCTGCAATCGGCGGCTTCCGTTATAGATCATTTGGACAAGGCCAAATATGAGCTGGTGCTCATCGGCATTACCCGGGAAGGAGCCTGGCTGAGGTACCACGGAGATCCGGAGGAGATCCGCAGGGACCGCTGGCATCAGCATCCGGGGTGCATCCCTGCGTTTCTGCCGCCAAGCAGGGAGATGGGCGGAATCGTGGAGTTGGTCGGGACGGAATACCGTTTGACGCCGGTGGACGTCGTATTCCCGGTTCTTCACGGCAAAAATGGGGAAGACGGCACGCTGCAGGGGCTGCTGGAGCTGTCGGGCATTCCTTTTGTCGGCTGCGGCACACTGGCTTCTGCCCTTTGTATGGACAAGGAGGTTGCCAGCAAGCTGGTCAAGGCGGCTGGAGTGGAAGTGGCGGGTTCGGTCACGGTCCTCGCAGGAGACGACTTGTATGCGGCCGCCAAATCGGCTGAGACGCTGGGCTACCCCGTCTACGTTAAACCGGCCAAGTCCGGTTCCTCTTTCGGTATTACGAAGGCGTACGACAGGCTGGCGCTCATGGACGGCATCCGTGAGGCACTGCAGCATGACGACAAGGTGGTGGTCGAGCAGAACATTGCCGGATTTGAAGTGGGCTGCGCGGTTCTGGGTCATCGGGAACCGTTCATCGGAGAAATCGACGAGATCGAGCTGCAGGGCGAGTTTTTTGACTATACGGAAAAATACCAGCTGATTTCGTCTAAGATCCATCTGCCTGCCCGGATTTCGGAAGAAACGGCGAACCGGGTCAAAGAGACCGCGCGCCGCGTCTATCGGACGCTCGGCTGCCGCGGCCTGGCCCGGGTGGACATGTTTATTACCGAAGGGGAGCGGATCGTATTCAATGAGGTGAACACGATGCCCGGCTTCACGGCCGCCAGCCGCTATCCGAATATGATGCGGGCCAGCCACCTGCCGTACCCGGACCTGATGGACCGGCTGATCCAGCTGGCCGAAGCGATGGAGGTGGTCCGATGATCGGGGTTGTAGGCACGGAAGGCCGAGTGATTCATATCCAGCCGAGCATGGTGCACCGGGGTCACCTGGTCCTCATTAACAGCGAGCACCCGCTCCGCCAGGCGCCTTATTCCAAGAGCCTCGCACCTGTGGAATCACTCGCTCATACCAGCACTCATGAGCGGGTGATGCGTCTGGAACGCAGCTGCCTGCAGCAGCTGGAGGCGCTGCTGGACGCCTGCGGGGGCCGGGGAGGCATCGGAGTGGTCAGCGGCTACCGCACCGCGATGGAGCAGCAGCGCATCTACGACCGGTCGCTGGTGGAGAACGGGGAGATTTTTACCGCGAGTTACGTGGCTCGTCCCGGAGAAAGTGAACACCAGACCGGACTGGCGGCCGATGTGGGCGATAAGCATACGGGGGTCGACTATTTATGCCCTTCGTTTCCGGAGGGCGGCGTTTATGCCTCTTTCCGGAAGCTGGCAGCAGAGCATGGCTTCATCCAGCGTTACAAACAGGGCAAAGAGCATCTGACGCACATTGCCTGCGAGCCTTGGCATTTTCGCTATGTGGGCGTGCCGCATGCCATCATCATGGAGCAGTATGGGATGTGCCTGGAGGAATACACAGACTACTTGAAGCAGTTCACCCTGAAGGGGCCGCATCTATTCAAGAAGGTGAAGGAACATCTCGTGGAGATATATTTTGTCCCCGTACATGAAGAAGAGCAGGTGCTGACGATTAAGGCCCGCCCTGAAACAAGAGTGGAATGCTCGGGGAACAATGTGGACGGCTGCATCATCACCGTCTTCCATGATTTGCGGAAGGGGCTGGTGGGTTGAGGGCGCATCGTCTTCGGGCAGAGACGTTTCCTGTGAGATGGGGATACTCGCTTACTTCTCCGGGCGAAAAGAGAGAGATCCGTCCTTCCCTATCCCACCGGGCGTGGGCGGAAATCAGCCTGGATCACTTGCGGCATAACGCCGAAGAACTCCAGCGGCTTCTCCCATCGGGGTGCCGCCTGATGGCGGTGGTCAAAGCCAATGCGTACGGACACGGCGTTGTAGGGATCGCGCGGCATCTGAACCGTTCGGGGATTCACTGCTTCGCCGTGGCTGAAATCGGGGAAGGGATTCTTTTGCGGGAACAGGGCATCCAGGGGGAGATTCTAATCCTTGGCTACACCGATCCAGAGAGAGCCGCTGATTTATCCAGGTACCATCTGACGCAAACGATGGTAAGTTGGGAATACGGGCAGGCCTTGGAAGCGCGCGGTATCGACCTGGAAGTTCATGTCAAAATCGATACCGGCATGAACCGGCTCGGCGTACCCCACCAAGATACGGAGTCGATTCTGCGGTGCTATGATTTTGTCAATCTTCGAGTGACGGGCATATTCAGTCATTTGTCCATGTCGGACGGACTTGGACCGGAGGAGACCGAATTTACGCGCCGGCAGATCGCTCACTTTGATGGTGTGGTCGCGCAAATCAAGAAAACGGGCATCGATCCAGGCCTTGTGCATCTTCAGAGCAGCTACGGCATGCTGAATTACCCGGAGCTGCGCTATGACCGGGCCCGGCCGGGGATCGCGCTGTACGGCCTGCTCAGCCAGGAGGGCGACGCCGTGCGGTGCCAGGCCGAATTGCGGCCTGTGCTGGCGCTCAAGGCGACCGTGACGCAGGTGAAGGAGGTGCAGGCCGGGCAGCCGGTCGGCTACGGACGCCGCTTCGTGCAGGAACACGATATCCGGATCGCCACGGTATCCATCGGCTATGCCGACGGCGTTCCAAGGATACTGTCGGACGGGGGTGGACAAGTCCTGATCCGCGGGCAGCGGGCCACCATCATCGGCAGCATCTGCATGGATCAGCTGACCGTCGACGTCACCGGTATCGACGGCGTAATGCTAGGGGACACCGTCACGCTGATCGGTCAAGATGGCGATGAGCAGATCACCGCCGGCGAGATCGCCGCGCGCTGCCGTACGGTCACCAACGAAATCGTGAGCCGGATCGGCAGCCGGGTGCAGCGCATATATGTTCAATAGCTGCTGGAGACGGCGGCTCAGGCTGCCGAGATCGTTCTCGACAGCCTGAATAAGTAATAGTGCACTTGTTTTATTGTTAAGAGAAACAATCTGGGTATACTTGGCATCTATATAGTAAAACCGGATTGGGGTGTTCTTAATGAAGCGAGCTGTTTATTTTATCTCAATCGTCATGCTATCTCTAATTTTTACAGGATGTTCGTGTAACTCCATCGTTAAAGAAAATACGAATAATTCTTCCACATTTATTAATTCGGAAAAAACGAATTCTCAGGGCCAAGATCCCCAGTCAACAAAAGAAGAAACTGCCATTACGGGAAACATAACTTGGAAGGCTCAGTATGAACCCATCGGCATGTTTGCAGTAAAAATGGTTTTATCTCAATCCACAGATCAAGGTAAAACGTGGACTATCGTGACAAGCAGTGACCAGGAAGGCAGCACAATACCTGGCGGGGCAGAGTCCTTCACATTTACCGATGCAAATACCGGCTGGATCGTAACGAATACACCAGCGGAAGGTAAGGTTGGGGCTTATAAGTCAATCGACGGAGGTAAGTCGTGGTTCGATCTTAACCTGCCTGTTCCAGACGAGTTACAAAGCTCAAACATAAAGGCCGTTCTCCCTTACTTTTTGAATACAGACATATGTGTTATGATGACAACTCAAACGGACGAATCACCAGAATCATCGAAAAGCCTGTTCTACGTTTCTATAGATGGTGGAGTTGAATGGAGTCCTATCTTTAATCAAAGTGAAGGAACGGACAAAAGCCTTCACTGGAGTAAAGACAAAAACAACAACTACAGTTTTTTCATCGGTAAAGAAAAGTGGGAGTTCACAGGATCTCAATGGTTAAGAAACAGCAAATAGCCGGTTTGTCGTTCTATTTAGCATACATAAGTGTCGTAGTGCCGCTGGGTACAGCGGCTTTTTTGCGCTTATGGCTGTGGTCGGGGTTACCGCCGTTACTTCGTTGTATTTCGGCGTTTGAACTCTTTTATGATGACGTTTTTTGCGGAGACGATCAGCATTTCCGGGATGAGAACGCACCCGATGTATAGCAGGATGATGAACGGAAGGGAAGCCGTGAAAATAGCGAAGGTTTGTTCTTCCTGCGGCTTCATGATAACCAGCCATAAAGGGATCGCGACCACCCAGGTTAATAGGTTGGAGATCAGCAAATAGGTCAGGTTTTCCCACAGCAAGCTGAATAGAATCAAAACAGCAATAGGGATCGTCCACGAATCTAGCGGCTGATAGAGACTCAAAAAGCAGAAGAAAGCCATGGGATAGATCAGAGTGATCACGATTTGGCTGACCTTAATTCGACTCCGTTTCATTTGGCACCCCTTTCTTTTACGTGATGTAATAAAAAACCACCGCCTTGTGAATGAACCTCCAGCGGTTAGCGATGCCTAACAAACGAGGGGACAGGCATCGATGAATCCTCCATCCCTATTCGTTTCAAAACCCCATTGTATTCGCTGCAGACCCGCGAAATCCCTTTTAAACGGACCGGAATAAACTATATTTTCATGCCTTTGAAAAAACACAGAAATTAACCGTTGACAGGGGCCACCCCCGGTGATAACCTCAACCAGAGGAAAAAAGCCAACCTGCTATACGATATGTATGATTGATTAACGCGGCAGACCCTTGAGGAGCCGTTTTTTAAAGACGTTATGTCCTTTGTGGACCCCTAGATCCGCATACCTGGCAAGCCGACTCTTCTTTCCGAAGGGTTTTTTCATTTTATAAAAACGTGGGCATGCTGCCAGATGCCTAATCCGACAAAAAGAAAGTGATCCCTTGTATCAGCTAAAGTTTAAGGCGAACACCGAGCGCCTGCTAGACAAACATCTTACCGGTGAATCGATCGATTACCGGCAGATTATTTCCCTGTTCATTCCGATTCTGATCGACCAGGCGTTTATTATTTCGCTGAACATGGTCAACGCCGCCATGATCAGTTCGGCCGGAGTCGCCGCCATCAGCGCCGTCAATATGGTCGACTCGCTCAATATTTTTCTGGTCAGCGTCTTTATCGCCATGTCGACGGGCGGAACGGTCGTCGTCGCGCAGTATAAGGGCAGCGGCAACGACCTGATGGTTTCCAAAGCAGCGTCCAGCACCGTCTCCGCCTGCGCGATTCTGGCGCTGGCTCTCAGTCTGATCCTGGTCTTGTTCCACCAACCGCTGCTCAGCGTGCTGTTCGGAGCGGCTTCGCCGGAAGTCATGGACAATGCCAAAGTGTATCTGCTCGGAGGTGGCGTGTCTTTTGTGGGAATCGCCATTACTGAAGCGGTGTGCGGCGCGCTGCGCGGGATCGGCAAATCGAGGGCTTCGCTCATGCTGTCCCTTTTCATGAACTTGACCTACGTCGCGCTGAATTTGGTGTTTATCAACCTTTTGCACATGGGCGTTCTTGGCATGACGATCGCGATCAACATCGCCCGGTACCTGGCGGCCGCCTGCGCGCTGTACTTTCTGGTGAAAAGGGACACCGATCTGCATTTCCAGCTCCGGTCCATCGTTCAGGTGAACCTGAAGATGCTCCGCAAAATCTTTAACATCGGCATCCCGTTTGCAGCGGAGCAGATGTTCTTTAACGGCGGTAAAATGCTGACCCAGATCTTCATCGTCGGCCTTGGCACTTATGCCATTGCCACCAATGCGATCAGCGGGTCGCTGGCAGGCGTCTCCCAAATTCCGGCGAACGCTCTCTCGCTCACGCTGGTGACGGTAGTGGGGCAGTGCATCGGACGGAGAAACGTGGAGGACGCGCGCAAGTTCACCAAGACGTTCCTGTGGCTGGCGTCCTTCTCCTTCGTGCTGACGGGTGTGATCATGATGGCCTTGTTCCATCCGCTGGTCAGCCTGTTCCACCCGCCGAAAGAGATCGTCGGGGACATCTTCACGGTCCTGCTCATCAACCTGATCGCGCAAGTACCGCTTTGGGCTATCAGCTTTATTATGCCGTCGGCGCTGCGGGCCGCGGGGGACTCCAAGTTCACCTCGCTGGTCTCCATGCTGTCGATGTGGCTGTTCCGGGTCATCCTGGGCTATGTGCTCGGCATTGTGCTGCATTGGGGAATCGTCGGCGTCTGGCTGGCGATGAACTGTGAGTGGGGCGTGCGCGGCACCGTCTTCCTGCTGCGTTTCATGGGCAAGAAGTGGTATCAGCACCGCTTGATTGATTGAATATATACGATATCCATTCCGAATTTTACGGTAAAAAAAGGACTTTCCCCGGCTTGTCAGCCGATCTGGGAAAGTCCTTTTGCGTTAGGCGGTTGCTCCGCTATTCGTCCGCAATAATAAGCTTCGTCTGCGTCTTTTTAAATTTGGCGGCATAACTGCGGTCCACCAGGTTGTCTGTCACGATCGCATCGATTTTGTCCAGCGGCGCGATCGCAATGGTGACGTCCCGGCCGAATTTGCTGCTGTCGGCGGCGACGAAAACCTCTTTGGACAGCTCGATCATCTTTTTGCGCGTGGTCGCTTCCTCCAGATTGTAATCGGAAATTCCCCGTTCGGTTGTGATGCCGCTGCAGCAAATAAACGCCTTGAGAACGTTCAGTTCATGAAAGTTGAAAATATACTCAAACGTTACGACCGACTGCTCGTCCTTACGGATTTTTCCCCCGATGATCATCAGCTCGATATCGGTGTTCATCAGCTCGGTAATGACCGGGATGGAGTTGGTAATGACCGTCAGCTTCTTCTTGTCCTTGATGTATTTGGCAATATGGTACGTCGTCGAGCCGCTGTCGATATAAATGCAATCCCCGTCCTGAATGTATTCGCAGCATTTCCGGGCGATGGTTTCCTTCTCCTCCAGGCGGTCGATCATGCGCTCATCCATGGAAGGCTCGCCATACTTGGGCTCGGCCAGCTTGATTCCGCCATAGATTTTGACGATTTTCCCCTGATTGGCCAGCACATTGATGTCCCTGCGCAGCGTGTCTACGGAGATGTCCAGCTCTTCGGTCAGCTCGTTCATCTTCAGCACCTTGCGGACGTTCAGCAGGTCGATGATTTTCTTTTGTCGTTCTAATGGCAGCATGTTTTTCACCTGTATTTATGACGTGGAAGCCTCGATATTCAAGTTAAGTCAATACCAGTGTACTGATTACACCTTGCAACTTCAATACCATTTATACCTTGGAGCCCCAGGTTTCTGCCTGAGCATCCTGCCCGAAACTGCATGGTCTTGCACCAGCTAAAAAAGGGCCGTTGCCGTCAAACGCCATAGCGCCGAATCGGTACTCCAAAGTACTGGTTTGGCGCTTTTTTTACGTATATATGAGAAGAAATTAAGGTGATTTAGGATGAAGTTAGTCAAAACATATGAATAACATATGCATAATTTACTTCGGCTTTACACAATGGACGATTTGGATTGACATTCGCTTTTTATACTGGGGTTGTGTTTATGGGAGGTGAGCCGTCTGCTCAAGCTGCAGCATATTCGTAAACAATTCGACGAAAAGGTAGTTTTGGAAGACATCAGTCTCGAGATCGACACGGGCGAAATTGTATCGCTCCTCGGTCCGAGTGGAAGTGGGAAGACGACCCTTCTCGGCATTATTCTCGGGTTAACCGATATGGATCAAGGCAAGATCCTGTTTAATGGCAACGACATCAGCCGGGTGCCCATGAACAAGCGGGGTTTCAATATCGTGTTTCAGGATTATGCCCTGTTCCCGAATTTGAACGCTTACGACAATATCGTATACGGGCTTCGCAACAAGAAGGGAGTCAGCAAGGAGGAGGTTCAGGAAACGATCGATTTTCTTGAGCTCGGGCCCCATCTGAAAAAAAGAATCAGCGAACTGTCCGGGGGCCAGAAGCAGCGGGTGGCTTTGGCCCGAACGCTGGTCACTAAGCCGAAAATCCTGCTGCTGGATGAGCCGCTCAGCGCCCTCGACGGGGTGATCAAGGAATCGATCAAGCAGCGGATTCAATCGATCGCGCGGGAGTTCAAGCTTACGACGATCATTGTGACCCACGATCCGGAAGAGGCGCTGACCCTGTCGGACAAAATTCTGATCATCAACCAGGGTCAAATCGCCCAATACGGCACGCCGCAGGACATCATCCAGCAGCCGGCGGATGCTTTCGTGGAACAGTTTATCATCCGGCAGCTGCAGATCAAACGGCAGAACATTTACCAGCTTTTTGGTGCAGCCCATGCATAAAGTCAAGCCTGAAATGCGTGTGATCTTCATCCTGATCGTGCTGCTGTTCGCCGTGTTTCTGTTCATCCCGCTAGTGGTGCTGCTCATTCGCTCTTTGGAAAATGACCAGGGCTTTACGCTTGCAAACTATATCGATGTGTGGAGCAACCGGGACCTGGCCCGTTCCATTCTGAACAGCGTCAAAATATCGGCGCTGACCGCACTCATCACGACGGTGCTCGGCTTTATTCTCGCTTATGGTATTCACTGTACCAACGTGTACCGGCCCATCAAGGGCGTAGTAAGAATGTTGGTTTCGCTCCCGATGCTCCTGCCCACGATTACCTACGGATTCGCCATCATGTACTCCTTCGGCAACCAGGGGCTGATCACCCGGATTACGGGACGGAACTGGTTTGAAATTTACGGATTCAACGGACTGCTGCTCGGCTATGTCATTTACACGCTGCCGCCGGCCTTTCTGCTGATCCACAATGCGTTCCGCTACGTGGACCGGAAGTTTATCATCGTCTCCAGGTTGATGGGGGACGGCACGCTGCGCAGCTTCAAAAATACGGTGCTGCGGCCGATGGCGGGAGCGCTGGGCGGTGCGTTGATCCTGTCGTTTATCCTGAGCTTTACCGATTTCGGGATTCCGGCGTCGGTCGGCGGCACCTACGAGGTCGTGGCAGGGCAGCTGTACCAGGTGATGCTCGGCTCCATCCCGGATTTTAACCAGGGGGCGGTCGTTGCGATCGTCATGCTGATCCCGGCGGTGTTTGGCATCTGGCTGCTGCAGGCGCTGGAAAATCTCAATTTCCACGTCGATAAAATGGCCGATACGCCGCTGCCCAAGCACCGCATACGGGATACGAGCTTCGGGATCCTCTCCCTGGTGGTCGTGCTCGGCATGCTTTCTATCTTTGCGGTAATGTTTATCGCGCCGTGGACGAACGGATACCCGTACGATCTTACGTTTACCTTCAAGCATGTGGCGAGTGTGCTGGAGTCCGGAGATCTCACAGGGGTGTACAAGCATTCGCTGTGGGTCGCGCTGCTGACGTCCGTCTTCGGCACCCTGGCTGCTTATGCCGCAGCGCTGCTCAATGTGCGCACGAACCTGCGGTGGCGGGGAGTCACGGATACCATCTCGATGATCACCAACACGGTGCCGGGCATGGTACTGGGGATTGCGTACCTGCTGTTTCTGAACGGGAGCAGTCTGAAAGGTACGTTTACGATTCTGATGCTGTGCAACATCGTCCATCTGTTCACGACGCCGTACCTGATGGCTAAAAATGCCCTTTCCCGGATGAACCCGTCCTGGGAAACGACAGGGGAACTGCTCGGGGACAGCTGGCTGCGGACTGTCCGGCGGGTGGTGCTGCCGAATTCGGCCGCCACGGTGGTCGAAATGTTCGGATACTTCTTCGTCAACGCGATGGTGACGATCAGCGGTATCATCTTTCTGGTATCGGCGCAGACGTCGGTGGTGGCGAGCAAAATCAAGGAGCTGCAGCACTTTGCCAAGTTTAATGAAATTTTCGTGCTGTCCATACTGATCTTCGCAACCAACCTGATCATCAAGGTGCTGTGCGAAATATTGCAAAGACGGAGGGCGGTGCAGCGGTGAGCCCAGGGTTTGCTCTTCGCCTAGCGGGATTAATGGCAGCTGTTTCACGATTTCTTAGTATCGCTCTGGAAGGTTACATGGCTAGCTATGAATACAGTCTACACTCGCATTGACATGGCTTTGAATTTGTTTTCACTATCATTCACTCTTTTCGCCAAGCCCAGCGTAGGGGCCGAAATCCGTTTGGAGAAGCGCAGCGATCGGAAAACCGATTCGGACCCGGAGCGGCCTCTAAAGCAAATTAGTAACTATTTTATTTGAAGCGAGGGAATTTACCCATGTCCATGTCCAAGTCCAAAACGTTCAAAGGCCTTCTGCTCACCCTGCTCGCCATCAGCCTGGTATTCGCCCTGGTCGGATGCAGCAGCAGTAAAGCGGAGGAATCCAAGAAGGTCGTCATCTACACCAACGGCGATGAAGAAGCGGTAGCCGCCATGGAGACTGCGCTGAAAAATGCCGGTTACGACGGCAAATACGTGCTGCAGTCACTCGGCACTTCCGAGCTCGGCGGAAAGCTGATGGCGGAGGGCAGCGATATCGAGGCCGATCTCATCACGATGAGCTCGTATTTTATCGACAGCTCGCAGAGCAAATACCACATGTACAAGGACCTGTCTTTTACCACCAACGCCATGGATTCCTACCCTTCCTACTATACGCCGATTCTGGCCAATACCGGATCGATCTTCGTGAATACCGAGGTACTGAAGCAAAAAGGATTGGAGAAGCCGGCATCGATCAAGGATTTGACGAAGCCTGAATACAAAGGCCTGGTATCGATTCCGAACATTATGGACTCCTCCACCGGCTGGCTGCTCGTGCAGGCCGTCATCACGCAGTACGGAGAAGAGGAAGGCAAACAGGTGCTGCACGATCTGATCGCGAACGTCGGCCCGCATTTGGAGAGCTCTGGCTCCGGCCCGATCAAGAAGGTCGAAGCCGGCGAAGTTGCCGCAGGCTTCGGACTGCGGCACCAGGCGATCAAAGCTAAGGCTTCGGGCGCGCCAATCGATTATGTCGACTCGTCGGAAGGTAACTTCTCGCTGACCGAGTCCATCGCGGTGGTCGATAAGAAGAACGCCACGACCGACCTCGCCATGAAAATGGCCGAGACGATCATCAAGGATGCGCGCAAGGACCTGATCACGAACTATCCGGTCGCCCTCTACCAAGGTGAGACGGTGGAAGACATCAACAAGCCGGCCAAATCGATGAAGTTCGCCAAACCGCTGACGGTGGAGCTCCTTGAGGAGCATCAGAAGTTTTTTAACGATGCCAAATAACAAATGACGACGACCGAAGAAAGAACCCAATACACCGCAGGGAGTGACTTACCCATGAACCAATACAAGCTGTTAACCCCGGGACCGCTGACCACGACCCGTACGGTTAAGGAGGAAATGCTCCTGGACCGCTGCACCTGGGACGATGACTATAAATCGATCACGCAGCGGATCCGGTCCCAATTGCTCGGCATCGCCGGCGCCGATCCCGCGGAATACACCGCCGTGCTGATGCAGGGTAGCGGCACGTTTGCGGTCGAATCGGTCATGACCTCGGCCATTTCCGACCAGGACAAGGTGCTGATCATCACGAACGGCGCTTACGGCGAGCGGATCGTCCAGATGGCGCGGTATATCGGCTTGAACTATGCGGAATATCGCATCGATTATGACCAGCATCCCGACGAAATGGATCTTCGTGACTTGCTTGACGCCGATCCTTCCATTACCCATATCGCGATGGTTCACTGCGAGACGACGACGGGCATTTTGAATCCGCTCGAAACCGTAGCGGGGCTGTCCCAAGCGTACGGCAAAACGCTGATCATCGACGCCATGAGCAGCTTCGGCGGCATTCCGATCGATGTGCCGGGCCACGGTATCGACTATTTGATCAGCAGCGCCAATAAATGTATTCAAGGTGTACCCGGCTTCGGGTTTGTCATTGCCAGGCTGGAGAAGCTGAAGGAATGCCAAGGCACATCGCGCAGCCTGTCGCTCGATCTCTACGACCAGTGGAAGGGCATGGACAAAGACGGCAAATGGCGGTTCACCTCGCCCACCCATGTCGTGGCGGCCTTTGCGAAGGCGCTTGACGAGCTGGCGGAGGAGGGGGGCGTCCAGGCCCGGTTCGAACGCTACCGCCAGAACAACCGGCTGCTTCGCGACCGGCTGGCCGGCATCGGGCTGTACGCCTATATCGAGGAAGCGAAGCAGTCGCCGATCATTACGACGTTTTTGTTCCCTGACGGGCAGCATTTCAGTTTTGCCGACTTTTACGCCTACGTGAAAGAAAGGGGCTTCGTCATCTACCCCGGCAAGCTAACGGACGTCGATACGTTCCGCATCGGCAACATCGGGGAGATCTATGAGGAGGACATCGAGCAGTTGTGCGGTATAATCGAGGAATATATGGGAGGAATGAAGCGATGAACCGGATCGAGGGTGTGATTTTGGATTGGGCCGGAACGGCCGTCGACTTCGGCTGCTTTGCGCCGGTGAACGTCTTTGTCGATATTTTCAACCAGGCTGGTATTGAAGTTACGATGGAGGAAGCCAGAGCACCGATGGGCATGCTCAAAATCGACCACATCCGCGCCATGCTGTCCATGCAGAGAATTTCTGCTCTCTGGAAGGACAAGTACGGACGGGATTTCAGCGAAGAGGACGTACACCGGCTGTACGCCGCGTTTGAGCCTGCGCTGATGGCCTCCCTGTCCGAATATACGGCTCCGATACCTGGCGTCATCGAGACGGTGGAAGCGCTGCGGGCAGACGGACTGAAGATCGGCTCGACTACAGGGTATACGCGCTCCATGATGGACGTCGTCACTCAGGGCGCACGGGAAAAGGGGTACTATCCCGACTATCTCGTCACCCCTGACGAAACGGGATCTTACGGCAGACCGTATCCGTACATGATTTTCCGCAACATGGAGCATCTGAAGCTGTCCGCATCCTGGAAGGTGGTCAAGGCCGGCGATACGGCCTCCGATATCCAGGAAGGCGTGCAGGCCGGCGTATGGTCGGTCGGCGTCGTCATCGGCAGCTCGGAGATGGGCTTAAGCCAGGAGGTATACGACAGCTTGCCCGCGGCAGAGCGGGCCGAGGCGATCGAGCGCACGAGACGGGCGTTCCTGGCGAACGGGGCCGATTTTACGATCGATACGCTGGCCGAGCTGCCGGCCATCATCGGAACGATCAACCAGATGCTGGCCAAGGGCGAACGCCCGGGCCAAGCACAGCGGCTGCAGACCGCAGAGCTTTAATAGCATATAGTTCAGCTGTCATCCAACCGCGCCTCGGCGCGGTTTTTTATATTGGCTAAATCTATTCAACAACGATCCTCTTGAAAATTTGCTGGAGGGATGGGTAGAGTAATGTAAGGGTGCCGATTGTAACGAGAGCACCAACACCACAATTTCAAAGGAGGCACAAAGGATGAAAATCGTTGTGACCAGTATATTTGTATCAGACCAAGATCGGGCACTTCAGTTTTATTCGGAAAAGCTGGGGTTTGTCAAAAAGGAGGACGTTCCCGTCGGTGAATACAGGTGGATCACGCTTGTCTCTCCCGACGAGCAGAACGGCACCGAGCTCTTGCTCGAACCGAATAACCATCCTGCTGCCAAAGAGTATCAAACGAAGATATTTGCTGATGGCATCCCGGCAGCGATGTTTGGTGTGGAGGATATTCATACAGAGTATAAGCGGCTGTTGGAAAACGGTGTAAAGTTTACGATGGAGCCGACCCAAATGGGCCCTCTTACATTAGCCGTCTTCGACGATACATGCGGCAACCTTATCCAGATTGTGCAGAAGTAACACAGCAGAGCGGCTGAAGAAGTCCCTGCAATAATGTACTATCCGCCTGCCCGCCCCGCACCCTATAATGCTAAAAAACGACGGTGTGAGGAGTATCCAACATGAACATTGCTTCTTTTCTGCTGTACTGTGTCATTGTTACCTTTACGCCGGGGCCATCGAATATCGTCATTTTGGCGGCGGTCCGGCAGGAGGGCTTCAGGCAGGCGGCCAAATATATTACCGGGGCTTCTATCGCTTACTCTTTGCTGGTGGCCGCTTCGGTCGTGGTGAACCGGGAGCTGGTTACGGGGATGCCCGTCGTTCTTACGGTTCTAAGGATCGCCGGCAGCTTGTTCATTCTGTACCTGGCATACCAGATTTACCGCATGGACGTGTCCAAGGCGGCGGCCAAGCAGACGGCGTCTTTTATGTCGGGATTTTGGATGCAGTTTCTGAACCCGAAAGTGGTGCTGTTCACCATTACCGTCATTCCCATTTACGTCATGCCCTATTATTCTTCAGGTTGGGTCTTGGCCCTGTTTGTGGGATTGGTCTCGCTGATCGGCGTTGCCGCCTATTTTTCCTGGGGACTGTTCGGCACGCTGCTCAAGGGCATTCTGCAAAAATACCAAAAAATCTCGAATATCGTTTTCGCCCTGCTTCTGGTATACTCGGCCGTAATGGTATCCGGGATCACAGACATCGCGAGGGGGTGAGCGGAGGATGGAACGGTTCGAGTATAAGCAGGCGGCGGGCATTACCGCGCTGTCGGCAAGCATTGCCGATTTTACGTACAAAAAGCACTGCCACGAGGAGTACGCGCTTGGCGTCACCCTCCGCGGCGTTCAGCAGTACGACCTGGAAGGGAGCCTGCAGTCCTCCCACCGCAGCGGCGTGATGCTGTTTCATCCCGAGCAGACGCATGACGGCTGGTCGCAGGAACGCTCCGGCATCGATTATGTCATGCTCTACATTCACCCGGATCAATTCCTGGAGGCTTTGGGGAAAAAGGAAGTGCTCCGCTTCTCCGACCCCATCGTGTACGACGCGGGGCTGCGGCGCAGCATTCTCGATCTGTCCACCGCCATTGCCGGCGGCCAATCCGAGGCTGTATGCAGCGAGCTGCTGTTTCGAGTTGCGGGCCACTTTTCGGAGGACATTCTGCGGCCGATGGACATCAAGGCCCCGTCGTTCACCCGCAAAGCCAAGGAACGGATCCACGAGAACCTGGAGCATGTGCTTCGGCTGGACGAAATCAGTGGGGAGTTCGGGATGTCCAAGTATCAGTTCATCCGGGCTTTCAAAGCCAATACCGGGCTCTCACCCTACCAGTACTTCCTGAATTGCCGCTTGGAGCGGGCCCGGCAGCTGATCGAAAAGCACCGGGATATTTACCTGGCGGTGAGCAGCTGCGGGTTTGTGGATCTGGCCCATTTGAACCGCCATTACAAGCATGTGTACGGCACGACGGCATTCGAATATTTGTCTTACTTGGAGGGGAAGATCTGACCTCGTTAGGTTTGTCTTTTATAAGTTCGTAATGCGGGCATGTCATCCGAAAGGATGGCGTGCCTTTTTGCGTTTTGCGTTGGAACACCGGACTGACTCCCGGATGGCGCCCCTGTCCGACAGGAGGTTCTTTCGTCATTTCCCCATGGATCTTCGGATTGAACGGCTGCTCATGTGAGCGACGTTTTAAAAGAGAATGTATCGGGAACAATGGATGTCATGAAATGTCCATGATTATAGTATAGGGTACTAGGGTATATTAGAAGGGGGCAGTCATTCTGAAGACGAAAAGGAGTGCTGACATGATGAAAAAACAATGGCTTATACTCATCGCCGCGGCCATGCTGGTGCTGGGAGGGTGCCAAAATAATGACTCCGCGTCGGAGCCGGCATCCGTGACCCCGTCGCAGCACGAGCAGGCAGCGGATGATTCGGACATGAACATGGATCAGATGGACGAGATGCATCATTCCGGTTCCGGGGAAGTTCCCGCAGGGCTGAAAGAAGCGGCGAATCCAGCTTTCAAGGTGGGAAGCCAGGCGATCATCGAGGCCGGCCACATGAAGGGGATGAAGGGCGCCAAAGCTACCATTGTCGGTGCCTATGACACGACGGCCTATGCCGTCTCCTACACGCCGACGACCGGGGGGCCCAAGGTGACGAACCACAAGTGGGTGATCCACGAGGAGATCGAGAACGCCGGTGCCGAGCCGTTCAAGCCGGGGGACGAGGTTGTACTGGAGGCGGACCATATGCCGGGAATGAAGGGCGCCAAGGCGACGATCGATTCCGCCGAGAAAACGACGGTGTATATGGTGGATTATGAGCCAACGACGGGCGGCGATCCGGTCAAAAACCATATGTGGGTTACGGGAAGCGAGCTGTCGGCTGCCAAATAACCGCGCCGAATACCCCTTAACCATCCAGGGCCACGATCAAGTGGCCCTTTGATATTTTCCAGGCCGATACTCTTAGAAGAATTTCTATTCCGGATTCATCGCCCTTTCGCAATATTGGATAAGCATCGAAAATAAAAAAGCACCCTCTAAGGGTGCTCACGCAAATTTGGGCCGGATCCCAATCCCTACTTTCCGGAAAGGCGGTTGAGTTACTCTCCGGAATATAGGCCGATACGGTTCCCGAGGGTCGACAGCCTCTTCGGCCTTTGGTCCAGCTCACCGGCCAAGACGGTCAGTGCTTCTTTGAGCTGCTGCTCATTCCAATACACATAAGGGCTTTTCCACTGGCCCTCGACGGTCTGCATCTGGATTTGGTCCGGTTTCATTTTTTTGTAATTGAGGAGCCACCGCTCCATATTCTTGGCGGGAACGTCCGTCTGAACCTGTTCCCCGATAATGTCCAGCACTTGCCCCCATTGGCTGATGCCTTTAAATGAAGTGAGCTTGTCCAGGACCTGGTTCAGCACCTGCTGCTGGCGCCGGTTCCGGTCGAAATCTGAAGACGGCGACGATCCGTCGTTGGACTTCCGGTAACGGACGAAGTCGAGCGCCTGTTTGCCGTCCAGATGCTGCATACCCTTGCGCAGATTGATATCCGTGCCGTCCGCCGTATCTTTGTACCGCATGTCCATGTCGACGTCAACATCGACGCCGCCGACAGCATCGATGATCTGCCGGAATCCTTCAAAGTTGATCATAACCATATAATCGACCGGAATGTGGAACAAGTCGCCAAAGAACTCCTTCGTGTCGGCCATGGCCGCCTTTTTGTCCTTGATATAGTAATGGGCGTAATAGTAGTTGGCTTTGTGCGTCCCCAGTTGGGATTGGCTGACTTTTAAATCCCGGGGGATGGATATTAAGCTTGCCGATTTCTTTTCAGGATTTAGCGCCCCCAAAATCATCACATCGGTATTGATCGTTCCCCCGCTGCCTTCGCGGTTGTCGATTCCGGCGAGCAGAAAAGTCATTGGCTTCATGTCGGCCTCGGTTACGCTTTCAACCGGCGGCTCGCTGACGGCCTCCCCCTGTTCCTGCTGCTGGGACTGGGGTGCGTAATATTCCGCTGCAGCCGATATTTTATGTAAGGTTGATATCGCTTTATGATGCAAAAATCCAAGGAATCCGCCTACTCCGATCAGCAGGAGCGCGATTACTGCAGTGATGCTGAGCATCCACTTGCGGAGCCGGCTTATTTTCTTCTTTTTTTTGGAACGTGGTTGCATAACATCCTCCAATCCTGTTCTATATAGAATGAACTAAAGAAATGAATGTTCTAGGCTTCTATTAGGCCGCTATGACCGAAAGTTCAATGCAAAACTTTAATTCATTCTATCTATCAAAAAAAGCACTATACATATGTATACTATAATTATTACAAGCGAGCAACTTTACATAGGTTTCATTATACAATGTACAAAACTTAGCGCTGAATACAGTCGGCAATGGACCTTCAACGGAATGATGATTCGTTCTCTTGACAATCGGCATATTCTGGAATAAGATGGTTCCATAAATGACAGTAAGCACTGACAGTCATGATTAGCTTGGCATTTTTTAAAACAAAGGAGGAAAGGAAATGGGAGATGATCAAATGGGCGGAAAACCGGTCGTGTGGGTCAATACCTTTCAAGTGAAGCCGGGCAAGCTGGACGAATTCATGCGGATTCAGTCTGAGGAGCTGCGTTCTTTTGCAGAACAGGACACCGTAAACGGAGCGCTTGGGAGCCGACTTCTGCGCGCATCCCATCGGGACCGGGCCATAGCCATTGCATTGTTCGAGAGTGTAGAGGCCCACCAGTCCTGGCTTAAACAGGCGGATTTCTCAGCGCATTACGACAAGATCAAGGATCTGATCGAAGGGGCGGAAGGCGATTATTATACGGTTGAGGCTGCCTACGGGGCAACCATTGAATAAACAGGGCGGCGAGAGACGGGTGACGGGATGGCTGTGAGTGAGTACCTGTGAATGAAGTGCACCATGAATGACAGTAAGTACTTACTGTAATCTATGAATGAACTATTAATCTATTTATGAGCTACTAATCTATTTTGAATAATGAAAGGAGTTATTAAGTCATGATGAATATTGGAATTATTATTGGGAGTACCAGACCGGGACGCAACGGGGAGGCGATCGGCCGCTGGGTGCATGACATCGCAAGCAGTCGGAGCGACGCCAGATTTGAACTGGTCGATATCGCGGATTACCGGCTGCCGCTGTTTGATGAGCCGATGTCCCCGATTATGGGGCAGTACTCCAAGGAACATACGGTGGCATGGTCGAAGAAAATCGCCGAGTTTGACGGCTTCGTGTTCGTGACTCCCGAATACAACAAATCCATACCCGGAGCACTGAAGAACGCCATCGATTTCCTGTACCATGAATGGAACAACAAGGCGGCAGGCATTGTGGCTTATGGCGGAGGCGGAGGCTCACGTGCAGCGGAGGCGCTTCGATTGATCCTTGGCGAGCTGATGGTAGCTGATGTTCGCGCACAGGTGGGGCTGTCCCTGCATACCGATTTTGAAAATTACACGGTTCTGAAGCCTGGCGCCCATCAGGAAGCGGCGGTTCACGCCATGCTGGATCAGCTTGTGTCCTGGAGCGAGGCGCTGCACACCGTTCGGCAGAAGGAGAAAGCCCACGCCTAAAAGGGCTCTCCAAGTTATGCTCTTTAAAGCCAATCCGGAGGATGATGCCGGGTTGGCTTTTTTTCCTACTATATATAATGGGGTTTGGAGCAGGGCGTCTATCCTCCGACCGAGTGTCCCTTGACAAGACGACCAGGGATCGTTAAGATTAGAATGAACGTTCTATCGTGATTCAAATTTCGAAAGCAGGCTGGAGGCTAAACCGATCATGTTTGAGAAATATAACAAAGTTCAACAGGCAGTGCTGGAAACGACGCTGCGCATTATTATCGAAAAAGAGCTGCAGGCGACGTCGATGGCGCTGATCGCCAAGGAATCGGGCGTGTCTACCGGAAGCATTTATCATTATTTTTCAAGTAAGGAAGAAATTATAAACGAATTGTATCGAGCGATCGTTCTATACAATGGAGAGTATGTTACACGAGGGATGGACGCCAAGGAACCGATCCGGACCCGTTTTAACCGCGCCTGGGAGAAGGTGTTCCAGGTCAGCCTTACACATCCGGAAGGTTTTCAGTTTATCGAACAGTATTCGTTCTCCCCGTATATTAACGATGCTGTCAAGCGGGAATCGTATGATGGCGGCTGGTGTAAGCCGATGGCGGCTTTGTACGCCAAAGCGATCGATTACCAGCTGTTCATTGAGCAGGAGCCGGCCATGATGGTGCAGATGCATTACGGCACGATGGCTTACCTGGTCAAAGGGCATTTGCAGAAGCATTTTACGCTGACGGATGAAGTGATTCAGACGGTAATTAACTCCTGTTGGAAGTCGGTTGCCAAATAACTCCGCACCGTAGGTGTGGTTTTTCCAGCCTGTTAGAGTGAACGTTCGATATGGAGGAGAAAAGGAGCTTATACAATGAGCAAAACGATATTAATTACCGGAACCAGCTCGGGTCTGGGCAAATTAACGGCCATCCATTTTGCGAAAATGGGCTGGAATGTAGCGGCGACGATGCGCACGCCGGAAAAAGAAACGGAACTGACGGCATACAGCAACATTCAACTGTTCAAAATGGATGTGACGGATGTAGACCAGGTTCAAACCGCCGCGAAGCAGGCGATCGATGCCTTCGGCGCTATCAACATCGTCGTAAACAACGCCGGGATGGGCACTTACGGGGCGCTTGAGCTGGCGGAAGAAGAGGCGATTGACTGGCAGTTTGCCGTAAACACACGGGGACCGATTAATGTGATCCGGGCGTTGCTGCCGCATTTTCGGGCGAACGGGGGAGGGATGTTCATCAATATCAGCTCCTTCATGGGCGTAACGAGCGCGGTTCCGCTGGGCTCCTTGTATAACATGTCCAAGTTTGCCCTTGAGGGACTGACGGAAGGCCTCTATTACGAACTGAAACCGCTGAATATCGAACTGAGGCTTGTGGAGCAGGGAGGATCATCGGGGAACAACTTTATGAACAATATGGTCTGGAGCACGAGTCCCGACATTCACGACTACGATGAGCTCACGGCCCAGCTGAAGAAGCGATTAGAACAGCCGGAGGGGGCCGACGCGGATGATCCTCAAACGATCGTGGATGTCATTTCGGATCTGGCCACCGGCAAGAACAAGCAGTTCCGTACGCTCGTGGGGAATGCGGCCCATGAATTGATGCGGCTCAGACAGTCCGTGCCGATTGAGGAATACTTGGAGACGATGCGAAAGACATTTTTGTAAAAATCGATCTCCCTGTTCAACACATGCGGCATGTCATGTATAAACAAAACTGTACGGCTTTGTTCCAACCAGATTAGAATGAACATTCTATCGGTGACAACGGCCATTTAATATCTAAAAAAGATCAACTCCGGTGGGGTTGATCTTTTTCCTTTTCGCAAATGATAAGACATGATGATACCGGCTCGGGTTAGAACCATTTCTCGGCCCATTCTTCAACGGCTTGAAGCGCTCTGCCGAGTTCGGTTCCCTTTCGCGTCAGAGAATACTCCGTACGGATCGGCCGCTCGGTAATGACATTGCGGATAATGATACCGTTATCCTCCAGCTCTTTAATGCGTTCGTTGAGCATGCGTTTGCTGAGATCAGGGATGTATGCATGAATTTCGCTAAAACGCTTTGGTTCCTCCATTAGGGTATGAACAATCAGGCTGACCCACTTTTTTCCCGTAATCTGGTGTGCGAGCTCGACCTTTTCGCATAAAAGCCTGGCGCGTTTCTCATCCATAGTGCTGACCCCCCCTGTGTGCACTGGTTACTTAATATTAACAAGTTATGATCTCTGTAAGGATTCCAAAAGATTCCCAAATCCAGCCGTCAATGGTCATACATTGCCATTATAATATCATAGAAAGCGCTGTCATCAAAGGGATTTTATTTCCGTTCATAATTTGGACAAGAATCTGTTGACTAATCGCTTAAATGGGTTTATGATTGCCAATGTGAATTTCAACAGGTTATTAAAAGTAACCTTGTTGCAACGGATTTATCTGCCAGCATGCGCATGGTTTTTGGTGGGAATGGAATGGAGGAGTCATACGTGGACAACATGACATTTGTCTTGTTTGGAGGAACAGGGGACCTGGCAAAGAGAAAAATATACCCTGCACTCTACAATCTGTTTATAGATAAAAAGATGCCTGAAGCGTTCTCGATTATCGCCTTGGGCCGCAGAGAACAATCTAGTGCAGATTTTCAGCAAAACGTAGCGAAATCGCTGCATACTTTTTCAAGAAGAACCGTAAACGATCCGGCCGCTTTGGAAGCTTTTCTCCAAACGATCCGGTATACCGTCCTTGATGCCAATCAAGTGGAGGATTACCATAAGCTGCGGAGCCTAGTAGAGTCGCGTGAACAGGAATTGAACATTCCTCAGAATCGCATGTTTTATCTCTCAGTGGCGCCGGAGTTTTTTGACGTGATCGCCTTAAATATTAAAGACAGCGGACTTGGTTCGACAAGCGGATGGAAACGTCTGATTATCGAAAAGCCTTTCGGACACGACCTGCAGTCTGCGCGCCATTTGAACGAGCAGCTCAGCAAAGCGTTTGATGAAAGCGAAGTGTACCGCATCGACCATTACCTCGGTAAGCCGATGGTGCAAAACCTGGAAATCCTCGAGTCTTCTAACCCGATTCTCAAAGCGCTGTGGTCCAACCATCACATTGCCAACGTCCAAATTACGGCAAGTGAGACCGTCGGCGTGGAAGAAAGAGCCGGATACTACGACAACTCGGGCGCAATCCGCGATATGGTTCAGAACCATTTGCTGCAAGTGCTGATGATGGTTAGTATGCGTCTTCCAGGCAGAGGCGATGCGAACGAAGTCCGTATGAAGAAGAAGAACGTCATGCAGTCCCTTCGTCCGCTGCAGAAGGAAGATATCGCGAAGAACGTGATTCGCGGCCAATATGCCGCCGGTCAAATGCAAGGGAAGCCGGTTCCCGGTTATCTTGATGAGCCTGGCGTCCCTGCGGGCTCGAAGAACGATACGTTTATCGCTACGCGCCTCTGGATCGATAACTACTTCTGGAGCGACGTTCCGTTCTACATTCGCACAGGCAAGAGAATGAAGGAAAAATCTACGCGGATCGTCATTGAATTTAAGGAGCCGTTGAAGGGACAAAATACCACCAACGATCCGAATCTTCTCGTGATTGAAATCAATCCGAACGAAGGCATCTTTATGCAATTGAACAAAAAGAATCCTCGGAACGATTCCAAGCTGGAGCCGATGCGCATTCACTTCCATGAAAATGGAAAGGACGTACCGGAAGCATACGAAAACCTGATTTTCGATGCGGTTCGCGGGGATTCCACGTTCTTTGCCCATTGGGATGAAGTCGAATTGTCCTGGCAGTACGTGCAGCCGATTCTGGATGCATTCGAGGAGGACAGCGTTCCGCTTCATCAGTATCCTGCAGGTTCGAACGGACCTGAAGCGTCTGACCAGCTGCTGGCTGAGGACGGCTTCAAATGGTGGCTGGATACAGAGCCTGAAGTTGTGAAAGAAGAAGAAAAGGTACTTGTGGGTCAATCTTGATCCAGGTTGTAAACCATACTGGTAAAGGTTTCAATAAACAAAAATAGAGAAAATGCATGGTGTGGAGGGAATTATAATGAAAGTCGGATTGATTGGATTAGGCAAAATGGGTTTGAATTTGGGACAAAATTTGATGGATCATAACCACAGCGTCGTTGCATTCGATTTGAACACAGCCGCTGTTGAAGACATGAAGAGCAAAGGCGCCGAAGGCGCTGCAAGCATCAAAGAGCTTGTGTCCAAGCTGGAAACGCCAAGAATCGTGTGGATCATGGTGCCTCACTCCGTTGTAGACTCGGTTCTTGACGAGCTGAAACCACTGTTGTCCAAAGGCGACATCGTGATCGAAGCCGGCAACTCGCACTACAAAGAGTCGATTGAAAGATATAATCAAATGAAGGAATTCGGCGTAAGCTACCTCGACGTAGGTACTTCCGGCGGTATGGAAGGCGCTCGTAACGGCGCTTGCTACATGGTCGGCGGAGATCAGGAAGCATGGGACATCGTTGAACCGATCTTCAAGGACACCGCTGTAGAGAACGGCTATCTGTATGCCGGCAAATCCGGCAGCGGCCACTTCCTGAAAATGGTGCATAACGGCGTCGAATACGGCTTTATGGCTGCCATCGGCGAAGGCTTTGAAGTGTTGGAGAAGAGCGACTTCGATTTTGACTACGAAAAAGTGGCCCGCGTATGGAACAACGGCTCCGTTATTCGTTCCTGGCTGATGGAATTGACGGAAAAAGCCTTTGCCAAAGACGCGAACTTGGACGAAATTAAAGGAATTATGCAATCTTCCGGCGAAGGTAAATGGACTGTGGAAACCGCTCTTGACCTGCAGACCGCTACACCGGTTATCGCTCTGTCCCTGCTGATGCGTTACCGTTCCCTGGAGAACGATACGTTCACAGGTAAAGTAGTTGCCGCGCTGCGTAACGAATTTGGCGGCCATGCTGTAGTTAAGAACTAATTCTAATAAATAAGTTGAACTAATGAATAGGATGCAGGCAAGGGAGTAAAAGGATTCCGAAGAAGCGAAGCGGTCGTATTTGGCTTTCGGATTTCTACCTTAAGTGGGCTCTGTACTATCAAGAAATCCGAAAACAAGAGCGATCGTAGGAACATTTTACGTACTTGCCCCATCATCCATTTTAATGGTTCAACTTATATAAAAAAAATAAGTGGAGGTTGTGAAATCATGAAATTTTTCATCGACACTGCAAACCTGGACGACATTAAAAAAGCATATAAAATCGGCGTTCTTTCCGGCGTGACGACAAACCCTTCTCTGGTTGCCAAAGAAGGCGTGAAGTTCGAAGACCGCATTGAAGAAATTTTGAAGGCTGTTCCTGAAGTGGAATCCGTATCAGCAGAAGTAACTCCGGATGCGGAAACTGCGGAAGATATGATCGCACAAGCCGATGAACTGATCAAAATCAACGGCGGAGACAAAAACATCACGATCAAGCTGCCAATGACGCTGGCTGGTCTTGAAGCTTGCCGTTACCTGACGAAAAAAGGCGTAAAAACGAACGTAACCCTGATCTTCACCGTGAACCAGGCTCTGTTGGCTGCACGTGCAGGCGCAACGTACGTATCCCCATTCCTGGGCCGCCTGGACGACATCTCAGAAGACGGCGTGCTGCTCGTGGCCAAAATCGCTGAGCTGTTCCGCGTTCATAACCTGGACACTCAAATCATCGCTGCTTCGGTTCGCCATCCAGACCACGTAACCCGCGTAGCGATGGCCGGTGCGCATATTGCTACTGTTCCATTCAGCGTCATCGCTCAACTGGTAAAACACCCGCTGACGGATCAAGGCATCGAGAAATTTGCTGCTGACTGGAAAAACGCAACGAAGTAATATTCAGCATAGCGGCTGAATAAGTATATATTAGGATAAAAAGGCTTCCTTCCTGCCGGGCTGCGGCGGAGGGGGGCCTTTTTAGCTTATAGAAATGGATGTGCTCAATAGGCCTGCGCTAAAGGATCTGGATCAAAACGGGTGCAAACTCCCGATAGTATGGGGAATTTAGCAATCGTGTAAACCGAAGGGAGCTGGTGTTGCCCAATGTTCAGTGTGTAATATTTTTGTATTAAGTAAATTTTCCCTTTCTTGGGAGAGGCAAAGGGTGTATGATATTTCGTACCTAATAAGACAACTGAAAAGACAACAGAATTTGGAGGACTCATGGATACACTTCCAAAGGCAATCATGAACGCACTGGCGCAGCACGGCGTGGCAAGTGAAAGCGTGCTCTGCTGGCTGCTGTGCGACCGGGCCCTGGAGAACGGGTTCAGGGATACGTATGTACTTTTGACCCGTGAGGAGCTCTTGATCTTGTCCCATGACCAGGCGCCAGCGCGGGAGAAGACATACAGCGGGTATGCGGCAAACACCCCGTTGAAAGGGCTTTCTCCGGAACAAGAGGCCCACTGGGAGCTGGAGGCGCTGAAGATTCGGGACATCGAATCGCTGAGCATCGTCAATCTGGTAGCCTCCGGCATGGTCGTCATCAAGGCACCGGAGGAGAGGGCCGTTGCCGCGTTCACGAATGGCGGCATGCGGAGCGCAGCCAGGCTGGCCAAAATTTTCGAGAAGCTGAAGAAAAGCGAAGAGCTCGGTCCGGAAGAGCTGCGGGACGACCAGGAACGGGCCACATGCCCGAAATGCGGCATGATCTACCCCGAAGAGGGGCGCCAAGTTTGCCCCAAATGCATGAAGAAGCACGCCGTCTTCGGCAGGCTGCTGTCCTTTGCGGGCAAGTATAAAGTTTCGATGTTCTGGATCGTGCTGTTTATGCTGCTGAACTCGGCGGCGGGATTGGTCATTCCTTATTTTCAAGGTACGCTGCTGTTCGACCAGGCATTGGGCGGCAAAGGCACATTCGCAGGTCAAATCGGGCTGGTCATCGGGCTCATCATCGTATTTCGGACGCTGTCGCTGCTGTTTGGGGTCATTTTCGGCGTCATCAACGCCAAGATGGCTGCGAATATCGCCTTTGACCTGAAATCGAGCGTGTTTCACGCCATGCAGAGGCTCTCTCTAAGCTTCTTTGAGAAGAAGCAGACGGGGCAGCTGATGACCCGCATCAACAATGATGCGACCGAGCTGCAGTATTTTTTCGTCGACGGTATTTCGTATTTTGTGGTCAACGCCATGAACATCATCGGGATCGTTACCGTGCTGCTGATCATGGATTGGAAGCTGACCCTGCTGTGCCTGCTTCCTCTCCCCTTCGTGTTCCTGCTCGTCCGCAAAGTATTTCCCAAACTGTGGAGGCTGTCCATCAGGCGGCATAAGCGGGTCAGCGCGATGAATGCCATCATCAGCGACACGATCCGCGGCACGCGGGTGGTGAAGGCGTTCGGGAAGGAGCAGATGGAGAATACCCGTTTCCAGCGGGCCAGCGGGGCTTTTTCCGATGCGGAGCAGTCTTTTAACAAAATGGGCGTGACCTTGTTTCCGGTATTGAACATCCTGACGCAAATTGGCGGCATTCTCATTTGGGCCTTTGGCGGCTGGAAGGTCATGCAGGGGGATTTTACGTTCGGTAAAGTCATGACCTTCATGAACTACATGCTCCTGCTGTACGGTCCGATCCAGTTTATGAACAATATTATGAACTGGTGGTCCTACTGTATGTCCGCGGCGCAGCGGATTTTTGAAATCCATGATGCGGTGCCCGACGTGGTGGAAAAGCCGAATGCGATGCAGCTTAAGGAAATGCAGGGCGAAATCCGCATATCGAACGTCACCTTCGGCTACGAGCCGAACAAGGCGATCCTGAAAGGGGTGTCGCTGCATGCAAGGCCCGGTCAAATGATTGGCGTCGTCGGGCACTCGGGGGCCGGGAAATCGACGCTGGTTAACCTGATTCCGAGGCTGTATGACGTCAATGAAGGAGAGATCCGGATCGACGGCATCCCGATCAAGGATGTGTCCATGGCGTCCCTCCGGACGCATATCGGCATCGTATCGCAAGACGTCTATGTCATGTCCGGAAGCATCGCTGAAAATATCGCCTATGCCGATCCGGACTGCACCTTGGCCGACCTGATTCACGCTGCCAAAGTGGCCGGCGCACATGACTTCATTGAGAAGCTGCCGGACGGTTACGATACCATTGTCGGTACCGGGGGGCATAACCTGTCCGGGGGCGAGAAGCAGCGGCTCAGCATTGCCCGGGCCATTTTGCACAATCCGAAAATACTGATTCTGGATGAGGCCACCGCCTCGCTCGATACGAAGACCGAGCTGCAAATCCAGGAGGCGCTCGATACGCTGATCAAGGGAAGAACGACGATTGCGATTGCGCACCGCTTGTCCACGCTAAGAAACGCCGACTATCTGGTCGTGCTGGAGCAAGGCAAGATCGTGGAGGAAGGGACGCATGAACAGCTGCTGGTGAAGGAAGGGGCTTATTACGACCTGGTCAAAAAGCATGACGATGCGCTGAAGATGAATGAGGTGATTACGGCATGACGCTTAAGGATGTGAGTGTTAGCGAGATTCTAAGGCCCGAGGACGGCGGGACCAGCCCCGGCCTCGCGGAGGCGGCACAAATCCGTTATTTGTCCCCGGACGATACGGTGTTTACCCTGACGGAAGGCCATATGCTGAACGTGAAGGCGGGGGGCAAGGAGCATGTCGGAGTGTACGTGCACTGCTCTTTTCCGCATACGAATAAGCGGATCTACTTATCGATCCGAACCGTCGAGAATGAGGAGATCGGGATGATCCGTTCCCTGGACGAGTTCCCGGAGAAAACGCAGCGGATGCTGGAGGAGCAGGTGGAGCTGCGGTATTTTGCCCCCGAAATCTCGAAGGTTCTCTCCGTCAAAGAGGAGTTCGGATATTCGTATTGGGATGCGGAAACCACATCGGGGCGCTGCCGCTTTACGGTTCGCGGCGGCGGCGGGAGCGTCAAGCTGATGACCGCAAACCGGCTGCTGATCGTGGATGTGGACGGCAACCGGTTTATCATCCCGCATCTGGACCGACTGAGCGACAAGGAATACAAGATGGTTGAGGTATGCATGTAGGTTGAACTTCGACGCCTGTCGATACAAGGACGGAGGTATTCATGAACCTTAATTTTACACTGCCGGAGCGCGAGCTGGAGGCCGCCTCGCAGGCTGTGGGGGAGCATATCCGTTACTGCGTGCCTGTCGATTTGACGCTGGGCGGGCAGCGGACGGAAGGTTATTTCGTAATTGGAGAGCAGAAATGGGCCCTGCTGCTGGAGGGCCGTGTGGTCGACAGCCGTCTGATTACCGACGCGAAGGAATACAAGGTGGTGCCGCTGATCGGCAGCGCCGTGCTGGAAGGGGACGAGGCCGGCACTAAATTTATTCTTACGAGGCTGTCCATGAAGCACGCAGCGAGGTACGGTTATATCGCCCAGATTCTGAATGATCTGTCCAGGCAGCGGACAATTCGAATATACAACGATGAAGAGGAGCCGGTCTGCGCCAGCTGCGGCGGTTCGCTCATTCCCGGAACGAGGGTGTGCCCGAAGTGCATGAACAAGGCAGCTGCTTTCAAGCGGCTGGTCTCGGTGGCGATGAATCACAAAAAAACCTTCGCGATCGGGCTTGCAGTGACATTAGCGGCGTCCGCCATATCGATGGCCGGCCCTTACTTTCAAAAGCTGCTGGTGAATTCCTCGCTGCAGCCTCCTCCCGGCCAATCACCGAGCGTTCCCGTGTTCATCTGGGCCATTCTCGGCCTGCTCTTCGTCCTTGTCGGCGGAGAGGGGCTCGGGATCATCAAAGGGCGGATCATGGCGGGGGTCAGCTCGCAAATCGCGGCCGACCTGCGCAAGCTGGTCTATGAGCGGATTCAGAGCTTGTCCCTCGGATTTCTGACCACGCAGCGGGCAGGGGACATCATGAACCGGGTCACCTCGGATACGGACCGGATCCGCAATCTGGTTCAGGAGCTGTTTACGACGGCTGTCTTTCAGCTCATTATTCTCGTGTCCGCGAGCGTGCTGCTCTTTTCAGCCGATTGGCGCCTGGCTTGCGTTGTGCTGCTGCCGGCGCCGCTCGTCGCCTACATCCAGCGGTATATTTGGAAAGGCGTGCTGTGGAAGCTGTTCCGCAAGCAGTGGAGGGTGTACGACAAGGCGAACTCCTTCCTGCATGACGTGCTGAGCGGGATCCGCGTCGTCAAGGCGTTCGGCAAGGAGGAGCGCGAGGTGAAGCGGTTCAAACAGTACAATGCCGAGTTTGCTGCGGCGACTATCCAGACCGAGAAAGTATTCAGTATCCTGTCGCCGATCTCGAACTATTTGATCCAGATGGGGCAGTATCTCGTGCTCCTCATCGGATGCAATATGATTCTTGGCAAGCAGATGTCCCTTGGGGAGCTGGTGCAATTCAGCGGCTACGCCGGGATGATATACGGTCCGATTGCGTGGCTGATGTTCATGCCGCGATGGCTGTCCAATGCCATTATTTCGGTGGACCGCATCTTCTCGGTGATCGATGAGCAGCCGGAGGTGATGGATTCCGAGGCGTCAGTCAAGCATTCGATTCAGGGAACGATTACGTTCCGGAATGTGATATTCGGCTACAAATCGTATGAGCCGGTGCTGAAGGAAATTAATGTGGAGATCAAGCCGGGGGAAATGATCGGTCTGGTTGGACATTCCGGGTCAGGGAAGTCGACGCTGATCAACCTCGTCTCCCGGTTCTATGACGTAAATGAAGGCGAGATCCTCATCGACGGAGTGGACATCCGCCGGATCGAGCAGGCGCATCTGCGCTCGCAGATCGGCGTCGTGCTGCAGGAGACATTTCTGTTCAGCGGCACGATCCTGGACAATATTCGGTACTCGAAGCCGGAAGCGACGTACGAGGAAGTGCTTGAGGCGGCGAAGATCGCCAATGCGCATGATTTTATCCTGCGCCTGCCGGACGGCTATGATACACGCCTGGAGGAGAACGGCGGCAACCTGTCCGGCGGAGAGCGGCAGCGGCTGGCGATTGCCCGGGCGGTGCTGAACGACCCGCGGATCCTGATCCTCGACGAGGCGACGGCCTCGCTCGATATCGATACGGAGAGCGCCATCCAGGAGGCGCTGCAGCGGGTCACGCGCAACCGGACGACGCTGGCGATCGCGCATCGCCTGTCTACGCTGCGGCATGCCGACCGGCTGATCGTCCTCGACAAGGGCGAGATTGCCGAAATCGGCACGCACGCCGAGCTTGTGGCTAAAAGAGGGATCTACTACAACCTCATCACTGCGCAGCGCAACATGTCCAAGAAAGCCGAGGCGGTGGGGTAGACCAGCAGGGGATGGCTGCGCCGGGTGGCCGAGATTGATGTTTGTGAAAAATGTATAGTTGTTCATCGCACTCCGGCTCTACGTGGTAGAGCCGGAGTATTTTTGTTTTAGCACGGGATGTCTTGGCAATTGTACTTATTGCGAATGTATCCTAATGAGGAAGGATAACAGCTTGTTATCTAGCTTTGCTTCTCCTTGGTAAAGAGACCGACCAGCAAAAGAATCACCCCGGTCAAAAAGAACAGCGGAATCAGGAGCATCATGAGGCCGATGGCAGCGAACCCGTCATGGGCGATCCAGTCCCCGTATATCAACGCAACGAGCCACGAAAATACAAATGCGATCGGCAGCATCGTCGTGATTCCCCACACCATGTATTTTCTTTTCGCCGATTTCCCCCTGCTGAGCTCAAAGGCTAAGCTTAACGCAGCGAGTACGATGACCGCTCCAACGACCAATGCCATTGGTATCCCTCCTGGTAGATAATTGTCTTTTTGCTTGTCATAGGTGAACTGCATGGCGACAAAGCTTAGGATGACCTGCTGATCCAAATGATAGCTTATGATATAGAACGCTTTAACATCCAGAGGGTTGGTTAAAAATGGTTTTTTGCTGCTCCGCAAAGGTAAAATCAGCCATTTGTTGAATAGTATTTCAGTAAGGCCTTAGGCCAAGAAGCCTATTCTCGTAGGGGAGGAATACACATGGCGCGCCGATGGGTAAATTCGCCGTACGCCTTTGCGCTGGGGATGTTTGCGATGATGGTTCCGAGTCAGGCATTCAGTTCGTTTTACAGCTATTTTTACGTGGAAAAGCTGGGACTCGGCGTCGGGCTCGCCACGCTCGCCAGAACCATTTTCCTGATCTGGGATGCGGTGAACAATCCGCTGTTCGGCTATTGGTCGGACCGGACCGAGACGCGCTACGGCCGGCGCAGGCCGTGGGTGTTTGCCTCCATTCCGCTGTTTATGCTTACCTTCGTGTTGGTCTTCTCCCCGCCGGGAGGATTATCGCAAAACGGGCTGTTCACCTGGTTTCTGGTGACGCTGGTGCTGTATGAGGCGGTAGCGACCGTTCTGTGGGTCAACTACGGGGCGCTGTTTCCCGAGCTGTTCCGCGGCGACCGGATCCGGGCCAAAGCCTCCGCCATCCAGCAGGGCTATCAGGTGCTGGCCCTTCTCATCGCCACTGCCCTGACGCCTATCATTTACGCGGCGATCAACTTCTCCAATATGGCGATCGTGTATGCTTTCGTGTTCGGCATCTGCATGCTCATCTGCATGCTTAGCGTGCGGGAGCAGCGGGACTCTGACAGGCCGGAGCCGATGAAGCTGGCCGCCGCCTTTAAGGAAACACTGAGCAACAAGAAGTTTTGGGTCTTCAACATTTCCAACTCGTTTGCCCAGACCGTGAACGGACTGGTCAGCTCCATGATCCCGTTCTACGCCAAATACGTGCTGCGGATTTCGGAGGGCCAGGTGTCGATTCTGCTGGCAGCCGTGTTTGTGTCCGTCATTCCGCTCGTGGGCGTATGGTACTGGATCGTCCGCCGGATGGACGGCGTGAAAGCCTGGCGGCTGTCGCTCATCCTGTACGGTCTGTCGGTCGTTCCGCTCTGGTTCGGTTACAACCTGGTGAGCGGCGTGGCGGCCGGCATCGCGGTAGGTTTTGGTTTGGCCGGTTTCCTCGTCACGCCGGCGATGGTCAGCGGACGTATTATCGACGAGGATGCGGAGCGGACCGGACGGCGGCGCGAGGGCATTTATACGGCAGTCAGCGGGTTCATTACCCGGTCAAGCGGGCTGATTTCGGCGCTGGCTTTTTACGTGGTCGGCCTGATCTTTGGTTATGAAAGCGGTGACAATCCGGGATCGAATCCGGAAGCGACGTTTCGTTACCTGATCAGTGTCGTGCCATTGTGTTTATTGGTCATATCGGTTGTGATATCTTTTATGGCCCGGTTTGATTTTCATATGACGGGGAAAGGAGAGGTGAAGCATGGCCAAGAGGCTCATCATCAACTGTGACGATTTCGGGCAGAGCCCAGCGATGAACCGGGCCATCATGCATCTGCTCGAGGAGGGCAAGGTCTCCTCGGCGACGATCATGGCGGTGGCGCCCGGTTTTGAAGAGGCGGCCGACTGGGCTGCGCGCCGGCAGCAGCCTAATGTGGGGCTGCACCTGACCCTGACGAGCGAGTTCGACGCCCTGCGCTGGAGCAGTCTGACCGGGCACCCGTCGCTGCATGACGCTGAAGGCAAGCAGTACCGGACGGTCAGGGAATTTGAGCTGGGCGCAGAGACGGGCGCCGTCGTGAAGGAGATCGACGCCCAGTACGAACGGGTCAAGCAGGCCGGCATCCGTATCAGCCATGTCGACAACCACATGGGCAGCCTGTACGGTATGGAGACGGGGCGCAGCCTGCTGCCCCAGACCTTTTGGAAAATTTCACGCTGGGGCCTGCCTTCCCGCTTTTTCCGCTACATCCACCCCGATGACCCGCTCCTTCGTTCGCTGAGCGGCATTGAACGCCCAGTAGCCAAAGCGGCGGCGCTGGCGGACACCTTCGGGGTGCCAATCCCGGATTATTTGCTGTCCCATCCCTTCGGATTGGTGGAAGGGGAAACGTATGACAGCTTCAAACGGTCGATCATCGCCAAGCTGTACGCCCTGCCGGAAGGGGTATCAGAGACCTACATTCATCCCGGCGCGGAGGATGCGTGGATGCTGGCCAACATTCCGCAGTGGGAGAAGCGGGTGTGGGAGTTCCGGCTGCCCTTTGATGACGATTTTGCGTACGCTTTGAAGGATGCGGGCGTGGAACTGACCCATTACGGCTATATTCAGGAGTACCTAAGACGGCCGCGCTTCAGGTCGGCTTTCCGGCTGATTCGAGAGCTGACCCGGAAATAGGGCGGCGAATATAGACGTTGTAAGGTCCCGTGAGGCGGGGCCTTTTTGGTTCTGGCATGATTTAACAACTTCCATTTTGGGCTTGGTGTTTAGACACAGGAAACGCCAAAATGTTATAATATAGGTCAATTTTCTGGGGGGTGTCTATTTGAGTATATGGACGTGGCTGCAGGATGTGATCGGCCGTGTCAGATGGATGGATGTGCTGGTTTCTGCCGGAATCATGGCCATTTTCGTGCTGCTGAACCGGTTTCTGGTCCGGTACGTGTTTTCGCTGGTAAACAGGAAAAACCGGGAGAAGGAACGGACGCTGTTGTGGGAAGAGGCGCTTGAGAAACCGCTCCGGTTGTTTGTTGTCGTCCTTGGGGTGTATCTGGGATTAAAATATTTGTTTTCCGTCCGTTGGGAGACCGCCATTGCGTTGGACGGACTTTTTCGCAGCGCGGTCATCCTGCTGATTGGATGGAGCCTGCTCACTCTGTCCAATCGGTCTTCATTTTTATTGGAGCAGCTGAGCAAGAAGATCCGGCTGGATGATTCGAGCATGCTGATTCCCTTTATGTCCAAAGTGCTGCGGTTTGTCGTGATCGCCCTGACCATTACGCTGATCGGTACAGAGTGGGGATTCAGCATCAACGGCCTGGTCGCAGGCATGGGGCTCGGCAGTCTGGCGATCGCCCTGGCTGCAAAGGATACGCTCGGCAATATTTTTGGGGGGATCGTCATTATATTGGAGAAGCCCTTCTCGAAGGGGGATTGGATCCTGACCCCCAGCGTGGAAGGATTCGTCGAGGATATCACCTTCAGGAGCACGAAAATCCGTACCTTTGCAGATGCAGTCGTGACAGTACCGAATGCAGCGCTGGCGGATCAGCCGATCACGAATTGGAGCCGCATGGGCAAGCGCAGGGTTACCTTTACGCTCGGCGTGGCGCTTGATTCGGACAGGGAACGGCTGGCCGCTGCGGTCGAACGGATCGAGACGGGCCTAAGGGAAAATGATAAAATCGATCAGACGACGATTCTAGTCAAGTTTACGGAATTTCAGCAAAGCAGCTTGGGCCTTTTCTTTTATTTTTTTACGAAAACGACCGTGTGGGCGGAGCATTTGGCAGTACGGCAGGAGGTAAATCTTGCAGTGATGAAGGTGCTGGAAGAAGAGGGAATTCGCCTCGCCTATCCAGCACAGCGCGTACTCCTTGAAGAAGGAGCCGCATGGAACGCGGAAGAAGAGGGACTGAGATCCGTTTCGAGCGCGGGATGATCCTTTCGTGCATAGAAAACAGCCCTTCGCACACGATTGCGAAAGGCTGCATTGGCTTGTCCGGTTTATTGTTCGCTGCCCGCTGGGAATCAACGGTTCTATAAACCGCTCAAGCCGAGTTTAGATGTCCGACCAGTTCCGGTCGCCCGTCAGGAACTTCTCCGTCAGGATCGACAGCAGCTGAATGCCGACTTCGTTTTCCCCGCCTTCGGGAATGATGAGGTCGGCGTATTTTTTGGATGGCTCGATAAAGGCCTCGTGCATCGGCTTTACCGTCGCCAGGTACTGCTGGTGAATCGACTGGATGCTGCGTCCGCGTTCCTCAATGTCGCGCAGGACGCGGCGCAGAATGCGGACGTCCGGATCGGTGTCGACGAACACCTTGATGTCGAGCATCTCGCGCAGCTTCTCGTCCGAGAGGACGTGAAGGCCTTCGATGATGACGATATTGTTCGGCGTCAGCTCCACCTTGTCGACTGAGGAGCGGGCGTGAACCGTAAAGTCGTACACCGGCGCGTAAGCGGTTTGGCCTTCTTTTAACTGGCTCAAATGCTCAATAAGTAGTTCATTATCAAAGGCGAACGGATGATCATAGTTGATCAGCTCCCGTTCCGCCAGGCTAAGATGAGGGTTGTCCTTGTAATAATTGTCCTGGGAAATGAAGGTGACCTTTCCCGAACCGAGACGATCGATGACCGAACGGGCCACCGTCGTTTTGCCGGAGCCAGTGCCGCCGGCGATACCAATAATAAGCATGACGAGTCGTGTACCCCCTAAATGAATTGCCACCTGCAACTATAACCCAAATATTGTAGCACAGCTGCTGCTTTTTTTCACCTTATCGGGGTTATGAGAAAAATGGTAAGGTAGTTGAGTGAGCAAGGCGAGCGCAATGGAAAAAAACTTGTTATGGATGGGTTAGCAAACCTTGTCGAGGATAGCTTCTTATTGGTTGCAGGCACGGGCAGGAAATAAAACGGTAACGGGCGAATGTAAGTAAGATTAAAAATTACTAAATTGACTTTGTAAACAAAGAAAGGTTGATGATTGTGCCACTCGTAGATATGCCGCTGTCCCAGTTGAAGCAGTATGAAGGAAGAAATCCGAAGCCGGATGATTTTGATACATACTGGTCGCAGGCACTGGAAGAAATGCGGGCTGTTGATCCGCAGGTGGAACTCGTTCCAGCGGATTTTGAAGTGCCGTTTGCCGAATGCTTTTCGCTGTATTTCACCGGGGTGAACGGCGCGAGAATTCATGCCAAGTACGCCAGGCCAAAAGGGGCCGCCCAGCCTCACCCGGCCGTGCTGCAATTTCACGGTTATACGGGAGACAGCGGGGATTGGATGGATAAAATGGTCTACCCGGCGATGGGTTTCTCCATCGCATCGCTGGACGTCCGCGGCCAAGGCGGCTTGTCCGAGGATAAGGGCGGTGTGGTCGGCAACACGCACCATGGACATATTATCCGCGGCCTAAGCGACAAGGACCCGCACAAGCTGCTTTTCCGTGACGTGTTCCTGGACACCGCACAGCTGGCGGCGATCGTGATGGGCTTCCCGGAGGTCGACGCAGACCGCGTGGGGGCGACGGGCTGGTCACAGGGCGGAGCACTGACGATTGCGTGCGCCGCGCTGGAGCCGAGAATCAAGAAGGCGGCCCCGGTATATCCGTTCCTGAGCGATTATAAGCGGGTATGGGAGATGGATCTCAGCGTTCATGCGTACGAGGAACTCCGTACCTATTTCCGCAAGTTCGACCCGCAGCATCAGCGCGAAGACGAAATTTTCACCAAGCTTGGCTATATTGACATCCAGAACCTGGCTTCGCGCATTGAGGCCGACGTCATGGTTGGCGTAGGACTGATGGACACGATCTGCCCGCCATCGACCCAGTTCGCCGCCATTAACAAAATGAAGTCGCCTGTGAAGCTTGAAATCTATCCGGATTTCGGCCACGAAGGTCTCCCTGGCCTGAACGACAAGATCGTGCAGTTTATGAAGGGACTCCAGCAGGAATAGTCGCGTATCATAGCCGCAGATGATAGCGGTGGATTGATTGGCTAGCTCTTAGGCTATAAAAGAGGCTGCGTTTCATTCCGGCGTTGCTGTGATCGGATGCATCGCATCGTTTGACAACCGGCTGTCATTGAGCGGACTTTTTTGCACTCCTTTGTTTTTCTAACCTACATGCTCCTTAATCAAAGGCATTCCTTGAGGCTAAATATCGGCCAGGGAATGCCTTTTGGCGTCTGTAAAATGGTACGGGTTACGGAAATGGATAGTGTTTAGAATGGGGGTACGACCGGATAGAAAAAAATATCGAATTTTGGCGGCCCAGTTAACTTTCGTTAATTGTTGGTGCCTGTTTGCCTTGCTACGATAGGGATGCCTTTTTGATCCCGATTCAAAAGACCTAGACGGAAAGACTCATGCCGGCTTGGTGTTGGGACAATTTTCATATCTGAAAGAGCAAGGAGAGATAGGAAATGCACCGATTAAGAAAGCTAAGTCTGGGAGCCGTGCTTATGTTCGGCCTGCAGCAGCTGTACCCGGTGGCGGCATTTGCCGAAATTGCAGTGGAGCCGCAGGAGGACCCGTTTGTTTTTTATGTTAGCGACAACGATTATGGTGAGGGATACAAGCTGAGGGTTAGCTCCTATAACGATCAGGAAGACCTTTTGCACGAGGAGACCAGCGCGAACCCGCCGAATGAGCCTTTCGTCATTTCCATTAATCCGTACGAAAATCCATGGATTCCGCACGTGGATCTGGATGACCCGCATCCAATTACGTTCCGGGTGGAGACGATTAAAATGAACGTCAGCGGTTCGGAAGGGGAGGGAGCATCCCCTGAGACCTCTGGCGGCACTGGCGGAAGTGAAAGCGGCGAAAGTGAAACCGGAGATGCGGGGCAAGCCGATCCGATTCCCGGGAACTCCGGGGAGCCTGGAGGTTTGCCTGGAATCGGTATCGAATCGATTAGCTCCGATGTACCGCAAGGGGATAGCACAAGTGTGGCGGCGGTTCCCGGCAATGAAAACAGCGAAGAGATTGTGGACAGCGTCGATTATACGTGGAGCCCAATGGCGACCGTCGAAGGGGATATCCCCGTTGAACCCGGATCGGTGGACGACCTGAGAGTGCTGGTGGCGAGCGGAGACAGCCTCGGGACCTCCGTAGGCGAAGGTGATGAAGGATTTAAATACGATGAAGAAACACATACGGTCCATTATAAGGTAAACCTGCCGAAGGGCGGACCTTACCTCGTCGAGGCCACAGTTGACGGTGACCCTTATGGATCGGCTCTGGTGAAGCCGGTTACCGGGGTGAACCGTTTCCCAAGTAAAACGCTGCTCGAGGGCAACCAGATCCATACTTATTTTGAAGTAGACGCTGATCCACTTGTCCCGTACACCGTAGAACAACTGAATGGGATGGACGACAGCTTGAATGCGGCCGATGGACAGACGGTCGATTTCGGCGGACAAACGTCCAATACGTCCAAGGAGGTCGAACTTCCGTTCGAATTTCCGTTTTATGGGGAGAAGCATGGCCAGATCTGGATCGATATCAACGGAGGAATTTATTTTGACAATTATTCCACTCCGGGTCCAGAGAATTATCCAGATGTAGATGCACCGCCTGCACTGCAGGCCTATGTATCCGGTCTGAGGCTGAATTCTAACGATCCCAGTTCCAAAATCCTGACGAAAACGATCGGGGAGGAAGGGGACCGGAAGTTTATCGTCCAATGGAACAATATGTATTTTTATAACGCCGATGCCCCGATTACGTTCCAGGCGATTTTATTCGAAAATGGGGATGTGCAATATCAGTATCCGAACATCACGATAGAAAACCGCGAATACGATGACGGCGAGGCTTCAACGATCGGCATTCAAGCCGCTCAGGGCTTGTCCCTAAATTACCTCCTCTATTCGCATCGCATGTCCATGATCGAAAGCAACCAGGCGATCCGCTTCAGCCCGGTAACGGTCTCGGACGAGAATCCCTCCGATCCCGGTCATGGCCAGTACACAGTGACCTACAACGGTAATGGCAGCACAGAAGGCGAAGTCCCTGTGGACGAACAAGCTTATGGTACTGAGGATAGCGTAACTGTTCAGGGGAACTCCGGCGGCCTTAAGAAGGATGGGTACGATTTTGCCGGGTGGAGCCGGCATTCGGACGGAAGCGGCACGCTGTATAAGGAAGGCGACACCATTTCGGTCGGCTCGGAAAATATAACGCTCTATGCGGTATGGGCGCCGGTAACTCCTCCGGGTGGCGGCGGCGATAACGGAAACGGCGGAGGAGGAGATAACGGCTCCGGCGGAGGGGATCATGGCTCCGGCAATAACGGCGGATCTAACGGCGGTGGAAGTAACGGTGGCAACAATAGCTCGGGCGGCAGCGGCGGATCGAATAACGGCGGCGGCAGCACTGGCGGCTCAACCGCGCCAGCATCTTCGGGAAATTCGGCTGCCAGCGTTCCTGCGCCGATCGTGGTGAACGGTAAGTCTTACGATGGTGTGCTTCAAACGACGACTTCTACCAATAACGGGCAGACGTCCGTAACGGCGGTCCTTGATTCGTCGAAGCTGCAGGCCATGCTGAGCCAGGCCGGGCCGGGACAATCCGTCACCATTCCGGTCATGCAGGCGGCAAATACAACGACGGTGGGGCTGACAGCAGAATCGCTGAGGGCTCTGGAAAACGGCGCCAGTCAGCTGGTGATCCAAACCGCAAACGGAAGTTATCAGATTCCGGTTTCTGAGATCGGCACGTCAAGACTAACCCGGCTCTTCCAAGCTTCAGGTGATGTTACGGGCATGAACGTCCAGATCACCATCGCCGGGTATGAAGCGGCAAAGGCAGCACAACTGCAGGCAGCCGCCCAAAAGATGGGGCTGCAGCTGGTGACCGGGCCGGTCGATTTTCGGATTGCAGCTTCGTTCCAGGGTCAAACCTTGAACGTTAGTCCGTACAGCACTTATGTGCAGCACGTCCTACCGATTCCGGCAGCAGGTGAAGGCATTGTGTCCATGGGAGTCATGCTGGACGAGAACGGAACCGTGCATCCGGTGCCTACCCGGTTGACCGGAGAGAAGGGCAGCCGCAGTGCGGTCGTGAGCAGCGTAACCGGCGGTACGTTTGCCTTGGTTGGCTACAGCACAAGCTTCAGCGATGTGAGCGGGCATATCCAAGAGGTCGTACAAAACCTTGCCTCCCGCCTGATTCTGCAGGGAACGGGGGATGGCCGATTCAATCCTGACCGTACGGTGACCCGCGCAGAATTTGCGGCCATTCTGGTCCGCGCGTTAGGGCTTGCCGGCGGAGGCCAATTAAGCAGCTATGCCGATGTGAAGCCGGGCGACTGGTATACGGAGGCCGTCACGCTCGCCCAAAAGTACGGCATCGTGAACGGTTACAGCGACGGCACGTTCCGTCCCGGCCATACGATTACCCGTGAGGAGGCGCTGGTCATGTTCAACCGGGCCGGTAAGCTGGCCCGCTTGAAATCCGGTGCCGATCAGGAAGGCTTAAGCCAAGCATTGTCCGCATTTACAGACAGCCAGGCTGTGTCGGGCTGGGCGGCCCAGGCAGTGGCCGAAGCGGCTCAGAACGAGCTCTTGAACGGCCTTGGCGCTCAGCTGCAGCCGAAAAAAGAGATCACCCGAGCAGAAACGGCCGAGATCCTTCAGCGTTTGCTGGAGAAGTCAGGCCTCATCTGATCGTATAAACACTATAGAACATGCAGAGGCAGCTGCCGGGAATATCCCGGCAGCTTTTTTGTTCCAGCCGCTGGGGCTCAGTCCATACCCACCAGCGCTTCAAGTTGAGCCCGAATGGCGCCGCGGGCAAATCCGCCATGATAACAAATGACGTTCTCGATCTCGTAATTCAGGTACCTCTGCAGCGAATGTACCGCCGCGTCCATATCCGGCGTGGAAGGGCGGTGGGGTCCCATCAGCTTGCCGTTAACGCTGAACATCGCATCCCCGGCAACCAGCGTTTGGCTCCGGTGCAGATACAGACTGAGGTGTCCCGGCGTATGTCCCGGTGTATAGATCACCTCGATTCCTCCGCAATAGGGCAGCACCTGCCCGTCTTCCAGCGTGTGATCGACCCTGCCCTTAGGCAGGTTGGCGATCAGGAAGGAGACAATCTGCCTGCGCTCACCTTCCGGTAAGCCTTCCAGCTGCCAGGCCATGTGCTCCATTGTAGCCTTCATTAGTGGGAGCTCGCCTTCGATATACGGCTTCTCCAACGGGTGGGCGTATACGTTGATGCTGAATCCGGCTTCCTCCAGAATATCCGGCAGGCTGCCGATATGATCGATATCCTGATGGGTCAGCAATATTGCCCGCAGTTGCTCTGCCTGAACGCCGTGCCGCTCCATTTCGTTCCGGATCTGCCCCCACTGGCCGGGCGTACCGGTATCGATCAGCACCGCGTCTTGTCCGTCCCAAACAAGCGTAGGGTGTATCGTTTGGGGGCCGCCAAATCCGTCAATCTGCAGTTCCAGCATGATTGCACCATGTTCAATGATCAAGGGAACACCTCCTTTATAGTCAGTTCATAGCGAATGGGCTGCGAAGATACATCTCCCTACCAGAATAACGATCCAAGCGGGCGTAAGGATACGTGAACAGCGTGCCGCTCGAAAAAACATTCCCGGACCAAGCAGCGAAGGACCGGACCCCACATAAAAAAAGCGGTAAGGCCCATGGGCCTTACCGCTATACTCGCAAAGCGTTAGGATTTTTTCTTGTCGGAGCCTCCAAAGTTCAGGCCGAGCTCACCGTCATGGCTGCCGACATTGCCGCCGACCTTAAAGCTGACGCCTTTACCGCCACCAACTTGCGCCCCGGCATGCGCCCCGAGACCGTGATCGCCGCCCACATGCGCACCTGCGCTGAGGCCGGCTCCCTGCCCGCCGCCGACCTGGCTGTTCACATAGGCGCCGACGCCGTGATCTCCGCCAAGCTGGGCTTCCGTATTCAAGCCGATCCCCTGGTTGATGCCGACATGACCGTCGGCGTGGACGCCCAGGCCGTACTTGCCGCCCAATTGGGCGCCGGTATCGAAGCTGAGGCCATGGCTGCCACTTACCCCGGCTTCACCTTGAACGCCGAGCCCGTAGGCTTCGCCGCCGACATGCGTGCCGGCTTGGGTGCTGACGCCGGTGCTGTCCATCTGGCCGCTGGCGCTAACTCCAACGCCATGTTTTCCCCCGACTTCCATGGAGGTGTTCATCTGAATTCCTTTTGTGGATTCGGCTTTTTGCTCACCCTTTACGGCTTCGCTTTTCACAGGCTCCTCTTTCTTGGCCTTTTCCTTGACGGGTTCACTTTTTACCGCTTCACTTTTCACAGGAGCTTCCTTTACGGCCTCAGGTTTGACTGCCGTATTCTCGGGCTTTGCCAGCTCTGTTTTCTCGGTAGTAGGGTTAATCTTGAATTTGTAGCCTTGGGGCGTAGGTTCAACCCGGTTCCAATCATAGGAGAACGGCTGCGGAGCAATGGGGGCAAACGGATAAGGATAGGAGTTGAGCTGCCCGATCGTGTCGTATGCATAGTACGTGCGGTAGGGAACCGGATAGACGTACTGGGGCCACGTATAGGGAAGGGGGTATGGATAAGAGGATCGCTGGTTGTAAGCATAAGCATACGGGTCCACGCATGGCTGCCAGCACGGCCCGTACGGATGTCCATTCGTAATCATGGGGAACCTCCATATTTGAATTTAATACTATAACCTATTCACATGGAGCCCGAGGTGACACCCGCCTACGGGTTGTTTCTTCGAAAGAGAAGATGTATTATTTCCGAGCCTCGCTAAGGTGCCTATTCGCTTGTCTCTCACACCCCCGTATATGACGTTTGTCATACTCCCTACCTGATGTTCATGACTACTCGGTGACGGTTTGGTTTTCTATACTTAGGTATAAGACGTCCTCGGATACCCCGAGTATGACGGCATGCTTCATTCAGGGAGGAAGACAGATGAAAACACAAACCAAGGTCACCAATCTAAAAAAAGAAATGGCCCCCTATGAGAAAAGCAATACGAAATCGAGCATCATACAGGTCGTGACAACCCTAGGACCTCTGTTATTACTCTGGTACGCCGCATATTTAAGCTTATCCGTATCGTATTGGATAACGATTCCTATAACCATTATTGCTTCCGGATTCGCCATTCGGACCTTTATTATATTTCACGACTGCTGTCACTATTCTTTCTTTCAGAATCGGCGGGCCAATGAAATCATCGGTATGATTACGGGGATTCTGACGCTTGTTCCGTACCAGCAGTGGAAGAACGAGCACTCCATTCATCATGCCACGAGCAGCAACCTGGATAAACGGGGGATCGGCGATATGTGGGTGATGACCGTGGATGAATATGCCGCGGCGTCATGGACGAGGAGGCTGGCTTACCGCTTCTATCGCCACCCGGTTGTTATGCTCGGACTCGGGCCGATCTTCGTGTTTGTCATCTCGTACCGTTTTAACCGTAAAGGAGCGAAGCGGAAGGAGCGCATCAACACCCATGTGACGAATGCAGCGATTGTCGGCTTGTATGCAGGGATGTGCTGGGCGGTAGGCTGGGAGGCGTTTCTGATGGTACAGCTCCCGATTTTATTCGTATCTGGGATGCTGGGCATTTGGCTGTTTTACGTGCAGCACCAGTTTGAAGATTCCTACTTTGAAAATGAGGACGAATGGAGCTACGTAAAAGCAGCGGTGGAAGGAAGCTCGTACTACAAGCTGCCCAAGGTGCTGCAGTGGATCACAGGTAATATCGGTTTCCATCATGTTCACCATTTGAGCCCGAAGGTGCCCAATTACAATTTGGAGAAAGCGCATAATTCGACGCCGCCGCTTCAGAAGGCTACGACAATTACGCTCGCGACGAGCTTGGCCTCTCTTAAATTCCGGCTGTGGGATGAGGAGAACAAAACATTTGTCAGCTTTAAGCAGATCAAACTTGGTCGGCGGCAAACCGAGCGTGGAGCTAAACCGATCAAAGCCAACAGAGCAAGCATACAAGGGGAATAGCGCTGTTATCCCGCGTTTATGATAAACTACAAGGAATACTATCGTTCGCACATCGGGGGGGCAGCGGCCTTGCAGAAATGGTACCAAATTTTCCACAGGAGCACAGGACTTAGTCCGTATGTGTGGGTCATCTTTTATATTGTCCCTTTTTATTTCATATTTCGTTCTTCGTCCACGGTTCATGTGGTATTCGGCACTCTGATGATTCTGGCGTTCTTCGGCTGCTATGTGTTGTCGTTTGTATCCAAAGGCTGGTGGTTATATTTTTGGACGTCCATTCAGATTCTGATATCTCTGGCAATGACCCTGATCTTCGGCTATGTCTATTTCGCACTGTTCGTTGCGTTCTTTATCGGAAATATTCATCGCTGGGTTGGATTCGTCACGCTGTATACGATTCACCTCGTCACGACGTTGGTTACGGTGAATTATGAATATGTGACGCAGAATCCCGTCATGATTACCCAAATACCGATCGTTCTGATCAGTCTGATTGCGGTGATTCTGCTGCCTGTCACCACATACTATCGGAACAAGCGAGGGAAACTTGAGATACAGCTGGAGGATGCGAATAAGCGGATTTCCGAACTGGTGAAGCTGGAGGAGCGCCAAAGAATCGCCCGCGATCTCCATGATACGCTGGGTCAGAAGCTGTCCCTTATCGGGCTGAAGAGTGATTTGGCCGGCAGATTAATCAGCACGGACCCGGCTCAGGCGCAGGCTGAGATCAACGATGTGCGTCAAACGGCAAGAAATGCTTTGAAAGAGGTGCGGGATATGGTCACACAGATGCGCGGCACGCGCCTCGAAGATGAAATGTTCCGCATCAAGCAGATCCTTAAGGCGGCCGAGATTGAATTTGTTATGGCAGGAGACCCGATTCTCAGCAATACCTCGTTATTGGTTGAAAATGTGCTGAGCATGTGCCTGAAAGAAGCGGTGACGAATGTGGTCAAACACAGCGGCGCCACCGTCTGCTCGATCGTCATCGAGTCGTCTGCAACCGAGCTGACGATGAAGATCATCGACAACGGGATTGGAATCCAAACGGACCCGGGCTTGGCCAGAGGAAGCGGACTGCGTGGGATGAAAGAACGGCTGGAGTTCGTAAACGGCAGCATGGAAATCACCGCGGGCATCGATCCGGGCACGAAGGTGATCATTAAAGTGCCGAACGCCGTTAAACACCCGGATAAGGAGGTCATCATATGATCCGAATCGTTATAGCCGAGGACCAACGAATGGTGCGGGGCGCACTTGCCTCGCTGGTCAATTTGGAAAAGGATATGCAGGTTGTGGGCCAAGCGAGCAACGGCGAGGATGCCGTCAAACTGGTTCTACAACTGAAGCCTGATATTTGTATCATGGATATCGAAATGCCGGGGAAGAGCGGACTCGAAGCGGCCGAGGAACTGAAAGGAAGCGGCTGCAAGGTAATGATTCTGACGACCTTTGCACGGTTTGGCTATTTCGAGCGGGCCATTAAGGCCGGGGCATATGGATATTTGTTAAAAGACAGCCCCAGCGAAGAATTGGCAAGTTCCATTCGGAGTATCATGGCGGGCAGACGGATTTATGCGACAGAGCTCGTCGACGATGCTTCCGGTCAGGAGAACCCGCTTACCCCACGGGAAAAGGACGTGCTCGGCCTCATTGCCGATGGCAAGAACACAAAGGAAATCTCCAGTCAATTGGATATCACGCAAGGAACGGTCCGGAACTACATTTCCGTTATTCTGGATAAGCTTCAAGTCACGAATCGGGTGGAAGCCATTACGCGCTTTAAAGAGAAGGGCTGGTTCAAATGATTCGATCCCGATGGCCCCTTGGAATGGATTTTGGATGAACCTTAAGGTTTACCGGGTCCGTTTCCAGGGGGCATTTTTGTATTGGACCCTGTAGCCGTTGGAGCTGCCGGAAAGCTCATCGAGATTACAGCCCCGCCTTCCTGCCGGTTGCCTGCGGCAATGATCCCGCCGCAACGCTCCACAATCGCCCGCGAGATCGCCAGCCCTAGGCCGGACTCTCCGTCCTTGCCCTTTACGAACCGGTGGAAAAGAAAAGGGAGAAGCTCATCCGGGATGCCGGGCCCGTCGTCGCTGATGGTCATTTCGATCCGACCCTCCACGACCTTGGCGTGTACATTCATTTGCTCAACGGCATAGCGGGCAGCGTTGGACATGATATTCAGCAGCGCCTGAAGCAGCTTGTCCCGGTCGGCCACGACCCCGAACGGCCCGGACGGCGGGGTGTAATCGATCTGCAGCCGGATCCCTTTCTTGACCAGCAGCGGATTCATGCGTTCCGAAGCTTCGGTGACCAGTTCCTTCAGGGACACAGCGTTTTTGCGGAATACATCTTCCTCGCTGTCGAGCTTCGCAAGCAGGGTCATCTCCGTTACCAGCTTCTTGAGCCTGCCGCTTTCGCTGATGATGATATCGAGGCCTTTGCGGATGCGCTCACCTTCAAATACCCCGTCACGAATGCCTTCCGCATAACCCGCGATGGACATCAGCGGGGTTTTCAGCTCATGCGATGCGTTTTGGAAAAACTGCTTCTGCACATGGTTAAACCGGTCCAGCTCCCCGGCCATGTCATATACGGACTCCGCCACGGAGCCGATCTCGCCTCCGGCTCTGACGAAGCGAACCTCGGAAAACCGGCGCTCCTTGACCTTGATCAGCTCCTCCTGCAGGCTCATGAGCGGCCGGATCAGCTTCTTTGTAATAAACAAGCTGAACGCGACCATGAACGCGCCTCCGACGCCGAAAATAATCAGCAGCCGCTTCAGCAGCGCCTGTTCAATCGTTTTGACGCGGCTTACCGGCGTAAGCAGCGTAAGCGTTCCCTGCGGCATGACGCTCACGGACGTAATAAACCTCTTGTCCGTCCCGTCTACGATGTCTTTAAAGACCTGCTCGCCGGAAACGCCCTTTACAGCCTCAGTGATTTTCATGGCGGCATTCGGAGCGGTTACAGGCATGCTTTTCCCCTGGATATCCGTGAAAATGGCCGCAACTCCGCTGGTTTCCGCCATTTTAACCGGCAGGGCAGGGGTTGTGGACAGCTCCGCCGCAACGGTTTGAATGCTGTCGACCCGCAGCTTGGCGGATATGACGGCGCCCATGGCCTTCAGGTCCTCCTTCTGGGAGCCGATCAGGTGGTCCAGCAGGACGAAATGGATCACCACGGCCGTAACGGACAGGACCAGCAGCAGCGCGATCCCGAAGGCCAAATTAATCTGATGCACGAGCTTCATCGTGAGCGTCTCCTCCTTCGTGTCTTAACCGGTAGCCATGTCCCCAGATGGCTTCGATCGGCACATGCTCCAGCTTTTTACGCATCCGTTTGATCAAATGATCGACCGCCCGGTCGCTGCCGAAATAGTCGTCGCCCCAGACCCGGGTCAGCAGCTCGTCCCGCGTGAAGGCGCGGTTCGGATGCTCGGCCAGCACCTGAAGCATCGCAAACTCCTTGCTGGTCATGTCCACTTCTTCCCCGTGCCAGAATACGCGCCGTTCGTCGGGGATCAGCTGCAGCCCTCCCGTTTCGATCCGGGCCGGATGGGACAGGCCCGCTGCGGCATCGCCGGATCCGCTCAGCTTGTACCAGCGCTGGAGCTGCCGTCTGATACGTGCGACGAGCTCGCGGGGGCTGAATGGCTTGACGAGGTAATCGTCGCTGCCCAGCTCCAGGCCCAATATTTTATCGACCTCGTTGTCTTTGGCCGAGATCATGATGATCGGCACTTCCGCCTCCTGCCGGATCCGCCGGCAAAATTCGTAGCCGTCCATGCCCGGAAGCATGATATCCAGGACCCACATGTCCGGCGGTGACGTCCGCCACAGAGCCCAGGCCTCTTCCGCGCTGCCAAGGCCGACCGTGCGGTAGTTTTCTTTTTGTAAATACGCCTCGACAAGATCCCTTATATGTACATCATCATCGACCACGGCGATGACGTAACTGTTGTTCATCCCATGTACCTCCCGGATTGGAAATTCATCTCCAGTATATCAAGCGGGCGCCTGCGTATGGAGCTCTGCCATTGTTTTTCCATAATTTCTCCCGCGGGCTGCCACAATCGTTCCGTAGACTGGGACATGTAACACCATATCCGAATTAAAGGAGTGCTGAATCAATGATTCGAAACGCATGGTTTAAAAAGACGGTCGCCTCTGCGCTGCTCATGTCCGCCGTAGCGGCCCCGGCCGTAACAAATGCAGACGCGAGTGAACAGCCCCAGGTTCCTTCCGATGTTCCAGCCAAGGTGGCTGCGATACCGGCAATAAAGGGAGCGGTCGTCACATCGGCCATGGCAGATCCGCTCGAGCTGGCCCAAAAATATGCGCCGGACACCGTAGAAGACTGGAAGCAGACATTGGAGCAATTCAAAAAGGTGGCAGGAGAAGGTCCACGCTTCTTCAGCGTAATCAAAGCGGTTCCTGTGGAAGATGCAGCGAAAGTAAAATCGGGTGAAGCGTCTCCGGTTACGGAGACGCTTCAGCAGGCAGCAACTATTTCCGGGGAGAAGATCCGGATCGAAATCCTCGACAAGTTGAAGGGTGAGATGGCCGATGCGCTGGGTCAAGCCAAGGATTTGGAGCTAGCCGATGTGCCGGATCAGATCAAGGTATTCGATAAAGCCGAGGTGCTGGGCCAGCTCAAGGAATTGGACAAAGCTGAGGTATTGGGCCAGATCAAGGAGCTGGTGAAATCCGAAGCGACGGACCAAGCCAAACCTGTGGATGAGGCCAAGGAGCTCGGACCTGCCAAGGTCATCATCTCCAAGCTGGGGGACCTGAAGGTAGAGGCGGCTAAGACTGAGCCGGCGGCGGCAGGCGATTCAGAGCATTCCAAAACTTTGAGCATTGCCGTCAGCAAGGAAGCAAGCGAGTCCGCCATTGCGTTTATGAAGGCCCACATCGCTTTGCATGACGCCGTGGAGTCCAAGGACGAGGCGGCCATCAAGGACGCGCTCGCCAAGCTGCTCGTTCAATACAAGGCGCAGATCAAGGAACTTGAAGCGGCGGCTCAATCTTAATCGTTCGATTGAGCAGTCCGTACAGACACATACAGGAGATATGAAGGCAGTCCCTGTTTCAGCCCCGGCTGGAGCGGGGGCTGTTTGCGTGCGCAAAAAATTTTGCATCTTCCTTTCAAGATTTAGTATGCTAAAGACAGCAAACAACGATCGTTGTTGAACATGTCACGTGAACGGCCGGACTTATGCATAGTCCGGTTGCAATGCGCGAGTTGAAAGGGAGTCGGTCCGGACGAATGAATACGACTAAAACATTGGCAGAAGCAGGCAAACAGGCGGAATATGTATTGGGAGGGCACGGTCCACGAAATCTGGATGTGCTGAAGGAGGCCTTCCGGGAGGTGGACGGGTCCCTTGGTGGCGATGCCTACGGCAAAGGCAAGGTGATAGAGGATTTTCAGAACAAAATGGCGGCGTATTTGGGCAAGGAATCGGCCGTCTTTTTCCCGAGCGGGACGATGGCCCAGCAGATTGCGCTGCGGATCTGGTGCGATGAGAAGCAGGTGAAGAAGGTGGCATACCACCCGCTGTGCCACCTGGAAATCCACGAAGAGGACGGTTTAAAAGAGCTGCATCATATTGAACCGGTGCTTCTGGCGGACAAGGATCGCCTGATCCGGCTGGAGGACGTCGAGCGGATGCCGGAGGACGTATCCTGTCTCCTGCTGGAGCTGCCCCAGCGCGAAATCGGCGGCCAGCTGCCGGACTACGGCGAGCTCGAAGCGATTTCCGCCTATTGCCGCGAAAAGGGCATCCGACTGCATCTCGATGGAGCGAGACTGTTCGAGGTTACGCCTTACTATGGAAAAACCGCCGCGGAAATTTGCTCGCTATTCGACAGTGTCTACGTTTCTTTTTATAAAGGCATCGGGGGCATTTCCGGTGCGGTCTTGGCGGGAAGCCCGGATTTTACAGAGCGGTCCAAGGTATGGAAGCGACGGCACGGCGGGGACCTGTTCAGCCTGTATCCGTATGTAGTCAGCGCCGATTACTATTTTGACCGGCGCATTGGACGGATGGAGCAGTATTATGAGGAAGCCAAAGAGCTTGCCGCGCTCTATAACGAATGCCACGGCGTCACGACAAGGCCGGTCGTTCCCGTATCGAATATGTTTCACGTCCATATCCAGCTTGGCAAAGAGAGGCTCGAGGCGCTCCTGGTGGATATCATCAGCGAAACAGGCATTCAATTGAATCATTATGTGAAAGATAATGGGGATTCGGAGTCCTCCTATGAAGTCAGCATCGGGGACATGTATGCCAAGGTGCCCAAAGAACGAATCCGGGACGCGTTCCGGGCGCTTGACCGGAAGCTGAAGGAAGAGCTGGGCTAAGAAAGGTTCAAACTGTTGAGGATGGGATTCTCAATGGACCGGAAGGCGGCATAAGTTAAAAGGGGGGCCTGTCTGGCAGCGTGCCTTCAGGGCTTCAGCATGGACTATTTTTGCTGGGTATGGGAGGAACCGAAAGAGTATGGATACGTTGATGGGACTCATTGAGCAGGTGGGTTATTTTGCGTTCTTTTTCGTATTGTGCTTAGGCGTTATTGGCCTCCCGCTTCCGAACGAGGTGGTGGTCATGATCGGCGGGGTGCTTGCCGGGACAGGGCATCTGGCACCGGTCTCTTCGTTCATCACGATTTACCTGGGAATCTGTTCGGGCTTAACCGTCGGCTTTGTCGTCAGCCGTCTGGCGGCAAGCCGCCTGCTCGACCGTCTGACCAGGTCCAAGCGGATGGCCAGGTATATCGATAAAGCGGAGCTGCTGAACCGGAAATACGGTAATATGGCCATGTGCATCAGTGTATTCCTGCCTGTTCTGCGAAACGTGACGCCGTATGCCGTCGGCATGAAAGGAATGGCTTACCGCCGTTTTGCCCTGGTCTCTTACACGACAGCGTTCGTGTGGACGCTGCTGTATTTTCTGATCGGCAGCACGCTCGGGCTTCAGGTCGACGATATCAGTACGATGTTCGCCTAAATGTTGAAGGGGGTGAAACCAATGCGCATACAGGATTCCGGATCCCATCATTCTCAAGAGCCAGGTGTTGCTCCAGAGATAGTGACGCTGGGGATGGGCTGTTTCTGGAGCCCGGAGGCATTGTTCGGCCATATGCCGGGGGTAATCCGGACGCGGGTTGGCTATGGAGGAGGAACGACATCAGACCCCACGTACCGGAACATGGGTGATCATACAGAGATGGTCGAGGTCGTGTATGACCCTGGCGTCATTTCCTTTTCCGACATTCTGAACGCGTTCTGGGACAATCATAACCCTTTGAATATTAACGATTACAAAGGCAGGCAGTATTTGTCGCTGCTCCTCTATCGCGGTGATGGACAGCTGAAGGTGATTCACCAGGTCCTGGCCTGGCGCGAGGAGCAGGGCAAAGGACGGCCGGATACGGAAATCGCTCCCCTTACGGCCTGGTACCCGGCGGAAGACCGCCACCAGAAATACTACTTGAAAAGGCATCCGGATGCGATCGAGCAGTTGAGCCGGCTCTATCCGACGCATGAGGAGCTGGTGAGTTCCACGCTGGCCGCCAGGCTGAACGGACTAGCCAAAGGATACACGAGCCTGGAGCGAATACAAAAAGAGATCCATACCTGGCCACTCGCGGAAGAGGAGCGAAGCCTGCTGCTGGAAACGGCCAAGCGGATTAAATGGTGATATATAACGGACAGAAAACAAACCGAAGGAGGACAGGCTCCTTTGGTTTTTTTGTGTAAACGTATGATTCACTTACAAATTGTTAGTTAGTCAAAATGGCAGGATTATCTCCAAATCATTTGCGTTCTTACGATTTGTTTGTACCTTTCATATAATTCAATCAAGCGAAAAGAACGGTGCACGTTGATGTGCCAGACGTGGCCCGGCACTGTACCGCTCTTGCGCTCATTGATTCTATGAGTATCGGCTTCAGGGTGCACCAAGGCATTGTGCCGGCCATGCCTCGGATCCACCGGCTGCCGGTCGTATATATGGAGGGTATGAATATGGTCCAACGAATGAATCGCTTATATATTTACTTACTGACGCTTGGCGTTTTCCTGACGGCCACCTCGGAGCTGATCGTCAGCGGTGTGCTCAGTGAGATCGCCGGTGATATGAACGTTTCCGTCGGTGCGGCGGGGCAGCTGATCACGGCGTATTCTTTAGCTTTTGCGATCGGCACGCCGGTCTTGATTTCGCTGACCTCCCGTCTCGGGAGAAAAAAGGTGATGCTGGGTTCGCTGCTGGTTTTCGCAGCCGGCTGTGGACTGTCCTTCGCCAGCACCCATTTTGTCCTGCTGATCGCGTCGCGCATCATTCTGGGCATCGGTTCGGGCGTGTACCTGGTGGTCGTGTTCAGCGCTGCCGCCAAGCTCGTCCCGGCGGAGAAGGTCGGCAGCGCCATCGGCACGATTATTCTGGGCTTCAGCTTGGCCATGGTGTTGGGGGTCCCGCTTGGCATCGCCATTACCGGCTGGATCGGCTGGAGAATGATCTTCATCCTGCTGGGAGCGCTGAGCCTGCTGATCATGGCGGCGATTTACCGGCTTCTACCGGTCGTGGAAGGTGATGAGCCCGTCTCCTTGGGACGCCAGCTGCGCCTGCTGGGCAGCGGAGTTATCGTGAGTGCTCTGTTCATTACGCTGTTCCGGGAGACCGGGAATTCGGTGATGTATACCTATATGACCCCGTTTTTGCAAAGCGTACTTCACATGAACGCCGCAGGCGTGGCGGTGACCATGCTGGGCTTCGGCATCCTCGGGGTGATCGGCTCCCGTCTGGGAGGCTACGCCGTGGACCGGTGGGGGGCCGTACGTATTCTGCTGGCCGGTCTGCTCGTCCATGCCGCGGCCCTGGCGCTGCTGCCGGCGTTTTCCTCCTGGCTCGTTCCGGACCTCATTCTGATCGGCGTGATGATGTTCGCCATGTTTGTAACCGCGCCAGCCATTCAAACTTACTTTATCCAGCAGGCGCCGGAATCCTCCGATCTCGTGCTCAGCTTGAATACGTCGGTGACGCATTTAGGACTGGCGGCGGGGGCAGGCATGGGAGGAGCCGTGATCAGCGCCACCTCCACCGTGCTGTACAATCCTTGGGTCGCGGGTCCGGTGGTAACGCTAGGCCTGGGAGCCGCTATCGTCTGCTTCTTTCTTGGCAGGAAGGCATACCGGAGGCTGGCGTAACGGTTGCGGCTGCGCTGCCATTCTGAGCGTGTATGACCCGTGAAAAAGCGGCGGTACGCCGGGAGCGTTAGGGACGCTTTCCGGATACCGCCGCTTTGTCGTGCAGCAGATGCTTCTAGAAGCAGGTGAACGATTGGATGGTTCTGAGGTCGAGCCCCGAGTACATCCAGAAAAATCCGTTCCAGCGGAATCCGGCAACGGAGGTCCGGCCGACGAAGACGGGATAGAACCAGAAGCCCGGACCGCGTACGGGCCAAATGAACGTATTGCGGAAAAGGCAGCCGGAAATTGCGCCGGGATCAATGGCGAGCGCCGATGCGCCGGTTTGTGCAGGCGTAAATTGCGGCGGCGGGGATGAAGGCGGCTGCACCTGGCCTTGAGGGCCAAAGGGAGGCATGAATGCCATGGGGATGACTCCTTTCTTTGCTCATTTGAGCATAGTTATGGCGAGCTTACGCTAATAAGCTGATGACCAGCAGTTCGTACAGGACCAGAGGCAGGATGGTTTGGTTAAAGAAAGGGGGGCGTCCGGGGATGAAAGCCCGGTGTCCGGGTGACTGCGGAATTTGGATATACACGATACCCTTGTCGCAGTGCAAGAGGGTTCCTTCAAATACATCGCCGTCCAGCGTTTCGATCCGGACATGCTTATTGACATGTTGGCGGCACAGCTGCTTGAAGCGTTCCCGAGCCGAATGAAGCGTTTGGCTCATATGAGGCTCTGCCTGGTACAGCGTTTGGTGCTGATAGCCTGAATATTGCACACTCATGACGTTGACCTCCGTTTGGAATTGACCTGCTGCATCCTATGCAGATGCCCAGGCGGAAGTGTCTTAAAATGAACGAAATGTCATACACATCAGTAGGAACGGTCCTTTATGACCTTGGATCAATGGATGTCGCCGAGTTTTTAAATAAAAATTTCTAAATATACGACATTTGTTGAAATAAAATTTCGCAAGCGATATAATAGGCACCAGAAATGTTAACATCTCAAGGCAGCATACAGGGCTTTTCGGTCATTCGCGGGCGGTTACGGATTGCACCGTCTGTTCGGAGCATTTGCGCCATTGAGTCTGCCGGCAATCCTGAAGAGAACCGGAAATCGGGAGGGAAGATCATGTACGCTGATATAGCGGAAGGCGCCAAGGCGCTTGGCCTGGACCCAAAAGGGCTCGAGGCCGCCGGGCGTGCCATTGAGCGGGAGATGGCCGCTGGGGTGATACCCGGGGCGGTGCTGGCCGTTACCCGGCACGGGAAGGAATGGGTTTATGCAGCGGGGAGCGCAAACCCGGGTCCGAATCATCCGCTCCCGGCCGGACCGGATGTCCTGTATGATTGTGCTTCGCTGACCAAGGTGAGCGTTACGCTGCCGCTTGTGCTCGGACTGATCGATGACGGCGTCCTGACGCTTGGTACAAAAGCTGCCGCCTGGATCCCTGAGTTTACCGGTGAGGGGCGGGAAGAGGTGACGATCGGGCAGCTGCTCACCCATACCTCCGGTCTTCCGGCGGATCGAAATATCCACTCGCACGGCTGGACGCAGCCCCAAATGTGGGAGGCGGTCACCGGCGTGGCGCTGCAGCATCCGCCGGGTACGGCCGCCGTCTACAGCGATCTCGGCTTCCTTCTTCTCGGCCGGATCGTCGAGAAGGCGGCGGGCATGCCTCTGGACCAGGCGGCCAAGGCGCGGATCTGGGAGCCGCTCGGCATGGCCGGCGCCGTCTTCGCCCCGCCGGCCGGGCTGCGGGAGCGGACCGCCCCGACGGAATATGACCGCGCTGCTGGCGGTCATCTCCAGGGGGTGGTCCACGACGAGAAAGCCCGCGCCCTCGGCGGCGTCTGCGGGCACGCCGGCCTGTTCGCCACCGCCGGCGACCTGGCGCGCTATGCGCGGATGTGGCTGGCCGGCGGCGCCGTGCCGGAGCCGACCGCGCCGGGCGGCCAGCGGCGCGTCCTGTCGGCGGCGGCCGTCAGGACCGCGACCCGGACCCATACCGCCGGCATCGCCGGGGCGAACCGGGGGCTCGGCTGGGTCCTGAAAGGGGACCGCTGGGACGCCTCCGGCGACTGGATGGGCCCGCGCAGCTACGGGCACACCGGGTTTACCGGGACCAGCCTGTGGGTGGAGCCCGATCTGGACCTGGCGGTGGTGCTGCTCACCAACCGGGTCTATTACGGCCGTAGCGGCAGCGTCGGCGTGCTGCGGGCGGCGGTGCACAACTCGATTACCGCCGCCGTCAAAGATTGATAACGATGAGAACGAGAACGAGCAGGGATGAGATCTGCTACGATACGATACGGGCAAAGGAGAGAGCATCATGAACGGGGGACTAGTCAGACTGCGAGAGATTTTGGACGACCTTACGCCCTCAGAGCGCAAAGTGGCTGAATACATTATCAGCTATCCGCACAGCATACTCGACATGTCCGTAGCGCAGCTGTCTGCGGAAAGCGGCGGCAGCCAGGCTGCGATCATCCGCTTGTGCAAATCCATGGGGGTGAAAGGATACCCGGAGCTGAAGCTGAAGGTGGCCGGGGACCTGAACCAGAACGAGGAGCGCTATGAGTACCGGGAGATTCGTCCGGGCGATTCCATGGAGCAAATTATCCAAACCGTGTCCGCCAACAACATTCAGTCGATCCGGGACACGGTAACGATTCTTGATCCGAAAACCGTGGACCTTGCGGTGGAGGCGTTAAGCCAAGCCTCCCGAATTTTTTTCTACGGGCTCGGGGCTTCCCATCTGATCGCGCAGGATGCGCATCACAAATTTTTGCGGATCAACAAGACAAGCCATTCCTTTACCGATCCGCATCTGGAGCTGACCTCGGCGGTCATGCTGAATCCGGGCGACGTGGCGGTAGGCATTTCGTATTCGGGCGAGACGGCCCACGTCATCGAATGCCTGAAGGAGGCGCGCGCCTGCGGAGCCAAGACGATTTCCATCACCAAGTACGGCAACAATGCCGTGTCGGCGCAGGCCGATTATCCGCTCTACACGTCATCGACGGAGAACGAAATCCGCAGCGGCGCGATGTCGTCGCGGATGACCCAACTGAACGTCATCGATATTTTATATTTGGGCGTGGCCAGCCGGGAATACGATCAATCGGTCCGGTATTTGAAAAAAAGCCGGGAGATTATCAAGCGCCTGACGGGCCGCTGATCGAAACAGGTTATGGCTTATCCTTATCCTAATACATCCTCTTTCCTGGGGCATTGACGGCTCTGCGGGAAGGGGATGATTTATTTTCAGGTAAAATCTTCATATTATGCGGACGCTTTCGTCCCAAAGGATGATAGAATAGAGGGAATTGAACGTCATCTTGGGATGGAATATCGGCATAAATGGGGTATAGGCAATGGATAAAGAGATAGACCTAATGGATGATCGGCAGATCATTGCAGCTTTTAACGCGCATTACAGGCAGCGGGGCCTCGATCCCGCCAAGTTTCCCGTTCTCAGCAAGCGCTACACCCAAGAGGAACTGGAGGAACGGTTGTCCTTTTATAAGGAATATATTGATATCATTCTTTTTTTCGTCAACAAGTTTCTGTCGACCATTCAAGGGACCCCGATCCTGGTCACGGTGACCGATCAATGGGGATATCTGCTGGAATGTTACGGCGAGCCGATGTTTCTCGAGGCCATCGCGGAGCTGGGCATTACCAAGGGGGTCCGCTACAACAAGGAGACCGGCACGGGCTCGGTCCCGCTGTGCCTGCGGTTTAAGCGTCCGTTCCAGACCTTGGGCGAAGAGCATTTCTTCGAGGCGCTCCATGGCATGGCCTGTTACTCGGCCCCTTTCCATCGGGAGGACGGGGCGGTGCTTGGAACACTCTCTCTGATGACCGGGGTCGATTCGGCCCATCCGCACCTGCTGACCCTGCTGTGTACCATGGTTGATTCCGTGGAGCGGGAAATGCTGCTTCGCCGGAACAACGCCCACCTTCACACGTTGAACCAAGTGCTGCTGGAGGCGAATTATCAGGGGGTTGTCGTGACGGACGCCGCCGGCCGGATTATCGACATGAACGATCAATACTTGAGAATACTCCGCTTAGACGGCGGGGACAAACGTCTATACCTGGGCACGCCGGTACTGGAGCACCGCCTGGTTTCCCCCTATTTCGAGCGGGTGCTGGCCAGACAGGAGGAATGCATCGGCGTAGAGCTGCAGGACACCCGGATGGACTCCGACAGCTATTATATGCTGGACGTTCTGCCGGTTTTTGATATGGGCGGCTGCCTCTGCCGCATTATCGGCACCCTGCGGGATATTACGGAAATGAAGAGGACCGAGGAGGTGCTGCGGAATACGGAGAAGCTGGTATTCGCCGGCCAGCTTGCGGTCGGCATTGCGCACGAAATCCGTAATCCCCTGACCACCGTCAAGGGCCTTATTCAGTTGGCGGGACCGACCTCGGGACTGCGGCATTATGACCTGATTATGTCGGAGCTGGATCGGATGAACCTGATCGTTGGCGAGTTTCTCATTTTAGGCAAACCGCAGGAAATCCGCTTCCGGGAAGATTGGTGCATGACGATTCTGCAGGAAGTGCTGAGCCTGATCGAAATCGAGGCGGCGAAGAACAATGTCCGCATCCGGTGCACCTGCATCCGGGAGGAGAAAATTTCCTGCGACCGTAATCAGATCAAGCAGGTGTTTCTGAACATCCTGAAAAATGCCATTCAAGCGCTGCCCGGCGGGGGCCGGATCGACATCGTGCTCGAGGCAGACGGCGGTTACCAGCGGATCCGGTTCATGGACAACGGAATCGGCATGCCCGAAGAGGTGCTGGAGCGGATCGGGGAGCCATTCCATACGACCAAGCTGGAAGGTTACGGTCTGGGCATGATGATCGTGAAGAAAATTATCGCTTCCCACCGCGGCATCCTGAACATTACAAGCGAGCCCGGCAAGGGGACGACGGTCGAAATGGGACTGCCGATCGGCTGATCGAACAGTCCCTGATGGATAAAAATGGAGTTAAGCGAGGTGTCGCGAGATGAAGGTCATCTGGAGTTCTGTGGAAATCATCAGAAATGTCGTGTATTTATTCCTTGGTTTATGCGTGTGCGGTTTTGCAGAAAAAAACCTGACGGCGAGAATCGACGGCAGAATGGATCTGGTGCTGCTGGTGCTGCTTGCAGATCTGATGCTGCTGTTCGTCTTCCACCGTCAGGTCATCGGCCCGAAAGCCAACAAACTTCCCGTTAGAACAAGGAATTATTTAATCATAGCTGCGGTGCTGATCCTCATCGTGGTTTATATGCTGAGCTGACATCCGTTGACCGCTAGAACAGCAGGTACCAGAAAACAGCCGTTTCCTGCGAATGCTCTTTAAAGCCCCGGTATAGATAAGAATCAAAGCCTCCGATAACAAATCCGCAGCTTTCATAAAATTGGCACGCTCGCACGTTGTTGCTCTGCGTCTCCAGCATGAGGCCGGGCGTGTGGCCGGTCTTGGCCCAGAGCACCGCCTGCTCGATCAATTTCCGGCCGATACCGTGTCCCCGGGCGTTCCGATCTACCCGAAGATCCTCGATATAGGCGTACCCGTTCCAATTTTTCGCCAGCATGATCCGGCCGACGGCCTGATCTCCCACTATGGCCAGGTAGACCGCACGGTCCGGACGGCCGATGTACTCCGACAAATTTCCGCTGTCGCCCTGGTGCGCCTCGTCGGGGTAGCTTTTTTGATAACTGGGCACGACGGGTTTAACCGTATAACCGATCCCTTGGTCCGTAACGGACAAAACGAGCTCGGAATCTACCGTAAAGCTGCCGTCGATCTGAATGTGCTCCGGGTGGTCCCGGTCTGTCATTTCTCTGATCTGAATATCCATTTATCGTATCCTCCTGATTCGCGGTTGGATTTTGAACTTGGGTCAAAATGCTACCTTGCAATCCGGAGGCGGGGCTCTGACTTAACGAAATACAAGCTTTGCCGTCATTACGGTTCTCCTCCTATTGGGCAGAATAAGGACACACCGGCTCTATCACAGCAAAATCCGGTGATCCAATATATTTTTCAGGCTGATATGCGATTTCGACGGGCCGAACCTTGCCAGGGCATCCTGGAAGTCGGCTACCTCGTCGACGGACCCCGTCTGGACGTGAACGAGATAGTTGTACTCCCCGCTGATACGGAACAAGCCCGTCACTTGCTCGGACTGCGTGCAAAATTCCACCAGCTCGCTGCATAGCTCGGTCTTCATCAGGATAAAAGAGGTCGTTCCCCGCTGCAGCTCCCGCAAATTCAGATCCGTGCTGTACCCCGTGATCACGCCCCGTTCCTCGAGCTTAACGATCCGCTCCTTCACGGAAGGCTGGGACATGGCAATCTGCTTGCTGATCTGGGCGATCGGCATTCGCGCTTCATGCTGCAGAAGCTTTAAAATTTTCAGGTCGATCTCGTCAACTGCCGTGCTCAAATTCGCCATCTCTCCTGTACTTGATCTAAAGATAAAGTAAGCATACGAAAATAACTTATTTTATGCAAATCGGGAAGGACCAATTCCTTATTACATGCATGTCGATCGCGGAAATGAATCTATAAAATAAAAACGATACGAAAAGCACAAAGGGAGAGATGGTTATGAGCGTGAAAGGACTGGCCCATGCGGCCATTCAGGCAGAGGATTATGAAGGAACGCTTGATTTTTATATCCGGGTTCTCGGGTTTACGGTCGGTCACTCATGGAGCCTGCCTGCGTTTAAAATTAAGACGGCCTCGATGCTGGTTTCGCCTGACGGGCGGACCTGCATCGAGGTGTTCGACCCTGGCGCCGAAGTTCCGGCCGAGGGGGATAAGGCGCCTTCGCGCGAGGAAGTGAAGCACGGCGCCCTGCTCCATCTGGCATTCTACGTGGATAATGTGGACGAGATGGTGGACAAGGCGCTCGCTCACGGGGCGCGAATTTATGTGGAGCCGGCGAATTTGGAGTTGGGTGAGCCGCCGCTTAGGGTCCGCAATGCGGTCCTGCACAGCCCGAACGGCGAAATTATCGAATTGATCGAGGAAGTGGATTTTAACGTGGGAACCCGCTGAGGTTCTGTGTGAGATGGAGGCAGCCGAAGGCTTCGGCTGCTTTTTTGTATGTCATATAACCTTACAAACTCGTTGATAAAAAATATGAAAGCACTTACAATATTGTTATTTAGACATGTTTCGCGTTGTGTTTTGTCGAATCGGCATCCCAGAATGAAGAGAGGAGAAGTGATCCATGCGATGGGCCAATGGATGGAAAATCCAGTACATTTTCGTTCGATTCATGATCCCTTATTTCTTGTTCATGCTGTTTACCCTGCTTGCAGGGGCCCTGTTTTACAGGCAAACCTATGATGTGGTGAAAAAGGAAGTTACGCACAGCAATCTGCAGATGCTGGATCAGGTGAAAGAAACGGTCGACAGCCGCTTCAACGAGATTAACCGGATTTCCCTGCAGCTGCAAAGCGATCCAGCCGTTCAGAGCTTTCAGCAGGTGAAGGAACCGTTCCGGGACACGACGGCGTACAAGGTGTATCGGACGCAAAAAAGCCTCTACAGCTACAATGCAGCCAATGGATTTATTCTTAACTACTATCTGATCTTCAAAAATAGCGATTTGGCGCTATCCCCGGATTCCACTTATGAACTTCCCTCGTTCTATCGTTACATGTTCTCTGAACCCAGCAAGGATTACACGACCTGGAGGAACGATCTCCTTGGTAATTTCCGCAACCGGGAAATCATGTCATCCGGATCCACGGTGTATCAAGGCAAGACGACGGATCTGCTGACATATGTCCAGTCTCTCGGATACCCCGGCCATATTCAGGGGGCGCTGATGATTCTGGTGGACAACCAGCGCCTGCAGTCGCTTCTTCGTGGAATTGACATATCCGACGGGGGCTGGGTATCCATCATGGATGAGAAAGGACGCCTGGTTACATCTCTGTCAAGCGGCGGCCTGGTGACCCGGCAGAGCCTGCCGCCGGGAGCGAAATCCGGAGTGATCGAAGCTTCAGCGGCTACCGGCGGCATGATGATGACCTATACCACCTCGTCCTATAACGGATGGTCCTATGTCGTCGCCCAGCCGCCCCATGTCGTCCTGAGCAAAGTGCTGGCCATCAAGCATACTACCGTGACTATCCTCCTTGCGTTCCTGATTTTTGGCCTCATCCTTGCCTATCTGTTCGCTACCCGGAGCGGCAGGCCGATCGTGAACATCACGACTGCCCTGACGTCCCGGCTGAACGGCGGGGAATTGAAGCGGCCAAAGGATATGTACGGCTATATCCAGCACTCGCTCGCATGCCTGATTGACAACAACGACGAACTGCAGCAGGAAATCGAGCGGCAGGCTCCGCTGCTGCGGGAGTCGTTCTTCGGGCGGCTTCTTCAGGGCGAATACCTGATGGCTGAACACGTCGAATCCCTGCTGAAGCATCAAAACGCCGATATTCAGGGCAGCGGCTGCGCCGTCGGAATCGTTCAGTTTCACCGCGGCGGGCACCGGTTTCAGGAGGAGGAGCTGCGCGAGCTCGATATCGAACGCGTGCTCATCCAGGATATGCTGGGCCGGACGCTGAAGGGCTGTCCCTTCACCTACCCGGTCGCCGAGGATAAAATCGCCGTCCTGTTCGTCAACGGACAAGGCGATCCCGGCGCCTTCCGCAAGACGGTGGAACGGGAGCTGCAGCAGCTGACGCTGGAAATCAGCCGCCACGGGCTCCAGGCGGGCTTTGCGGTGGGAGGCTACCGCACCTCGCTCCTTGAAGTGCCGGAGTCCTTTGAAGAAGCGAGGCAGGCGCTCTCCCGGCTGTATGAAGCCGGAACCGGCCAGTCCGTCTGGTTCGAGGATCTGGCCCATGATCACCGCGGTTTTTATTTTCCGGCGGAATCGGAAAACCGCCTTATGAATTACATCAAAGCAGGCGAGACGGAGGAGGTCCGGAAGCTGCTCGCCTCTCTGTACCGGGAAAATTTCGAGGAGCGGCACCTTCCCTTGGCGATGCAGCAGCTGTTTGTTCTTGACCTGGTGGGCTGCCTGGTCAAAGTGCAGGATCAGCTGATGGTGAAGGAGCAGGCGGACATGAGGCAACTGCTGCAGCAGCTCGGCACGGCCAATCACCCGAAGCAGGCGTTTGATAACGCTACGGAGAGATTCGCGGAAATTTCGGACGACATCGATCGGCGCAAGAAGAGCCGCAACGTCCAATTGATCCGCGATACGGTGGACTACATTCATCACCAGTACGGACAGGCTGATCTCAGCCTGGATGCCGCGGCGGATCATCTGAATATATCCAAGGGGTATCTGTCGCAATTTTTCAAAGAGCAGACAGGGGTCAATTTTTCCGAATATGTTGAGAACCTCCGGATGGACAAAGCCAAGCAGCTGCTGTCTGAGACCAGGCTGCCGATCCGGGATATTGCGCAGCAGGTCGGGTACCAGGCGTCCAGCACCTTCTGCCGGGCCTTCAAACGCGGCAGCGGCATCAGCGCAACGGCGTACCGCGATATCGCACATAAGAAACCGGCTTCCCCTCTTCACCGTCAGGATGCATAAGGCGTTTTTGGGCCAGGGATTTCCTGGCCTTTTCGCTTACAGAGAATACCTCGCCAGCGGCCGGCTGCTAAGGCAAATACGCCCGAATCTAACGAAATGTATACAAGCCGGGCAAAGGTCAACGGCCTTTCTGAACGAGGGTAAACCCGCCGGGGAACAGGCAATTTACACCTTGGGCGGTCCCGGTCTATGCTGGGTCCAATCAAGGGGGGTGAAAGTGAAATGAGCATGTCAGTGACCGAGCGAAAGACAAGGGCAGCGCGCAGGACGGGAAGGAGACCCGCCGTAAAGAAGCTGATCCACAGCTGGCAGTTATACGTGCTGATGGCGCTGCCGCTTCTGTATTTGATCATTTTCAAGTACGTACCCATGTATGGCGCACAAATCGCTTTTAAGAACTTTGTTGTGACCAAAGGCATTTGGGGAAGCGAGTGGGTCGGGCTGAAGCACTTTGAGCGCTTTGTTCACTCGTACGACTTCTGGAGGATTTTGAAAAACACCTTGATCCTCAGCTTTTACAACCTGGCTGCGAGCTTTCCGTTTCCCATTCTGCTGGCGCTCGGCCTCAACTATTTGCGGGGGCGGGTATTCAAGCGGGCTGTGCAGATGGTCACGTATGCCCCGCATTTCATCTCGATCGTCGTCATCGTCGGGATTATCCGGGAGCTGCTCGACCCGAGAACGGGCATCGTCAACAAGCTCCTCGGCTTTATCGGTGTGGGGCCGGTCAATTTTATGGGTGAGATTTCGATGTTCTCTTCCATTTATGTCTGGTCGGATGTCTGGCAGCATGCGGGCTTTAACTGCATCATTTTCATTGCGGCGCTTGCCGCGATCGACCCTGCCCTGCATGAAGCGGCCGTAGTCGACGGGGCTAGCAAGCTGCGCCGGATGTGGCATATCGACCTGCCCGGCATCATGCCCATGGCGATCATCCTTTTGATTCTGAGCACCGGGCATGTGCTCGACGTCGGCTTTGAGAAGGTGCTCCTTCTCCAGAACCCCATTAACCTGAAGGCATCCGAGATTATCGACACGTACGTGTACAAGGTCGGTCTGACCTCGCAGGTGGCGAATTACTCGTACTCAACTGCCATCGGCTTGTTCAAGTCGGTCATTAACCTGGTGCTGCTCATCGTGGTCAACAAGATCGCGCAGCAGTCGAAGCAGGCAAGTCTGTGGTAAGGAGGGAAGCCCATGAACGGCACGTTGCGCAATGATTCCCGGGGGGACAAGGTGTTCTCGCTCGTGAACGGCGCCATCGTCACCCTGTTTTTTATCAGCGTGCTCTATCCGATCGTGTACATCGTCAGCGCGTCTTTCAGCGACTCCAATGCCGTTGTGTCCGGCAAGGTATGGCTGTGGCCGGTTCGTCCGACGCTGGAAGGTTACGCTGCCGTGTTCGACTACAAGATGGTATGGACCGGATTTAAAAACTCCGTCGTCTACACCGTGACAGGCACTGCCCTCAACGTCTTCCTGACGGTGCTGGCCGCTTATCCGCTGTCCCGTAAAGACCTGTACGGCAAAAACGTATTCATGATTCTGTTCATGTTCACGACGATGTTTACGGGGGGACTGATCCCCAGCTATCTGCTGGTGCGGGAGCTCGGTATGCTCGATACGATCTGGTCCATGATCATTCCGGGAGCGCTGACCGTATGGAATGTCATCATCGCCCGGACGTATTTTCAAATGTCCATACCGGACGAGCTGCTCGAGGCGGCACGGCTGGACGGATGCAATGACTTCCAGTTTTTGTGGAAGGTGGTCATCCGGCTGTCGGGACCCATTCTCGCCGTGATTACGCTGTATTATGCGTCGGCCAACTGGAACCAGTATTTTAACGCGATGATTTATTTGAAATCCCAGGACCACTACCCGCTGCAGCTCGTGCTTCGCGATATTCTGATCCAGAACGATGTCGACACGGCGATGCTGGCGGCCGATCCGCAGGATGCGGCCCGCAGGGAGGCACTCAAAATTTTGCTGAAGTATTCCTTGATTGTGATTTCCATCTTTCCGCTTCTGGTCGTGTATCCTTTCGTTCAGAAATTTCTGGTAAAAGGCGTCATGATCGGCTCATTAAAGGGATAAGGAGATGATCGGTGTGAAAAGAAAGTTCCTGTCTTTGCTACTCATATCCGCGGTCATGATCGGCCTGCTCGGCGCATGCGGCAGCGGGGATTCGGGGGGCGCGCCGGCGGCGGAGCCGGGTGCCGGTGAAGCGGTGAGCGATGCGGGCGTGTTCCCGATCGTGAACGACAAACTGACGCTCAAGGTCATGATCGGCGCCAATCCGGCCGTCGAAGATTTCAACACGAACGAATTCACCAAATACTTCGAGGAGAAAACGAATATTCATGTGGAGTGGGAAATCGCCACTGCCGAGAAGCTCAACCTGGCGCTGGCGAGCGGCGACCTGCCGGACGTCATCATGAGCATGAACGTCACGCCGGAGCAGCAGGCGCTGTACGGAGAACAGGGGGTCATTTTTCCTTTGAACGATTACATTGAGAAATACGGCCTGAATACGAAAAAAATGTTTGAGGAAAGTCCGCTGGTCAAACCGACGATCACCTCGGCCGACGGGAACATTTACGCACTGCCGGCTCCGAACGAATGCTACCACTGCTCCATGCGACAGAAGCTGTGGATCTACGAGCCGTGGCTGAAGGCGCTCAATCTGGAGATGCCGACCACGATCGATGAATTTTATAAGGTGCTGAAGGCGTTCAAGACCCAGGACCCGAATAAAAACGGGAAGGCTGACGAAATCCCGTTCTCGGGAGCGCCGCAAACGACGCAAAATTCGACCCTGACGACGAGCGTGGAAAACTTCCTGATGAACTCTTTCACGTATGCCCCGTATACGCGGATGTATGTGAATGAAGAGGGCAAAGTCGACGTTCCGTTCGTCAAGGACGGTTGGAAGGAAGGGCTGGCCTTCCTGCACAAGCTGTACGCTGAAGGCTTGATGGATCCGCAATCGCTGACCCGGGATCCCGCGCAGCTCGTTCAGCTGGGGGAAAATCCGGACGTGCCGATTCTGGGCGCCGCCTCCGGCCCCAATATGAGCGTGCTCACCCAACTGAGCGGTGCTAGCGGCCGGTGGAAGGATTATGTCGCCGTACCTCCGCTGAAAGGCCCGGAAGGGCTTCAGGTGACGCAGTACGATCCTTACCAGGTGGCCCCGGGGCAGTTCGTGATCACGAACAAGGCGAAAAATCCGGCGGCGGCCTTCCGCTTCGCGGACGCCCTGTACGACCGGGAAACGACGCTGCGCTCAACGATCGGCGAGCCGGATAAGGACTGGAGATGGGCCAAAGACGGCGAAATCGGATTAAACGGCAAGCAGGCGGTCTATAAAGACATGTCCCAATTCGGGGTGACGCAGAACAAGCACTGGGCGCAGACCGGCATCGCCTACCGTCCGAATTCGCTGCGCCTCGGCGCGGTGGAGGACAAGGAGAACCCGCTGGAATCGATCCTGTACAACGAGACGAAGACCAAATACGAGCCTTATCGCGTCAAAGTCGAGACGGTGCTGCCGCCGCTCAATTTTACGGTGGACCAATCGCAGGAGCTGGCTGACCTGTCCAAGACGATCTTCGATTACACGAACGAAATGATGGCGCGGTTCATTATCGGCGACGCCGACCTCAACGCTCAGTGGAACGAATACCTGTCGACGCTGAAGAGCATGGGGCTGGACCGGTATCTTGAGATCTATCAGGAAGCGTACGATGCCCGCAAATCCGTGACATCCGAGACCCAATCGTAAGGAGGAAACTTCGATCATGACCGCTATTCAATCGCAAGCCTTTACCGTTCCGGACAAATGGAAGTGGTTTACCGAGAGCCGTTACGGGATGTTCATCCATTGGGGGCCTTATGCGCAGTACGGGCGCGGGGAACAGGTGCTGTTCCGTGAGCATTTGGACCACAAGGAGTATACGGAGCAGGCCTGCGCATGGAACCCGAAGCATTACGATCCCGAATTGTGGGCCTACACGGCGAGAAAGGCCGGGTTTAAATATGCCTGCTTTACGACCCGGCACCACGACGGCTACTGCATGTGGGACAGCGCTTATACGGACTACTCCAGCGCCAAGCAGGCTCCCCAAAGGGATTTTGTCCGTGAATACACCGAGGCCTTCCGCAAGGAGGGGCTGCGGATCGGATTGTACTATTCATGGATCGATTGGCGGCTGCCGGCGTATTTCGACGGTCCGGCCAAGGATCCGGAGGGGTGGGAGAAGGTCCGTGCCTATCTTCACGCCCAAGTCAAAGAGCTGCTGACGAACTACGGAAAGATCGACCACTTCTTCTTCGACGGAGTGTGGCCGCGGAATGCGGATGATCTGCAGAGCGTGAAGCTGGTGGAGGAAATGCGGGCGCTGCAGCCGGATATTCTTATCAACAACCGGCTCGGTTATTCCGCCGCTCATGACGGGTATCGGGCTGACGGGGGCGTGGGTGCCGGCGATTCCGATACGCTCGGCGATTTCGGTACCCCGGAGCATGTGATCCATGCCGAGCAGAAGCGGCTGTGGGAGTCGTGCCAGGTGACGACATGGCGGCTCTGGAGCCATGTAATCGGCGAGCGGTGGCGTCCGGCGGACGTGCTGCTCGACATGCTGTGCGAAAGCGCCGAGAAAGGCGGCTCCCACGGGGGCAATCTGCTGCTCAACGTCGGCCCGACGGCGGACGGTCAGCTCCCGCCTGAATTCGTGGAGCGGGGGCTGGAGATCGGGCGCTGGCTGGAGGTGCACGGCGAGGCGGTGTACGGCACGGACGGAGGCTCCGTCACCGAGTTTATCACCCGCGGACGGCAGACGACCCGCGGCAATAACTTGTATTTGATCATCCGGTTCTGGGACGGCCGCCCGGACATGAGGCTGGCCGATTTGAACACCCGGGTGAAGGGCGTCACGCTCCTGACCACAGGGCAGGAGCTCGCGTTTGAACAGAACGGCGATGAGCTGTGGATTCACGGGCTGCCGCGGGAGGCGCCGACGCGGCTCTTCCCGGTGATCCGCGTGGAATGCGAAGGCAAGCCCGAGGCGAATCAGTGGGGCAGGGAGCGGCTGTGGGAAGGCGACCCCGCCCGGGTAGCCGACTGGGCGCGCTTGCGGGGCACATCGGTATTCGCCGATGGGGCCGAGCGGTAGCTCAGCCGGATTTAACTAAAATGCAAACCCTGACCCTGTAACCTTAGGGCCGTCTCATACTAGGCAGCCGTATGCTTTTTCCTTGGAGCCTTTCTTCCGAGGAAGGCATGCGCTGAGCCTTGGAGGGATGGCCCTTTTGTTGTGAAGAACGATTCGGCGTTATTATATTCCTTTACATTTATATAACCAAAAGGTAATATAATAGTCATGAACACAGACAAACTGTTTGAAGCGTTATCCGAACCGAACCGGCGGAGCATTCTGGAATATTTGCGAGTGCGGGACCGTTCTGTGGGCGAGCTTGTGGAGCTGTCGTCCTTAAGCCAGCCGGGGGTGTCCAAGCATTTGCGGATCCTGCGGGAAGCGGGGCTTGTGACCGTCCGCAGCGATGCCCAGAAGCGGATGTACAGCCTGAACGCGAAGCCGTTGGAGCAGCTTGACGATTGGCTTGGGCCCTACCGCAGGTTCTGGTCCGGCAAGCTGGACGACCTGGAGCGCTTCCTCGATGAAGAAGAGCCCTGAGCAGGAAATACCTGCTTGCAGGGATATGGCAGAATTTAAGTTGGATTGGGTATCCTGGCGGAATGACAAACTTAAAAGAGCATGTGAAAAAGGAGGATCAGCCGTGAATTCCAATGAATTGGCCGTGGTTGAGCAGGACGAGCAGGGAACCCGTGTGCGGTTCGTGCGGCATTTGAAGCACCCGGTGGAGAAGGTATGGGCGGCGCTGACCGAGAATGACCAGCTGAAGCAGTGGTTTGCGGAGCTTCGCGTCGAAGATTTGCGCGAAGGCGGAGTCATCTCATTCGATATGCAGGACGGTACTTATGAAAAGTTCGAAATTTTGGAGCTGAAGCCCCTGTCGGTACTTGAGTATACCTGGGCGGAGGACCGCGTCCGGTTTGAGCTGTATCCCGAGCCGCAGGGCTGCCGCCTCGTCCTGATCGAGACGATCGTCCGAGTCACCGATCATACGCCTAAGGACGTTGCCGGATGGGATGTCTGCCTGGACGTTATCGGGGCGCTGCTCGACGACCGGACCATTGCTTCCCGGAAGGACATCTGGGAAGGGAAATACGAGCAATACCGCAATCGGTTTGCGGAGCTGCGTCAGGGATAAGCCATGAACGGCAGACAGCCGAGATGTACAGCCAAGGAGCCCCCAGTCTAATAGGACTGGAGGGCTTTTTTGGCGTGGCGTTGGCGTTGGGGACGATCTTCAGCCGGCGTTTTGGGCACCTCCAAGTGCACAGTGGACGGGCCGAAAGCCGGAGCCTGCAAAAATGGAAGGCGGTGCTTATCATCCATCCATCATGCTGGTTATGCGAATTTCTGCTCCTCAGCTGCCAGAGGAAATCTGCTGCTCCCGGTAGGATCGGGGCGAGCAGCCGATTGTTTTTTTGAACATTTTGGAGAACAGGAACGGGTCTGTGTAGCCGACCGAGCGGGACACGTCGCTTACCGACAGCTCCAGGTTGTGCAGCAGCACGGCGGCGCGTTTCATCCGGTACTCCAGCAGGAACGCCTGCAGCGACACGCCGAACTGGTCCTTGAACAGGCCGGACAGGTATGTCCGGTCCAGTCCGACAGAACGGGCGATATCCTGAATGCTGATCTTCTGGCTGTAGCTGCTCTCGATATAGCCGACGGCCTTGCGGACGTAGGCTTCCTTCGAGGTGGTGGGACGCGGGGCTTCGCCGTTGTCACGGCAGTCCCGAATCAGTTCGCCCAGCAGCCCGTACAGGATGCCCTGGCTGAGCACGTCGCCGCCGGGCCCTTCCATCGCGGCGCGCAGCTGTCCGTAAAACCGCGGAAAACCGCCGTCCGGACCTGCCTCGTAGACCGGATGGGACGCATTCAGGTGGGCGCGCTGCAGGAGCGTCTTGGCCAGCACACCTTGAAAGCCGAACCATGTATACGTCCACGGATCCGACTCGTCGGCCGTGTATTGCACCAGCATATCCGGTACGATCAGGAATCCTTGTCCCGCGCCGAGCCGGTAGGTGGTGCCGCCGGTGGTGAAAGTCCCCGTGCCGCTGTGCACATAGTGCAGGATGTAGGCATCCCGCAGTCCGGGTCCCCACGAATGGTTCGGCAGGCATTCCTCCATGCCGAAAAAGTGCAGGCGGAGATCCGTTTGGCCCTGCAGGGCGGGCATATAGTAGTCGACATTGATCCGGGTCATTTGCGCTCTGAGTCCCTCCCGTCTGTCTCACAAACCTTTTTTAAGAGATCAGAAAGTATAAGTTTCGGAGCTTCCGTTTCCTGATCTCGCAAGAAAAACTTCCGCTAAACGCGGTCTGTCTTCTTTGAAGGTACGTCGATAGACGTTT